>NZ_JWLE01000025.1:0-85666 GCF_000813785.1 Leisingera sp. ANG-DT
GCCGAAGCCGAAGCCGAAGAAGCCATCGCCGCTGTGCTCGGCACCGCAAGCGAAGAAGAGCCTGCCCCCGCCGTCGAACTGCTGGAAGTGACCGAAGCCGAGGCAGATTTCACCGAAGCGGCAGTAGAGGCGGAAGAGCCGCAGGCAGAGGCCGAAGAGGTCGAGACTGCGGCCCCGGCAGCCGCCTCCGCCGCCGACAGCATCGCCGCCAAGCTGCAACGCATCCGCGCCGTGGTCGCCCAGACCCCCGAAGAGGATTTCAGCGAAGACGAGCACGCCGATGACGTGCTGGATGGCGCCGCTGAGGACATCTCCGCGGCCCTGCTGGAAGATGACGGCGCACCGGATTTCGATGACGAGGCCGACGACGAGATCGCCCGCGCCCTGGACCGCCTGGACCTGAACAGCGCCGCTGCCGAAGCAGCCCAAGCAGAAGACGCGGACACCGAGGAAGCCTCCGCAGGCGATGACAGCGGCGAAGACGAAGCCGAAGCCGAAGACGGTCTCTTCGCAGGCCTTGATGAGGACAGCGCAGAGGACAGCTCCAGCCAGCCGGCCGGGGAAGAAGAAGCCCCGGCACCGAAACCGGCCCGCGTCCGCATCACCAAGATCAAGCGCGCGGTCCTCGACCAGGCCGTTGCCTCCGGCCAGCTGCAAGAGACAGAAGACACCCCGGCTCCGGCAGACGCAGAGCCCGAACAGCCCATCCTCTCCGACGAGGACGAGGCCGACCTGATGCGGGAACTGGCCGAGGTGGAGGCTGAGATCCTGGCCGCGTCCGAACAGCCTGCTGCCGAAGACTCCGCTGAAGCTTCCCTTGAGGATGATGCCGATGCGGCAGAGGCGGCGGATCCGGTGGCTGCGCCCGGCCTGGCCGACAGCGACGTCTCCCGGCTGATGGCCGCCGCCGACGAAAAGCTGGAAGACCCGGAAACCGCCTCCTCGCTTGAGGCCTACAGCCAGCTGCGCGGCGCCGTCGCCGCCACCAAGGCTGACGGCCCGGACGCCGGCAGCGCCAGCGACGAGGCCAAGCCTTACCGCGACGACCTCGCCAGCGTGGTGCGCCCGCGCCGCCCCGAAGCCCGGCCCGAAGCCCGCCAGGGCGTCTCGGCGCGTCCGGCCAGCCCGGCCGCGCGCCCGGCGCCGCTGAAACTGGTGGCCGAGCAGCGCATCGACGAAGGTGCAGCCGCGGCCCCTGCCGCTGCGGCCCCCCAGCCGGTGCGCCCGCGCCGGGTGTCAGCCGCGGTTCTGGGCAATGACGCAGAGGCAGGCGGCAGCGGTTTTGCCGCCTATGCCGAAGAACGCGGCGCGGCTGAGCTGCATGAACTGCTGGAGGCCGCCGCCGCCTACATGAGCTTTGTCGAAGGCCGCGACCACTTCTCGCGCCCGCAACTGATGAACAAGGTGCGCAGCGCCGGCAGCAGCGACTTCAACCGCGAGGACGGGCTGCGCTCCTTCGGCCAGCTCCTGCGCGACGGCAAGATCGAACGCTCCGGCAACGGCCAGTTCACCGCCTCCGGCGACATCGGCTTCAAACCCAAGCGCGCCGCGGGCTGATCCCCGGACAGCAGAAACAGAAAAGGCGGCCCCGCGGGCCGCCTTTTTCAGTTTCAGACCAAGGGCCTGTTTCTTCTTTGCAGAAATACTCCGGGGTGAATTGACCTTCAGGTCAAGAGGGGCAGCGCCCCTCCCCTTATTTCTCCGGGTCAGTCTTCCCGGCGTCCGGGTCTTCCTTGCCGACGCCGCGGAACACGAACTTGAACGGCAGCACCCAGACGATGCCCAGCGCCACATAGACGATCAGCTCCAGCCACAGGGGCGGCCGGTCGAGCCAGTTCATCACCGTGACTGCGGCCACGATGTAAACCGGCATCCCCACCAGCAGGATGACCAGGGCCCAGCGCCGCCGGGCCTTGTAGCTCAGGCCTTGCTTGTCAGCCATCAGTCGGCAAACGGGTCGGTGACCAGGATGGTGTCGTCCCGCTCCGGGCTGGTGGACAAGAGTGCGACCGGGCACTCGATCAGCTCTTCCACGCGCTTCACGTATTTGATCGCGTTGGCGGGCAGATCGTTCCAGCTGCGCGCGCCCTCGGTGGACTCGCTCCAGCCCGGCATTTCCTCATAGATGGGTGTGCAGCGGGCCTGCTGGTCAGCCGCGGTCGGCAGGTAATCCAGATGCTCGCCGTCCAGCTCATAGCCGGTGCAGATCTTCAGGGTCTCGAACCCGTCCAGCACGTCCAGCTTAGTCAGCGAAATGCCGTTGATGCCGGAGGTGGCGCAGGTCTGGCGCACCAGGCAGGCATCAAACCAGCCGCAGCGGCGCTGGCGGCCGGTGGTGGTGCCGAACTCATGGCCGCGGGTGCCCAGGCGCTCGCCATCGGCGTCCGGCTTGCCTTCCGCGTTCAGCAGCTCGGTCGGGAACGGGCCTTCGCCGACACGGGTGGTATAGGCCTTGACGATGCCCAGCACGTAATCGATCGAACCCGGGCCGATGCCGACACCGGTCGCCGCCTGTCCTGCAATCACGTTCGAGGAGGTCACAAACGGGTAAGTGCCGAAATCAATGTCCAGCAGTGCGCCCTGCGCGCCTTCAAACAGGATCCGCTTGCCGGATTTGCGCTTCTCGTTCAGCACCTTCCAGACCGGTGCCGCAAACGGCAGGATCTGCGGTGCAATCTCTTTCAGCTGGGCGATCAGCGCGTCGCGGTCGACCGGGTCAACGCCCAGGCCCTTGCGCAGCGGATCATGGTGCTGCAGCGCGCGGTCAACGCGGGCAATCAGGGTCGCCTCGTCGGCCAGGTCGGCAACGCGGATCGCACGGCGGCCCACCTTGTCCTCATAGGCCGGGCCGATGCCGCGGCCGGTGGTGCCGATCTTGGTGCCCTTGGAGGCCGCCTCTTCGCGCGCCCGGTCCAGTTCGCCGTGCAGCGGCAGGATCAGCGGCGTGTTCTCGGCGATCATCAGGGTCTCCGGGGTGATTTCCACGCCCTGCTCCTGAACCGTCGCGATTTCCTTCATCAGGTGCCAGGGGTCCAGCACCACGCCATTGCCGATAACCGACAGCTTGCCGCCGCGCACCACGCCCGAGGGCAGCGCGTGCAGCTTGTAGACCTTGCCGTCAATGACCAGCGTGTGGCCGGCGTTATGGCCGCCCTGGAAGCGGGCGATCACGTCAGCGCGCTCGCTCAGCCAGTCCACGATCTTGCCTTTCCCTTCGTCGCCCCACTGGGCGCCGACTACGACGACATTGGCCATATCCGGTCCTTTACAGTCTGGTTCAAACCCACGCTCATATAGCGATGCTGCGCAGGCAGTGGAACCGCAAATTCGCCGCAGTTGGCGCTAATTCATGGGGCACAGCACCTTCCCCGCCCGGAATCAAGCCGCAGGCGCCGGGCCAGCGCCTGCCCGCCCGCACGGGCTGGCGCTTTCGCAGGTGCAGTACTCCATTGCAAACTCGTACGGGCGCAGCAGGAATAAACTGCCATACACAGCCGTTGCAGCGCCACCCCGCAGGCAGGCGCCCGCCCTCAGCGTCACGAAAAAATCGCGGCAAACAGCGGGGTGTTGCATACCCAGCGTACGGTGCCTTCACGCGATCCTCATTTCCCTATGCCACACTGCAATCAGATCGCGATCCCCCAGCCATGGTTCCCGCGCGCGGGGCCATGATACGAGGCCCAGGCATCTGTGCGGCTGAATGGGCAACACCCGGAGACCGGCCCTGATAAAAAGGGGGTCGTCCAGGATATCCTGTCCGAGCAGGCCCCCGGCGGGGTCTGTCCACCTCCACCCCGGCGGCGCCGCCCCCTTAACCGGGACACAGCGCAACACCCGAACGGAACGAACGAAACAACAGTACCGGCAAGAAGAAACCGCCCCGGCCCGCAAGCGGCCCCGGCGGCCAAAGCTGCGCGCCTTCAGCCCTGCAGCCGTACCGGCGCGCCATGCGGCGTGCTCAGATATGCCTCCTCCCAGCGGCTGCGCATCACTTCGGCCTCGGCACGCGAGGCCGCGCCGTCCTCGGCCAGAAACACCTCCAGCGTTTCCAGCCAGGCGCGGAAGTAATCCTCGCCGCCATCCAATTCACGGCTCAACCCATGGCGCTTGAGCGTCGCGGAAAACCGCTCCACCCAGTCGCCCCAGCTGAACCGCCCGGCCTCATTCAGATGCACCGTCAGCGCAAAGACCTGCGCATGCCAGGGTTCGGCAAAGACAGGCTCCGGTGCTGCAACCTCAGGACAGGTACTCATAGCGGCTCCAGATAGCTCTGCCACAGATCCAGCACCACTTCGTCCTCGGGGTGTTCTGCATGCGCCCACAAGGAACTGGCATGAAAGCGCACCGCATAGAGCGGCTCCGGCGCCTCTCCCAGCCCATGGGCGCTGCTGTCGGGCAAGACATGGGTGCCATGCAGCCGCAGGATATAGCCCTGCACCCCGGCAGCGTATTGCGGCAGCCGGGTGTGGCCGCCATCGACCAGCGCGTTATCCGCAGGGATTCGCGCCCGTACCGCCTGGCCGGGGGTGAACAGCGGCGCCGGCCCGCCCTCCCGGTCCGCAGGCCCGCCCTTGGCCAGCGCTGCGGCGACGTTCTCCGCCTTAAGCGCCCGCTCCGCCAGCGCGTGCAGCCCGGCAGCCCCCTTGCCCTGCAGGTCGTCCCGCGTCAGCACACCCTTCTCGACCAGGAGGTCCGCCAACGCCGAAATCCATTTCTCGTAATAGGAAAAGCGCGTGTAATCCTTGGGCGACAGCCGCTCGCGGGCATGACGCGAGGTGTCGATGTTCCACTGCCCCAGCGCGCCGCAGGCCAGCGTCACCGCCAGCGCACGGGCATGCCAGTCCTCGGCAAAGACCGGTGCGCCTTCGGCCTCAGGCTTAACCGGCCCATCACCGAATCGCCCGCCCATGTCATGCACCCGGGTCATGACGGCAACTCCCCCGGCATTTTTGCCAATCCAGTGCCGATCATGCTGTCACGGGTGACCAGCGCAGCCAATTCGTCCTCGCTCAGCCCCTCAGTGCCGCCGGGCCGCATCGGCAGCACCAGATAGCGGACCTCTGCCGTCGAATCCCAGACCCGCACCGCGGCCTCCGGTGGCAGCGTCACCCCGAACTCCGCCAGCACCTTGCGCGGCTCGCGCACCGCGCGGGCGCGGTAGGCATCGGATTTATACCAGCCCGGCGGAATGCCCAGCAGCGGCCACGGGTAGCAGCTGCATAAGGTACACACGACCATATTGTGCTGTTGGGGCGTATTCTCCACCACCACCATATGCTCACCCTGGCGGCCGTAATATCCCAGCTCCGCCAGCACCGGATCGGCATCCGCCAGCAGCGCCGCCTTGAACTCCGGCTCACTCCAGGCACGGGCCACCACCCTGGCACCGTTCTGCGGGCCGATCCTGTTCTGATAGGTGTCGATGATCTCCTCCAGCGCGGCGGGGTCGATCAGGCCCTTTTCGGTGAGAATCGTCTCCAGCGCCTTCACCCGCAGGGCAGGATCAGGCGGCAAAAGGGCGTGCGGGTGGTCGGAATGGTCATGAGGCATACCCCATGCTGCGCCCGCGCGGGGGCTGCTGTCCAGTCACGTTTCCTGATGCAAACAATCACGTTGCGTGACGTCGCATTCCATCCGGGACAACAGGTTCGCGCCCGGCACCGGGGGTGGGCGCAGTGCTGCATGGCGGAACGTCCGGACACCCAGCAAGCCTCGCATCTCTCTGAAACGGTACAGTATTTCGCGCCCGCCCTGGGGGGCGGGGCCGGGCGCGAACCGGATCGCAAAGCGATCCGGAGTTTCAAAGCTCCATGCAAGCAACTGCTCCGGCCGCAAACTCTCCGAAACCGGCAAACTCCGCCCTTGCCCCCCCGGGCAATCTTGCCTATTTACCGCCCGGTACTTAGCCAACCGCCGCAGGGACCCATGGAAAACGTTGTTCTGATCATCCATCTTCTTCTGGCTCTCGGCCTGATCGCCGTGGTTCTGCTGCAGCGCTCCGAAGGCGGCGGCCTTGGCATGGGCGGCGGCGGCGGCGGCGCGATCTCCGGCCGCGCGGCGGCAACCGCGCTCAGCAAGGTGACCTGGCTGCTGGCAATTGCCTTCATCTGCACCTCGATCACCCTGACCATCATGGCCGCGCAGAAATCCGCGGGCTCCTCTGTTGCCGACCGCATCGGCGTGCCGCAGAGCGAAACAGGCGAGGCACCCGAAGCCCCGGCGGCACCGCTGGGCAGCGATCTTCTGCCGCCTTCCGAGGGCGACAACGCTCCGCTGGTTCCCAGCGCAGACTGATCCACTACACCTTGAGAGGGTTTTAGGAACCGCAACAGCATCTTGCGGTTCCCTTGCGCATTTCGTGCGAATCCTTTATATATGAAGTCCCGTGATGCAGCGGTTTTTGGACTGATTCCAATCACCGCCGGGCAGCTGAAATCTGACTTCTCACGGGGGCAGCCGAACACATATGGCGCGTTTTATCTTCATCACCGGCGGTGTTGTTTCATCCCTGGGCAAAGGCCTGGCTTCGGCGGCACTTGGCGCCCTTCTGCAGGCGCGGGGCTACTCGGTCCGCCTGCGCAAGCTGGATCCCTATCTGAACGTCGATCCGGGCACCATGAGCCCGTTTGAGCACGGCGAGGTGTTCGTGACCGATGACGGCGCCGAGACCGACCTGGACCTCGGCCATTACGAACGCTTCACCGGGGTTCCGGCGCGCAAGACCGACTCGATCTCGTCGGGCCGCATCTACACCAACGTGCTGGAGAAGGAGCGCCGCGGCGACTACCTCGGCAAAACCATCCAGGTCATTCCGCACGTCACCAACGAAATCAAGGACTTCATCTCCATCGGCGAGGATGAGGTCGACTTCATGCTCTGCGAGATCGGCGGCACCGTCGGCGACATCGAGGGCCTGCCCTTCTTCGAGGCGATCCGCCAGTTCGCCCAGGACAAGCCGCGCGGCGAATGCATCTTCATGCACCTGACCCTGCTGCCCTATATCAAGGCCTCCGGCGAGCTGAAGACCAAGCCGACCCAGCACTCGGTGAAGGAGCTGCGTTCCATCGGCCTGGCGCCCGACATTCTGGTTTGCCGCTCCGAGGGCCCGATTCCGGTCAAGGAACGCGAGAAGCTGGCGCTGTTCTGCAACGTGCGCGCTGACTCTGTGATTGCCGCACAGGACCTGAAATCCATCTACGAGGCACCGCTGGCCTATCACCGCGAGGGGCTGGACCAGGCGGTGCTCGATGCCTTCGGCATCGCCCCTGCCCCGAAACCGAACCTGGAGCGCTGGGAAGATGTGGCCGACCGCATCTACAACCCCGAGGGCGAAGTGAAGGTAGCCATTGTCGGCAAATACACCCAGCTGGAAGACGCCTATAAATCCATCGCCGAGGCGCTGACCCACGGCGGCATGTCGAACCGGGTCAAGGTCTCGATCGAATGGGTCGATGCGGAGCTCTTTGACAAGGAAGACGCCGCTCCCTACCTGCAGGGCTACCACGCGATCCTGGTGCCAGGCGGCTTTGGCGAGCGCGGCACCGAGGGCAAGATCAAGGCAGCGCAGTATGCACGCGAGAACAAGGTGCCTTACCTGGGTATCTGCCTCGGCATGCAGATGGCGGTGATCGAGGCCGCGCGCAACGTGGCGGGCATTTCCGAGGCGGGCTCCGAGGAGTTCGACCACGAGGCCGGCAAGAAGCGCTTTGAGCCGGTTGTCTACCACCTGAAGGAATGGGTGCAGGGCAACATGACCGTCGAGCGTAAAGTCGGCGACGACAAGGGCGGCACCATGCGCCTTGGCGCCTATGACGCGGCGCTGGAGGAAGGCTCCAAAGTGGCGGAAGTTTATGGCAGCACCCATATCGAGGAGCGCCACCGCCACCGCTATGAGGTCGACACCAAGTATCAGGAACAGCTGGAAAAATGCGGCCTCAGCTTCTCCGGCATGTCGCCGGACGGCCGCCTGCCGGAGATCGTGGAGTGGAAAGACCACCCGTGGTTTATCGGCGTGCAGTTCCACCCGGAGCTGAAATCCAAACCCTTTGCGCCGCACCCGCTGTTCGACGATTTCGTCCGCGCGGCCAAGGAAGCCTCGCGGCTGGTGTAATCCCCGGCAGGCGGGGTTCTCCCGCCCGCTGCTTTGCTCATGACACATGAGCAGCACCCGTTGGGCCCGGCGCCGCCAAGGCGGCGCAGGGAAAATACAAGAAAAGGCGGGCCGCTGGCCCGCCTTTTGCATTTTAGTTGAATGGTTTTGCCCGGCTCAGAATCCGTGCATCCGCTTGGCCCACTGATAGGCCACCACCAGCCCCTTCATCCGCGGCAGCAGGTACAGCGAGGCCCCCACCGTGATCACCGACATGATGATCGCCAGCGTCCAGGGGTCCGGGCGCAGCTGGGTGTAGACGATGTGCAGCGCAAAGCCGAGGATGTGGCCCACCACCAGGATGGTCAGATAGGCCGGCCCGTCGTCGGCGCGCTGGTGATGCAGCTCCTGGCCGCATTCGGTGCAGCTGTCGTTCACCTTGAGATAGCTGTGCAGCAGCTTGCCGCCGCCGCAGTTCGGGCAGCGCAGCCGCAGCCCCTTCAGCAAAGCTGGTTTCAGCTCCCGCTGGTTCTCTTCCAGAACGTCCGCTTGGGTCATCGCGCGTCTCCTTGGGTTCCGCCGCCTGATAACGTGATTCCCGGATTGAATGCAATCAATATGCAAACATTGATATTGCATTTATTGCCGCACTCCTGCATTGAACCAATCAATCACGAAACAAAGCCTTCGCGGAGACCCGGCGATGAAACAATGGACCCCTGCCCGTCTGGACGGCGCCCGGCCCCGCTATATCGAGCTGGCCGAGGCGATCGGCGCCGACATCGACGCCGGCGTGCTGGCGCCCGGCGACCGGCTGCCGCCGCAGCGGCGGGTGGCGCAGGAGCTGGGGGTGGATTTCTCCACCGTGTCGCGGGGCTATGCCGAGGCGGTGCGGCGCGGCTACATCGAGAGCTTTGTCGGCCGCGGCACCTTTGTGCGCAGCCGGGAGGCGCTGCCGGAACGCCCCGACCCGCGCCGGGCGCTGGAAGAAGACCCGATGATGAACATGCCGCCGGAACCGGATGACCCAGGCTTGCTGGCGCGGATGCAAAAGGGGCTGGAGCATGTCTCGGCCAACCTGCAGCCGCTGTTGCGCTACCAGTCGGTGACCGGCAGCCCGCAGGACCGGGCGCTGGCGGCAGAGTGGATGCAGGCCAACGGCTTGCCCTGCGCGCCGGACCGGCTGGTGATCACGCCGGGGGCGCACGCCAGCCTCTATGCGATCCTGACGGTGCTGTGCGAGCCGGGGTCCACCGTGCTGTGCGAGGAGGTGACCTATCCCGGGCTGCGCTCCATCGCGGCGCGGCTGGGGATCCGGCTGATCGGACTGCCGGGGGACAAGGACGGCATTCAGCCGGACGCGCTGGAAAAGGCCATCACCAGCGACTGGCCCGCGGCGCTGTATCTGAACCCGACGCTGCAGAACCCCTCCACTCGGACCATCACCGCCAAACGGCGGCGGGAGATTGCCGCAGTGCTGCAAAAGCATGACCTGCCGCTGATCGAAGATGATGCCTATTGCTTTGTCGATAATGGCGCGCCGGCCCCCATCAGCAGCCTGATCCCCGATCTGGGCTGGCATATTGCGGGGCTTTCCAAATGCTTCGGCGCCGGGCTGCGGCTGGCCTATACTTTGGTGCCGAAACGCGCCGTTCTGGGGCAGTTCAGCCAGGCGCTCCGGTCGATGCATGTGATGGTGTCGCCCCTCAATCTGGCGCTGCTGGGGCGCTGGATCGAGGACGGAACCGCGGCGGAGATCCAGCGTTTCATCCGCAAGGCTGCGGCAGAGCGGCAGGCGCTGGCAACGGAGGTGCTGCAGGCCTGTTTCATCGACAGCGATCCGCTGGCCTTTAACCTGTGGCTGACCTTGCCGCGGGGCACCAGCCGGGCCGAGGTGATGGGCCGCATGGCGGGCCGCCAGATCGGCATCATGCCGAGCGATGCCTTCACCGTCTCCGGCCTGCCGCAGGAGGCGGTTCGGGTGTGCCTGGGCGGGCCGGTCACACTGGCGGACCTGCGCGAGGACCTGCTGGCGCTGAACGATGCCGTCACCCGCAAGGACTGGCTGGGCTGAGCCGCGACTGATATGCTGCTGCCGCAAAGAAAGGAGCCCGCATGATCCGCGCCTTCCGCAACCTGATTGAGCGCCAGCTGACCAAGGCGCAGGCCGAGGGCCAGCTGCAGGGGCTGGAGGGCGAAGGCAAGCCCCTGCCCGACCGCAGCAGCGAGGCGCACGTGGACGCTGGCCTGGCGGCGGGTATGCGGATCATGGCGCAGGCGGGCGTGGTGCCGGAGGAGTTCGGGCTGAAGCAGCAGCTGGCTGAGGCACGCCGCGAATACGCCGGATTGACGGATCCGGAAGAGCGCAAGGCGGCGATGGCGCGGATCTCCGATCTGGAGATGCGCTACAACATGGCGCGGGATGCGCGGAAATCCTTCTTCCGTTAGCGCAACACCCCGTTGTTTCCCGCCGGATTCGCGGTATAGACAGCGCCAAGACCGACCATTCCAAAGAAGAGTGACGCATTATGGCCAATGACGCTTCCACACGGCAGGAACAACTCGACCGTATCGCAACCGGCAAGGGCTTTATTGCCGCGCTGGACCAGTCCGGCGGCTCGACCCCGAAGGCGCTGGCGCTTTACGGCGTGAACGAGGACGCCTATTCGAACGACGACGAGATGTTCGCCGAGATCCACAAGATGCGCACCCGCATCATCACCTCGCCGAGCTTCGGCAAGGAGCGCATCCTGGGCGCGATCCTGTTCGAGAAGACCATGGACGGCGAGATTAACGGCAAGCCGACCGCGGACTTCCTGTGGGGCAACTGCGGCGTGGTGCCGTTCCTGAAAGTGGACAAGGGCCTGGCCGATGAGGCCAACGGCGTGCAGATGATGAAGCCGATGCCGGAGCTGGACGCGCTGCTGGCGCGGGCGGGCGCCAAGGGCATCTTTGGCACCAAGATGCGCTCTGTCGTCAAGGAAGCCAATGCCGAAGGCATCAAGGCGGTTGTCGCCCAGCAGTTCGAAGTGGGCCAGCAGATCGCGGCCGCGGGCCTGGTTCCGATCATCGAACCGGAAGTGGACATCAACTCTGCCACCAAAGCCGAGGCCGAAGAGATCTTGAAGGCGGAGATCAAGGCGCAGCTGGACGCCCTGCCCGCGGACAGCAAAGTGGCGCTGAAGCTGACCATCCCGTCCAAGGCGGGCCTCTATGATGATCTGGCCGATCACGCCAATGTGGTGCGGGTTGTGGCGCTGTCGGGCGGCTACACCACCGACGACGCCTGCGCGCGCCTGTCGCAGAACACCAAGATGATCGCCTCCTTCAGCCGCGCGCTGACCGAGGGGCTGAACGTTTCGATGTCCGACGCGGAATACGATGCGGCGCTGGGTGCCAACATTGGCAAGATCTACGACGCCTCGCTGTAAGAGCTGTCAGAGCTGACATTGAGAAGGCCGCGCCTGCACCCGGGCGCGGCCTCTTCTGTTGGGCTTATTGTGCTGGGCCGTGTCAGTAGCCGTTGTTGCGCCCGGCGCAGCAGACCGCCAGCACCAGCCCCGCACCGCTGAGAAAAGGCAGCCAGAAGAAGCGCAGCGCGGTGAGGGTGAACCATCCCGGCTGGTCCTCCGGCGCCTGGCCCGCACCGCCGAGCCAGGCCCAGAAGATCAGCGCCGAGGCCGAGATCAGCACGCCGGACAGCGCCAGCAGCCAGCGCGCCGACCTAGGCATCCTCCCCTCGCTTGCGGCAAGCCGTTCCGCCGTGCGGCTGGCGGCAAGCCACCCGCTCACGCCGCTTGGGTCAGCGAGGGGCGCAGCCCCGTATAGCTGACCTTGTTCTCGTTCACTGCCAGGTAGCGCTGCGCCTCCTCGCGGTCTCCGAAGCTCAGCGCTTCGTCGTAGAAATAGGTAATCCGGTCCCCGGTCCGGGACAGCAGGCCGCCGCTTTCAAACAGAATAAACCATTTCTTCTGAACCAGTTGCATCAGCCTCACTCCTTTCTGAAGTCCGGCTGCGGGCCCTGACCGCCGCCGGTTCTATTGCAGTTTCCCAGGGTGCAAGCGGCCACCCGGCACCCCCGCCGGGCTGCCGGTCAGCAGATCTCCAGATGCTGGATTGGCCGTCTTCGCGCCCTGCTGAAGGCAGAATTCGCCCCCAGGTGTTGCCAAAACGTTAACGGGAATTGGCGCTGGTTTTACGCGGCATTTTCCCGCCGGCGGGCGGCGGTTTCCCGCCTGTCCGGACGCGGTTCCGTACAATTTGGCGAAATTCCGCTGTTGCAGAATCCAAAGAGGTTACCGGAGCGTAAACACCTTTTCCCGCGGCAGGCCCGCCCCCCGGCAGCGGCACCGCTTGGCGGGGGCCGGGGTATGGGTATTTGTGACCAGAAAGAAGCCGGGCTGGAGCGGTTCAGCTGAACTCCGGCGGGCGTTTTTGCAGCTGGGCGGCGACCGCCTCGATCTGGTCGGGCTTGCCGATAAGATCCAACTGTTCGGCACTTTCGCGCAGCAGCACTTCGGCCTGGGAGGCACCGGATTCAGCATAGGCAATAAGCCGTTTGGCGGCGCGCACGGCGGAGGGGCTTTTGCCGGCGATTTCCTTGGCCAGTTCATTGGCGCGGCTGAGCGGGCTGCCGGCCAGTTCGGTGACCAGCCCCCAGTCCAGCGCCTGCGGGCCCTCCACCTTTTCCGCCGTCCAGGTGAGGCGGCGCAGCACGTCGGAGCGCAGCAGCCGCGGCAAGAGCGCCATACCGCCCATGTCGGGAATCAGGCCCCATTTCATCTCCATCACCGACAGCTGCGCCTCCGGATGGGCGATGCGGATGTCGGCGCCCAGCGCGATCTGCAGGCCGCCGCCGAAACAGGCGCCGTGGATGGCGGCGATCACTGGCACCGGCACCCGGCGCCAGACCATCGCCACCTCCTGAAAGGCGTTGGCGTCCTCATGGGTGCGCTCCATGATCAGGCTGCTGAGGTCGCGCTGCGCAAAGCTGGCCAGCGCCGCCATGTCGAGGCCTGCGCAGAAGCTCTTGCCCGCACCCGAAAGCACCACCGCGCGGGCGTCCGATTGTGCCACCTCCTGGCCTGCGGCGATGATCAAGTCGATCATCTCCTCATCCAGCGCGTTGTGCTTGTCCGCGCGGGCAAGCGTGACATAGGCGATGTGGTCCTTGTAGCCGGTGGTGACTTTTTTCATGGCTGCTCCCCCTGGTATCCGGTTTGCCTGCAGCCTGCCCCGGAACCGGCGGACATGCCAGCCCTACCTGAGGTCAGGGCTGCAGCGGCATCCGGGCGAACCAGGGGGAATCGAGGGTCATCACATAAAGCTGTCCGTCCATCACCTTGCCGCCGGTGGTGACGCCGAGGCGGCCGTCCGGGTCCTGCAGGCTGCGCAGCACGTTGCCCTGGCCGTCCAGCTGCACCAGCATGCCGCGGTGGATGGGGGCCGGGCGCACCATCGGGCCGAGGCGCCAGATCACTTTGCGCAGGAAGGGGTACGGCATCAGTTTCTCTGACGGCACCCGCGGGCTGGCGAAGGCGAGCCAATAGGTGCCGTCGCCCTGCGCCTCCAGATTGTCGGGGTAGCCGGGGAGGTTATCGAGGAACACCTCCTGCTGGCCTGTGCGGTCCCCCTTGAGCCAGAGGCGGTGGACACGGGCGCGGCCGGTTTCGTTGATCAGGAGGAAGTCTTCGTCAGGTGAGAGGGCGATGCCGTTGGTGTAGACGAAACCTTCGGCGATTTTCTCTGTGGTTCCATCGGGGAGGATGCGGGCCACATAGCCGGTGTTTGACTGCTCCCAGATCGTCAGGATCGAGGTCGGCTTGGTGCCGCCCATTGTTTCGGGGTCGAAGCGGTCCGAGGAGTTGGAGAAATAGATGGTGCCGTCCTGCGCCACGTCGAGCTGGTTAGCATAGATGATCGGGGCGCTGTCGATGCTATCCGCCACAATCTCCAGCGTGCCGGGGCCGGACCAGCGCAGGATGCCGCGGAAGCTGTCGGCGATATAAAGCGCGCCATCGGGGCCTGCCTTGAGCCCTAGCGGGCGGCCGCCGAGTTTGTCCGCCAGCACCGGTTCCGCACCGTCGATGCGGTAGAAGTTGCCGGACAGACTGGTGGTGTAGATGGCGCCGTCCGGGGTTTGGGCGATGTCCTCAGGCCCCAGCTCTCCGTCCGGCAGATGGACCAGCGCGGCTGCGCTGAGGGCGTTGTTTTCGGCGTAATCGCCGGTAAAGCCCGGCGTTGCGGGCGGGTCATAGGCAATGGGATCGACCGGCACCGGCCAGAACAGGAGGTAGCCGAGGGCGGCGGCCAGCAGGGCCAGGGCAATGCGCATGAAAGAATCCCTTTGAAATCCGCGGGCAGACTGCGCCGGGCGGGGCGGTGACGCAAGCCTTGCCCGAGGACCATGCTTGCGCTTATCTGCGCCCATGACTGGTCCCCGCTACACCCCGCTTGCGCAATCTCTGCCCGCCACCGTGCCCTTTGTCGGCCCCGAAACACAGGAGCGCGCGCGCGGCCATGGCTTTGCCGCGCGGCTGGGGGCGAATGAGAACATCTTCGGCCCCTCGCCCCGGGCGGTGGAGGCGATGGCGCAGGCCGCGGCGGAGATCTGGAAATACGGCGATGCGGAGAACTATGATCTGCGCCAGGCGCTGGCGGCGCATCACGGGGTGAGCCCGGCGCATATTATCGTCGGCGAAGGCATTGACGGGCTGCTGGGCTACCTGGTGCGGCTGCTGGTGGGCGCGGGCGATGCGGTGGTGACATCGCTGGGGGCCTATCCGACCTTCAACTACCATGTGGCGGGGTTTGGCGGGGTGATCCACACGGTGCCCTACAGGGACGACCGCGAGGATTTTGAGGCGCTGTTTGCCAAGGCGGCGGAGATGGATGCCAAGATCGTCTATCTGGCCAATCCGGACAACCCGATGGGCAGCTGGCACAAGGGCGCCGATATTGCGGCGGCGCTGGACCATCTGCCCGCAGGCTGCCTGCTGCTGCTGGACGAGGCCTATGTGGAATGCGCGCCGGAGGGCACCGCGGCGCCAGTGAGCGCCGATGATGTGCGGGTGATCCGGATGCGGACATTTTCCAAGGCCTATGCGATGGCAGGCGCGCGGGTGGGTTATGCGATTGGCCATCCGGATCTGATCGCCGCCTTCAACAAGGTGCGCAATCATTTCGGCATGAACCGGGCGGCGCAGGCGGGGGCGCTGGCAGCGCTGCAGGATCAGGACTGGCTGGCTGAGGTGCTGACGCAGATTGAAGCTGCACGGCTACGGATTGCAGAGATTGCGGCAGAGAACGGGCTGTGCGCCCTGCCCTCCGCCACCAATTTCGTGGCCATCGACTGCGGCCAGGACGGGGCGTTTGCAAAGGCGGTGCTGGACGGGCTGGTGGATCAGGGGATCTTTGTGCGGATGCCCTTTGCCGAACCGCAGAACCGCTGCATAAGGGTGAGCTGCGGGCCGGAGGCGGAGCTGGAGGCCTTTGCCGCGGCGCTGCCTAGCGCGCTGGCCGCCGCGCGGGGTGGCTGATTCCTGCCGGCAGCTCGCTGATCGCGGCAGTTTTACCGGACATTCATCCCTGCCGGGCTACCATAACAGGTATAACCGGGAGAATTGTCATGCGTGACCCTGAACTGCCGGACTCCATGCCGGATTTCTTTACCGCCGCAATCATGTTTGCCGGCATCAACCTGATGTGGATCTTCTTTGTGGTCTGGGTGATGTACGGTCTGGTGCCGGTGCTGGTGCTGGCCGTGCTGATCAACCATTTCATCACCAGGCTGGACATCAGGCTGAATTCACAACGGGCCTAGACCCCGCCCCGCCAGCTGCGGATGCCGGGCCGTCAGCGGCCCGCCAGTACCCGTGAAGCTGCCTCCAGCGCGCCTGTTCCGTGCGGGATTTCCAGCGCGGTGAGGCCGGTTTGAATGCCGCCCAGAAGACCCATCACCATCTGTCCGTTCACATGCCCCATGTGGCCAAGCCGGAAAAACCCGTGCCATTCCGGGCTTTTGGGCGCGGCCATGCCAAGGCCGATGCCCAGGGTCAGCCCCAGGTTCTGCTCCACCCAGTCGCGCAGGCGGGTGCCGTCCGGCGCGCCGATGTGCAGCGCGGTGACCGCATGGGAGCGCAAGGCGCGGTCCGCCACATTCATCCGCAGCGGGCCCACTGCGCCCCAGGCCTCACAGGCGGCCCAGATGGTTTGGGCCAGATGAGCATGGCGTTTCCACACATTATCAAGCCCTTCGCCGTGGATCATGTCCAGCGCAGCGCGCAGGCCGTAGAGGTGATGGGTGGGCGCGGTGCCGCCGAAATACTGGTAGAACTCCTCCGGGTTGGCCCGCGGCGCCCAGTCCCAGTAGCGGCTGATCCGCGGCAGCGCCGCCCGCGCCGCGGCAGCTTTGTCGTTGAAGAACACGAAGCTGATACCCGGCGGCATCATCAGCCCCTTCTGGCTGGCGGTGACCATCACATCAACGCCCCAGGCGTCCATCTCGAACCGCTCGCACCCCAGAGAGGCGATGCAATCGGCCATCAGGAGCGCCGGATGGCCTGCCTCATCCAGCAGTTGGCGCAGGCCCGGTATGTCGTTGCGGATGGAGCTCGAGGTGTCCACATGCACGCCCAGCACCGCCTTGATCCGGTGGTCCGTGTCAGCAGCCAGCACCTCACCAATACTGGCCATGTCCCAGGGGGCACGGGTGCCGAAATCGAGCACTTGGGTTTCGATCCCCAGACTGTCCGCCATTTCCGACCAGCCGACGGCAAAGCGGCCCGAGGAGGGCACCAGCACCAGATCGCCCGGCTGCAGGGTGTTCTGCAGGGCCGCCTCCCAGGCGCCGTGGCCGTTAGCGATATAGATGGCGGCGTGATGCTGGGTGCGCGCGACCCGGCGCAGGTCCGGGATCAGGCCAGCGGTCATCTCCACCAGTTCGCCCGCGTAGATGTTGGGCGAGGCGCGGTGCATCGCCTGCAGCACCTGGTCCGGCACCACCGAAGGCCCCGGAATGGCCCGGTACTGCCGCCCTGCCGATACGTTCACTGGTCCGCTCATGCCTGATGTTCCCTGACAGCGCGCGCCCCGGGGGCCGCCGCGGTTGATCCATGCCGGCACAGTAGCCGGACCGCTGCCGGCGTCAATTGCCGCGGACGCAGGGTCACGGCGAAGTGCTTGCGCCCTGCTTCCCACCTGCTTAAATGGCGCAGGAACGACAGGGAAAGGCCCGCAATGACACGAATTTCCCGCCGGGAAGCGCTGACATGAGCCGGAAACCGCATAAATCCTCCAAGGAGCTGTTCGGCTGGCTGTGGCGCGGATACCTGCGCCATTACATTGGTCTTTTGGGCATCGCGGTGATTTTCATGCTGATCGAGGGCGCCACCATGGGCGCGCTTGGCTACATGATGCAGCCGATGTTCGACCTGGTGTTCGTGGCTGGCAACTCCACCGCGCTGGTCTGGGTCAGCCTGGCGTTTCTGGCGATCTTCACCCTGCGCGGGATCTCCAGCGTCACCCAGAAGGTGCTGCTGAGCAAGGTGTCGCAGACCTCTGCCGCGCATCTGCGCAAGGACATGCTGGCGCGGCTGATCCGCCAGGACCCGGCGTTTCACCAGCAGCACCCGCCGGGGCTGCTGCTGCAGCGGGTGCAAAGCGACGTGGGCGCGATCAATTCGGTCTGGCAGGCGGTGATCACCGGAGCGGGCCGCGATCTGGTGGCGTTGGTGGCGGTGCTGGGCGTGGCCTTCAGCATCGACTGGCGCTGGACGCTAATCCTGCTCATCGGGGTGCCGGTGCTGTTGCTGCCGATCTCCTCCATCCAGCGCTATGTGCGTAAGAAGGCATCGCGCGCCCGTGACCTGGGCGCCGATCTGGCGACAAGGCTGGACGAGATTTTCCACGGCATCGTGCCGGTCAAGCTGAACCGGCTGGAAGAGTATCAGACCCGCCGCTTTGGCGAGCGGCAGGACGAATTTGTCCGCTCGGAGGTGAAGGCGGCCTTTGGCACCTCCTCGATTTCGGGGATGACCGACATCATGGCCGGCGTCGGCTTCATGGCGGTGCTGCTTTATGGCGGCAATGAGATCATCGCCGGCGAAAAGACCGTCGGTCAGTTCATGAGCTTCTTCACCTCGATCGGGCTGTCGTTTGAGCCGATGCGGCGGCTGGCCAATATCTCCGGCGTCTGGCAGAGCGCGGCCGCAGCCCTGGAGCGGATCAAGGAGCTGCTGGATGCGCCGATCCTGCTGAGCGAGCCTTCAAGCCCGAAGCCGGCGCCGGAGGGGCTGCCTGGGATCAAGCTGGAAGCGGTGGACCTGAGCTATGGCGAAGCAAATATCCTGCACGGGCTGAACCTGGAGGCCGAGGCTGGCAGGACCACGGCGCTGGTGGGCGCCTCGGGTGCCGGCAAATCGACGATCTTCAACCTGCTGACCCGGATGGTGGACCCGCAGGCTGGCTCTGTCGCCGTGGGCGGGGTTGAGGTCACCGATCTGAACACTGCCGATCTGCGCGGGCTGTTTTCGGTCGTCACCCAGGATGCGATGCTGTTTGACGAGACCCTGCGCGAGAACATCGTGCTGGGCCGCACCGATGTGAGCGATGAGGAATTGCAGGCGGCGCTGGAGGCCTCGCATGTGGCGGATTTCCTGCCCAAGCTGGAGCATGGGCTGGAGACACGGGTCGGCCCGCGCGGCTCAGCCCTGTCGGGCGGCCAGCGGCAGCGGGTGGTGATTGCGCGCGCCCTGCTGCGCAACACGCCGGTGCTCTTGCTGGACGAGGCGACATCGGCGCTGGATGCGCAGTCTGAGAAGGTTGTGCAGAAGGCGCTGGACAAGCTGTCGGGCGGGCGCACCACGCTGGTGATCGCGCACCGTCTGTCGACCATCCGCAATGCCGACAAGATCGTGGTGATGGACCGCGGCCGGGTGGTGGACCAGGGCAGCCATGACGAGCTGCTGGCCCGCGGCGGCATCTATGCCGACCTCTACCGCCTTCAGTTTCAGGACGGCAAGACGGTGGTGGACACCGCAGGCATTGCCGCCCAGGCAGAGCAGGTTCCCGGCGGCGCCCGGCGCGGCAAGGAACGCTGGTTCCGCCGCTTTGCCAAGAAGGTGTTTGGCTGAGGCCAGCGCGCGCCTTCCCGGACGATGGTCAGGCGCGGCCCGGCCTGATGGCCGCGCGGACCGTGCAGTCTATTTGCTGTAGGACCGTGCCAGCCGTTCCGGCTTCGCACCCAGAAAATACCTCATCAGCGTCCACATGTTACGCGCCCCGCGCCGCAGCCAGCCTGCGCGCTGGTAGCGTGCGGCGCTGGTGAGCGCGGCGCTTGGCAAGAGCGTCACCCCATTCAGGCGCCGCGCCAGCGCCACGTCCTCCATCAGCGGCTGGTCGGGGTAGCCGCCTGCGGTCTCATATATGTCGCGGCGGATCAGCAGGCCCTGGTCGCCATAAGGCAGCGCGAACAACCTCGTGCGCAGGTTGGCCCAGCCAGAGACCCAGGCGGGCATTGGCCCGCGCGCCCTAAAGCGCAGGTGGAAACAGGCAGGCCTCCCCTCCCCGCTTTCCAGGTGCTGCGCCACTGCTGCAGCCCAGCCCGGCTCCAGATGGGTGTCGGCGTGCAGCACCAGCAGCCACTCCCCCTGCGCCACCGCGCAGCCGCGCTGCAGCTGGCCGCCGCGGGACGGAGTGCCGCTGATCCATTCGGCGCCGGACGCTTCGGCAATAGCGCGGGTGGCGTCGGTGGAGCCGCCATCGCTGATCACCAGCCCCCGGATCAGCCCGGCCGCCAGCCCCTCCATCAGATGCTCCAGCGTGGCGGGCAGCTCTCCTTCAGCGTTCAAAGTGGGAATGACGATGCTGACCGGCGCGGGCATGGGTACTCCTTGAAGCGGATTTGCTGTTTTCTTCCGCCCTGCTTCCTATATCACTGGGCCAAGCAGTGAAACGCCGTTGGCAGCAACCCGGAGACACAAATGAGCGACCGCCGCATCCTGCGCCTGACTGGCGCTGACGCCAAGAGCTTCTTGCAGGGGCTGGTGACCAATAATGTGGACCATCTGGACAGCGGGCTGGTCTATGCCGCGCTGCTGACGCCGCAGGGAAAATACCTGGCGGATTTCTTTCTGGCCGCAGACGGCGATGCGGTGCTGTTGGATGTGGAGGCGTCGCTGACCGAGGGGCTGATGAAGCGGCTGAACATGTACCGGCTGCGCGCCGATGTGCAGGTGGAGATGACCGGCTTGCAGGTGAAGCGCGGCACTGGCGCGGCCCCCGAGGGCGCGCTGATGGACCCGCGCCACGGGGATTTGGGCTGGCGGCTGTATGGCGCAGAGGGCGGCGACGATGGCAGCGACTGGGACGCGATCCGGGTGGCGCATTGCATTCCCGAAAGCGGCGTTGAGCTGGGGCCGGAGAGCTATATCCTGGAGGCGGGTTTTGAGGCGCTGAAGGGCGTTGATTTCCGCAAGGGCTGCTATGTCGGCCAGGAGGTGACGGCGCGGATGAAGCACAAGACCGAGCTGCGCAAGGGGTTGCGCAGGGTCGAAGTCGCGGGCGCGGCCCCAGTAGGGACCGAGATCACCGCGGACGGCAAAGTGATAGGCACGCTGTTCACCCAGTCGGGCGGCAGGGGCATCGCCTATCTGCGGTTCGACCGCGCCAAGGGGGAGATGCAGGCGGGGGACGCCCGCGTCGCCTGGCAGGCGTGAGCGGGCTGAACGATACGGTTCTGTCCCTGCTGGGCGCGGAGGTATTGCGCACCCGCCCGCTGCATGGCGGCGATTTGTCGGACGTGCAGCTTCTTTCCTTAAGCGATGGCCGCTGTGTGGTGGCCAAGACCGGGCCTTTGGCAGCGGCGGAGGCGGCGATGCTGCGCGCGATCCGGGACGCGGGCGCGCCTGCGCCGGAGGTGCTGGGCACCGCCGGTCAAGTGCTGCTGATGGAAGCACTGGAGGAAACCGGGGCCACTTCAAATGGCTGGCAGGCGTTGGGGCAATCCCTGCGGCAGCTGCATTCTGCAACCGGGCCGCACTACGGCTGGGCGGAAGACTATGCCTTTGGTCCGGTGGCGATTCCGAACGCGCTGCTGGCGGACTGGGTGGAGTTCTGGACCAGCCGCCGCTTGCTGGCTGCCCCGGACGCCCTGCCCCGTGACCTGCGAGCGCGGATAGAAGCGCTGTGTGCCCGGCTGCCGGAGCTGCTGTCCGCTACGCCGCCTGCCGCGCTGCTGCATGGTGATCTGTGGAGCGGCAATGTACTGTTCAGCGGCCCCCAGGCCTTTCTGATCGACCCGGCGTGTTATTACGGCGATGCGGAGGTGGATCTGGCGATGCTAAATCTGTTCGGCGCGCCGCCTGCAGTTTTTCACGACGCTTATGGCGCACTGGAACCGGGATTTGAGGCCCGCCGTGCCATCTACCAGCTTTGGCCCGCGCTGGTGCATCTGCGGCTGTTCGGTGCCAGCTACCGCAGCATGGTAGCGGCGCGGCTGGACGCATTGGGTTTCTGACAAGCCTCTGTTCACCTGATTGCGTTAGGGTCGCCGCAGGATTTGCTGAAAGGGTAATTGATGCGTCTGATGTTTGCAGTGTGTGCTGCCGTGCTGGCTGCTTGCCCCGCTTGGGCAGACTACTGGAGTTACAAGGACTGGCATGTCGCCACCGAACCGCATGAGACCGAGCAGGACAGCTATCTGACCTGCCGCGCCTGGACCGGCGGCGATGGCGACCCGCTGCTGGCGCTGGAGGTGTTTTCCGGCGATGCGGGCCCGCCGGATGTCTATCCGATGGCCAAGGTGCAGGAATACGCGCCGCGCCACTACCCGACGCTGATGCAGCAGGGCGGCACGGTGGATTTCATCTTTGACTTCGACCGCAGTTTCTCACTCTCTGCCGGGATCAATTCCTGGATCAATGAGGAAGGCCTGGCCGAAGCCGAAAGCGCGCTGCGGTTCCAGGACCACCTAGTGATGCTGCAGGCGATGAAACAGGGGCGCTGGGTGGAGATCTGGGCGGGCAATGACATGTTCTACGAGGCCTCGCTCAGCGGGTTCACCGCGGCCTATGGCAAGATGATGGATGAATGCGGCTTCAGCTTGGCGCTGCCTGCGGGGTGATCCGCCCGGCGGCTGGTGCAAAAGTTTTTGAAAACTTTTGCCAAGACTTTTCAGAAAAGTCTTGGGCGCTGCGCAGACACAGAAAAAGCCGCCCCCGAGGGAGGGCGGCTTTTCCGTTTTTCCGAAGGCGTCCCGGTTCAGGCGCGCTCGGAATATTCCATGGTCTCGGTGTTCACCACGATCATCTCGTCCTGGCCGACAAACGGCGGCACCATGACTTTGACGCCATTGTCCAGGATCGCGGGCTTGAAGGAGTTGGCCGCGGTCTGGCCTTTGACGACCGGCTCGGTCTCGACGATCTTGCAGGTGACTTTCTGCGGCACGGTGGCGTTCAGCGCCTCGGCTTCGTAGAATTCCACCACAATGGTCATGCCATCCTGCAGGAATGGGCGGCGGTCGCCCAGCAGCTCCGCAGGCAGTTCGATCTGCTCATAGGTTTCGGCGTCCATGAACACCAGCATGCCGTCGCTCTCATAGAGGAACTGCTGGTCTTTCTGCTCCAGGCGGACACGCTCCACCTTGTCCGCGGAGCGGAAGCGTTCGTTCAGCTTGGAGCCATTGCGCAGGTTGCGCATCTCGACCTGGGCAAAAGCGCCGCCCTTGCCGGGTTTGACGTGGTCGACCTTCACCGCTGCCCAAAGGCCGCCATTATGTTCCAGCACATTGCCGGGACGGATTTCGTTGCCGTTGATCTTGGGCATGGGAAAATGCCTTTCAGATGGTTGATGATAATTTGCAAGACCCTATATCTGGCGGGCTGATCGCTGGCAAGACAAGGATATGGTATGGAAGATCTGTGAATAAGATATGCGCAAATTGCATGAAAGCTATGCATCTGCGCTCTATCCGAATCGTCACACTTCCGTCATAAGCAGCGCTACGCCGAAAATTGCAATAGCAAGAACAACAAGGGATACGAGATGCGAGATTTCGTAGACGGCACCGCTTATAATAACGAGCAAGGCAACCGCGCCCGCAAACTGTTTGCAGCCGTTGTCCTGGCCGCACTGGATGATGCCATCGCCGACGACAAGAAATACGGCAATGGCCCGGAACAGATCGCCCGCTGGGCGCGCTCGCGCGATGGCCGCGAAGTGCTGTCCTGCGCCGGCATCGACCCGAACGAACGGGTTGTGGAAGGCCTGATGGACTTCGTGGGCCGCGGTGTGCGGACCTCGGTTGCTTTGTCGCGTGAAGAAAGCGAACGCCGCAACGCTGCGCAGGCTGAAGCCGCTTAAGGCTTCCCCTGCGCATTGCTGAAAAGCGCGCCCTTAGGGGCGCGTTTTTCTTTTTGCATGCCGGGGTTTCCGCAGGGGAACCCTGTCGCGCGGCGGCTGCCGCGGGACGCTTGCGGCACAGCCCCCATGGACGGGGGCGTCTAACCTGCTATGCAGGCCCCTGAACAACGGGGTGCAGGCAGGGAGCGGCTGATGGCACGCGCAATCATGATCCAGGGCACCGGCAGCAATGTCGGCAAGTCACTGCTGGTGGCGGGACTGGCGCGCGCTTATGTGCGGCGCGGGCTGAAGGTGGCGCCGTTCAAGCCGCAGAACATGTCGAACAACGCCGCGGTGACACCTGAGGGCGGCGAGATCGGCCGCGCCCAGGCGCTGCAGGCGCGGGCCGCCAAACGCCCGCCCCATACCGATATGAACCCGGTGCTGCTGAAGCCCGAGACCGATACCGGCGCCCAGGTAATCGTGCAGGGCAAGCGGCGCGGCACCCAGGGGGCCGGGTCCTTCATGCGCGACAAATCGGGCCTGCTGGAGGCGGCGCTGGAGAGCTTTCACCGGCTGGCGGCGGATGCCGATCTGGTGCTGATCGAGGGCGCAGGCTCCCCGGCCGAGACCAACCTGCGCAAGAACGACATTGCCAATATGGGCTTCGCCTGCGCCGCCGGGGTGCCGGTGGTGATTGCCGGCGACATTCACCGCGGCGGGGTGATTGCGCAGATCGTTGGCACCCATGCGGTGCTGGAGCCTCAGGACCTCGAGCGGGTCGTGGGTTTCATGGTGAACCGCTTCCGCGGCGACCTGAGCCTGTTTGACGGCGGCCGCGACGACATTGCCGCGCGCACCGGCTGGCCGTCCTTGGGCGTGGTGCCGTGGTTCTGGGATGCCTGGAAACTGCCCGCCGAGGACATGATGGACATCGCTTCGCGCCAGGGCGGCGCCTGCAAGGTGGTGGTGCCGCAGCTGGAGCGGATGGCGAATTTCGACGACCTGGACCCGCTGGCCGCAGAACCCGCGGTGACGGTGGAGATCGTGCCGCCGGGCCGCGCCCTGCCCGGCGATGCGGACCTGGTGATCCTGCCCGGCAGCAAATCGACCATCGGCGATCTCAACTATTTACGGGCGCAGGGCTGGGACATCGACATCCTGGCGCATCACCGGCGCGGCGGCCATGTACTGGGGCTGTGCGGCGGCTACCAGATGCTGGGTAAGACCATCGACGATCCCGAAGGAGTTGACGGGCGGCCCGGCAAGGTAGACGGTCTGGGCCTCCTGGACGTGCACACGGTGATGGCGGGGGAAAAGCGCGTAACGCTGACCGAAGCTGTCACCCGCGACGGCAACCTGCCTGTGAGCGGTTATGAGATTCACATGGGCCGCACCACCGGCGCCGACTGCGCCCGCGCCTGGCTCAGCATCGATGGGCGGGCCGAGGGCGCGGCCTCTGCCGACGGGCGCGTCAAGGGCTCCTACCTGCATGGGCTGTTTTCCGAGGACGCCTTCCGCGCCAGCGTGCTGGCTTCGCTGGGGCATGAAAGCCAGGCGGGATATGAGGACGGTGTGGAGGAGGTGCTGGACGCGCTGGCCGATCACCTGGAGCGCTACATGGATCTGGATCAGCTGATGGAGCTGGCGCAGGAGGTACGGGCCTGACCGCAGCCGCCGGGCTGGCTGCCGTCCCCTTTCTCCGTCGCCTTCGCTGATGCCGGGAAATGGCGGTCAGGGTTCTGCGTCAAGGACTTGCCAGCTTGCTGGCGCGCAGCGTCCTTGATGCAGGTTCCGGTGCGCCATAGGCATCTGCCTGCGAAGGCGATGGGGAAAGGGGACGGCCCCCGTTTTCTCTTGAGCCGGAAGCGTGCCCTTTCATCCCTCCCCGAAACAAACCTATCCAGAAACGGACCGGATCAGAGCAGGTCGTGGGCGGCCAATGCGCGGTGGATTTCGCGGCGGACCAGCTTGCGCACGTTGCGGGTGATGCGCTCGCCCAGCGGGCCCTGCAGTTCCTCGCGGACGATGGAGGCCACCAAGTCGCGCAGGGCGTCTTCGTCGAGGTAGCTGTCGCCGCCCTCCTCCGCCAGCGTGTCCATTGCCGCGCCGGTGACTGCGTCTTCCACCGCCGCCTCCAGCGTGTCCGCAGCCGCTTCCGGATCCAGCGCTGCTTCGGCGCTGGCCGGGTCATCGGCAGTGTCCGGTGCGATATCCTCTGCAGCGGCATCCGGGATGCCGTTGTCCGCGCGGCGGGTGCGGCGGTGCGGCAGCGGCTCATCCCGCCATTCGATGGTGTCGGGACCGGCGCCGGCAAAGGGCGCCTCGGTCTGGCTGTCCGGCTCCCAGTGCTGCCGGGCGCGGTCCTGTGCGGCTGTGCTGCGCGCCTCCAGCTCCGCAATCTTGCGGACTACGGATGCGGCGCGGGCGCCGGCGGTGGTGCTGGCGAGGCTTTCTTCCGTCAGCAGGACTGGCGCGGCCTTTTGGGCGTCCGCCTCCCCTTCAGCGTGTGTACCTTCGTCCCCGGCTTCATCGTCAGCGTGCTGCCCGGCTCCGGCAGCGGCGGCAAACAGGGTGGTTTCGGGGTTGCCCCAGGGCGCATCTGTTTCGGCAGGATCCGCAGCGGCGGCAGACGGGGCCTGATCTTCGGCCGTCTCCTGCGGTGCATCTGCGTCCGTTCGGCCAATGTCCCGGTCCCTGTGGTGGCGGAAGGCCAGCGGCGGTTCCGGTGCCAGGCTGGCGGCGAGGTCTTCCGCAGCTGCGGTATCCGCGATGGCGGCGGTGCCACCGCCCTGTTCTTGTGCTTCGAAACCAGTCTGCGGCAGGTCTTCCGCTGCCTGCTCTGCCGGTTCCGCGACAGCCTCAGCAGCCTCTGTGTCCTGCTCTGCATCTGGTTCTGCAGCGGGCGGGCCGCTGACGGGGGCGTCGGCCTCCTGCACCCGCAGGGCGGGTGTCAGCACCAGCCGCGCCGCCGGTTCCGGCGCCGCGGGCTGTTGCCGTGTGTCTTCGCTCACCAACCGGCGGATCGAGGACAATACATCTTCAATCTCAGCGTGGGTAACTGGGTCGGACATTATCTAAAACCACTCTTGCCTCTTGAGTCAGAGTGTAGCGGCCTTCCCCTTCCCGCACAACTGATAGGATGAATTGTCAGTTACGTCCCAAGGCCTTGAGCACCCGGTCCAGATCCTTGCCGCGCTTGCTGTGATGGGCCGGAGCGTCCTTGACCAGGTTGTAATAGAGGGTGGGATCGTAGATCTCGACCGCCAGGCCGATATGCTCTGCGGTCAGCAGCCCCTGGGATTGCAGCAGCTGATAGGCGGCCAGGGCCTGATTGGCTCGGGCATTGACCTGTTCGGTCTGCGCATCGAGGTATTCCTGCTCAGCCTGCAGCACATCCAGCGTGGTGCGGGCGCCCAGGGTGGCTTCCTCGCGGATGCCGTCAAAGGCCACTTTGGAGGCGCGCACCCGTTCGCCGGAGGAGACCAGGGTTGCGCGGGCGGTTTCGACGTTGAAATAGGCGGCGCTGACCGATTGCAGGATCGTGCGCTGAACGTTGATCAGAGTGCCGCGTTCGGCATCGGCGGTGGCAATGGCCCGGCGCCGGGTCGCGGCGTTGAGACCGCCAGTGTAGAGCTGCTGGTTGAGCGACAGCGAGGCGGTGAAATCCGAGGAGGTGCCGGTTCCGTCATTGATGTTTTCGCCAAGGCCTGCACGGGCGGTGAAGTTCACGCTCGGCCCCAGCGCCTTGGTGGTGGCCTGCACCAGAAGGTCGGACGCCTTGACCGAGAACTGCTGTGCCAGAAGGTCGGGCTGGTTGCGCAGGGCAATCGACTGCGCCTGATCAAGCGAGGCGCTGCGCGACGGCAGCCGCGGCTGGCCTGCGATGCTGCCCGGCTGATGGCCGACCACCTGCAGATAAGTGGCGCGGGCAGTCCGCAGCGTGCCTTCGGAATCGGTCAGGTTGGCGCGGGCGGCCGCCACCCGGCTTTCGGCAAGCGCCACGTCGGTGCGGGTGACCTCGCCGACCTCGAACCGGTCCTGGGCCGCTTTCAGCTCCTCCTGCAGCAGACGCAGGTTGTTGCGGCGCAGCGACACGTTTTCCTGCCCCTGCAGCACGCCGACATAGGCCTGAACCGCCGAGAACAGCACCTGCTGCTCAATGCTGATCAGCCGTTGGCGGGTGGCCAGCACCAGTTCCTGCGCGGCCTGTTTGCGCAGCCGCGTTTCACCGCCGTCAAAAACAAGCTGGGTCAGCTGCAGCTGGGTGCGGATTTCATTGTCGGTGAATTCATTGAAGTTGCCGAACTGGCTGGTGCCGCGGGTGTAGGTATGGGTGGCAGAGGTGGTCCATTCGATCACCGGGCGCAGGCGGGCAACGCCTGCGGCGACATCTTCGTCCGCGGCGCGCAGCAGCGCCCGGTTCTGTTCCAAAAGTCCGCTGGTCTTATATGCGCCAATCATCGCGTCGGACAGGTTGTCCGCCGCCGCCTTCAGCGGCATCAGCGCCGTCGCCGCCACGCCGCCGGCAAATACAAAAGCCTTGAACACACTCGCCGGAAATTTCATTCGCATCGGTTGCCTTATCTTTTGCCGCGCCGCCAGCCGCGGTTGGTTGGTTCCTGCTCCGGGCACCCAATGATCGGCGCCCGGCCCCTTCCTCATATCTTGCAGCGGGTCCCGCCGCAGCGCCAGCCCCTCAGGCTCAGAGCGCGAATTCCTTTGCCGCGGCAAAGCCCGGCAGCACCGGGGCGCTGGCGTTGAATTCAAACCGCCAGGAGATCCGGCCGCCGGTCTTGTAGCCGATCTTAACCTCGCCCAGGTTGCCAGTCATCATCAGCGCGGCGACGCGGCCGCCGTCCTTGAGCTGGTCCAGCAGCGCTGCGGGCAGCTCCTCGGCGCCGCCCTGCACCAGGATCACGTCATAGGCGCCGTGTTCGGCAGCACCTTCGGCCAGCGGGCCAATGTGCACGATGGCGTTGTCGGCGCCGGTCTCGCTCAGCAGCTCCTGCGCGTCCGCGGCCATGGCCTCGTCTTCCTCGACACCAATCACCATCTGCGCGATGCGCGCAGCCACCGCAGTGGAGTAGCCAAAGCCGCAGGCCACATCGAGCACCAGTTCGTCGTTCTGCAGATCCACCGCATCCAGCATCTTGGCCAGGGTGCGCGGCTCCATCAGCACTCGGCCGCCGCCCAGGCGCACGTTCTGGTCGGCATAAGCCGCCTCGCGCTGCGCGTCCGGCACGAATTTCTCCCGCGGGACCGCCAGCATGGCCTCGATGATCGGGTATTTGGTGACATCCGAGGGACGGATCTGGGTATCCACCATCATGCGGCGGCGCTCAGTGAATTCTGGCATCTGCTAAACTCATTTGTTCAGTCGGTCAGGCCGGTTGTGGCACATCCCGGCAAGCACGGCAACGGGGCCTTTGCGCGCGAAGGGCTAAAGTAGTGCGGCGCTGCCACCGGGCAACGGCCCCGGTGCGCCCGTGGCAAAAAACCTGTGCGCCCCCGGCAAAAAAAAGTGCGCCCCCAGCAAAATACCTGCAGGCATAAAAGCCAGCGGCCCGAAAGGCCGCTGGCACTGGAGGAAATCATTGCTGAGCCGCAGCGCGGGCGGCGCGGCTACAAAGCGCAGGACTTGCAAAAGGGCGAGGCCGGGCGCTGGTCCAGAAAGTCGTCGCCGATGTCGTCGCCACAGATCCGGCAATAGCCGTAGGAGCCGTCGCGCAGGCGGGCCAGCGCGGCCTCGATCCGGCGCAGCTCCTCGTGGCTGGCGTAGGGCAGCACCTCGATCGCGCAGCCCGCGCCGCGTTCAGAGCGCGGCTGGCGGTGAGAGCCCATTCGGGGTGCTGCAGGGGCCTGCCCGGTGCGGCACAGCAGCCCGGCCAGGCGCTGCCGCCGCGCCTCAAGCAATTCTCTTCTGGCGGAAAAGTCCATCGTCCATGCCCTCCAGTTCAGGTTTCGCGCAACGTGCCCCCGGGTCAGTTCTATCTCCTTGATCCAGGTCAAGATACTCGCGATTTACGGGGATTGCACTACCTTATAAGTTGCAAATTTCTGGTAAATCCCCATTGAACCGGAGGCCGCGCCCTACCCCGCTGCCGCTCCGGCGCAGGTTTTGCACAGCGGCGCAGCGGGCAAGAGATCCAGCCGCGCGTCGGAAATCAGGCCGCCGCAGCCGGCGCAGATGCCGTAGGTGCCGGCCCGGATCCGGCCCAGCGCGGCGTCGATCCGGCGCAGTTCGTCCAGCTCTGCGTTGCCGAGGCTTTCCAGAACCTCGTCGCCCTGGCGTTCCGACGCGCGGTCCTCCCAGTCCTGCGGCATCGGCGCGTCCAGCGTGTGTTCGACCTTGGCAAGATGCCCGGTCAGCTCGGCGCGGCGCGCCTCCAGCGCCTGTTTGCGGGTTGATAGGTCCATGGCTCTGCCTCCTCGTGACTGTTCGCCGAAAGCCTAGCCCGGCGTGGCCCCCGCGGCCTTGACTTCGCTCAACCGCATCAAAGGCTCTGGCTTGCGCTCCAATGGCTTGCTAGACATTTTGCCAACAGAGAGAGCAGATTTGAGGAGTGACCGGAATGATGCGGATTTTTGCCTGCGCGCTGATGCTGCTGGGGCTGGCGGCCTGCGAGACTGCCAAGGGTGCAGGGCGCGATATTTCCAAGGCCGGCAACGCGATCAGCGGTGCCGCGCAGGACGTGCAGGACGCGCTGTAAGCGGACTAGCTTTCGCGAGGAGACGCAAAAACGCCCGGTTTGCCGCCGGGCGTTTTTCTGTTTCTGCTGAGGTGTGTCAGATTCCCAGCATCGCCTTGGCTTCTGCCAGGGTCGCAACCGAGTTGGCATGATCGCCGCTGTCATGCAGTGCCTGCCCCTCGTCGCGCAGTTCCTGGACGGTTGCCAGGTCTTCCTCCGACAGTTCGGTGCCCGCGGCCAGTGCGGCGTCGATGGCGGCAATATCGGCGGGGCATTGCCCGGCCAGAAGCGGCGACGCCAGGAGGGTGATCGCGGCAGCCAAAGTCAGGTGTTTCATGGTGTTATCCTCCCCAGATGAACGGGGTGGAGGATAGCATGGAACGGGTGCGTTTTCAGCGGGTTGGTGCGCAGAGGCCGCGGATGGGCGGAGAGTGGCGCATGGGGGCGGCGGTAGACGGTGGGCAGGATTGCCCGCCCTACGGATATACAGGCGGATGGAGCTTATGGAGCGGCCTTACCCCGGCACCCGGGTTTCAAAAGGCTTGATTAGAACGCGGAGGGCAGCGCCCGGCCCGGCGGGGTGGGAAGCGAAGCGCCCGCGTCGTGCTGAAAGCACGCCTCCGGCATGACGGGGGGCGGGACGGGCGCTGCCCGGTCTGGCGACCGGGTACAACAAGTCAACTAAGTTTCCTTTTTGTGTTCTTCTGCAGAAAAACGCAGGAAAGGGCCCACTTCCTTGAGCCACACCATGGCCACGACCGACGCAAACGCGAGGTAACCCATTGGAAGAAAAACTGATTTCGACCATATCAGCTTCAAAATCTCTGAGCCACTGGGCGAACCTAAGAATAACAACTTCCACGACGATATCAGAGTTGAAAAGAGAAAATAGACAGCCATCAAGATCAAAAAACTAGCATTTGCAACCTTCACAACCGGAGGATTGAGGGCATGATCTCTGCTCATTCTCTTCAAGTAATGTTCCCAACCGGAAACGTCCCGCAGTTCATCTTCGATGTGGATTTCGATAAACTTACCCGCTCTTGCGATGCCGTTCACTTCAATGACAAATAGAAATGACATTGCTACCACAACAAGCGGCACTACATAAATAAATGTTCCTTCCAGCACACCGCTAAGTTTCAGTCCGGACACACTAGGAATCCCAAGGGCAGCCCCCGCGACGATAAAAAACCTACGTTTCTGGCGATCCAAAATCTCCTGCCTCAAGAACCTGTATTGCTCTTCAAAGAGGACTATTTTTTTGTCACGCGTCTCAGTCAACCTGAAATGGCGATCATAATCTTCCATGCAAATTTCCCCAAGAAATGCTCTACCGCTGCTGAGCCTTGCCCTGACAACACACAGAGCTTACTGGCTAATAAGGACAGCGCACAGCCAATAAGTGCAACTCTGGAACAGCGCAAATTCTTAACCAACAAAGGCTTAGCCAAAGAACCCTCTCTCGCTAAAGAAATTTCTCTTCGCAAGGACGAACCCTCTCGAAGAAACAGAGGCAACAACGGACAAGAGCCAAAGAGCGAACAGCTCGCCGTTGCCGTGAATATGTCACCTACATTTCGCCAATTGAAAGCATGGCTTCTCCAATCAAGTATTGTGCCAAAACTATCCCAGTGTCTCTTCACTCATCGAGGGTCGCACCCGCCCCTAGGGGCGGATCAGGCGCTGCCCGGCCTCTCGGCCGGGGCGGGGCAGCGGCAATTGCCGGAAACAAAAACGGGGCCGAAGCCCCGTCTTGCAACCGTTTGAAAAGGTCTCGTTTCCGGCGCAGAACAGTACCGGGCGGGCACGCAATTGGCTTTGCCAACCGCTTTCGCCCGCCGTCCCTTAAAATGGACAGCTTCAGCTGTCCATTTTAAGGGCTGAAATAAACGCTTCCTGCGGGATATCCACCTTGCCGAACTGGCGCATCTTCTTCTTGCCCGCTTTCTGCTTGTCCAAGAGCTTGCGCTTCCGCGTCGCGTCGCCGCCGTAGCATTTGGCGGTCACATCTTTGCGCAGGGCAGACAGGGTCTCGCGGGCGATCACCTTGCCGCCGATGGCAGCCTGGATCGGGATCTTGAACATGTGGCGCGGGATCAGCTCCTTGAGCTTCTCGCACATCGCCCGGCCGCGCATCTCGGCCCGGTCGCGGTGCACCATGGTGGAGAGCGCATCGACCGGCTCGTCATTCACCAGCACCGACATCTTGACCAGGTTGTCCTGGCGGTAGCCGGTCATCTGGTAGTCGAAGGAGGCATAGCCTTTGGTCACCGATTTCAGGCGGTCGTAGAAGTCGAACACCACCTCGTTGAGCGGCAGGTCATAGACCACCATCGCGCGGGAGCCGGCGTAGGACAGATCCATCTGGATGCCGCGGCGGTCCTGGCAGAGCTTCAGCACGTCGCCCAGGTATTCGTCCGGCACCAGGATGGTCGCCTTGATCCGCGGCTCCTGGATGTGGTCGACCTTGGAGGGGTCGGGCATGTCGGCAGGGTTGTGCAGCTCGATCATCTCGCCGGGCACATTGTCCTTGCCCTTCATGTAGACGTGGTAGATCACGCTTGGTGCGGTGGTGATCAGCTCGATGTTGTATTCGCGTTCGATCCGGTCGCGGATCACCTCCAGGTGCAGCAGGCCCAGGAAGCCGCAGCGGAAGCCGAAGCCGAGGGCGGCGGAGGTTTCCATTTCAAAGCTGAAGGAGGCGTCGTTCAGCGCCAGCTTGTCGATGGCGTCGCGCAGGTCCTCGAATTCGGCCGAATCCACCGGGAATAGACCGCAGAACACCACCGGCTGGGCCGGTTTGAAGCCCGGCAGGGCCTTTTCGGTGCCGTTGCGGTCGTTGGTGATGGTGTCGCCGACGCGGGTGTCGCGCACCTGCTTGATCGAGGCGGTGAGGAAGCCGATCTCACCCGGGCCCAGCTCATCCACCACCTGCATGGCGGGGCGGAAGACGCCGATGCGGTCGACGTGGTGCAGGGTGTTGTTCGACATGAACTTGACCCGCATCCCCTTTTTCAGGACGCCGTCCATGATGCGGACCAGAACGATCACGCCGAGGTAGCTGTCGTACCAGCTGTCGACCAGCATGGCCTTCAGCGGCGCGTCGCGGGTGCCTTCGGGTGCCGGCAGGTGCTGGACGATGCTTTCCAGCGTTTCGCGGATGCCCTGGCCGGTCTTGGCAGAGACCTGGATGGCGCCGGTGGCGTCGATGCCGATCACATCTTCGATCTGTTCCGCCACCCGGTCGCAGTCGGAGGCCGGCAGGTCGATCTTGTTCAGGACGGGGACGATCTCATGATCCGCGTCGATGGCCTGATAGACGTTGGCCAGCGTCTGCGCCTCCACCCCTTGCGTCGAGTCCACCACCAGCAGCGAGCCCTCAACCGCGCGCATGGAGCGGGAGACCTCATAGGCAAAGTCGACGTGGCCGGGGGTGTCGATCAGATTGAGCACATAGGTCTCGCCGTTTTGCGCTTTGTAGTCGATGCGCACGGTGTTGGCCTTGATGGTGATCCCGCGCTCGCGCTCGATGTCCATGGCGTCGAGCAGCTGTTCCTTCATATCGCGGTCCTTCACCGTTCCGGTCTCCTGGATGAGCCGGTCAGCGAGGGTGGATTTGCCATGGTCGATATGGGCGACGATGGAGAAATTGCGGATGTGAGCGAGGTCAGTCATGCTGAGGCATATGATTTGGATTCGGGGTTTGGTCAAGGTGGATTGAATGGGCACCCAGCACGATTTCCTACAAGAAATTAGAACAGCATACGAAGTTGACGAACAGTTCAAAACTTCAATCTCGGCCCGAGTGCTCCTTCGCACTCTCCCAATCATGTCAATGTTCAGGCCAAACGTTCCCGATCAGGTACTACTGGTTTATCTTCGAAGCATCCTGAACCTCTACTTAGATGACGTAGATGAACCGTGGGAGAACCACTCCGGATTTGCTTGGGACTACAACATTGAAAAAAGCGAAGCGTGGTTCCACTTCAGCACTCGTGAGACAGAAGCGACTGTGACTTACTCTTCGGACGCGATCTTCTACGAACTATCATGGGAAGGTGAAGAAGCTTCATCCGGTGATGTCTTTTTTGCTATATCTAAGCCGGACAATGTCTTGCCGGGGCATTACTTAGACTTAGGGTGCCTCCAGAAAGATGTGGAAACAGCGAAAAGCAAGCTTGACAAAAAGTCAATCCTTTCAACCCCGCTTTGGCCAGCACCTGACCGCAAGCACAACGCTTCACTTTCCTCTCTGCTGAGCTACTTCGATGAACGCTCCGCAGTTTGGGGATTTTGGCGTTCTATGGTTCAGGCCCTTGTTGAGGGTTCTGACTACAACGCGGCGTTAAACAAGCGCATAGTTCAAATCCAAGAGCCCACATGGAACGCAGGCCCCGAAGCCGTCGCCGCCGAGATCGAGCGCATCAAGGCAGAGATGCTCTCCGAGAAACTGCCGATGGCCGAGACCATCGAGCTGAACCCGGAGACCGGCCAGTTCCGCGCTGTGCCTATCCCGGTCGAGAACGCGCCCTATATGTCCGCGCTGCTGTCGCAAATCAGCGACGCGCTGGAGGATTGCCTGGGCGGCCACAATGGCCTGTCGGAGCGCGCAGGCGATGTGCGAAAACTCTACCGGGTGCTGACGAAATACAAGGACGACCCGCAGAACGCCGAGCTGACCCTGACCCGGGTGGCGGGCAGCCTGCGGGCGCAGCTGCATGACAGCCGCGAACTGCCGGACAATGAGGACAACCTCGCCCTGCTGAACGCGGTGGAGGAAGGCGTGCGCGGCATCCGGGCCAACCACCCGGAGGTGGCCGCCAACCGCGAACAGCTTGCCCAGCAGGCGTTCAAGGCGCTGGCACCGGAGGACAAGCAGGTGCTGGGCGAGGCCTTGCCCGTGCTGACAGCCATCAGCGACCCGGAGCTGGCAGAGGATTTCGCACGGGATATTCCGGAGCTGATTAACGATGCGGTGACGCCGCTGCCCGATGGCGCGCCGCCCTTGCCGGGGGCGGATGCGGCTACGCGGGTGTTCAGCCGGGTGTCGAAGATGGCTCTGCTTCAAGATCAATACGGCAAGCTGACGCGCAAAGGGGCTGAGTTGTTCGACAGTGATACAAGAAAGACCTTGCAACTTGCGGGCATGGTCGGCGGCGGTGCAATTACCGCGGCGGTAGCCATCGGCCCCAAGCTTTTTGAGCTTGTGCAAATCGGGCTGCGAGTTCTTGGTGTGCTCTAAATCAATCTCACCCCCGGCCGGCAGGCCGGAACACGCCTGACCTTCCCCGTCAAACCAAAGGTTTGCCTCCGGCAAAACGGGAAGGCGTGTTACGCCTCCCCTAAGGTCAGGTGCGTTCCTCGGTGTTCAAACGCACCCGTTGTCCAATATCGCGCTTCGTTTCAACCCTCGGACCGGGCGCTGCCCTCAGGTTTACGACGCGGCCTTTGCCCCCTGCCCTCCGCGCCGCGCCGCCAAAACCCCGCAAATTCGCGCCGTTCCCTGCATGGCTCGCCAAAATGCGCTATACTGCTCCCGTACCGCGAGACGCGCGCCCCTGTGATGCGAGTGACAAGCAAAGGAGGACGATCCGCATGGATGCAATCAAAGCCGCTGAATACGCCCGCGCGCTCTACAGCGCGCATGGCGACAAGGCCGAGGCTGAGGCCGCGCAGAAGATGCGCGCCTGCGAAGAGGCCGGCAAGGACGATGAGGCGGCAGACTGGAAAGCCGTGCGCCAGGCCGTCCGCGCCCTGCGCGGGCCGAACCAGGCCTGAGCGAAACCAGAGCTGGAGGGCCGTCGACCGTGGCGCTCCAGCCGCCTTCATTCCCCGTTTACCACGATTGAAACGCAGCCCCGCATTTGCCATACTGCGGCCAGAACTGCGGGCATCAGACCCGCTTGCCAAACACGGGGCATGAGCAGATGAAAACTTTCCTGACAACCGCGCTCTGCGCCGGCTTTCTGGCCGCGCTGGCGCCTGCGGGCGCTGAGGCCGGCGCCATTGAACGCGCCTGCCGCCAGTCGGACCGCACCGCGGCCTCGCCCAGCCTTTGCAACTGCATCCAGAAGGTCGCCAACCGCAGCCTGACAGCGTCGGAGCGCAAGAAAGTCTCCAAGTGGTTTGCCGATCCGCACCAGGCCCAGGTGGTGCGCCAGTCCTCCAACCGCAGCGACGAGCGGCTGTGGCTGCGCTACAAGGCCTTTGGCGACCACGCGGCACGCAGCTGCGGCTGAAGCGGCGGCACATTCACGATTGCTGGGGGCGCCCTTCGGGGCGCCTTTTCTATTGATGCATCCGCGCTGCGGCATTTTCGCAAGGGGGAAAGACTGCGGCATTGCCACCCTTGACCCGCGCAGCCTCAAACCGCAAAGAACGGCCTAAGGTATTGGAGCAGTTGATATGTTGATCAAGGGCGTTTCCTTACGCGGGCTGGAAGTGTTTGAAGCTTTGGCCAAGACCGGATCCGTGGCGCAAGCCGCCGAGATGACCGGGCTGAGCCAGCCGGCGGTCAGCCAGCAGATGCGCAACCTGGAAAAGGCGCTGGACAGCGAACTGATCGACCATGGCCGCCGCCCGATGGTGCTGACTGCCGCAGGGCGCAGCTTCCTGGCCCGGACCGAGGCGGTGCTGGGCGAGCTGCGGCTGGCCCAGAGCGAGCTGACGGTGATGGACCTCACCCACCTGCAGGCGCTGTCGATCGGGCTGATCGACGATTTCGACAATGACCTGACGCCTCGGCTGGCCACCATCCTGGCCGACAGCCTCACCCAGTGCCGGTTCAAGATGATCACCGCCTCCAGCCACGACGTGGTGCGGGCGATGGAAGCGCGGGAGCTGCATATCGCCATTGCCGCCACGGCCGGCGGCCTGCACGAGGGGCTGGTGGAATACCCGCTGGTGCGCGATCCCTTCATCCTGGTGGCGCCGCGCGGTGCGGTTTCTGATATCGCGCAGGCAGAGGAGCAGCTGAGCGGCCTGCCGTTTCTGCGCTATGCCCGTGAACAGCTGATCTCGCAGCAGATCGAGGGGCTGCTCAGCCGCCAGAAGCTGGAATTCGAGAACCGGTTTGAGGTCGGCTCGCATCTGGCGCTGATGGCGATGGTGGCGCGGCGGATCGGCTGGGCCATCACCACGCCGCTAGGGTATATGCGCGCGGGCCGGTTCCACGACCAGATCGACGCCTTCCCGCTGCCGTTCGGGGAAATGTCGCGGACAATCTCACTGTTCACCGCCGCCGACTGGGCCGACCGGGTGCCGCGCGATGTGGCCGAGACCGTGCGCCGACTGGTGCAGACCCAGATGATCGATCCGGCGGTGCAGCAGCTGCCGTTCCTGGCAGGCGGTTTCCGGGTGATTGCGGAGTAATTTACAGCGCCGCCCTAAGGCCCTTGGCGGCCTGTTCGATCAGGTCGAGGCAGCCGTCGAAGTCGCGGGTGTAATAGGGATCCGGCACGTGGCCGGCACCGGTCTCCGGCGCATAGTCCGTGAACAGGCGCACCGGGGTTTCGCTGCCAGCCGGGCGCAGGGCTTCGATGTTTTTCAGGTTACTGTCATCCATGGCGATGATCAGGTCGAAGCTCTCGAAATCGCCGCGCCGGAACTGCCGGGCGCGCAGGTCGGAGATATCCAGCCCCCGCGCCCGCGCCGCCGCCTGCATCGGGCCGTAGGGCGGCTCGCCTGCGTGGTAGGACGCGGTGCCGGCGCTGTCGGTCTCAGCCTCCGGGCAAAGCGCGCGGAACACGCCCTCCGCCGCCGGGGAGCGGCAGATGTTTCCTAGGCAGACAAACAGAATACGGGTAGGCATGGGCAAATGGCTCCTTTGAACGGGAGTAGTGATAGGAGGTTCTGCAGCGATGGAAAAGAGCGCGAAGATCGTGATCCTAACCGGCGCCGGGATTTCCGCCGAGAGCGGGCTGGGCACCTTCCGCGATGAGGGCGGTCTCTGGGCGCAGCACCGGATCGAGGATGTGGCAACGCCCGAAGGCTTTGCGCGCAATCCGGACCTGGTTCATGGCTTCTACAATGCGCGGCGCAGGCAGGCGGCGGAAGCAGCGCCCAACCCGGGCCATCAGGCGCTGGCGCGGCTGCAGCGGGAGCATCCGGGAGAAGTGGTGATTGTGACCCAGAACGTCGACGGGCTGCATGAGGCCGGCGGCGCAGACGGGGTGCTGCATATGCATGGCACGCTGGCAGGCGCGCTGTGTGCGGCCTGCAGCCACCGTTGGCCTGCACCAATGGAGATGCAGACCGGCCAGCCCTGCCCTGCCTGCGCGGCGCCTGCCGGGCGACCCGATGTGGTCTGGTTCGGTGAAATGCCGTATTTCATGGAGGAGATCTATGCCCATCTGGCCGAGGCGGATCTGTTTGCCGCCATCGGCACATCGGGCGAGGTTTACCCAGCCGCGGCCTTTGTCGATGAGGCGTATCTGGCAGGCGCCCATACGGTGGAACTGAACCTGGAGCCGTCGGCCACCGCTTCCCGCTTTGCAGAGCGCCGCTTTGGCCCGGCCAGCGGGATTGTTCCGGACTGGGTGGCTGAGCTGCTGGGCTGAGCCCAGGCGGCAAAAAGCCCGCCAAAGAGCGGGCTTTGGGCGCGAAGGAGGGCCGAAGCGCGGCCTGACGCCGCGCCGGCCCTGCCCTGCGGCGCTTAGTTCGAGTGGCCGGAGTGATCCGAATGGCCGTGGCCCTCGGCCTTGCGCTCCAGATCCACCGGCACCTCGATCTCGACCTCGCCGGCCTTTTCGAACACCAGCGTGACCTTCACCACATCGCCGTGGTTCAGCGCCTGCTTCAGGCCCATGAACATGATGTGGTCGCCGCCGCGCATCAGCATATGGGTTTCACCGGCCGGCACGGCAAAGCCTTCCTCCACATGCATCATCTTCATGACGCCGTCATCGCCTTCCTTGTGGGTGTGCAGCTGCACCTTGGCGGCCACGTCGGAACGCACGTCGATCAGCTGATCGTCGGCCTCACCCTTGTTCATGATCTCCATGAAGGCGGCACCGGCCTTGGCTGTCGGGGAAGATACCCGCGCGTATTGGTCGTGCACCATGATCATGGCATCGCCTGCAAAGGCGGAGGTGGCAAAGGCAGCAGCAGCCGCGGCTGCAAAAACAACAGACTTCAGGGACATGTTCTGTCTCCTCATAGTTGGATTTTCAAATTTCAGATAGGCTGTGTGTGAACGTCAGGCGGCTGGCGGCGCGCGGGCGCTGGCATTCAGAATATGCTGCACCGAGGCCAGTGCGGCCTGCCGGCCCGCCGAGGCTTCACTGCAGACCACAACCGGCAGTACCAGCCCCGCAGGCTGCATCACCGCGTCCAGCACATGCATCACGCAGTCGGGGCAATTGTGCGGCGGTTTGGCCGGCTGGCCGTCGCTGTCGACGTAGATTGCGACCGGGCCGGTGCCGGTGCAGATCACCATCTGGCCCGCGGCGTTACGCTCCCCCTGCCGGGCGGCGGCGCTGTGCGCCGTCAGGGCAACGGTCAGGGCCAGGAACAGCCCAAGGAATATGCGCAAGGCAGGTATCATCTGCAGGCAGATATGCCCCCAAGGCAAACCGTCTGCAAGGCGCAATCCTGCGGCAGATTGCGCAAACGCAAACACCGCGCAGGGGCAGCCCTGCGCGGTGTCTCTTAATCCGATCCGGTGAAGGGATCAGGCCAGGGAATTAAGCCTGTGCGGCTTGTGCCTTGGCGATCTCTTTCTTCACTTTCAGCGCGTTTGCCGACAGCTCTTCGTCCTTGGCTTTGGCCAGGAACGCGTCCAGGCCGCCGCGGTGGTCGACAGAGCGCAGGGCAGCTGCGGAGATGCGCAGCTTGACGCCACGGCCCAGAACTTCGGACTGCAGGGTCACGTCGTTCAGGTTGGGCAGAAAGCGGCGCTTGGTTTTGTTGTTGGCGTGGCTGACATTGTTGCCAGTCATCGGGCCTTTTCCGGTCAGTTCGCAACGGCGCGACATATCTTCATCCTTCGTTTTTTGGAGGCTCCGGCAGTCCGGCGCCAAATCACAAGGGGCGCGGCCATTGGCTGCGCCCGAAAACTGGTCCGCTGCTCTTACGCTCAACCGGCAACAGCGTCAAGTGATTCAACTCAGCTTTCTTGCCGCGCTTACTGCACCTTTTCCTGCGCCGCTTCAAGCCTCTCCAGACCGGCTTCTGCCGCCGCCCCGAGCCCCGGCCGGCCGCGCTGCCGGGCCACCCGTGCCAGCTTCTGCCAATAGGTCCGCGACAGCCTGCGCCGGCTGCGGTGCAGCTCCAGTACCCGCGCCGCGTTCAGCGCGCCGTCGCGCAGCAGCGATTGCAGGTCCCAGAAGCTGCCGCCCTCGCGGATCACCTGGCTGGCCGGATGGCCGCCGCAGGACAGCCGGCACAGTTGCAGGTCCGGGAACACCGCCTGGATGAACAGCGCGTGGCTGAGGTCCATCTTGCGGAACGGATCAAACAGCACCACGCCCTGCAGATCATGGCGGCCATAGCGCACCAGATCGCCGAGCGCCGCATCAAAGGCCTCTGCCTCCTTGCGGCGCCGGTCATGCGGCACCACGCCCGGCGCAATTGTGTATTGCGGCGAGACGGCAATTAGGCGGTTCAGGCGCAGCGCCCCGGAGAACCGCAGCGCCCCGTAGCCGCCCATGGAAAACCCCATGGCAGAGACGTCGCCATAGCCCTTGGACAGTTCCTTCAGGCTGCGCGACAGCGCCTTGGTCTCGCTGTTGATGTACCAGTCGTTGTGGCGGGGCTGGATGTGCAGATGGGCATAGCCGTGCCTGGTCATGTTCCTGACCGGGCCGCGGTCCTCGAACTCCCCGGCCACGGCAACCCGCTGGCGGAAGGTCACGAACAGCCGTTCTGCGCCTGCGTTGAACAGCGAGGCGCGCAGGCATTCGCCGTCGAAGACCCGGGTTTCCTGCATCTGCGCGGCTCAGCCCTTCAGGTGGTCCTGCAGCATCTGCTGCGCCGCCGCCGCCGGGGTCAGCGCGCCCTCGGCCACCTGCCCCGACAGCTTTGCCATCGCCGCCTGGGCGCTGGCGGTGTGCAGCCGCGCCAAGAGCGCCTGGCGCACCTCCTGGTCGAACCAGTAGCAGGACTGATCGGCGCGGCGGCGGCCCCAGTGGCCGTTTTCGCGGCGCCAGGCGGTGAGCGTCTGCATCTCTTCCCAAGCCTGTTCCAGCCCGTGCTCCTCCACCGCCGACACCATAAGCGCCTTGGGGAAACCTTCGGGGTCCTGCGGCCGCTTGCGCAACAGGCGCAGGGCGCCGGCGTAATCGGCGCAGGTGCGGGTGGCGACGGGTTTCAGGGGCCCATCGGCCTTGTTCACCAGGATGAGGTCGGCCATTTCCATGATGCCGCGCTTCACCCCCTGCAGCTCATCGCCGCCGGCGGGTGCCAGCAGCAGGAGGAACAGGTCCGACATCTCTGCCACCACGGTTTCCGACTGGCCGACGCCGACGGTTTCGATCAGCACCACGTCGAACCCTGCTGCCTCGCACAGGGCGACAGCTTCGCGGGAGCGGCGGGCGACGCCGCCCAGGTGGCTTTGGCTGGGGGACGGGCGGATGAAAGCGTTCTTCTCGCGGCTGAGCCGTTCCATCCGGGTCTTGTCGCCCAGGATCGACCCGCCGGACCGGGCGGAGCTGGGATCAACCGCCAGCACCGCGACCCGCAGGCCGAGGCCCGTCAGCATCATGCCGAAGCTTTCGATGAAGGTGGATTTGCCAACGCCCGGCGTGCCCGACAGGCCGATGCGCAGCGACTGGCGTTTGTGCTTGGCCAGTTCCGACAGCAGCTCCTGCGCCCTGGCGCGGTGATCCTCGCGGCCGCTTTCCACCAGGGTGATGGCACGGGCCAGCGCCCGGCGGTCGCCATCGAGGATTTTCTGCGTCAGTTCATCGGTGTCCATGCGTGCCTTCCTGTCTTGATGGGCGGGACCTTGGCGCAAGCCGCGCCGCAAAGTCCAGCCCCTGCCGTCTGGCGGGCAGACTACATCAGCGCACGCCGCAGGAAAGGCGGCAAATCCGCCGCGCCTGAGGCGGTTTGCGGATTGCCGGGCGCTGCAAGGCCGCTGGACCTCCCCCGCCCCTTTGGCGATAAGGCGGAATGACCAGATTGCCGATCGAAGACGCCCTTCCCGAACTTCTGGACGCCCTGCGCGCCCGCGGCCGTGCCGTACTGCAGGCGCCGCCCGGCGCGGGCAAGACCACGCGGGTGCCGCTGGCAATGCTGGAGGCCGGGCTGACCGCGGGCCGCATCGTGATGCTGGAACCCCGCCGCCTGGCCGCCCGCGCCGCAGCGGAGCGGATGGCGGAAACGCTGGGGGAGAAGCCCGGCCAGACCGTCGGATACAAGGTGCGCGGTGATGCGAAGGTGTCGAAGTCCACGCGGATCGAGGTGGTGACCGAGGGCATCCTGACCCGGATGCTGCAATCGGACCCGGACCTGCCCGGCATCGGCGCGGTGATCTTTGACGAATTCCACGAACGCTCGCTGAATGCCGACCTGGGTCTTGGCTTATGCCTGGAGGTGGCGGGCGCACTGCGCGATGACCTGATGCTGCTGGCGATGTCGGCAACATTGGACGCCGGGCCGGTGGCGGCGCTGATGGATGCGCCGATGGTGACGTCTGAGGGGCGCAGCTACCCGGTGGACACCCGCTGGCTGGAGCGCCCCCTGCCCGCGCAAGCGCGGCGCGTGGACGCCTTGGCGGATCTGGTGGTGCAGGCTGAACGGGAAACAAAGGCCACCGGCGGCGGCATCCTGGTGTTCCTGCCCGGCGAGAGCGAGATCCGCCGCGCCGCCGGCGCGCTGGAAAAACGGCTGCCCGGCCACTGCCATATCCGGCCGCTGTTTGGCGCCCTGCCCTTTGCCGAGCAGCGCGCGGCGATCCAGCCCGAGGCACAGGGGCGCAAGGTGGTGCTGGCGACCTCGATCGCCGAAACCTCGCTGACCATTCAGGATATCCGCGTGGTGGTCGATATGGGACAGGCGCGCCGCGCGCGGTTTGATCCCGGCTCCGGCATGTCGCGGCTGGTGACAGAGAAAGTGACCCGCGCCGAGGCGACCCAGCGGCAGGGCCGCGCGGGCCGGGTGGCGGAGGGCCTCTGCTACCGGCTGTGGACCAAGGGCGAAGAAGGCGCGCTGATGGCGTTTCCGCCCGCCGAGATCGAAAGCGCCGACCTTACAGCACTGGCGCTGGAGCTGGCGCTGTGGGGCGCGGCGCCGGAGGATCTGATGTTCCTGACCCAGCCGCCTGCGGGCGCGCTGGCAGAGGCGCAGGCGCTGCTTGCGATGCTGGGCGCCCTGGATGCCCAGGGGCGGATCACCGAGCACGGCAAGGCGCTGGCCGCCCTGCCCTTGCATCCGCGGCTTGGGCATATGCTGCTGCAGGCAGGCCCCGAAGCCGCACCGCTGGCGGCCCTTCTGGGTGAGCGCGATCCGCTACGCGGCGCCCCTGCGGACCTGTCGCTGCGGCTGAAGGCGCTGCGGGACCCCAAGGGGTTTGCGCGCAATCACCCCTACCAGCTGAACCGCCCGGTGGTGGAGCGGATCAGGAGCGAGGCGCGGCGGCTGGAGAAACAGGCAGGCCACCGGGATGCGGGCCTGTCTGCCGCGATGATGGCCGCCCTCGCCTATCCGGACCGCGTCGGCCAGCGCCGCAAGGGCGACAATCCACGGTTCGTGCTGTCCGGAGGCAAGGGCGCCATATTGGATGGCGGCGATACGCTGGCGGGGGCACCGTTCATCGTGGCGCTGGATACCGACGGCAACCCGCGCGAGGCGAAGATCCGCATGGCGGCGCAAATCTCGCTGGCCGAGATCCGCGAGCTGTTTGCGGATCAGATCACTTGGGAGGACACATGCGAGTGGTCCAAGCGCGACCGGCGGGTGGTGGCGCGCCAGCAGGAGCGGTTCGGCGCCGTGGTGCTGGACGACCGCATCTGGAAGGACGTGCCGCCGGACGCCGTGGCCCGGGCGATGCTCGACGGCGTGCGCGACCTCGGCCTGCGGCTCACCGGGGCTGCCGCGCGGCTGGCGGCGCGGGTGGAACTGGTCAGGGCGGAAGGCCATGAACTGCCGGATTTCTCACTGCACGGTCTGACGGAGAACCTGGAAGACTGGCTGCTGCCGATGCTGGACGGGGTGAAATCGGCCGAGGACTGGAAACGCTTTGACCTGCTGCCCGCGCTCAAGGCGGCGCTCAGCTGGGAACAGACGCAGATGCTGGACCGCGAGGCGCCGGGCAGTTTCACAACCCCGCTTGGGCGCAAGATTCCGATCAGCTATGACGGCGAGATCCCGGAAATCTCGGTCCGCCTGCAGGAGATGTTCGGCGTCACCCGGCACCCTTCGGTGGGCGGCGTGCCGTTGAAGGTCTCGCTGCTGTCGCCCGCCCAGCGCCCGATCCAGATCACCCGCGACCTGCCGGGCTTCTGGGCCGGCTCCTATGCAGATGTGAGAAAAGACATGCGCGCCCAGTACCCCAAGCACCCCTGGCCCGAAGACCCGACCCAAGAAGACCCGACGCTCAGGGCGAAACGGCGCAAGTAGCGAAACGCAGCGCGGCTGAGCCGCGCTGCCCGGCCCAACGGCTGGCGGTGCATCTGTGATGCGCGGATCAGCGGGCCGGAGCCCCGCCTGAGGCCTGCGGTCTGCTGCACGGCAAACCCGCGCATCATCTTGCAACCCCGGTCAATCAGGCGTAGATTCCTGCAGTTACACACACGACACGGGATATTCCCCAACAACAAAAGGCTGAGCACAAATGACAAGCCCCCTGACCCGCGCCTGGAACGAGATCATCAAACCGATGCTGCAGCGCCCTGCCCGCGTGCAGGTCGCCGCCCTGTGCTACCGCATGGATGCGGACGGCAAGGAAGTGCTGATGATCACCAGCCGCGGCACCGGGCGCTGGATCCTGCCCAAGGGCTGGCCGGTTGAGGGCAAGGACGGACCGGACTCGGCGCTGCAGGAAGCCTGGGAAGAAGCCGGCGTCAAACCGGCCCGCATCACGCCGCAGCCGATCGGTGAATACCATTTCACCAAGCGCCACGACAACGGCACCGAAGAGCCCGTCACAACGCTGATCTTCGAGGTCGAAGTGGAGCAGCTGGAGGATGATTACCCGGAATCCAGCGAGCGCACCCGCCAGTGGATGAAGCCCGCAGAGGCCGCCGGGCTGGTGGATGAGCCGGAACTGCGGGACATTCTGCACCGTTTGTAAAAGTTATGTGACATTTTTATGTCAAACGCTTGAACCGTGTCCTGAGCGGGGGTAGGCGCGTGCCCAGACCCCGGAATCAGGAATGCGATGATGAGCCACGAAGATCAGCGTCCGCAATGGAACACGCTGGATAAGGATCTGAACAGGATCTCCCAGCTGGAGCTCGCGACCAGCTATGCCTCCCGCCCGCTGGTGGCGCCGGGCATCGCGCTGGCCTTTATCGTGCTGGCGGGCCTTGCCGCCGGCGTTTTCTTCGGCGGTTCCGCCATGAGCATGGTGGTGATCGCCGCCGCGGCCTTTGGCGCCTATATGGCGATCAACATCGGCGCCAATGACGTCGCCAACAACATGGGGCCGGCGGTCGGTGCCAATGCGCTGACCATGGGCGGCGCCATCGTGATTGCCGCCATCTGTGAAAGCGCAGGCGCCCTGCTGGCAGGCGGCGATGTGGTCTCGACCATTTCCAAGGGCATCATTGATCCCGCCGCAGTCAGCAGCAGCAGCATCTTCATCTGGGCGATGATGGCAGCGCTGATCTCCTCGGCCCTATGGGTAAACCTGGCCACCTGGGTCGGCGCGCCTGTGTCCACCACCCACTCTGTCGTGGGTGGCGTGCTGGGTGCCGGTGTGGCCGCCGCAGGCACCGCCGCGGTGAACTGGCCCACCATGGGCAAGATCGCCGCCAGCTGGGTCATTTCGCCGGTGCTGGGCGGCATCATCGCCGCGCTGTTCCTGGCCTTCATCAAAGCCAGGATCATCTACCAGGACGACAAAATCGCCGCTGCCCGCCGCTGGGTGCCGGTGCTGGTTGCCATCATGGCGGGCGCCTTTGGTGCCTATCTGGCCCTCAAAGGCCTGAAGAAGATCGTCAAGATTGACCTGCAGACCGCGCTGCTGATCGGTGCCGGCATCGGCGCGGTTTCCTATGTGATCACCGCGCCGCTGATCAAGCGCCAGTCCGAAGGCATGGAGAACCGCAACAAGTCGCTGAAGGCGCTGTTCGGCCTGCCGCTGGTGATTTCCGCGGGCCTGTTGTCCTTTGCCCATGGCGCCAATGACGTGGCCAACGCGGTTGGCCCGCTGGCCGCCATCGTGCACGCCACCGAGTTCGGCGACTTTGCCGCCAAGGTCGCAATCCCGACCTGGGTGATGGTGATCGGCGCCTTCGGCATTTCCTTTGGCCTGTTCCTGTTCGGCCCCAAGCTGATCCGCATGGTCGGCAGCCAGATCACCAAGCTGAACCCAATGCGCGCCTACTGCGTGTCGCTGTCCGCCGCCATCACCGTGATCGTGGCCAGCTGGCTGGGCCTGCCGGTCTCCTCCACCCATATCGCGGTGGGCGCGGTGTTCGGCGTCGGCTTCTTCCGCGAGTGGCACATGGAGCGCCGCCTGAAGAAATCCGCCGCAGGCCGCCCGGTGGAGAAACGCATCGCGCCGGAGGAACGCCGCCGCCGCAAGCTGGTGCGCCGCAGCCACTTCATGACAATTGTGGCCGCTTGGGTGATCACCGTGCCTGCTGCCGCGCTGCTGTCCGCGGTGATCTACCTGCTGCTCAATACCTTCGTCAGCTGAGCTGCACCACATTCACATTAGGAACCCCCGCACCATCCGGCTGCGGGGGTTTTCTTTGCCTTGGTTTCAGCCCCTAGAACCGCTCCACCCAAGGCCGCAGCACCAGCTCGTCGCTCCAGGCGGAGCGGTGCTGGTTAATCAGATGCATGTACTCCGCGGCAATGGCATCGGGGTCCAGCATGCTGTCGGGGTTATCCGCGGCCTCTGTCCGCTCTGGCCGGGCGGCATTGCGGATGCCGCCGTCGATATTGACCCAGGCGACATGGATGCCCTTTGGGTGCAGCTCCCGCGCCATCGATTGCGCCAGGCCGCGCTGCGCAAACTTGCCCATCGCAAAGGGCGCGGACTGGGCAAAGCCCTTCACCCCGGCGGAGGCGCCGGTGAACAGGATGGTGCCGCGCCGCCCGTCCAAGGCCTGCTGCATCAGCATCCTCTTGGCCGCCGCCTGCCCCAGCACAAAGGCGCCATAGGCAGTGATCTCCACTGCCTTGCGCACCGCTTCCGGCTCCAGTTCTGCAACAGGACCGCGCAGCCGGGCCGAGGGGTTGTAGCAGGCCACCCGCAGTTCCCCGGGCAAACCGTCGATCAGTGCCGAGGTCCCGTTGGTGTCGGTGCCATCGAGCACGTGCAGCACGGCCCCGGTCTCTGCTGCCAGCGTCTCCAGCTTGTCCGTATTGCGGGCAGCCAGATGCACCGCATAGCCCGCAGCAGAGAGCTGCCGGGCGAAAGCCGCCGACAGACCGGTCCCGGCCCCGACGATCAGCGCCTGCGGTTTGGATGATGTGCCTGCCATTGCCAGCCCTCCCCTGTCCTTGAGTGAAATGCTGACGGCAATCCACTCATGACACAAGGTTTATCGGGCAGCGCCTTGGCCGAAGGCTGAATCAGGCCTCTGCCGCGGCAGGCAGCTGCGCAAGAACATCTGCCGCGGTCACCACCTTTCCAAAACCTGCGTGCAGGGCGGACAGCGTGACCTCCAGAACGGTCCCGGCATCCAGCATCCCGCCGTTGCGCGCGGGCATGTCAAAGGCGATCAGCGCATCTTCTACCACCTCGATTTCAAACCCGAGGTTGGCGGCAGAGCGGGCGGTTGAGTTGACGCAGAAGGCTGCCACCCCACCCGCAATCACCAGCCGGGTGATCCCGGCGTCCCGCAGATGCTGCTCCAGCCCGGTGCCGTAGAACCCGGATGACCCGATTTTCCAGAACACCGCCTCGCCCTCCTGCGGCACCGCGCAGGGCAACGGCTGGCCGCTGGGCAGATCGCGGCGGAACTTGCTCTCGGGCCGCGGATCGTCATGCATTACATGCACCACCGGCAGATCCGCGGTGCGGAAGGCTGCGGCCAGCTCGGCCACCGTCTCCTCCGCATCCGGGTTGGCCTGCGGGCGGCCAGAGGCGGCCACGTTGGCCATCTCCTGCTGCATGTCGACGATCAACAGGGCTGTGCTGCGGTCCATGGGAAATCCTCGCGGTGAAATTCTTGGCAGGAGGTTTGCCGAAACCGCGCCCAGCGGCCAGTGCAAACTCCCATGCCCCTGCGTCATGGGCGCATAGCGCACGAAAAAGGCGCGCAGCAGTGTCACCTGCTGCGCGCCTTGGCAAAACCGGAATGCCAGACCTTAGCCGCCCAGGCACCAGCGCATAATGGCCTTCTGCGCGTGCAGGCGGTTCTCGGCCTCGTCAAAGATCACCGACTGCGGGCCGTCCATGACGGCGGAGGTCACCTCTTCCTCGCGGTGGGCCGGCAGGCAGTGCATGAACAGCGCATCGGGCTTGGCATGCGCCATCAGCGCGTCGTTCACCTGATAGGGGCGCAGCATGTTGTGGCGGCGCTCCTTGGAAGACTGGCTGTCATGCATCGACACCCAGGTGTCTGCGACCACCAGATCGGCACCCTCCACCGCCTTCACGGCGTCGCGCTCGACCACGATCTTCGATCCAGCCTTGCGCGCCAGTCCCATGAACTCCTCTTCCGGGTCCAGCTGCGAGGGGCCGGTGAAGGTCAGGTCGAAGCCGAACTGCCCGGCCGCATGGATGAAGGAGGCGCAGACGTTGTTGCCATCGCCGCACCACACCACTTTCTTGCCCTTGATGGAGCCGCGGTGCTCCTCGTAGGTCTGCACGTCCGCCATGATCTGGCAGGGATGAGTGCGGTCGGTCAGGCCGTTGATCACCGGCACATCGGAGTACTCCGCCATCTCGGTCAGCACGGTCTCATCGAAGGTGCGGATCATGATCATGTCGACATAGCGGCTGAGCACGCGGGCGGTGTCGGCGATGGTCTCGCCATGGCCCAGCTGCATGTCCTTGCCCGACAGAACCATAGTCTGGCCGCCCATCTGGCGCACGCCGACATCAAAGGACACCCGGGTCCGGGTTGAGGGTTTCTCAAATATCAGTGCCACCATCCGGTCCTTCAGCGGCAGCTCATCATCCAGCGCCGCCTTGGGGCGGCCGAGGCGCGCCTGCTTGGTGGCTTTAGCCTGGTCGATGATGGCGCGCAGGTCGGCAGGGTCGGTTTTGTGGATGTCGAGGAAATGGTTCATAGTCGTATCGCTTTGTTCTGGCGAAGGCCGGGGGCTGCCTGCCCCCGGACCCCCGGGAGTATTTCTGCAAAGGTGAAGATCAGGAGGCTGCGACCTGGGCGGCAGTTTTATCAAGACGGCTGACGGCCTCGGCGATGTCCTCATCACTCAGGGTCAGCGGCGGCAGCAGGCGGATCACGTTGTCGGCAGCCGGGACGGTGATCAGCTCGTTGGCGTAGCCCGCGTTGACCACATCTATGTTGGCTGCCGTGCACTTGAGGCCCAGCATCAGGCCGGCGCCGCGCACTTCCTCGAAGACTTCTGGATGGTCGGCCACCAGCCCCTCCAGCTTCTGCCGCAAGAGACCCGCCTTGCGGTTCACCTCTGCCAGGAAGTCCGGGTCAGCCACATGATCCATCACCGCGCAGCCCACTGCGCAGCCCAGCGGGTTGCCGCCGTATGTGGAGCCGTGGGTGCCTGCGGTCATGCCGCTGGCGGCATCCTCGGTGGCCAGCACTGCGCCCAGCGGGAAGCCGCCGCCGATGCCCTTGGCCACCATCATGATATCCGGAGCGATGCCCGCCCATTCATGGGCAAACAGCTTGCCGGTCCGCCCGACGCCGCATTGCACCTCATCCAGGATCAGCAACAGGCCGTTGTCGTCGCAGATCTGGCGCAGCGCCTTCAGCTCTGCATCCGGGACCGGGCGGATGCCGCCCTCGCCCTGCACCGGCTCGATCATGATGGCAGCAGTGCTGTCCGAGATGGCATTGGTGACGCCATCCAGATCGCCAAAGGTCAGATGCACGAAACCGGGCAGCAGCGGGCCGAAGCCCTTGACCATCTTCTCGGAGCCAGCGGCGGCGATGCCGGCCGAGGACCGGCCATGGAAGGAGCCGTCAAAGGTGATGATTTCGACCCGCTCCGGCTGGCCTTTGTCATAGAAATACTTACGCGCCATCTTCACCGCCAGCTCGCAGGCCTCGGTGCCGGAGTTGGTGAAGAACACGGTGTCGGCAAAGGTATGCTCCACCAGCTTGTCCGCCAGCGCTTGCTGCTGGGGAATGTGGTAGAGGTTGGACACATGCCACAAGGCTTGCGCCTGGGTGGTCAGTGCCTCCACCAGCGCCGGATGGGCATGGCCCAGCGCGTTGACCGCGATGCCGGAGCCCAGATCCAGAAAGCGTCGCCCGTCCGCCGTGGTCAGCCAGGCGCCTTCGCCTTTGACGAACTCAAGCGGGGCACGGTTGTAGGTCGGCAGAACGGACGGGATCATCGGGATCATCCTTTTCAAAGGTGGAAGCCAAAGCTGTGACGTAAGCTTGGCCTTGGGTCAACGGTGGATCATTGGATTTCGAATGGGGGATGTGCTGCACGGCAGGCACAGGGGATCAGGGGCCGGTTACACCAGGCGGCGTCGGCGTCGCGAAATGGGGGTATGTGCGCGTTTGATCATGGATGGGTTCCATAGTGGAGGTTTTGGCGAAAGAAAACCCCTTTTGTGCAGCCCTCCCCGCCAAAGCGCCGCCCGGCCCTTTCACCTTTGGCGAAATACTCCGGGGTGAATTGGCCGCAGGCCAAGAGGGGCAGCGCCCCTCTTCCTTACAAACCTGCGAGGGCAGCGCGCCCGCCCTGGCGGCAAATTACGACAGCTGCCGCAGCCTTTCCCCTTGCATCCCGCGGCGGCTTGCCGCACCGCTGGTGCCATGACGCGCAACACCCCGCAGAACCCCGCCCTGGCCGCTGCCCTGATCCTGGCGGCCACCACCTTCATTGCGGGCACCACTCTGCTGGCCAAGTCATTGGGGACAGATGTGCTGGGTGCACCGCTGCATCCGCTGCAGATCAGCCACGGGCGCTTCCTGTTTGCCTTCATCGGCATTTCAACCGCCGTGCTGATCCTGCGCCCGCACTTCATCCGCCCGCATTGGGGCTATCACATCGGACGCACCTCCTTCGGCTGGGCCGGGGTCACGCTGATGTTTGCCTCGGTTGCCTATATCCCGCTGGCCGATGCCACCGCGATCACCTTCCTGAACCCGGTTTTCGGCATGCTGCTGGCGATCCCGCTCTTGGGGGAACGGGTCGGACCCTGGCGCTGGGGCGCGGCGCTGGTTGCGATGATCGGCGCGATGATTCTGTTGCGCCCCACGCCCGCCAGCTTCCAGCCCGCGGCGCTGCTGGCCCTGGGCGCGGCGGCGGTGATGGGGCTGGAGCTGATTTTCATCAAGAAGCTCGCTGGCCGCGAGGGACCGTTGCAGGTGCTGTGGTTCAACAACCTCTTGGGCATGATGATTGCCAGCTGCGCGGTGCTGCCGGTCTGGCAAATGCCGAGCACCGGGCAATGGGGCGCATTGGCGGCGCTGGGGCTGCTGATGGCCTGCGCGCAGGCCTGTTTCATCAACGGGATGGCGCGGGCCGATGCGTCCTTTGTGGCGCCGTTCAGCTATGCCACGCTGGTGTTTGCTGCGCTTTACGATTTCCTCGGCTTTGGTGTGGTGCCGGATGCCATCTCCTTCCTCGGCGCCTGCATCATCCTGGCGGGCGCCGCTGTTCTGGCCTGGCGCGAAGGCCGGGTGCGGCCGACCGCGGGCCGCGCGGCAACCGCGGGAAGATAGCCCCGGGCCGCCACCCTCACAAAAAGTTATTCCCTTCAATGGCCCCATCGCGACGCCGAGGTCGAAAACCGGCAATTTCCGCCTGCCCGGCACGGCACCCTGCTCTGTAACAGGACAGGAGAATACCCATGCACGAGCGGCGAATCCCAGAATGGCTGCGCCACGCGCCGGTGCCCTCGGTCCGGGATTTCGGCATCCTGGCGGGGCTGGAGGCGGTGGTGCGCGGCACGCTGATCTCAGTCTTTCCGCTGATTATGTACCGGGCGCTGGGGGATGCCGGGCTGGTCTCGGCCTCCTATTTCGCGGTGGGTATCCTGTCGCTGCTCGCGGGGCTGATGGTGCCCGCACTGGTGCGGCTGGTGCCGCGCCGCTGGGCCTATTCCCTGGGCGCGGCGATGTTCGTGGCCTCGGCAGCGCTGGCGATCGAAGGCAGCCCGGGTTCGGTGCTGGCGGCGCTGGCGCTCAACACCGTGGCGGCGGTCACCACCTTCATCTGCTTCAACGCCTATGTACTCGACTACATTTCCCGGGTCGAACTGGGCAAATGCGAGACCTCACGGATGTTCTATTCAGCCCTGGGCTGGACCGCCGGGCCAATGGCGGGGGTGCTGCTGCTGGATTGGTGGCCGCCTGCCCCGTTCCTGATTTCCGGTGCTGCGGCGCTCCTGATGCTGGCCGCCTTCTGGTGGATGCGGATGGGCAACGGCAAGCAGATCGCCCGCGCCCGCGGCCCGGCCTCCAGCCCGTTGAAATACCTGCCGCGCTTTCTGGAGCAGCCGCGGCTGATCACCGGCTTCCTGTTTGCGGTGATCCGGTCGGCTGGCTGGTGGATCTACGTGGTCTACCTGCCGATCTTTGCCATTGAAAAAGGGCTGGGACAGGAACTGGGCGGCATCCTCTTGTCCGTGACCAACGCCTGCCTGTTCGGCGCGCCGCTGCTGCAGCGCTGGGTGCAGCAGCATTCGATCCGGCTGGCGGTGCGCACCGGTTTTCTGATCGTCGCCCTGTGTTTCGGCGGTGCCGCAGCGTTGCAGGGCTGGCCAGATGTTGCGGTCGGCCTGCTGATGGCGGGGTCCGCCGCGCTGATCCTGCTGGACATCTGCGGCGGACTGCCATTCCTGATGGCGGTGAAACCCTCCGAGCGCACCGAGATGTCGGCGGTCTACTCCAGCTACCGGGATATCTCCGGCATCCTGACGCCGGGGGCCGCCTGGCTGGTGCTGATGGTGTCGCCGCTGGCTGGGATCTTTGCCGCTGGCGCCGCGGCTGCGGCTTATGCCGCGCTGCTGGCTGGCAAGCTGCATCCGCGGCTGGGACGCAGAAAGGCGGCGCCTCCGCCAGCGGAAGACCCCCTGCCCGCGGAGTAGCGGCGTCAGGGTTTCAGGCGGTAACCAGTGCGCAGCATCACCCAGGCCAGCAGGCAGACCGCAAAGGTGGCACCGCTGCAGACCGCCAGCCCCAGCAAGGGCGGGCTGTCCGAGGTGCCGATCACCCCGAATCGCACTCCGTCGATCAGGTAGAACACCGGGTTCAGATGCGAGATGACTTTCAGCACCGGCGGCAGCGCCTCGACCGAATAAAAAGTGCCGGAGAGGAAAGCCAAGGGTGTGACGATGAAATTGGTGATTGCCGCCATCTGGTCGAACTTGTCGGCAAAAACCCCGGCAACGATCCCGAGGCCGCCCAGAAACGCCGCGCCCAGCACGATGAAGACCAGTGCGGTCAGCGGATGCGCAGGTACGATTTGCAGCACCGCCATCAGCCCCAGCCCGATGCCCAGCGCCACCAGAGTGCCGCGTGCAACGGCGCCCGCCAGATAGCCTAGCAGGATCTCCAGCCCCGACAGGGGCGGCATCAGCGTGTCGACGATATTGCCCTGCACCTTGGCAATAACGATGGAGGATGAGGTGTTTGCAAAGGCATTCTGGATCACCGTCATCATCATGATGCCCGGTGCCAGGAAGGTCAGGAACGGCACCCCCATCACATCGCCGCGCTTCGGCCCGATGGCGATGTTGAAGATCATCAGGAACAGCGCCGCGGTCACCAGCGGCGCCAGCAGAGTCTGGGTCCAGACCGCCAGGAACCGCTTCACCTCGCGCCATGCCAGCGCCTTGAGCCCCAGCCAGTTCACCCGCCCGAACCGGCGCGCGCCCAATTCCACCTGATAGCCCTGCTCTGCCATGCTGCCCCCTGCATTTCCTTGCCCGACTGCATAACGGCTGGGCCAATGGGCGCAAGATGCCTTGTAACTCCGCCCGCAGTGATTAGAATAGGGGATCACACGGAATATGATGGCGGCCGCAGAACCCCTGGGGCCGCTATTAGCTTGGAAAGGCAACAGATGTCCTGGACAGACGAGCGCGTCGAACTGCTCAAGAAAATGTGGGGCGAGGGCCAGTCGGCCAGCCAGATCGCCAAGGAACTGGGCGGCGTCACCCGCAACGCCGTCATTGGCAAGGTGCACCGCCTCGGCCTGTCCAACCGCAACAGCGGCGGATCCAAGGCGGCGGAGCCGAAGGAAAAGCCGGCAGCCGCCCCTGCAGCCGCCGCGCCGAAACCTGCGGCTACCGCCAAGCCCAAGCCGCAACCCAAGACCGAACCGGCCCGCCCGGCCGCGGCCCAGCCCTCCGCGGACGCCAAGCCCGCAACCCCGGCCCGCCGCCAGATCATCCCGGCCGGCCAGCCGCTGCCGCCGCAGCCCTCCGCCAATGAAATCAGCCCCGAGGCGCTGGCCAAGGTCAACGAGATCGAGAAGAAGGCCAAGAAGCTGGGCCTGATGGAGCTGACCGAGCGCACCTGCAAATGGCCGGTGGGCGACCCGGCGACCGAGGACTTCTGGTTCTGCGGCCTGCCCGCCCAGCAGGGCAAACCCTATTGCGAGGCGCATGTGGGCGTGGCCTTCCAACCGATGTCCTCGCGCCGCGACCGCCGCCGCTGAGGCTTGGCCGCTTTAGTGAATCTAGCCCCGGCATTGCGTCCGGGGCTTTTCTTTTTGAGGCCCGCCTTTTGGCAATTAGTGCTACGTGGCAAAAGGCGTTCAGCTGTCGCAAGAGCATCTAGCGGCAGATATCCCCCACGCAACCCAAACATCAGCCAAACATCGGGCTGTGTCCGCGTTGCTTAGAGAGCAGGTATGTCAATTCATCGGGTTGGATAACACTTATGCGGCGCGGAGGCTGAATTCGCTGCTCATACGCTTATGGCCGGATCAGGTGCTCTCATTACGGCCAATCCTTAAAGAATGGGCAGAACATTGCGAACCCGCCATGCAAGGGTTCCGGAATGCGCGCTGGAGGGCGTCGCAAACACGCCCTCTATCTAGCTGTCCCAAGTCAGGTGGCAGCCAATTAGTCCAATCGGCATAATTAAGAAATGCTCCAACCCTGCTTTGATTGCAAACCATCTTCACAGGGTTGGTTGATCATTCTGTGGCTCTTTTCAGCCGTTACAAGCGAAGGACATGAACCGAACAATGAGCGTGGCGAACTATGAGCGCGGCGGTCGAACCCAGAAAGAACTCCTTCATCCCGGGTTTGTGCGAGGCAAGGACGATACAGTCGATTTTCTGCTTGTTGGCATATTCCGTTATCGCGCGGCCCGCTGACTGGCTTTCCAGAATGACGGAGTTCACACCCGCCTCACCCTGTAACCGGTCGGCAAGGCTCGCCTGGGCTTTCTGGTAGGATTTTTCGACAACATTTTGCTCCATGTAGTACATGATCTGTTTGTTCGGCGGCTCATGAATATGGGCTGCGGTGATTTGACCACCCTCGGACAGGAGGGCCCGTGCTGCGGAGAGTGCCTGTTCGCTGATGCCATGTTCCAGGGACAGCGCTACGAGTATGTTGCTATACATGGTGTTCCTCTTGTGTTCAGTTTCTGGGGCTGAAGGTTCGCGGCTGCCTGTCCGGCATCCGCCGCCGGCAGGGGAACGCCCCCGGTCCGGGGGGCGCAGCAATAGGTGGCCCCCTTATTTGCTGAGCAGGAGGTCAGGCAGGAAGAGCGCCAGCTCGGGGACAAAGGTCGTCAGCATCAGCGTCGGCAGCCAGGCGAAGATGATAAAGATCAGCGTCGGCCACAGCATACGCGATACCGGTTCGTCACAGACCTGGGCACCAAGATAGAGAAGCGGCGCCGTGGGTGGTGTGATGTTCGCCATGCCCAGGTTCACGCCGATCACGGCAGCAAAATGGATCGGGTCCATTCCGGTGCTCTGCGCGATGGGCAACAGGATCGGGGTCGCCAGAAGCAGGCCAGAGATATCATCCATCAGCATCCCGATCAGGATCATCACGATGTTGATCATCAGCAGGATCACAATCGGGTTGTCAGATACGGAATAAACAAGATCTTTGGCCAGTTGCGGTGCGCCCTGCGAGATCAGGTTGTCCGACACGATCAGAACCATGAAGATCATGACCATCACCACGCCGATTGTGACGCCGGAATTCTGGATGGTCTGGGCCAGCGTTTTCCAGGTCAGGCCGCGGTAGAAGTAGATCGCAATCGGGATCGAATAGACCACGGCGATGCCGGCGGCTTCGGTCGGGGTCATGATACCGCCGTAGATCCCTCCCAGAATGATCAGCGGCATCATCAGCGCAGGTCCCGCCAGGCGCGCTTGGCGGCCAAAGGTGGGCAGAAATGGCCTGGGGCGTTCTGTCAAGTTAATGCCATCGTATTTCCGCAGCATGAACTGGTTCACGACGATCAGCAGGGTGATCAGGATGAACGCGGGGATCACGGTGGACAGAAAACATTTCAGCACGTGCTGCTGTGCCACCCAGCCATACAGGATGTGCGACGAGCTTGGCGGGATCAGAAGGCCCAGAGGGCTTGCCGCCACGATCAGAGCGGCCGACTGCCCGCCGGGATAGTTGGCCTTTTTCAGGTGCGGCATCATGATGCCGCCGATGCAGGTCAGGGTGGCGTTGGCGCTGCCGGAAATCGAGCCAAAGACCCCGCAGGCCAGGACGCCCGCAGCGCTCAGCCCGCCCTTGATATGGCCAATGAACATTTCGGCGAGTGAAACCAGAGGCGCCGCGATCCGCCCTTTTTCCATGATGCCACCCGCAATCATGAAGAGCGGGATGGCCAGCAGAACCAGTGACCGGATTCCCGTGGACCCCGTCGGCAAATACCCTGTGATCGACTGATCACCGACCATGGCAATGAAAATCAGGACCGCCCCGAAGGCCACAAAAACGCTGACCCCAAGAAGCAGCATGGCGCAGACGATAAGAAGACTACCGGTGATGATCATTTTGCGGCCTCCTTGGCAGCAGCTGATTTGAGAGGGAGACCGAGACCCTGACGGATATGCACGTAGAGATAGGCAGTGGTGAACATCGCCATGAAGCCAAAGGCGACCATGATCCCGATCCGCCAGGTGACAAACGGGATGCGCAGCACAGGGGTTGCGCGCAGCCGCGGGAACGAGAAGTCGTCAAGCAGCGAGACATAGCACGCGTACATGAGAAACAGGATCACCAGCAGCTCGACCGTCAGCACGATGAACCCGCGCCACCAGATCATCCGCGGGTTTTGGATGACGATGCCCAGAATATCCGCGTTGATATGCAGATTGCGCGCAGAGGCCAGAACAGCGCCTGCAAAGAAGCCCACGATGCTAATGCCCAACAGCCATTCTTCGTAGGCGAAAAGATCGCCGCCAAAGCCATATCTGATGACAACAACCGCGCCAAAGGTGAATGCCATCAGGAACCCTGACACCATTACAATCTGTCTCATGAGAAATGCGATCGCCTTCATCGGGTAGCCAATGATGGCCGGCAATTCGTCGGTTATTTTGTTCCGAATGCCGTGAACTTCGTTCCCGGCGGCTGGTGGTTGTTCGCTTACCGAAACGGACATCTTTCTCCCTCCCATTGTTTCGCTCAAGAACAAAAAAGGGCCAGCTGGTCTGCCGGCCCTTTTCCTGATCAGTTGTTCTTGGCTGCCAGCAGGCGGTCGATGATGTCCTGACCAACGCTTTTTGCCATCTGCGGCCAGACCGTTTCCTGAACATGTGCGGCCATCGCAGCCTGTTCTTCATCGCTCAGGCGAAGGATGGTGTAGCCCTTATCAAGCAGCTTCTGACCGAAAACCTCGTCGTTTTCGCGGTTGTAGCTGAAGAAATCATTCGACGCTTTGGTCAGAGCCGCCTGCAACGCTTCACGCTGTGCGTCGTTCAGCTTGTCCAGCGTCCGCTGCGATGCATAGAACGTTGTCAGTTCGGAGATCGAGTTGTACTCGACGAAGTGGGTACCGACATCCGACTTGGCGAAGATGGAGTAGGTCGCGGTTTTGGTGCAGCAGATCGCACCATCGACGATACCGGCTTGAAGCGCCGGGAAGATGTCCCCCCATGCCATGGTTGTTGCCTGGTAGCCCAGTTCTTCAACCATCGACTTCACAACGCTGGACGACCAGACACGAATGTTCATGCCTTTGTCCTCAAAGCTGCTCCAGTTCTGGGGCTCTTGCGAAGCAACGATGCCGATGAACCCTTCAGGGTTCTGAGCCATCACCCGGACGCCGTATTCGTCGGTGATCTCCTGCAGGATGGTGTTGAACTCGGAATCCATGTTGAGCAGCGTATTTTCCATGTCATCCCATCCTCCAAGCAGGAACGGCATGGACAGGAACTCAAGGCGCGGATCGGTGTCGGCGTAGATAAAAGCCGAAGCCAGATCGATGTTGCCGCGGGCGACATCTTCGAACAAGGCTTCACCGGAACCGAGCTGGTTTGCAGGGAACACGTCGATCTTCAGGCCAACATCGGCTGCTGCAACATCTGCGGCAACCTGTTCCATCATTTTTGTGCCCTGGTGGTCGATCGGGAACACGCCTGCGAAACGCAGGGTCATGTCTTCGGCGAAAGCCGCGGTCGACATCAGAGTGCTCAGCGCGCCAGCGGCCAGACCTTTGGTAATCTTGTTGAAACTCATCGGGTAGTTCTCCTCCTGTTTGACGAATAACGCCCGCACAGCGGCATGCTGTTGCGGGCGCGGATTTGCTTAAGTCAGCAAATTTCTGGGATCCTCGAAGCCGTATCCGAGGTCATCGGCCACAGCCTTGCAGGTCACCTCGCCGTAGGCCACGTTCAGGCCGTTCAGCAGGTGATGGTTGTCGGCCAGCGCTTGCTGCCAGCCCTTGTTCGCAATGGCGATGGCATGCGGCAGGGTCACGTTGTTCAGCGCATAGGTCGAAGTCCGGGCCACCGCGCCGGGCATATTGGCGACGCAGTAATGCACAACATCATCAACGACATAGGTCGGGTCTGCGTGTGTCGTTGCCTTGGAGGTCGCAAAGCATCCGCCCTGGTCAATGGCAACATCCACGACCACTGCACCGGGTTTCATTTTCGCAATCAGATCACGCGAAACAAGCTTGGGTGCGGCGGCGCCGGGGATCAGAACCGCCCCGATCACGAGGTCGGCATTGGAAACCTCTTCCTCCAGCGCGGCCTGGGTTGAGTAAACCACCTTGGCGGATGCCTCAAAGTGGTTTTCGAGCTTTTCCAGAACGGCCGGGTTCCGGTCCAGAATGGTGACGTCAGCATGCAGGCCAACGGCCATCTGCGCGGCATTGAAACCGACAACACCGCCGCCGATGACAACAACCTTGCCGGGCTTCACCCCAGGCACACCGCCCAGGAGAACCCCGCGCCCGCCCTGGGCCTTTTCCAGGGCACCAGCACCGGCCTGGATCGACATCCGGCCTGCAACCTGGCTCATCGGCTTCAGGAGCGGCAGACCGCCGCTATCGTCCGTTACCGTTTCATAAGCGATGCAGACCGCGCCAGAGTTCACCAGATCTTTGGTCTGGTCCGGATCTGGCGCCAGATGCAGATAGGTATAAAGGATCTGCCCCTCGCGCAGCATCGCACGCTCCGCTGCTTGCGGCTCCTTCACCTTCACGATCATTTCGGCGTGGGCAAACACCTCGGCTGCGTTTGTTGCGATCTCCGCACCAGCAGCACGATAAGCATCGTCATCGGCGCCAATGCCCAGGCCCGCACCGGTTTCGACCAGCACCGCATGACCGTTCGTGATCAGCTCAGCCACGCTCTCGGGCGTTAGCCCGACGCGGTATTCGTGGTTTTTGATTTCCTTGGGTACACCAATGTACATTGTCTTCACTCCAGGAAAGAGAGGCTCACTTGGCCGTTGGCATGACGAATTCAGCACCTTCCGAGATGCTTTCAGGCCAGCGCTGCATGATGGATTTCTGCTTGGTGTAGAAACGGACGCCCTCTTCGCCATAGGCGTGCATGTCGCCGAACAGGCTCTTTTTCCAGCCGCCGAAGCCATGCCACGCCATCGGCACCGGGATCGGAACGTTGACGCCGACCATGCCGACCTGAACCTGTTTGCCGAACTCACGCGCGACGTTGCCGTCCCGGGTAAACAGCGACACGCCGTTGCCGAACTCGTGGTCGTTGATCAGCTGCAAGCCTTCGGCAAAGTTCTGCACGCGGACACAGGCCAGAACCGGGCCAAAGATCTCTTCGCGGTAGATCTTCATGTCCGGGGTAACGTTGTCGAACAGGGTGCCGCCCAGAAAGTAACCGCCTTCGTGCCCGTCGACGGTGTAGCCGCGGCCATCGACCAGCAGGTCAGCACCTTCTTTGACGCCGCTATCGATATAGCCCTTGATCCGGTCGCGCGCGGCGGCGGTGACGATCGGCCCCATTTCTGCGTCCAGTTCGAGACCGTTTTTGATCTTCAGGGTCTCGGCGCGTTCTTTCAGCACCGGCATCAGCTTGTCCGCGGCATCGCCAACCAGCAGCGCAACCGAGATCGCCATGCAGCGCTCTCCGGCTGAACCGTAGGCTGCACCGATCAACGCGTCGGCGGCCTTGTTCATGTCGGCATCAGGCATCACCAGCATGTGGTTCTTGGCCCCGCCCAAGGCTTGGACGCGCTTGCCGTGGCGGGCGCCGACTTCGTAGATGTAGTTGGCAATCGGGGTCGAGCCGACAAAGGACACAGCCTTGACGTCTTCGTTTTCCAAAAGTGCATCCACGGCAACCTTGTCGCCCTGAACGACGTTGAACACGCCATCGGGGAAGCCTGCCTGCTTCATCAGATCCGCATAAAGCAGAGAAGCCGAAGGATCGGTCGGCGACGGTTTCAGAATGAAGGTATTGCCTGCGGCGATGGCGATCGGGAACATCCACATCGGCACCATGACCGGGAAATTGAAGGGCGTGATCCCGGCCACGACGCCCAGGGCCTGGCGTGTGGTCCAGTTGTCCATGCCGGTGGACACCTGCTCCGTGTAATCACCCTTAAGGAGCTGCGGGATGCCGCAGGCAAACTCGATGATATCAATGCCGCGCTCGACCTCGCCCTGGGCATCGGTGAAGACCTTGCCGTGTTCGACAGTGATGGCGCGGGCCAGGTCGTCCTTGTGCTGACGCACCAGCGCCAGGAAATTGTTCATCAGCCGGCCCCGGCGGATCGGCGGCGTGTTCGACCACGCAGGAAAGGCCGCCTTGGCCGCGGCGACCGCAGCGTTCACGGTTTCGACGGTTGCCAGGGACACATCGCCGGTATGTTCACCGGTTGCGGGGTTGTAGACGGCCTGGGTGGTTTCGCCGTCGGGAGCTGTGTTTTGGCCACAGATATAGTGGCCGATCGAAGCGATCGGGGCAGCATCTTTCATGATTGCAGTCCTTTGGATTTAGAGGGGAAAGGTCACGGAAGCTCAGCCAGAACTTCGCCAAGTGTCTGAACAAGCGTGTTGATTTCAGGTTCCGAGATGATCAGCGGCGGAGAAAGTGCGATGATGTCGCCGGTTACCCGGATCATGATCCCAGCGTCCCAGGCGCGTTTCATCGCCTCATAGGCTCGCTCGCCCGGCGCGCCTTCGCGCGGGGCCAGCTCGATGGCACCAACCAGCCCCAGGTTGCGGATGTCGATGACATTGGGCAGATCCCTCAGGCTGTGGAGCTGATCCTCCCACGGTTGCGACAGCAGCGCCGCGCGGCGGAACAGGTCGCTCTGTTCGTAGCTTTCCAGCGCCGCCAGTGCGGCTGCGCAGGACACCGGGTTGGCCGAGTAGGTGTAGCCGTGGAACAATTCGATCGGCGCGTCGGCGTTTTCCATGGCGGAATTGTAGATCGCGTCGGACACGATGACCGCGCCCATCGGGATGACGCCGTTTGTCAGCCCTTTGGCGGTGGTGATGATGTCCGGCGTAACGCCAAAATATTCCGACGCGGTTGCCGCACCCAGACGGCCGAACGCGGTGATGACCTCGTCAAAGATCAGCAGGATGCCGTGCCGGTCACAGATCTCGCGCAACCGCTGCAGATACCCCTTGGGCGGCAGCAGCACTCCGGTGGACCCTGCCATCGGCTCGACGATGACGGCCGCGATGGTCGAGGCATCATGCAGCGCAACGATGCGCTCCAGATCATCGGCCAGTTCGGCGCCATGCGCGGGGCAGCCGCGGGTGAATGCGTTCTTTTCCAGATCATGAGTATGACGCAGGTGATCGGTTCCGGTCAGGAGAGTGCCGAAGTGCATGCGGTTCTTCACGATGCCCCCGACCGAGATGCCGCCGAATCCGGTGCCATGATAACCGCGTTCACGCCCGATCAGACGTGTGCGGGCGCTGTCGCCGCGCATCCGGTGGTAATGCAGCGCAATCTTGAGCGCGGTGTCGACCGACTCAGACCCCGAGTTGGTAAAGAACGCATGGCTCATCCCCTCGGGCATCATCGCCGTCAGCTTACCCGCAAGCTCGAACGCCTGCGGGTGGGCAAACTGGAAATTCGGAGCATAGTCCAGCTCGTGAACCTGCTTCTGCACTGCCTCTACAATGAGCGGATCACGATGGCCTGCATTAACGCACCACAACCCCGCTGTGCCGTCCATAATCCGGCGGCCGTCCGAGCTGGTGTAGTACATCCCTTCGGCAGACTGGATCATGCGGGGCTCGCGAAGGAAATCACGATTGGCCGAAAACGGCATCCAGAAAGACGACATGGTATTTGACTGAACGGGCATATCCATTCCTTGCAAGGCAGATTATTATTTGATGAGAGATACTTGCAAAGTTTCACCCTTTCGCACACCCGGCTTTGTAGGAATGTCTAAGTCATTGAAAAACAGATCGTGCCGCCTTAAGGTGCTTTCGATCAGAAGCAGGAAATCACAATGGGCGACTCTTCGGCACCCGATCTGGAAACCGCAAGACGCCTGCGATTGATTCGAACCTCAAAAGGTCTCAGCCAACGCGAGATGGCCAAGCGCGCGGGGGTGGGAAGCGGTACGATTTCCCAGATCGAGAGCGGATCAACCCAGCCTTCAGTGGCTCTGCTCAAGAAAATTCTCGCAGGTGTTGATGTTAACCTGGGTTTTTTCTTCAGCTTCGAACTGAAGAACGAGGACAACTTTTTCTTCCCCCGCAGCGGTATGCGGGACCTGGGGTCGCCGGGCGTGTCCTACCTGCTGGTCGCAGGTGAGCGGCGGAATCGAAAGCTGCAGATGCTGATTGAAGAGTACGGTGTCGGTGCAGACTCGGGCCGTGGAGCCCTGTCGCATGAGGGCGAGGAATGTGCAGTCGTAATTGAGGGGCGTCTGGAAGTCACAGTAGATGGGCAATCCCGAATTCTAGGCCCAGGAGACGCTTATTACTTTTCCAGCATCCTGCCACACCGGTTCCGCAACGCCGGAGACAAGGTGTGCAAAGTCATCAGCGCGTGCACGCCATCATCGTTCTAGGCCGGGTCGGATGTCCGGGCTAACGATGTTCCAAGATGGTATTTTCCTGGTGGTTCCGGCCGATTTGCCCAAATCATTGGTGCCAGACAGTACATAGAATTGTGCCGAATGTTCACTAATGTCCTGCAACCCGGGTCCCGGCTCTCTGAGGATGCTGTGTTGCACCTGACCGGAAGGTTTGACCAAGCTGCACTGCGGCGGCCATAGGCGGGACCAACGGCAGCTTGGCTCCGAACATGCTTCGGCCAATGGCGGCTTTACGCGTTTCCTTGCCGCTAACTGCCTAGTGCAGCATTTGGCGATGCGGGCTCAGAGCCGCCGATCGCTGGGCCTTGGCCCAATAGCAGCTTTGAATGGAGCATGCAGGCAAAGCCCTCGCCTTGCCTGCAAACGCTAATCAGTTCGCGACCGGGCCCTCAGATGTGAACTTCGGGATCACGCTGTCCGAGGCCGCCTTACCCTCAATGCCCGGCCAGTTGCCTTCGGCCAGGTTGATGTTGCCGGGGATGTCCTCTTCCCAGAAGCCAACCACCACGTCGGTGATGTTCAGATAGAGCTTGTCGTCGACGATGCGCCAGAGGTTCGGGTTGGCCGGTACCTTGCCGCCCTTGGAGACGCCATAGGCGCAGTGGCCGTCATACTGCGGCGCATAATAGGCCGGGTTGGCGGAGAACATGTCGCGGTTCTCTGCCGAAGCGAAGGCCCAGGTGGCACCGTTATACTCGGCGGTGAACTCGGTGCTGCCGCGCACCGGGGCGGTCTGCGGGGTGCCGACCGGGTTCATCTCAAGGCTGCGGTAGGCCACCACGTCGTAGCCGGACACCGCATAGCCGGTGCCATCGACATACTGCTCCCCGGCAAAGGCCGGCAGGGCAAAGGAGAGCGCTGCCGCAGCAGCAAAAACAAGACGCTTCATGAAATCATCCCTTTCATCGGTGATCGCTTCAATTCGGGCACCGGTCCAACGCACCGGCCTTGGCACTGACATTACCGCCCCGGCAGCAAATGCGAAGGGGGGCTCACGGCTCTGTGTCCGGGAACGAGAGGATGTGAGCACATTGTAAAATTTCCGCGTGCAGACCTTCCAGTCATTGGAATTTCCGGAACACCCCTTATCTCTGGCTGAGCCGGTCGCCGCAGCGCGTGCGATTGAGACGCAACAGGAAACAATTGAGAGCAAGGCCGACAGATGAGCGACACCCCCTACACCCCGCCGAAAGTCTGGAAATGGGAACAGGCGAACGGCGGCGAATTTGCCTCGATCAACCGCCCGATTGCAGGCGCGACCCACGACAAGACGCTGCCCGCCGGCAAGCACCCCTTCCAGCTCTATTCGCTGGCGACCCCGAACGGGGTGAAGGTCACCGTGATGTTCGAGGAGCTGCTGGCCGCGGGCCACACAGATGCCGAGTATGACGCCTGGCTGATCAAAATCGGCGACGGCGACCAGTTCGGCTCCGGCTTTGTCGAGGTGAACCCGAACTCCAAGATCCCGGCCCTGCTGGACCGCAGCGGCGCGGAGCCAGTGCGGGTGTTCGAAAGCGGCTCGATCCTGCTGCATCTGGCGGAGAAGTTCGGGGCGTTCCTGCCCAAGGCGGGCGCGGCACGTACCGAGACCCTGAACTGGCTGTTCTGGCAGATGGGCAGCGCGCCCTACCTGGGCGGCGGCTTTGGCCATTTCTATGCCTATGCGCCGGAAAAGTGGCAGTATCCGATCGACCGTTTCACCATGGAAACCAAGCGTCAGCTGGATGTGCTGGACCGGCAGCTGGCCGAGCGGGAATTTATTGCGGGTGACGAATACACCATCGCCGATATCGCCATCTGGCCCTGGTACGGCCAGCTGGTACTGGGTCGCAACTATGGCGATGCGGCAGAGTTTCTGGATGCGGCGAGCTACACCAACGTGGTCCGCTGGGCCAAGGCCATCGACGCTCGCCCGGCGGTGCAGCGCGGCCGCATGGTGAACCGCACCTCCGGAGATCCGGAAACGCAGCTGCATGAACGCCACAACGCCAGCGATTTCGAGACCCGCACCCAGGATAAGCTGGAACCGGCAGAATAACCCCCGCCTTCAAGGCTCAGGTTCAAGGATTGCCAAGCGCCCGCCTCGCCGCGGGCGCTTTTTTTCCGGCTACATCCAGCCCACCTGCGTCAGGGCATGCACATCGTTCCAGACCTTGGTCATGTGGCGGATTTTGCCGCCGTCAAAGTCCAGCACGTAGACATAGTCCGAAGCGACCGTCTTGCCCGTCGGCGCGCCGTTTCCGGCGTCCACCGTATGGGTGCCATGGAACACCGCAAACAAGATCGCGCGGCTGGCGTCCTCATCCACCGTGAGGGATTTGAACTCCGCATGGGCATCCGGCATCGGTGTCAGCAGCCCCTTGGCCCATTCGGTATATTCCGTAAGCGTCTTGATCTCTGCCAGCGCATCCGCCTGGACCGAGAATGTGGCGTCCGGCGTGCACCATTCCTGGCACACCTCCCATCCTTTGCCCGCATCGCAGGCCTCGCAGAAATCATGTGCGGTTTGTTTGATGGACATCGTTTCCCCTCCCTGCTGGGTTGCCGGACGCGGGCCGCAGCCCTGCCCTTGCAGCAGCAGATAAGGCGAAAACGGCGGTGGGCGAGAAATGCCTATTTGAGCCGTGGCGGTTTTTCCGGGTCGCTGCCGGGTTTCACCGGTTTCAATTCCTGCGGCGCCTTAGGCTGCGGCAGGTCAAAACGCAGGCCGACGCGGGCCAGGCTGGCCGCCACCGGGTCCTCGGCCGCGAAGAAGCCCACATCCATCGCACCGGCCTCAATGCCGGAGAAGGTCAGCGCTTCGCTGGCGGCCTTGGCAAGCGAGGCCTGCGCGGCCTCCTTGGCACCGACGAAGCCCAACAGATGCCCTTGCCCGCCGCCAGCATAGCGCACACCGGCCAGATAGGCCGCCGCCGCCAGCCCGCCCGCGGTGGCAAGCTTGGCGTCCAGCGCCGTCAGCAGCGCCTCCGGCAGGCCCTTGGGAGCGGTGAATTCGGTGACGCCTGCCTCGACCTCCTGCGGTGCATGGCCCAGGGTCTGGTGCAGCCAGCTGATGGCTTCCGGCGGGATCAGGAACGCCGACGGCGCCACCTCCAGGTTCAGCCCCAGTCCAATTTCCTGGCTAACCCCCTGCCCCGCCAGCATCTGTGCCACCACCCGGCCCGACAGCGCCGCGTAAGGCACCGCCTGGCCGGCAAATTGCGCCAGCCGCTCCTCCCGGTCGAACACCAGAACGAAGGCACCATCAGGCGTGTCGAACAGCACTGGCGAGATCTGCTCACCCTCAGCTTCTTCCTCCAGCATCAGGAACAGCTCCGCATCCGCCAGCCGTTCATAGAACCGCAGCCGGGCGGCATCATCCTCGGGCGCAGCCTCCATCGCGGCGTGGGCCAGATCCAGCGGGGTTTCATCTGTCATCGCATCAGCTCCTTCACCCGGGCCTGCAAAACCGGCAGCAGCTCCGCCTCGAACCAGGGGTTTTTCTTCAGCCATCCGGTATTACGCCAGGACGGATGCGGCAAGGGGAAGACCTGCGGCGCATGATCCCGCCAGCCGCGGACAACATCCGTCACCGGCCCCTTCAGCCCCAGGTGATAACGCTGCGCATGGGCGCCCACCAGCACCTTCAGCTGCACCTCCGGCAAGTGGTCCATCACCTGATGATGCCAGGTTTTGCCGCAGACCGCAGGCGGCGGCAGGTCAGCTTTCTTGTCGTTGTAACCGGGAAAGCAGAACCCCATCGGCACCACCGCGACGCGGTCCTTGTTGTAAAACTCCGCCTCGCTCAGCCCCAGCCAGGCCCGCAGCCGGTCGCCGGAAGGATCGGTAAAGGGCCGGCCGCTTTCGTGCACCCGCAGCCCCGGCGCCTGGCCTGCAATCAGGATGCGCGCTGTAGGGCGGAACCACACCACAGGGCGAGGCGCATGCGCGGTGGCGGTCGCTGCAAAGCGGTCCGCGCAGATCCGGCAGTTGCGAATCTGCGCCTTCAGCCACTGGCTGGCCTTCATTGTTTCAGCTTTGGAAACAGCCATCTTGCGCCCCGTAAGTCCGTTCTGCCTGCAATTTCCGGCACCTGCGGTCAGGACAGGCGGCAAATTGGTTAAGACTTGGTTGATGATTTATGTCACAATTCGACATAATAAGGCCAAATTCACCCCGTAGGCCATTAACACTCTTTTGATAAGAAAGGGCCATGGGCGCGCTGTAAGCGCCTGGGCAATGAGGCACAACAGAGCCCGCCACTGGGCCGCAAGGGCAGTACCGGAACAAGCGATGCTTGAGTTTGAAAACGTCAGCAAGTCCTTTTGGACAGGAACCCAGCGCAAGGTGATCCTTGACCGCGTGTCGTTCCGCATCGAGCCCGGCAAATCGCTGGGCGTGCTGGCTCCGAACGGCACCGGCAAAACCACCCTGATCAACATGATGGCAGGCCTCGAAAAACCCGACGAGGGCGAGATCCGCCGCAACTGCAAGGTGTCCTTCCCGCTCGGGTTCATGGGCGGCGTCATCAGCCGCCTGTCGGCGATGGAGAACTGCCGCTACATTGCCAAGCTTTACGGCCTCGACCCGGATTATGTGGAGGCCTACTGCCGCTGGCTCTGCGGGCTCAAGGAATATTTCGACCAGCCGGTGGGCACCTATTCCTCAGGCATGCGGGCGCGGTTCAGTTTCTCGCTGATGCTGGCGCTGGATTTCGACATCTACCTGATCGACGAGGGCATGCCCTCCACCACCGATGTGGAATTCAACCGCAAGGCCGGCGAGATCCTGCAGGAACGGCTGCAGACCACCACGATCATCATCGTCTCGCACCAGGCCAAGACGCTGGAAAAATTTGCCCGTTCAGCTGCCGTCCTCTTGCAGGGGCAGCTGCACATGTTTGACACTCTGGAAGAAGCGAAACAGCTCTATGACTACGAAACCGAGAGCTAAGAAGTTCCGCATCCGCCGCAGCGCCTCTGTTGCCGGCGCCGAGGCCCAGCCGCAAGCGCCGGAGCAGCCGCGCGCTGCCGCCGCTGCGCAACCGGCAGCCCCGGCGGCCGCGCCTTCGGGGGCTGCACCGGCTGGCGCCGGGGATGGCGGCGCGCCGATGTCCGGCATGGTCAACTCGCCCCGCGAAACCAGGATGGAAACCGATATCGACGCGATCCGCCAGGAGGGTCTCACCGGCCGCCAGCTGCGCCTGGCACGGCGGATGGCGCAGAAGCACAACCTGCCCGCCACCTCGGATTTCGAAGCGGTGCGGATGCTGCGAGAGCGCGGCATCGACCCATTCAAACGCGCCAACATGCTGGAGCTGGTGGTGCCCCAGAACAAGGCGCAGCCTGCAGGCACCCCGCCCGCCCCCGGCTCTGTCCAGCTGCCGCAAACGGTTCCGGCCGGCAAAACCAACCTGCCCTCGACAGAGCTGAGCCCGGCAGAGCGGCGTGCCCGCGAAATCCAGGACATCCAGCGCGACATCGCCCGCCGCCGCCGCCGCAAACTGTCGCTGCTGGCGGCGCGGCTCGCGTTCTTCGTGATGCTGCCGACCCTGGCCGCGGGCTATTACTTCTATTCGGTGGCCACACCGATGTTCTCCTCCAAATCCGAATTCCTGGTGCTGAAGGCCGACAGCGCGGCCGGCGGCGTCGGCGGGCTGCTCAGCGGCACCCAGTTTGCCACCAGCCAGGATTCAATCGCGGTGCAAAGCTACCTGATGTCGAAAGAGGCGATGCTGCGGCTCGACGACGAAGTCGGCTTCAAGGCGCATTTCACCCAGGAATGGCTGGACCCGATCCAGCGGCTGGAGAGCAATCCGACCAATGAGGAGGCTTATGCCACCTACAACCGCAATGTGAAGATTGGCTACGACCCGACCGAGGGCGTGGTGCGGATGGAGGTCTCTGCCGCGGACCCCGAAGTGGCGGCGGAGTTTTCGCGCAAGCTGATTTCCTATGCGCAGGAGAAGGTAAACAACCTCTCGCAGCAGAAGCGCGCCGACCAGATGTCCGAAGCGGAGCAGGCCCTGCTTGACGCCGAGGCCCAGCGCCGCGCGGCGCAGGAACGGCTGGTGGTGCTGCAGCAGCAGGGCGCCGTCCTCGATCCCGAGGGCGTGGTGGCCTCGCTGCGCACCCAGATCAGCACCTTTGAAATCCAGCTGGAGGAAAAACGGCTGGAGCTGGCCGCGCTGCAGGACAACGCCCGCCCGAACCGGGCCAAGGTCAGCGGCGCAGAGGCCGACATCCGGCGGCTGGAGGCGGTCATTTCCAGCCTCAACAACCGGATGGTCGATGCCTCGGCCGGCGAAAACTCGCTTGCCAACCTGCGCATCCAGATCCAGATGGCGCAGGCCGACCTCGCCACCCGCGACCTGATGCTGCAATCGGCCTTGCAGCAAGTGGAAACCACCCGGCTGGAGGCCAACCGCCAGGTCCGCTACCTGACCACCGCGGTGGAACCGGTTGCCAGCGACGAGCCCTCCTATCCGCGCAAGTTCGAGAATACCGTTTTGGCATTCCTGATCTTTTCCGGTATTTACCTGATGTGTTCGCTCACCGCGTCCATCCTGCGGGAGCAGGTCTCATCGTAAAGCCATCGGGTACCCATGAAAAACATCGATATCGCCGGCCTCACCGTTGGCAATGACCGTCCGCTGACCTTCATCGCCGGTCCCTGCCAGCTGGAAACCGAAGACCACGCCCGGATGATTGCCGGGCAACTCAAGGAAGCCTGCGACAAGGCAGGCGCCCAGTTCGTGTTCAAGGCCTCCTACGACAAGGCCAACCGCACCTCGCTGTCGGGCAAGCGCGGCCTTGGCATTGACGAGGGGCTGAAGGTGCTGGACACCATCCGCCGCGAATTCGGCGTGCCGGTGCTGACCGATGTCCACACCGAGGAACAATGCGCTGTGGCGGCTGAGGCCGTCGACATCCTCCAGATCCCGGCCTTCCTGTGCCGCCAGACCGACATGCTGCTGGCTGCGGGCAACACCGGCAAGGCGGTGAACATCAAGAAAGGCCAGTTCCTGGCGCCCTGGGACATGGCCAATGTGGTCGCCAAAGTCGAAAGCACCGGGAACACCAACATCCTGCTGACCGAGCGCGGCACTTCCTTTGGCTACAACACACTCGTGGCCGACATGCGCTCGCTGCCGCAAATGGCACAGGGCGGCTATCCGGTGGTGATGGACGCCACCCATTCGGTGCAGCAGCCCGGCGGCAAGGGCGGCTCCACCGGCGGCCAGCGCGAGTTTGCCCCGCTGATGGCCCGCGCAGCGGTCTCGCTGGGCATCGCCTCGGTCTTCATCGAGACCCATCAGGACCCGGACAATGCACCGTCCGACGGGCCGAACATGATCTACCTCGACCAGATGCCGCAGCTGATCGATAGCCTGATGCGCTTTGACGCGCTGGCCAAGGCCGACCCGATCCGTATTTGACCTAAAAAGAGATTTTCAACATGAGCAAACCGCTGTCCGAGGTGACCCCGAACACCTGGAGCTTTCTGCGCGACGCGATGATCAAGCCCACAGGCTTCCGCGAATATGATGCGCGCTGGAAATACCCGGAGGAGATCAACCTCCCCGGCATGACTGCCCTGGGCCTGGGCCTCGGCACCCAGATGCGCAAGCGCGGGATCGACCCGGTGATCGCGGTCGGCAACGACTACCGCGACTATTCGCTGGCGATCAAAAACGCGCTGATCCTGGGCCTGATGCAGGCCGGCATCCAAGTGAAGGACATCGGCCCGGCACTGTCGCCGATGGCCTATTTCGCCCAGTTCCACCTGGATGTGCCCGCGGTTGCCATGGTCACCGCCAGCCACAACCCCAACGGCTGGACCGGCGTCAAGATGGGCTTTGACCGCCCGCTGACCCATGGCCCGGACGAAATGGGCGAACTGCGCGACATCGTGCTGAACGGCGAAGGCCAGCCCGCCCCCGGCGGCTCTTATGAGTTCGTGGAGGGCGTCAAGGAAGCTTACCTGGACGACCTGGCCGGCGGCTTCAAAATGTCCCGCCCGCTCAAGGTGGTCTGCGCCACCGGCAACGGCACCGCCTCGGCCTTTGCGCCGGAGCTGTTCAAGCGCATCGGCGTCGAGGTGGTCGAGAGCCACAACGAGCTCGATTACACCTTCCCGCACTACAACCCGAACCCTGAAGCCATGGAGATGCTGCACGATATGTCGGCATCGGTGAAGGCCTCCGGCGCCGATCTGGCGCTTGGCTTTGACGGCGACGGCGACCGCTGCGGCGTGGTCGACGACGAGGGCGAGGAGATCTTTGCCGACAAGGTTGGCGTGATCATGGCCCGCGACCTCAGCAAGATCTATCCGAACTCCACCTTTGTGGCGGATGTGAAATCCACCGGCCTGTTCGCCTCCGACCCGGAACTGCAGAAAAACGGTGTGACGGCGGACTACTGGAAGACCGGCCACAGCCACATGAAGCGGCGGGTGAAGGAAATCGGCGCCCTGGCAGGTTTTGAAAAATCCGGCCACTACTTCCTGGCTGAGCCCGTTGGCCGCGGCTACGACTGCGGCATGCGGGTGGCGGTTGAGGTCTGCAAGATGCTGGACCGCAACCCGGATATGTCGATGTCCGATCTGCGCAAGGCGCTGCCCAAGACCTGGTCCACCCCGACCATGTCACCCTACTGCGCCGACACCGAGAAATACGAGGTGCTGGAGCGGCTGGTGCAGAAGCTGGTTGCCAAGCATGAGGCGGGCGAGCAATTCGCAGGCCGGGCGATCAAGGAAGTTGTCACCGTGAACGGCGCCCGGGTGATCCTGGACAATGGCTCTTGGGGGCTGGTGCGGGCGTCCTCCAACACCCCGAACCTGGTGGTGGTCTGCGAAAGTTCCGAAAGCGAGGCGGAAATGCGGGCGATCTTTGCCGATATCGACGCGGTGATCCGCACTGAACCGCTGGTGGGCGACTACGACCAGACCATCTGATCCCGGTTCACATGAGGGATTTCGCCTGCTTCGCAGGCGATCCGCGCCCGCCTTTGGTGGGCGCTTTTCTTTTGGCTGAGAAGCGACCTAAGGCCAGCTCTGCCCTTAGATGCGCGTTCCCCAGTTTAAGACGCCTGCAACCGCGTCAAGGGCGCGCCGGGCTGCGCCCGGAGGCCGCGCGGCCTTCCTTGACCCGGCTGCAGGCCCAATGGGTCAATCGCCGCCAAGCAGGCGCAGCAGCTGGTCGCGGGCTTCCTGTTCGATCCGCTGTTTCAGCACATCGTTCAGGTCCTGCTCGGGCGCGATTTCGGTTTCCAGGTCCAGCTCCTCAGCCAGTTTCTGGCGCACCCGGTCTTTGGCTTCCTGCTCGATCTCTTCGATCTTCGGCTGCAGCGCCTGGCTGAAATCCGGGCGGATGTCCGGATTGTCCCAGCTGCCGCGGATGCGCACCGGAATGGTCAGCACCTGATCGCGGCCCGCCCGCACCAGCTGCGGCGTAAACAAATAGTCGATGTCGCGCGCCCCCAGCCCGATCCGGCCCTTACCTTCGGCCCGGAACCCCTTGAGCAGCACCAGCAAGTCTTCGTTGCGCAGGTTGCCGCCTTCGATCGTGTAGCTCGCGGTCAGCTGGTCGAACACGGTGCTGCCGCCATTGCCGCCTGAGCGCATCAGCTGCTCCAGGTCGAACCCGGTGAAGAAGCCCTTGCCCGCCTCCAGCCAGCCCTTGCCGCTCAGCGAGCGCATGATGGCCGCCACCGAGTTGCCGGAGCCGAGGAATTCCAGTTCGCCAAGCGCCTCGCCATTCAGCCGGTCATAGCCCGCGGTTTCACCCAGCGCGCGTTCCAGCCGGATACCGGTGAAGGTCATCTTGCCCGCCACTGACAGACCGTTTCGGTTGTTGGCCACCAGCTGCCCCTGCACCTGGCCGCCGAACATCGCCGCCGGCAGAAATTTCAGCACCGCGCGGCTGCGCTCCACCGTCAGGTTCAGTTTGCTGGCCCCAAGGTTCACCCCGCCAGTGCGCAGGCTGTCAAACGTCAGGTCCACCACCGCATCCGCCAGCCCCAGCGCCGAGGCGTCAATCACGTCCTCCGGCCAGCCGCTGCTGCCGGAGGTGCCGCTGCCCGCGCCGCCAGCGCTGCCCGCAAAGGCCGTGAAATCCAGCGCCCCGCCCCGCAGCTGCGCGGTGATATTGGGGCGGTCCCTGAATTCCACATCCGCGGCACCGGTCAGCCGGTTGGCGCCCAGCTCCAGCGCCAGGTCGCGCATCGACAGCCGCCCGTCGGCAGTATAGGTCACATCGGCGCCAAACACCGCCTTCTGCGCCAGCGCATCCGGCAGGAACACCCCCAGCGCCACGCCGGTCTTCAGCGCATCCTCTGCCCCAAAGGTCAGCCGCCCGCTGGCCTCGCCATTGATACCGGCGTGGCCGTCAAACCGCCCCTTGCCGCCCGGTGCCGTGATGGTTGCGCCGACCGACGAAACCTCCCCCGCCAGGAAGGCTGCAAAGGTGCCGATCTCCGCGTCCACCTCCACCGGTTCCCCCGCCGGGCGCAGGGTTGCCTTGGCGTTCACGGTGCCTGCCGGGTCCGGCCACAACAGGCTGAGGTCGATGTTCTTCATCTCCACTGGCGCTTCGCCGTGGGCCGCATAGCGCAGCGAGGCCCCGGTCAGCTCCACCGCCTCGATCCGCAACGGCAGCGCACCACCGCTTGCAGTGCCCGAGCCGCCCGCCGCCGCGCCGCTGCCGCCCATCACCCAGTTACCAACACCCTCCGCATTGGTCGCCAGATTGAGATGCGGCAGGATGGCAGAGACCTCGGTGACCCGCACATCGCCCTGGATCAGCTCGGCGGCGGAAACCCCGATGGTCAGCCGTTCCGCCCGCAGCAGCGGCTCCGGCCCGGCCCAATCCGCATTGGAGAGCGTCACCGCATCGGCCTTGACGCCCAGCGTGGGCCAGAAGGTGAAGCGCACCTTGCCGCCAAAATCCAGCTTGCGCCCGGTCTGTGTCTCCAGCTGATCCGCTGCCAGCCGCGCGATCTTCTCGCCCGGCAGCAAGAGCACCAGCGCCGCCAGCAGCACCACCGTCAGCACCAGCGCCGTCACCACCCGGAATATCAGCTTCATTGGCCCGCTCCTCTTGCCTTGCACCCCTGTTCCCCGAGGGTCTTTTCCCCAGCTTACCGCCTGAGCGCGGGGGCGCAATGCAGGAAGCCGCCGCACGGCATCAAAGCTTCGCGCGTTTGCGGCTGTTGGTCAGCGCAACCGGAACCGCTGACGCAGGCCCAGGCCGAGGAAAAACAGGAGCGGCAGGCTGGCGACGGTCTGGATGCCGGAGAAAACCTTCAGATGCTGCGGTAAAGCCTGCAGAAAGTCAGTCCCGAAATAGGCCCGCCCGAACCCGAATACCGGAAACAGGTTTGAAAAGCTCAGCGCCATCGCCGTCCAGTCATCAGAGCCGAGCAGAGACTCGGAGGTTTCGGCCACAAAGTGCTCCGCTATGACGAAGGTGCCAAGCAACCAAATCGCAAAAAGCCACCAAAACGGGCGTGCGATGGAATAGCCATACTCCGAGAACCAGCCAAACATCAGGTAGGGGAGCCGCTGCCAGATGGGGCCGATCCTGCCGGCAAAATGCATCTCGCGGCGGAAAAAGAAGTGCTCGTCTTCGGGGAGGCCTTGTTTGGCGAGGATATGGCGGATGGAAGAGCAGGTACTACGAGCTTGTTCCAGAGGTTGCTTCACAACTTTCGGCCAAAAGTCGTCACCCGCCGAAAAGAGAGTCCGTTCATGAAGCATCACACCGTGAAAGTCCGGGTAAAACTCTTCAAACCTTGCTTCGCGGAAATTTGTTGGAGCTAGAAATTCACAATTCTGAAACAAACAATCATGATCAATCTCGGAAGCGGCCTGGCCAAACCGAGTGCAGCCAAAGTTAACCTGCTCATGGAATCTATTAGCAGAGAACGCGGCTTCTTGTGCATAATTGTCGTGCAGGCTAGACAGCATGCCTTCAAACTGTGCGTACCTAAAGTTGGCTCCTTTTGAAAATTCGTTTCCGGCTGAATAGTACTCTCCAGAAAACACCGTGCGATAGAAGACAGCTTGAGAATGAAATGTGTTATCTTCCAAAACCAACGAACCAACAAAGTGGGCGTCACGTGCAGAAAAATCTCTAAGTTCACAACGAACAATCGAAAACTGCTGAGAAAAGAAGTAGCCATCCATTTTCAACCCATCTGGAAAATCCAGATTGCAAAAAACAATTTCGTCTAAAGAGTTAGGTAGCTCAACACCTGCTAAACCACGCCGTTTACACTCTTCATCAAAACGTGCCACGTGTGTGCTGTTCCAGCTCGAACGTGGAGACTGTGACGGCGAACTCTCTTGCCATTTTGCAATAACATGTTTCTTTCGAAGTTTATGCTTAACCCATGAATTCCAAGCCTCCCTATTGCGTTCATGATCATCCCCATAAAGCGTCATCAGCACATACCAGGGGTTCTCATTGGCGGGGGTCAGCTTGCGCTGCGGGGCGGCAGGGGCCTCCGGCGTTTGGGTCTCGTCACGCATCAATCGCTCTCGTCATGCAAATTCGCTTTGCCGCAGGCTACGGGCTTTGGCGCCCCGCCTTCAACACCGAACCCCGGCACATCCGGCGAAAATGCACCTCCCCGGTGCACAAGGGGTGTACAGGCGGTGCACGGCCGGCATCCCCCGTTTTCCTTGCCTCCTGCCGCATTCCTGATATATGCGCGCGCATGACCAGTACCCCGTCCAGCAACCCGCCCAGCCTCCGCCCTGACCTTGCCCCGGAACCGCAGTTCCGCGAGGCGCCCCGTGACGGCCAGCCGACCCTCGGCATGGTGTCGCTTGGCTGCCCCAAGGCGCTGGTGGACAGCGAGCGCATCCTGACCCGGCTGCGCGCCGAGGGCTATGGCATCTCGCCCGACTACGCCGGGGCTGATGCGGTGATCGTCAACACCTGCGGCTTCCTCGACAGCGCCAAGGCAGAGAGCCTGGAGGCGATCGGCGAGGCGCTGAAGGAAAACGGCAAGGTGATCGTGACCGGCTGTCTGGGCGCCGAGCCGGACTATATCCGCGAGCATCACCCGCGCATCCACGCGGTGACCGGCCCGCACCAGTATGAACAGGTGCTGGACGCGGTGCATTCCGCGGTGCCGCCCAGCCCGAACCCTTACGTGGACCTGCTGCCCGCAGCCGGTGTGAAACTGACCCCGCGGCACTTCAGCTACCTAAAGATTTCAGAGGGTTGCAACCACAAGTGCAAGTTCTGCATCATCCCGGACATGCGCGGCAAACTGGCCTCGCGCCCGGTCCACGCGGTGCTGCGCGAGGCGGAGAAACTGGTTGAGGCCGGGGTGCGCGAACTCCTGGTGATTTCGCAGGACACCTCTGCTTATGGGCTGGACCGCAAGTATTCCACCCACCCCTGGAAAGGCGCCGACGTGCGCAGCCATATCCTCGACCTGTCCCGACAGCTGGGCAAGCTGGCCCCGGCAGAGGACCTGTGGGTGCGGCTGCATTATGTCTACCCCTACCCGCATGTGCGCGAGCTGATCCCGCTGATGGCGGACCCTGAGAATGCGCTGCTGCCCTATCTGGACATCCCCTTCCAGCACGCCCACCCGGACGTGCTGCGCCGCATGGCCCGCCCCGCAGCAGCTGCGAAGACGCTGGACGAGATCAACGCCTGGCGCGCGACCTGCCCCGATATCACCCTGCGCTCCACCTTCATCGTCGGCTTCCCCGGCGAGACCGAAGCGGAATTCCAGCATCTGCTCGACTGGATGGACGAGGCGAAGCTGGACCGAGTGGGTTGTTTTAAGTACGAAAACGTCGACGGTGCCCGGTCGAACGACCTGCCGGACCATGTGCCGGAAGAGGTGAAGCAGGAGCGCTGGGAACGCTTCATGGAGAAGGCCCAGGCGATCTCCGAGGCCAAGCTGGCGGCCAAGGTCGGCCAGACTTGCCAAGTGATCATCGACGACATAGACGAAGACGGAATCGCCACCTGCCGCACCAAATCGGATGCGCCGGAGATCGACGGCAACCTGTTCATTGATGAGGGGACGGACGGGTTGCAGGCCGGTGATCTGGTGACGGTCGAGGTTGACGAGGCGGGGGAGTATGACTTGTGGGGACAGCTAGCTTAATCGCCGACCGCTTTACGCTGGGTAGTTTCGCTGTTGGCGGTCGAAAAACTGGGTATGCCTTTTGTAGGTCAGCTTCAGCTTGCGCGGCTATTAAACTGTAGCCGCTAACGATATGGCGCCAGAGATTGTGTAATCTCAATATGCTGAAGCCCTAAGCGCTTTAGGAAAGCCCTAAGTGTTTCCTTGTCAACACGGGATTTAGGCCCAATACAAATTCTTTTTAACGCACATCGATCTTGCCTTTGAAAACCAACTTCTATTCGGGAAATCAATCGACCTCCCTGAAAGTCAACGACGATATCGGTTTCTGTAATGGATGAGGCAAGTCGCAACACTCGGACTTCCTTCTCATCCAAAAAGCTCTTGTGTTTGAATTTATAGTAATCCTTAACTAACTGAATATCCTTTTCAGTGAACAACGTCGACCAACCTCCCTCCCGAAATGCCTTAATAGCTGTCGCCGACTTGATTTCCTCAAATGCTTCCTCAGGGATTTCTCCATATACAATCTTTTGCTGCTCGATCCTTTGTTCTACCAACACGACCTCATCACCATCTGATGAATAATCTGAGTTATGGATATTGATAAGCTCCCCTAAGTCAAACCCAAGAGAAAACCCTCTACCATCGCCTGCATATGCCCGCCATTGACCTAAGTTATCTTGATCAGACGAAAAGCAGGCTGCAAAGGCGCTATAATCCATTTCAAAATCTTCTAATGCATCCAAACGCTCCATGAATTCGCTTTTTTCATGCGCCCACTTTTTAAATTCACTCTTGAAATAGCTGCCTTCAAGTTTGTCATTTGCTTTCGAAAGGTCCGTCATCCAGATTCTTCTAGATGACAAAATACTCCCCAAAACGGCTTCGGAGCAGTAGTGAAAGTGAAGCAAAGTCTTTCTCCTTATACGAGCGCTTGCGCACCTCAACGCAAATAGAGCACCATCAACAGTCCGGCACAACTTTGAAATGAGTGGTGTTTCCAATCGAGTTTAGGGTTAGCAGGCATCCCGAACGGGCTTGCGGCTATCTGCCTCTCCCCTCGCGCCAAATCCCTGCTACGCTCTCCCCCAACCGCAACCAGCCAGGGAGAGCGCCCAGCCATGACAGACACTCCGGAAATCGCCCAGAAAGCCCCCTTCCCCGTCGAGGTGACGGAGGGAAAGACCTATTTCTGGTGCGCCTGCGGCAAGTCCAATCGGCAGCCGTTCTGCGATGGCTCGCACAAGGGCACGGATTTCGAGCCGGTTAAGTATAAGGCAGAGAAAGACGGCAAACTGTTCTTTTGCGGCTGCAAGCACTCGAGCAAGAAACCGCTCTGCGACGGCAGCCACTCCAAGCTTTAGGGTCAGGACCCGGGCATCAACCGCTTGAAGACACCGGCGCTGGGGCAGAACTCCGGCACTGCGGGAGCGTCATCGCGGCGGGCGGACAGCCACAGGGCACAGGACTTGCTGCAGCCGGCGCTGCGGCAGCTGGTGACCATGCGGGCATAGTCCAGCCCGCTGAGGCGGCCAGCTTTCACCGCCGCGTCCAGATCGACGCCTGCGGCCTCTGACACGGCGCGCAGCAGCCACAGGTGGCGGAAGATATTGCCGAGGCCCTCTGCCTCCGCTGCCATGTCCTTCATGCGCCGCGGCCCTTCAGCTGCATCAGCTGGTCCGCATTGCGGCAGCCGGGCATCGGCGCATCGGTGCGGGTATTGGCATCCAGAAAGGCCTCGCACTGCGCGGGCGCATCGCATCCGCGGCAGCGGGTGATCATCGCCGCCCAGTCCTCGTGGCTGATGGCGCCGGAGGCAAAGGCGGCGGACAGGTCAACGCCCGTGGCCTGGCCCATCCGGGCCATCAGGCGCAGATGGTAAAGGGGATCGCCCAGCGGCTGCATGGCATCAGCTCCTGTTACGCGTGGCTTTCGTTCAGATAGCCGAGCAGGTCGCGGTTGCGGCAGAAATCCGGGGCATCAGCGCCCGGGCGCTGGCCCTCTGCCAGCCATTTGCGGCAGGCGCCGACGCCGCCGCAGCGGGTGCAGCGCAGCACCGCCTCGGCAATCTCGTCAAAGCGCAGATGACCGCTCACGGCCTCTTCCTCCAGGTCCAGCCCGACGGCGCAGGCCATCCGGTCAAACAGTTCGGCGTGGGTTTTCAGGTCAGCTTCGGCGGTCATCGCGCATACCCCGTAATCATGCATTGCCGGGGCAGCTTAGCCGCTGGCGGCAGGCGGGGATTTGACTCAGGTCAACCGACGGGAAATTTCAGGCGGCGCTCCCGCCCCGGTGGTCCAGATAGGCGCGCACTGCATCCTGCACCCGGCGGAAGCGGTCGCCGCCCAGTTTCTTGCCGCCGTACCAGCGGGTGACGATGATGACGTGACCGGTGATGCCTTCCCGCTCCATCATCCGCAGGATCACCATGCCAGCGCCGCTCTCGCCATCATCGGCCTTGAGCCCGCCGGTTGGCAGCATCGCCGCCCAGGTGTTGTGGGTGGCCTTGGCGTAGGCGCGCTCCGACTTCAGCTCCGCCAGCACCGCATCCACCTCCTCCCGCGAGGTCACCCGGGCGCCGGTGACCGCGTATTTTGAGCCGCGGTCCGTCAGCACCACGCCGAGCTTTTCCAGCGCGGGGGCGGAGGTGTCCCTGGCAGCCACGGTCAGTTCAGGTTGTTGCGGTCGATTGTCGCCTGCACCACCCGCACCCGGTCCGGGTTGGCCGGGTGGGTGCCGAGGAACCGGTCGCCCGGATCCGGCAAGCGGTTGAAGAAGCGCACGCCGACGCTGGGCCGGTAGCCGGACTTGTGGGTGATGATGGTGCCCAGCTCATCCGCCTCCAGTTCAAAATCCTTGGAATAGGTGCGGGCGCCGACAAAGCCGCCGATATCCTGCGCCGTTGACACGCTGGCAGACCCGCCCCCCGCCAGCGCGGTGATCAGCCCGGCGCCGACGCTGACCAGCGCAGAGTTCTGCGCCTGCCGCGCCAGGTGGCCGCGGATGTGGTGGGCTGCCTCATGCGACATCACAAAGGCCAGCTCGTCATGATTGGCAATCTGCCCCAGCATCCGCCGGGTGAAGGTGATCACCGGGCGACCGTTGCGGTCGAGGCTCTGGTAGGCGTTGGGGGCGGCGTTCGGGTTCGGATCGATGCGGATCAGGAAATCGCAGTTCAGGCCCTGGGTGCGGCTGCGGCATTCGCGTTCTGCCACCGGCTCCACCCGGCGGGTGACAGCGGCAAAGGCACTGCTGGCCTCACCCGGCGCCAGCCCCTGCACCGGCTGCTGCGGCGCGGTCCCGACAGGTTGGGGCCCCGGTTCCACCACCATGTTGCAGGCGCTGGCAGTCAGGGCAATCAAACACAGAAAACGGCGCATGGCACATCCTTTTGACAGTCGTCCGCACATTATCGCGCAAGCCCCGGGGATGGCAATTGCCCGGCGGCGGAAGTTCGCCGTTACATTGGAATGATCGCCAGCAATTGCAAGGCCTTGCCAGCAGGTCGCGCGCAGTGCAGGCTGGGGGCATGTTTACCATCGAACATGAATTCGACTCGACGGTCATCACCCTTGTTGACGAGAACAACACTCCGCTCAACGAGGATGTAACCATCAATTCCTTTGCCGAATGCGTGACGGTCGAGCAATACGACCCGCGCACCGACAGCGTGCAGAAAATCACCCTCTCGCACCTGATGGTGCGGGACCTGGCCGCCGCTCTGGACCTGCCTGAAGGCGTCTACCGGCTAGTGGGCGAAGACTAGCGCTCAGGCCCTGATCCTCAGCCTGGCCCGGTGTAGACGAACACCTTGTCCCGGGAAGTTGCCCCGCGGCGCAATTCCAGGTTCGACGCCGCGGTGCCCATCGCCGCGGCCAGCAGGCTGCGGATGGCTTCGGTTGCCTTGCCGTTTTCCGGCGCCGCGGTGACAGAGACCTTCAGTGTGCCCTCTGCCTGCACGATGGCATTGCGCGCCGCCTTGGGCGTCGCGCGCAATGCTATCTCTGCACCCGTAACGCACATATGGCTCAGATCCGGCAGGTCTTTCTTTCTTGGCTTCCCCATGCAGCAACACATGCCCTGTGCCGGCGGCAAAAGCCATAGACTTTGCCGCCCTCCCGCAGCTATCACCCGCACAGAGAAACCCAAACCCCGCCTCCTGCGGCCTTTCCGGCACAGTTTGCGCGCAAGGCCCGTTGGCTCTTGAAAAAACACCCCCAGCTGCCGAGATAGGCAGCAACAGATGTAAAAAGGTTTCACATATGCCTGCACGCAATGACGCAGCCCTTGATTTTCTGCTGTCGCGCCGCTCCCGCCCGGCCAAGACGCTGGTGGCGCCCGCCCCCTCGCGGGAGGAGCTGCTGCCGATCCTGACCGCCGCCGCCCGCTCCCCCGATCATGGCAAGCTGGAGCCCTGGCGCTTTGCCGTGGTAGAGCAGCCCGCGATGGCGCGGCTAGCGGAGCTGACAGAGGAATGCGGCCAGCGCCTTGGCAAAAGCCCGGAGGATACCGCCAAGGGCCGCAGCCAGTTCGACCAAGGCCAGCTGGCCGTGGTAGTGATCGAGGTGCAAAAGGGCAGCCCCAAGATCCCAGCCATCGAGCAGACCTACTCCGCCGGCGCCGTTTGCCTGGCGCTGCTGAATGCGGCGCTGGCTGCCGGCTGGGGTGCCAACTGGCTGACCGGCTGGGCCAGCCATGACAGGGGCTTCTGCGAAGCCGCCTTTGGCCTCGCAGAGAACGAGCGCATCGCCGGCATCATCCACATCGCCACCGAAAGCTCCGCCCCGCCGGAGCGCCCGCGCCCGGACCTTGAGGCCATCACAACCTGGATGAGCGCATGATCTTCACCGCCTTTTTCAAGACCCTCGGCCAGACCGGCGACCCGCGCTTCCGCAAGGTGCTGTTCCTGGGGCTGGGGCTGACCATTGCCCTGCTGATCGCGGCCTACGCGGGCTTCCTGATGCTGATCCAATGGCTTGTCGGCCCTGAGGCCACGCTGCCGGTCCTGGGCGAAGTCACCTGGCTCGACGACCTCCTGTCGTTCGGCTCGCTGTTTTTCATGCTGTTCTTGTCGGTCTTCCTGATGGTGCCGGTGGCCTCCGCCATCACCTCGATGTTCCTGGAGGAAGTCGCCCAGGCGGTGGAGGACAAGCACTACCCGGCCCTGCCCCCGGCGGCCAAGGTGCCGTTCTGGGACGCGGTCAAGGACACGGTGAATTTCCTTGGCCTGCTGATCGCGGCCAACATCCTTGCGCTGTTCCTCTATGTGATGTTCCCGCCCGCGGCGCTGTTCATCTTCTGGGGCCTCAATGGCTTCCTGCTGGGCCGGGAATATTTCACCCTCGCCGCCGCCCGCCGGGTCGGCACGGCTGAGGCCAAGAAGCTGCGCCGCCGCCATTCCACAACCATCTGGGCAGCGGGCACGCTGATGGCGGTGCCGCTGTCGGTGCCGCTGGTGAACCTGGTGATCCCGATCCTGGGCGCTGCCACCTTCACCCACATCTACCACGCGCTGGCCCGCCGCTAGGCCAGCGCCGCCCTCTCCGGCCTGCGCCGGGTCAAGGCCGGCGCCAGCCGCCGCGCGGCGCCATGCCCAACCGGCCGTGAGGCATATCAATGCCTCCCGGGCCAGGCGGGAGATCCTGTTGTCTTGGTAGTCAGATGCGGAACCGGATCACTGCTGTTCCGGCATCATCCCCATCCAGTCGAAATCATGCACAGAGATCACGCCGGAGATGATGATCGCGCAGATGACAGCCCACAGCACTGCGGCGACGCCGGTGGTGATCCAGGCCTTCTGCTTCAGGAAGTGCTTTTCCGGGGCGCCTGCATGGGTGCCGGGCACCACTTCACCCTTGTCGCCCTGGGTCTCCAGCCGGATTGGGATGATCACCAGGAAGGTCATGAACCAGATCACCGCATAAAGCACGATTGCGGATGTAATGCCCATTTCCCTGATCTCCCGGAATTGCCCTGCCCCGCAGCCGGGACAGGGTGCTCATAGCGTCAAACTTCTTCGAGTTCCACCAGGCAGCCGTTGAAATCCTTGGGATGCAGGAACAGAACCGGCTTGCCATGGGCGCCGATCTTCGGCTCGCCAGAGCCCAGCACCCGCGCGCCTTCGGCCTGCAGGTGGTCGCGGGCCGCCAGGATATCCTCGACCTCGTAACAGACATGGTGGATGCCGCCGGCCGGGTTCTTTTCCAGAAAGCCGTTGATGGGGGAGTTCTCTCCCAGCGGATACAACAGCTCGATCTTGGTGTTGGGCAGTTCGATGAACACCACGGTGACGCCGTGATCCGGCTCATCCTGCGGGTCGCCCACCTTGGCGCCCAGCGCGTTGCGGTATTGCGCCGAGGCGGCCTCCAGGTCGGGGACAGCAATGGCAACATGGTTCAAGCGGCCGATCATCTCAGTTGTGCTCCTCTCACAAACATTCCTCCGCTGCGGTTATGGGGCCATTGCTGCGCCGCGGCAAGTGCGCCAATCCGCACGGCAGAGGCCTGCGGGCACCGGCGCGCGCTGCGTTAACGAGTAATTAGCCTCGAATCCCTAGCGTCAGAACATATCCCGCAAGGAGGATACGTTATGGACGATTCGGAACTGTTTGCTGCCGCCCAGCGCCTGCCCACCACCCGGCGCCCGCTTCTGGGGCTGACCATCCTGGTGGTCGAGGACAGCCGCTTTGCTTGTGAGGCGCTGCGCCTTCTGTGCCTGCGCAGCGGCGCACGGATCCGGCGCGCCGATTGCCTGAAATCCGCCCGCCGCCATCTGCAGGTCTACCGCCCGTCGGTGCTGATCGCCGATGTCGGGCTGCCGGACGGCTCCGGCCTCGACCTGATCCGCGAACTGGAGGATGCCAGCCCGCGCCCCAGCGTGATCCTTGCCACCTCCGGCGACCCCAGCCTGGCAGAGGCCGCGATTGAGGCCGGCGCTGCAGGTTTCCTGGAAAAGCCGATCACCTCGCTGGCGGCCTTCCAGCAGGCGGTGCTGTCCAGCATGCCCGCAGACCGCCAGCCTTCCGGCCCGCGCCTGCTGGACGACGAAACGGTGCAACCGGACCTGATCGCCTTCCGCGATGACATGGCCCATGCCGCCGACGTGCTGAACATGGGGCAGGAGGAAAAGACCCTGGCCTATCTGGCGCAGTTCGTGGGCGGCGTTGCCCGCAGTGCCGGCGACAGGCCGCTGGCTGATGCCGCCGACCGCTTGGCGCGGTCACGGCAGAAGGGCAAGCCGCTGTCACAGGACGCCGCCACGCTGGCCGGCCTGGTGCAGGAGCGGCTGCAGCGCCGCGCGGCGATCTGACATGGCCGAAGCCTGCCTTATCGCCCTCGCCACGCTGATCATCGTCCTTTACGGCCAGGTCCGGCTGGAGGCCCGCGCCATCCGCCGCAACCGCAGCAGCAAGGCCCATGACCGCACCCTGATCCTGCAGACCGGCAAGCGCTAGGCGCCAGCGGGCGCTCCGCAGGTCCAGCTCTTTCCGGCAGCCGCCGGGAAACGCCCCGCGGCCTGCACATCTGTCACCGGTTTCTGCCTGCACCCGCCACTCCGCGGCGCCGTAACCGCCGGCCCAACTCCCGCGCTCCCCCAAATCACTCGCATCCGCAGTTCTCCCGCGCCCGCAGCCTCCCGGCTTGCGCCGGGCCGCTTGGCGGCCTTGGGCCCGGACCGGCGGGAGCACAACCCCCCGTCCGGGACTTTTACTGCTACACCAGCAGGGCCC
>NZ_JWLE01000026.1:0-51658 GCF_000813785.1 Leisingera sp. ANG-DT
CAGGCACAGGTTGCCATAGTCTGAAGGCGCCGCGGTTTTTTTAGCGGCGCCTCCGGTGAGTTTTCAGAAGTCCTGCCAGAGATCGCGGGCAGCGCTGCCGTTGGAAGCTGCCGCTGCGGGTGCCGGGCTGGCCTCGATGTCCCAGTCGTCCTCGCCATGCGCCGAGGGCGCAGGCTTGGCGGCCGGGACGGCGGCCGGGGCCGCTGCAGGCGCCGGGCGGGCGGGGGCCGCGCCGCCGGAGACCCGGAAATGCGCCACCAGCTCGGCCAGTTTGCCGGCATCGGTGTTCAGCATGTGGCCGGCTGCTGTGGCCTCCTCCACCATCGCCGCGTTCTGCTGCGTCACCTGGTCCAGCTGGGTGACACCGGTGTTGATCTCGTTGAGGCCGGTGGACTGCTCCGCCGCGCCTTCGGCAATGCCGGAGACCAGCTGCGAGATATGGGTGACCTGCTCTACGATGCTCTGCAGCGCCTCGCCGGCCTTGCCGACCAGATCGACGCCGCGCTCCACCTGCTTGGAGCTGTCGGAGATCAGCGTCTTGATCTCCATCGCCGCATCCGAGGAGCGCTGCGCCAGAGCGCGCACTTCGCTGGCGACCACTGCAAAGCCCTTGCCGGCCTCGCCCGCCCGCGCCGCCTCGACGCCGGCATTGAGCGCCAGCAGGTTGGTCTGGAAGGCGATGTCGTCGATCACGCTGATGATCTGGCTGATGTGGTTCGAGGACTGCTCGATCTCGGTCATCGCCGACACCGCGCTTTGCACCACTTCGCGGTTATTTTCCGCTTCGGTGCGGGCCTCCGCCATGGTCGCCTCGACGCTGCGGGCGCCGTCGGCGGCGGATTTGACGGACGCGGTCAGCTCATCCAGCGCCGCGGCGGTTTCCTCCAGGGTGGCCGCCTGGCTCTCGGTGCGGTGCGACAGGTCGTCGGAGGCCTGGCTGATCTCGGCGGCGCCGTTGCGGATGCTGCCGGAGGCCTCGATCACCTGCTGCACGGTGGCGCTGAGGTTGCTGACGGTGCTGTTGAAATTCTGCCGCAGCTGCTCGTATTCCTCCGGGAAGGCGCTGCTGATCGGCTGCGAGAAATCGCCGTCTGCCAGCTGCACCAGGCCGCTGCTCAGCTTCTCAACCACCTGCTGCTGCTGGCGCTGCATCTCGGCGCGCTCCTCCTCGGCGGCGCGGGCCAGCTTCAGGTCGTCCTGCATGGACACCAGCGTCTTGCCGATCTTGCCGATCTCGTCGCCGCGGCTGGCCGCCGCAACTTCGGTGTCGAGATCACCGGAGGACACCGCTTCCATATCGCTGCAGATCCGGTCGATCGGCCGGGTGATCGACCGGGCAAACAGCCAGCCGAAGAAGGACACCAGGGTTGCGCAGGCCAGGGAGATCAGGAGCATGATCCGCTGCTGGGCGGTTGCCGGAGCCAGGACCTCTGTCCGGTCAAGCTCTGCGACCAAAGCCCATTGCAAATTGCGGAAACTGACAGGTGCAGAAGCTGCGGTGACCTCACGCCCGTTGTCCCTGATGACGGACGGGTAGAAGGAGGCATCAGTGTTCGCCGGCGCCTCACCTGACGAGGCCGAAGTAAATGCAAAGGCCTCTTGGATGTGCGGCAGTGCCGGCAAGTCTTCGAGCAGCTCATGGCCACCTTTGAGACGCGAGGGCGTGCGGGCCTTGAGGTCCGCCCCGGCCAGGTACACGTCAAGCGTCTTCAGATCTCCTTCGAAGCTGGAAGTGATCGCAGCGATTTCGTCGATAGCAACCTGCAGTGCAAAGACGCCGATGTAACGGCCGCCGCTGTCCAGGATACGGGTCGCCGCAAAGGCCGCAGGAGCGTCTGCACTAGGTGCGTAAGGGGCGATGTCAGAAAAATAGACCTGTTCTCTTTCTCCCTCAGCGGCCAGACGGAAGGCTTGCGCCAAGCCGCTTTCGGTGTAGGGGCCGGAAGTCAGGTTGGTGGCATAGTCAGCTTCTTTCGCAACAGAGAAGATCACGTCACCCTCAGGATTGACCAGAAAGATGTCATAGTAGCCAAGCCGTTCCATCATTCCTGCGAATGCAGGGTGGTTGCGCTCAAAATGAATATCATACGGCGATGAGGCCGAGGCAAACATCGACAGGTTGCTGACTTCCTCCTGGCCGCTGCCGCCACGGCTGCTCCAGGTTATGCCCATGTCCTTCATCGCCTTTGCGGTGGAGGGTACGGCTGAGACTGTCAGAATTGCCGCTTCAATGGATGCCAGGTAGGATTGCAGCCCGGCTTCTCGGTCGCGGACCAAGGATTTCAGGACAATCTCTGCATCGTGGACGACGCTGCGCCGGAAGTAGCTGCTGGAGAAGGCAATCAGGACTACTGTTACCGTTAGTGCGGTTCCGACGATCAGCAGGGGAAGCTTTTGGGAAAGTTTAAAATTCTGCAACATCTTCAACATAAAACCTCCGGCAGGTATCCCTCGGCTTGCCGCCGGGGATAAGGGACTGAGACTGGGGCTGATACAACGACAGATTGATTTTCGATCCGTTAATGCTCCAAAAAAAAGGCGGAAAAAATTTTCAAAATGATTGCATCCTGCAGGCGGCGCTGGCCTGCCTTGGCGTCTATTGACCGAACCGGCGTTAAGGAATTGGCCTGATAGTGTGCGTTTGACCGGTTAACGGCTGATGGCGGGCACCCGGCCGGGCGGATTGGATTCGTTAACCTTTTGCGGCTCGGATGGTGTCGAATCGCGCCGGGCCGGGGGCCCCTCACCCGGCTTACGTCCGGAATTGACCGCTGAGTTCTCTTTTGTTGTTCGCGGGTTGGAAAAAATATTTACGCTTTGTTTACTTTTCCTAGCCAAGCCGCAGGCTTTTTTGCCATGGTTAAGCATCAATAACCGGGGGGGTTAGGGAATTGTTAACGCTGCCGCATTCTGTCCACCTTTTGGTCTCAGCCCGGCAACTTTGGGTCTCATTCCAGCCGCACGCCTGAATGACGATGCCCATGTGGGAAGCTGGAGTGGGTTATGAGACTGACTATTGCTGCAATTGCGGCATGCCTGTCCCTGGGCATGCCAATAGGCACGGCTGCGGATGAACTGCAGCCACGCGACGAAACGATACAGGGACTGGAGGCCGTCGGACGGCTGAATATCGCCAACCGCAACATGTGCACCGGAGCGCTTGTTGCGCCAAATCTGGTGCTGACCGCAGCGCATTGCCTGTTCGATCCCAGAACCGGTGCCAGGGTCGATCCGCAAAGCATCTGGTTTGAGGCCGGACTGTCAGGGCGCCGGGCCGTTGCCTTGCGGCAGGTGGTGAAGGCGGTTGTGCACCCGCAGTACCGGTACCGGCCGTCCGGAGCGCATCAGATCGGCAGTGATCTGGCGGTTCTGCGCTTGGACCGGCCAATCAGCAGTCGTCAGGCTGCGCCGCTCGCCATGGCAGGTGATGCCCAGCTAGGTGATACGCTGGATGTTCTGTCCTATACCCGGGCGCATGCGACTCGGCCCCGGCTGAAACGCTCGTGCAGTGTTCTCGCCCGCAAAAGCCGCACGCTGGTGATGTCCTGTCTGGTTGATTTCGGGGCGTCCGGGTCGCCGGTTCTGGAATTGCGGCCGGGCCGGGCACCGCGGCTGGTTTCGGTGATTTCGGCCAAAGCCGCCATGGGCAGCAGGAGGGTGTCGATCGGCACCGCCTTGGACGCCACGCTCAGCGATCTGATCCGCCGCGCCGGCTGACAGGTGCTTCCCGCACGTCAAAAGGCAGGGGCTGCTTCGATCTGGGGCTGCCCCTTTCTGTATTAGGGTTCGCGCAATGCTTCGCGGGATTTGTAAAGCGGTTTCAGCAGGTATTGCAGCACGGTTTTGGCGCCAGTCTGCAGTTCCGCGATGGCGCGCATGCCCGGGCGGATCTCTATGGATTGCTGACGTTCGCTAAAGCCGGATTTGTCGACCCGAACCGTTACCCTGTAATAGGGCTCGGCGCGCGGATTGCGCTCATCCTCGAAGGTGTCGGCGGACACGAAGTCCACCTTGCCGCGGAGCGCGCCGTAAATGGTATAGTCATAGGCCGACAGTTTGATGGTAGCGTCCTGGCCGGGCTGCACGCTGGCGATGTCTTCGGGCTTGACCCGTGCCTCCACAAACAGTTCCTCACCCAGCGGGATGATCTCCAGGATCTCCTCACCCGGACGGATCACGCCGCCGATAGTGGTCACCGCCAGGCTATTGACGATGCCTGCCATGGGGGAGGTGATGATGGTGCGGTTCAACTGATCGACAGCGAGCCGCTGCTCCTGCCGCAAAGTAGTAATCTCGCGCAGGGTCTGGGCATATTCCTCGGCCTGCTCCAGTTCCGCCTGGGTTCCGATTTCGTTATATTTCGCGCGGGCGTCGGTGGCCGCCTTGCGGGCCTTGTTTACCTCGATCAGCGCCACGATCTTCTGCTTGAAGAGCTTCTCCATATTGGCAAGCTCCGCATTCAGCTGATCCATGACCTGCCGGGCGCTGTCGCGGCGGCTTGCAAAGTCCGTTTGCCGCGCGGTAAGCAAGCCGCGCTCGGAAGCCAGGATGCCGGGGGAGCGCTGTGCCAGCATGTCCGGCACGGCGAATTCAAAGGCGCCCTTCATTTGCGCTTCCAACCGGTGGCGCCGGATCTCCAGCGCATCGATCTGGTTTTGCAACTCATCCGCAGCAGTGCGGAACTTGGTGTCCTGCAGCTTGGCCAGCACCTGGCCAGCCGTCACGATGTCGCCCTGGCGGACATGCAGCTCTGCCAGGATGCCGCCCTCCAGGTTCTGCACGATCTGGGCGCGGGAGGAGGAAACCACCTGACCCTCGCCGCGCACGATCTCGTCGATAGAGGCAAAGGCGGCCCAGATCAGGAAGGTGAGCACGGCGGCCAGCGCCAGATAGATGATACGGCTGGCGCTGCGCGGCGTCTGCGCATCACCGTAGGGATCGTGAAGCGCCATGCTCATTTGCCCTCTCCTGCGGCCAGATGCGCCAGAACCTGATCTCGCGGGCCGTCCACCACCATTCGGCCTGACTGCAGGATCAGGGTACGGTTGGTCAGCGACAGGATCGGCATCCGGTGCGTGGCGATCACCGCGGTCCGTCCCTCCAGCCAGCTTTCCAGGCGGCTGACCAGGGTGCGTTCCAGCGTCTGGTCCAGCGCCGCGGTGGGTTCATCCAGCAACACGACAGAGGGGTTCTGCAGCCACAGCCGCGCCCAGCCAATCGACTGGCGCTGGCCGATCGACAGGCCATGGCCGCCGTCGCTGATCTCCAGATCCAGCCCCTTGTGGTGGTTGCGCACATGGGCGCCGAGGCCTGCGAACTCCAGCGCTTCCATCAGCCGGTCGTCGTCGCGCTCCAACTGGTTGAGGTTCAGGTTGTCGCGCAGGGAGCCTGCAAACAGCCGCACGTCCTGGCTGAGGTAGCCGATGTTGGCCCGCAAGTCGCGCGGGTCGATCTGGGCCATGTCGGTGCCGTCCAGCAGGATGCGGCCCCGGTCAGGTGCATATAGGCCCGACAATAGTTTGAGCAGGGTGGACTTGCCTGAGCCGTTGACCCCCAGCACCGCAACACGCTGGCCCGGTGTGACCGCCACAGCCTGCACGTCCAGCGTCGGGGCGGCGTCATCCTCATAGCGGAACATGATCTCGCGCAGCTCAAACCGGCCTTCAATTTTCTGGCGGCGCAGATAGGTGCGTTCTTGTTCTTTCTCCTGCGGCGCCTGGGCGATTGCATCCAGCCCTTCCAGCGCTGCCTTGACGTTGCTCCAGCGTGCCAGGGTTGCGGCGAACTGCGTAAGCGGCGCAAGCGTGCGGCTGGTCAGGATGCCGGTCGCGATAATGGTGCCGACGGTGAACTCACCGGCAAAGACCAGCAGCGTGCCCAGCACCACAGCAGTGATATAGGTTGCCTGCTGCACCCCTTGCGACCAGTAGGTGAGGGCGCTGGACAGCTTGCGCTGCTCGGTGGCGGAGTGCGACGACAGCGTGTTCAGTTCATCCCACAGCCGCAGCACCCGTTCCTCGCCGCGCTGGGTCTTCACGGTGTCGAGTTCCGTCACCACCTCATGCAGCAGGCGGCCCGCCTTGGCATTCGCACCTTGGGTCTGCCGGGTATAGGCGATCATCTTCTTCTGCATGAAATAGGCAGGCAGCAGCATCAGGACGCCGCCCGCGATGATCACCCAGACCACCGGCCCGGCGATGGAGGCCACCAGCAGCAGGAACACCGCGATAAAGGGGATGTCCGCCAGAGTTGAGATGGTGGAGGACGTGAAGAACTCCCGCACCGAACCAAAGTCCCGCATCGCAGCAAACAGGCCGGAGGGCGGCAGCGGCTTCTTGTCGGACCGCATTCCGATCAGGCGGCGCATCAGGTTGTGCTGCACCGACAGCTCGATCTGGCGGCCGGCCGCATCGGTCAGCCGCGCGCGTGCCAGTTTCAGCATTGCTTCCAGCGCGATTGCCAGAAAGGCGCCCACCGCCAGCACCCATAGGGTTGCGTGCGACTGGTGCGGCACCACACGGTCGTAAACCTGCAAGCTGAACAGCGCGACCGACACCGCCAGTATATTGGCCACCAGCGACCCCAGCATGATCTCGCCCACCTGCCGGCGGTACTTGGGGAACTCGCTCCAGAACCAATGGCCCGGGTCGATCTGCGGCGTGTGCTTGGCTGCCATCTGCTTGAGCGAGGGGCGGGCCGACAGCACGGTGCCGGTGAAATAGGGGCTGAACTCCGCCAGCGGCACTTCGGTGCGGTTATCCGGGCAGGCAGTGTCATAGATGGTCAGCGCATCTTCGGCCTGTCCCAGCACCAGCACGCATTGGCCGCCGGACATGATCGCCAGAGCGGGCCACAGGGCGGGGGCAAGGCTCTGTTTTTCCAGCACCTTGGGCTGCAGCCCGGCGGATTGCACTGCCTTTGCAAGCGTGTGCAGCGACAGATCGCCCGGCGTTTCCTGCCAAAGGAAGGCGGCGACGTCGCTGACCGGCACCTCGCTGCCCTTCAGGGCGGCAAGGGTGGCAATCAGGCTGGCCCGGTGCTGGATGCGCGCGGCTGCCCCTTCCAGCAGCGAGCCGACCTCAGGTTGGGCGTCCTGCGGCTTGGGCCGGTTGTCGGTCTTGGGTTTCACCTGCGCATTGGGGCCAGCGGCTGGGGCAGAGATGTTGGCGGGCTGCAGCCCGTCCTGCGCCGCGGTCCTGGGAGCGGCAGCAGGGACCGACCGCAGAACCGGCTTCTGGCCAGGGGCGGGCATGCGGCGGGGCGGCTTTTGCGTGGTATCGGTCAAATCTTGTCCCCATCAGCCAAAAGCCCCAGGTCGCGCGCCAGCGCCAGCTGGATCAGCACCACCTCGTATTTTGCGTCGATATAGGCTTGCTCACGGCGTACCAGTTCCTCGTAGACCTGGATCACTTCCATCACCGGGCGCTGGCCCGCCTCAAACTGCTTCTGGAACAGCTCGTAGGTCTCACGGCTGCGGCGCACTAGCACCGCGGTCTCGCCTTCTTGCCGCTGGTAAGAGGCGATTTGCTGCACCTGGCGGCTGTAGGCGCGCCGGGCGGTTTCCTCGGCCTCGCCCACCTGGCGCATTGCGGCCTCCTTGGAGGCTTCCAGCGCCTGGATTGCGGCTGGAGTACCCAGTCCCAGCGGCTGGCCGACCCCCAGGGTGATGCCGGCGCCAGAGCCGTCCGTGGTGACGTTACCGGCTGCGGAAATCTGCGGCAGCAGCCCGGCGCGTCCGGATTTGGCCTGTGCAATGGTGCGTTCTGCTTCGGCGCCGGCTTTTAGCACAGACAGGAACTGTCCCTGTTCCGGCGGTGTGCCTATGGCTAGGTGCGACGGCTTCTGATCGAAACTCTGGCCTGTCATCGCCTGCAACTCGGCGCGAGCGGTGGTTGCAGCATCGCGGGCGGTGGCAGTGGCGGTGCGGATGCCGCTGATCTTGCTGTCTACCACGTTGAGATCTGCGCGGTCCGAGACCCCGCCATCGACCCGTCCCTGAACAATTCGGCGGAACTCCTCCATTCGGCGCAGGGCGCGGTCGCCATAGGCCGCCTTTTCGTCGCCGCGCAGGGCGGCGGCATAAAGCCCGACAGCGGTCTCTACCCGGCCGTTCATGTCCTCTGACAGGCTGACGGCGGCGACCTCAACATCGGCGGCGGCAAATTCGCGTTCCGCCTTGCGGCGGCCATTGTCGAACAGCACCTGCTCGATCAGCAGCCCGGCCACCAAGTCGCCCAGATCGGTCAGGCTGACCGAGGGTCCCAGGGTTGGAAACCAATTTTTTGAGGCGGCTTCGGCCCGCAGTTTGGCACTGATCAATTCTGCCTCGGCGGCGCGGGAAGAGGCGGCGATGGCAGCTGACGCGACCTGACCGTAGGCGCTGTCTTCCGCCAGCAGCGAACGCCGGTTCATCAGGGCGCTGATGACCGCGGAGGAAGTCTCCCCCGTTTGAGTGAAATTGCTGTGCGGGGCTCCGTCCGCTGCCTCGTTCGTGCCGCCAAACGGGGCCGTTGCGCAGCCAGACAGGCTGCACATCACTGCGATGGCGCAAAGAAAGCGTCCCGGTTGCATCCTGCCCTTTTGCCCTTTTGTTCAAGGCTTTTGATGATTTGGGTCTGGCAGCAGGTGCCGCTGCCAGACCAGAAAATCAGATCACGGTGTTGACGTCTTCATCAACAAGGATCGTGGTGCCGTCGTCGCCCAAAGTATAGACATCGTAAGTCTCGCCATCGATGGTCTGAGACCCGTCTGCGGTTGCACCGGTGATGGTCAGCGTGTCATCGGAGCCGCCGTGCACCGTCAATGTGTCGCCGTTGCCGGACAGCGCGTTAATGTCCGCTTCGGTCAGGGTCAGGTCGACGTTGTCTGCATGGACAAGGTTCAGTTCGTCAATGTTGAACTGCGACAGGCCCGAGTGATCCAGAACGGTGGCGTCGGCACTGTCTTCAAAAACAACCATGGTGCCAGAGCTGTTGCCGGCTTCGTCCACGCGGTTGACCACCAGGTTTGACCCGTCCGGCACGGTTTCGTCGAAGCTGAACAGGGTGCTGCCGCCAATGTCTGTCTCGGTGCCGGAAACATCCTCCACCGCGCCGCCGCTTGTCAGCTCATGCGTGGTGTCGCCGTCTTCATAGTCGTCGCTGAAGAAGCCTGTGACGCCGGAGCCGGTGCTGACAACGCTGCCCACATTCGGTGCATCGTATTCGGTATCGACTTCAAAGGTCTCTGTCAGGGTTGCGGTGTTGCCTGCGGGGTCGGTCGCAGTGATTTCTGCGCGGCTGGTGTAGGTGCCCTCCGGCAGATCGTCCGCGTCAAACTCCACGCTCCAGTTGCCATCGGCATCGACGGATGCGGCCCGGGTTACACCTTCGATGGTGACGTCGACCGTGGAGCCAGCCTCCACCGTGCCAGTCAGAGTCAGCCCCGCGGCGCGTTCGGCGATGTTGACGATGTCATCATCGGCGATGCTGTCGGCCTCGAAGGGCACAACTTCGGTGTCGATGGTAAGGGTGTCTGTGATTTCCGCCGTGTTGCCGGCAGCGTCCGTGGCTGTGACGGTGACATCGGCTTCATAGCTGCCGTCAGGGATGTCGGAGGCTGCAAAATCCACGCTCCAGTTGCCGTCGCCATCCACTGTTGCAGTTTCGGTAGCATCACCCAACTGCACCACCACGGTTGAGCCCGGCTCCACCGTGCCAGTTAAAGTGATCCCGTCGATGTGCTCGTCCTCATTGACGACGCCATCCCCCTCAACAGTTGCTGTCTCAACGGTGAGCGGTTCGACCAGGGTGTCCACATGCAGGTCAGCTGTTGCAGTTGCGCTATTGCCCGCTGCGTCGGTCGAAGTGACGCTGATCATTGTGTCATATTCACCGGCAGGCAGGGAGCCCGCCTCGAACTCTGCAGCCCAGTTGCCATCGGAATCCACTGTCGCAGTCCGGGTCACGCCTTCGACGGTCACGCTGACCGAAGCGCCGGACTCGCCGGTCCCGGTCAGGGTGAGCCCTGCTGCGGCTTCGGCGTTATTGACGAGGTCGTCACCGCCCGCCTGGCCGCTGTCAATTGCCACGTCAGTGGTGGTGTCCACACGGATCGTGCCGGTGGTCGTCTCGGTGTTGCCATAGGCATCGGTCGCGGTGGCCGTTACCTCCGCGTCGTATTCGCCGGACAGGATTTCGGACGCGGCGAAATCGGCGCTCCAAGTGCCCTCATCGGTGGCCGTCACCGTGCGTGTCACCCCCTGAAAGGTCACGTTCACGGTTGCCCCGGCTTCGGCGGTGCCGGTCAGGGTCACCCCGTCCGCGGCCTCCGCGCCATTGATCATGTCATCACCACCGGCCTGGCCGTCATCAAGAGCGACGGAGGTTTCGGTGTCGATGCGGATTGTGGAGGTGGCGGTTGCCGTAGCTCCGGAGGTGTTTGTCGATGTGGCCGTTACCTCCGCGTCGTACTCGCCGCCGGTGATTTCGGAGGAAGCGAAATCAGCGCTCCAGGTGCCTTCATCGGTAGCGGTCACTGTGCGGGTCACCCCCTGAAAGGTGACTTCCACAGTGGATCCAGCCTCCGCGGTGCCAGTCAGCGTAACGCCGTCTGCAGCTTCAGCTGCGCTGATCGTGTCGTCCCCTCCGGCAAGGCCGCTGTCGACAGTCACAAACGTGTCACCGTTATTGCCGCCAACGCCACCGCCGCCACCGCCGCCTCCATCACCGCCGCCGCCGCCGCTTGCGATCGCTGCGACGCCAACAGCGCCCGCAGCGGCTCCAGCCGCGCCTAGGCCGCCGAACAGCGGTGCCGCCAGCGGTGCCACAACAGGTTCAATCCGGTCGACGTCCAGGAACACCATCTCATCATAGGCGCTCCACTTGCCGGCCAGGTCAAGCGGCTCGTAGGTGGCAAACAGCATCCCGCTGGACTTGTCCTCCAGCACCACTTCGATGAATTGGCCTTCTTGGCTGAGGAACAGGTTCTTGCCGCCGGTTGCACCGAAGGAATAATAGTTCTCCAGCACCAGCTCCTGGCCGTTCGCCAGGGTCACATGCAGGTTGCTGCCCTGCCGGGAGTAGCTTTCGACGTCAGCAGGGCTGAGGTTCAGCGAAATGTCCTTGGCCTGGCTGGCATCAATGCGCGCCGGGGTGCCTTCAGAGAAATTTCCATGCTGCGTGGTGCCCGCCATATCGCGGGTGATAAATGCGACCGTGCTCATAAACTTACCGCCCATCTGAATGCGCCGCGGCCCGGAAATTGGCCATCGGCTTATGGTTAAGTTGCCTGTATTTTTGCCCAGCGGCCGTCTTTTGCGGCCATTTTGAGGCCACAATGTGACAATTTTTTCTGTCCTGTCCAGTATATGCAGGGCGTGTGTGAGGTTATTTTGCCGCCAACCGTGTCCTGGCTGCCGCAGATTTTCTAAGTTTTTTAACGCGACTGTGATGCTGCACCGGGCGCAAATGCCCCCTGCGCACGCACTGAAACCGGCTGGCAAAGCCCGCTGGGTGCGGTGTTCCCGGAGGCGCTGCGCCGAAAGGGAAAAGTTGCCGTGAAGCTCGGGTTTGACGGTCAGATTGCTGCAGAAGCCTTTGAAATGCCGCGACGCAGAAGGTCCGTGCAGCAGCGGTGATCGCCGTGATGTGAAGAAAATTTCCCGCAAAAGTTTCTGGCAATTAATTAAAAGTACACCACTTTCAGATAGTAAGAAGTTCGTAATTGGTGTAAGCTCGGAAGTAACTAACACGACGCCGCCAGCCTGGACTCCGGGCGCAGGCCGCCGCCAAGAGCGGCCAGCCGGACGTATGACGCCAGAAGCGGCGCCGAGCAGAAATCAGAACTCAACACTGACGCGGACACCTATGCCCACGTGCTGGGCACTCTCTGTCCGTGCGCGATCTTAAACGCCAGGAGGAACGGCGCGAGTTAACCAGGAGGCTTGATCCAAGATGAAAGACATTGCCGAACTTTTTGCAGAGCAGTACGGCGAAACGCGCGAGCAGGAAATGCCGCTGCAGGAGTATTTGAACGCCTGCCGTGACGATCCGAGCCTGTACGCAAACGTCGCCGAGAGGATGCTGAAGGCAATTGGCGAAGAGGAGCTTGTGGATACGTCCAAGGACGCACGGCTCGGGCCGATCTTTCAGAACCGCACGATCAAGCGCTACAGCGCCTTTCACGACTTCTACGGCATGGAAGATACGATCGAGCGCATCGTCGGCTACTTCCGCCACGCCGCGCAAGGGTTGGAGGAGCGCAAGCAGATCCTTTACCTGCTGGGCCCGGTCGGTGGCGGTAAATCCTCGCTGGCGGAGCGCTTGAAACGCCTGGTCGAAGATCAGCCAATTTATGTTCTCAAGGCCGGTGACCAGATTTCGCCGATCTTCGAAAGCCCGCTGGGCCTCTTTGACCCGGTCCGCATGGGCAAGGTGCTGGAAGAGGAATACGGCATTGCCCAGCACCGGCTGCCGGGGCTGATGTCGCCCTGGGCCGTGCAGCGGCTGGATGAATTCGATGGCGATATCAACAAGTTCTCGGTTGTCCGCATGTATCCGTCTAGGCTGCGCCGGATCTGTGTTGCCAAGGTGGAGCCTGGCGATGAAAACAACCAGGACATCTCTACCCTGGTCGGCAAAGTGGACATCCGACAGCTGGAGCATTTCAGCCAGGATAATCCGGATGCCTACAGCTTCTCCGGAGGCCTGAACCGATCAACCCAGGGCGTCTTGGAATTTGTTGAGATGTTTAAGGCGCCGATCAAAATGCTGCACCCGCTGCTGACGGCGACCCAGGAAGGCAACTACATGGGCACCGAAAGCTTTGGTGCCATTCCCTTCAACGGACTGATCCTGGCGCATTCAAATGAGTCCGAATGGCAGTCCTTCAAGAACAACAAGAACAACGAGGCCTTCATTGACCGGGTGTCGATCGTCAAGGTGCCCTATTGCCTGCGGGTCTCGGATGAAACCTCGATCTATGAAAAGCTGATCGAGTTCAGCGAACTGCGTGACGCGCCCTGTGCGCCGGAGACGCTGAAAATCCTCAGTCGCTTCTCGGTGCTGACACGCCTGAAGCCGCATGAGAACTCGAACCTCTACTCCAAGATGCGGGTCTATGATGGCGAAAGCCTGAAAGACACCGATCCCAAGGCGAAGACGGTGCAGGAATATCAGGACCGCGCCGGCGTCGACGAAGGAATGAACGGCATCTCCACCCGTTTTGCTTTCAAGGTGCTTTCGACCACATTCAACTTCGACACCAACGAAGTTGCGGCGGACCCGGTGCATCTGATGTACGTGCTGGAGCAGATGATCAAGCGTGAGCAGTTCCCGCAGGAGACGGAACAGAAGTATCTTGAGTTCATCAAGACCGAACTGGCACCGCGCTATGAGGAATTCATCGGTAACGAGATCCAGAAGGCGTACCTCGAAAGTTATACCGAATACGGTCAAAACGTCTTTGACCGGTATATCTCCTATGCTGACGCATGGATCGAGGAGCAGGACTACAAGGATCCTGACACCGGCCAGCTCTACAACCGCGAGGTTCTGGATGCGGAGCTCAGCAAGATCGAGAAGCCGGTCGGCATTGCTAACCCCAAGGATTTCCGCAACGAGGTGGTCAAGTTTGCGCTGCGCCACCGCGCCAACACTGGCAAGAACCCGGCCTGGAACTCCTACGAGAAGCTGCGCGATGTGATCGAGAAGCACATGTTCAGCCAGGTCGAGGAACTGCTGCCAGTGATTTCCTTCGGGTCCAAGAAGGACAGCAAGACCGAAGGCAAGCATCAGGAGTTCGTCGAGCGGATGCGCGGCCACGGTTACACCGACCGCCAGGTGCGGCGCCTGGTCGAATGGTACATGCGGGTCAACAAGGCGGGCTAAAGAGGAGCGCTGTGCAACATGCATCATTTCATCGACAGGCGCGCCAATCCAAAGGGCAAGAGCCTCGGGAACCGCCAACGGTTCCTGCGGCGGGCCCGGGAGAATATTAAGGAGCGCGTCGATCAGTCGGTCCGGGGGAAGTCGATCCAAAGCGGAAGCGGTGTCCCGGACGAAGGCGAAAAGGTCACTATTCCCACACGGGGGCTGAAGGAGCCGCGGTTCTTCCATTCCTCCAAGGGCGGCATGCGCCGCCATGTGCTGCCCGGCAACAAGGATTTTGTTGTCGGCGACACCATCAAGCGGCCGCAGGGCGGTGCCGGACAGGGCGGCCGCCAGGCATCGGAGGACGGGGATGGTGAGGACGAGTTTTCCTTCACCCTGACCCAGGAAGAATACCTGGAAATTCTGTTTGAGGGGCTGGAACTGCCGGACCTCGTGGAAAAGGCCACGGTGGAAACCGAAACTATCGGCACCCGCCGGGCTGGTCTGACAACAGCGGGCACCCCGAACAACCTGAACTTGGTGCGCACCATGCGCAACTCGCTGGGCCGCCGCATTGCATTGCAGCGACCCACCACCAAATCCCAGCGTGAGCTTGAGGAGCAGATCGCTGAGCTGGAAGCGCTGGATGAGCGCACCCCGCCGCAGGAGGAATTCCTGGCGACGCTGAAAATGCGGCTGGAAGGTATCATTCGCAAGCGCAAGGTGGTCGGATACATCGACCCGCTGGACCTGCGCTATGACACCTTTGTGCCGGAAAAAATCCGCAACTCCCGTGCCGTGGTGTTCTGCCTGATGGATGTCTCCGGCTCCATGCAGGAACGCGAGAAGGATCTGGCGAAACGCTTCTTCCTGCTGCTGCACCTGTTCCTGGAGCGCTGCTATGAACACACCGAGCTGGTGTTCGTGCGCCATACCCACCACGCCCAGGAAGTGGATGAGGAAACCTTCTTCTATGCGCGCGAAACCGGCGGCACCATCGTGTCGACCGCGCTGGAAAAGATGAAGGAGATCATCGAGGAACGCTATCCGCCGGACGAGTGGAACATCTACGGCGCCCAGGCCTCGGACGGCGAAAACTTCGGCAATGATTCAGTGCGCTGCAAGAATCTGCTGCTGAATGATCTGCTGCCGGTCAGCCAGTTCTACGCCTATGTGGAAATTGTAGACGAGGCGGCGGAGATGCTGCTGAACAACCCCGAAGCAGGCGAAGACCTGTGGCAGAACTACCGCGAGGTGAAGGCGCAGGCGCAGCATTTCGAGATGCAGCGGGTTTCGCAGCCCGGCCACATCTATCCGATTTTCCGGGAATTCTTCCTCCCCAAGGTGAAAGGGATGCAGCATGCAGGCAGCTGAAAAGGCGTGCGAGCCGCTGTTTGACGGGCCGGAATGGACCTTCGAACTGATGGAAAAGGCGCGCGACGCGATCGAGAAGATCGCGCTCGAAGACCTCGGGCTGGACGTCTATCCCAATCAGATCGAGATCATCTCGGCGGAGCAGATGCTGGACGCCTATTCCTGCGTCGGCCTGCCGCTGATGTACCAGCACTGGTCTTTCGGAAAACACTTCGCCCGCGACGAGGCGCTCTACCGCACCGGCCGCCAGGGCCTGGCCTATGAGATCGTCATCAACTCCAACCCCTGCATCAGCTATAACATGGAAGAAAATACCATGGCGATGCAGACACTGGTGATGGCGCATGCAGCTTTCGGGCATAACCATTTCTTCAAGAACAACTACTTGTTCCAGCAATGGACCGATGCGGCCGGCATCCATGACTACCTGGCGTTCGCCAAGAACTACATCGCCGCCTGCGAGGAACGCTATGGCCCGATGGCGGTGGAAGAGGTGCTGGACGCCGCCCATGCGATGCAGTCTCAGGGGGTGTTCCGCTACGGGCGCCCGCCCAAACCCACCAACGAGGAACTGGTGGCGATGCAGAAAGTGCGCGAAGGGTATGAAAGCGGCCAGAGCGTGCTTGATATCTGGACCGACTCAACCCTTGGCCGGGACAAGCTGGAACTGATCGAGGATGCCGACTTCAGCGCGCGCCGCAAGATGATGAACCTGCCGCAGGAGAACATCCTGTATTTCCTGGAGAAACACAGCCCGGTTCTGGAACCCTGGCAATGCGAGATCCTGCGTATCGTGCGGATGCTGGCGCAGTATCTGTATCCGCAGAAACAGACCAAGGTCATGAACGAGGGCTGTGCAACCTTCGTGCATTACTACATCATCAACAAGCTCCATGAGCAGGGTCAGATCACGCAAGGAGCCTATATGGAAATGCTGCACAGCCATACCAATGTGGTGATGCAGCCTGAATATGACGATCCGCGTTATTCCGGCATTAACCCTTATGCGCTGGGCTTTGCGATGATGCAGGACATCCGCCGCATCTGCCAGGATCCGACTGACGAGGATCGCGAGTGGTTTCCGGACTTTGCCGGCAACCCGGACTGGCGCGGGGTGCTGCGGGATGCCTGGGCGAATTACCGGGATGAAAGCTTCATCCAGCAGTTCCTGTCGCCCAACCTGATCCGCAAGTTCAAGCTGTTCACGCTTACGAATGACGCGGAGCTGCCCAATCTGGTGGTCAGCCAGATCCACAACCGGGCCGGATACAAGGCCATCCGGCGCGATTTGGCGAAACAGTATGACCTCGCCTATCTGGAGCCTGATATCCAGGTGACAGACGCTGATCTGCGCGGCGACCGGGAACTGAAGCTGACCCACAACGTGCGCGATGGCATCCATCTGGATGAGGACGACCAGGAGGAAGTACTGAAGCACTTGCGCCGGCTCTGGGGCTATGGCGTCAGACTCGATGCGGTGGAGGCCACCACGGAAAGCTGACGGCAGGACCCGCGATGCCAAAAGAAAACGCAGGCCCTCGGGCCTGCGTTTTGGTGTTTCACATGAATCCCGGGATCAGAATTCCACTACCGCGCGGATCGACTTGCCTTCATGCATCAGCTCGAAGCCCTCGTTGATCTGGTCCAGCGTCAGCTTGTGGGTGATCATCGGGTCAATTTCGATCTTGCCGTCCATGTACCAGTCAACGATCTTCGGCACATCGGTGCGGCCCGACGCACCGCCAAAGGCGGTGCCGCGCCAGCTGCGGCCGGTGACCAGCTGGAACGGGCGGGTGGAAATCTCGGCCCCCGCAGGCGCAACACCGATGATGATTGATTCACCCCAGCCCTTGTGCGCGCATTCCAGCGCGGTACGCATCACGTTGACGTTGCCGGTTGCGTCAAAGGTATAATCCGCGCCGCCGCCGGTCAGTTCCACCAGATGCGCCACCAGGTCGCCTTCGACCTCGGCCGGGTTCACGAAATCGGTCATGCCGAATTTCTCAGCCATCTCCACCTTGCCCGGGTTCAGGTCGACACCGACGATCTGGTCGGCGCCGGCCATCCGCAGGCCCTGGATCACGTTGAGGCCGATACCGCCGAGGCCAAAGACCACCGCGCGGGAGCCGATTTCCACCTTGGCGGTGTTGATCACAGCACCAATGCCGGTGGTAACGCCGCAGCCGATGTAGCAGACCTTGTCAAACGGCGCGTCCTCGCGGATTTTCGCCAGCGCGATTTCCGGCACCACGGTGTGGTTGGCGAAGGTCGAGCAGCCCATGTAGTGGTGGATCGGGGTGCCGTCCAGCATCGAGAACCGGGTGCTGCCATCGGGCAGCAGGCCCTGGCCTTGGGTGGAGCGGATCGCCTGGCACAGGTTGGTCTTGGGGTTGAGGCAGTACTCGCACTCACGGCACTCCGGGGTGTAGAGCGGGATCACGTGGTCGCCCGGCTTCAGGCTGGTCACGCCTTCGCCGACCTCAATCACGATGCCTGCGCCCTCATGGCCCAGGATCGCCGGGAAGATGCCTTCCGGGTCGTCGCCGGAGCGGGTGAATTCGTCGGTGTGGCACAGGCCGGTTGCCTTGATTTCCACCAGAACCTCGCCCGCCTTGGGGCCTTCCAGGTTCACTTCCATGATTTCCAGCGGTTTGCCGGGGGCAACCGCAACGGCAGCGCGGGTCTTGATCATGTGACTGGTCCTTCGTTCTTTTCTTCGGGACCGGGCCGCCGACAGGCGGGTCCGGGGTGAATGCGGTGCCGGCGGCTGCGCCGCGGGCCGGAATGACCCAGCGTTACATTTGCGAACCGGCACGCGCAAGCATTGCCTCGGCACCCTAACAGGGGAGGCACCCTGGGCTTTGCCCCGAAAGCGACAGCTGAGCCGCGGTCCGCGCCATCCAGGCGCAATGAAAAATCCCCGGTTTCCAGCAGTTTGCCTGCAGGCTTCCAGTTTTGGGAAGGAATTATGCTGCCACCCCTTGACCTTCCCCTGACTGGAACCCTCATATCCACTGTCAATGGTATAGAACCGGCGGATTTCCGATGTCAGACACGACCCAAATATCCTTGCATATCACAGGCCTCAGCTGTGCGGGCTGCGCTGGCCGGGCGGAGCGCGCGCTGGCGGCAGTGGAGGGGGTTCAGTCGGCCTCCGTAAACCTCGCCAATGCCACCGGCCAAGTGGAGGCCGCCCAGGATGTGGCGCTGACGGATTTGACCGGCGCCCTGACCGATGCCGGCTATCCGGCCGCGGAATCGCAGGCTGTATTGGTGATCAGCGGCATGAACTGTGCTTCCTGCGTGGGTCGCGTGGAAAAGGCGCTGCTGGCGGTGCCGGGGGTGCTGTCGGCCAGCGTCAACCTGGCAAACGAGACCGCGCAGATCCGCTATCTGACCGGTGCCGCCCGCGCTGCGGATCTGGCCCGCAAGGTGACGGAGGCCGGCTATCCGGCCCGTCTCAGCGGTGCGGTGGAGGATGAGGCGGAACAGGCCAGCCAGCGCAAGGCGGATGAAATTTCCGCACTGGGCCGCCAGGTGCTGATCGCCGCGCTGCTGACCCTGCCGGTGTTCCTGATCGAGATGGGCGGCCATATGGTTCCGGCGCTGCATCACTGGGTGGCGGCAAATATCGGCATGCAGAACAGTTACTTGCTGCAATTCGCCCTGACCACCCTGGTGCTGGCGGGGCCGGGACGGCAGTTCTATGCCAAGGGCTTCCCGGCGCTTCTCCGGGGCGCACCCGACATGAACGCGCTGGTGGCTTTGGGCACTGCCGCGGCATACGGGTTCTCGGTTATTTCCACCTTCGCACCCCGGCTGCTGCCCGCAGGCACCGCCAATGTCTATTACGAGGCCGCAGCGGTCATTGTCGTTCTGATCTTGACAGGCCGCTTCCTGGAAGCCCGCGCCAAGGGCCGCACCGGCGCCGCGATCCGCAAGCTGGCGGGACTGCAGCCCAAGACTGCCATGGTGGTTGCGGGCGGTGATGCCGTGGAAACCCCGGTGGAGGAGATCGGGGCAGGGGATCTGATCCGGGTCCGTCCGGGTGAACGGATTGCGGTGGATGGCGAGATTGTCTCGGGCAGCTCCTATATCGACGAGAGCATGATTTCGGGCGAGCCGGTGCCGGTAGCCAAGTCCCGCGGCGATGAGGTCACGGCGGGCACAATCAACGGCAACAGCGCGCTGGAGTTCCGCGCGACACGGGTGGGGCGCGACACTGTGCTGGCGCAGATCATCCGCATGGTGGAGCAGGCGCAGGGCGCCAAGCTGCAGGTGCAGGGACTGGTCGACCGGATCACTCTGTGGTTCGTGCCTGCCGTCATTGCGGTGGCGGCGCTGACCGTGCTGGCCTGGTCCGTGTTCGGCCCGGCGCCGTCGCTGCCGCTGGCCTTGGTGGCTGGCGTCTCCGTGCTGATCATTGCTTGCCCCTGCGCCATGGGGCTGGCAACCCCGACCTCGATCATGGTGGGCATCGGCCGTGCTGCCCAGATGGGGGTGCTGTTCCGCAAGGGTGACGCGCTGCAGCGGCTGCAGGAAGTCAAGGTGGTGGCGCTCGACAAGACAGGCACATTGACCGAGGGCCGTCCGGCGCTGACCGAATTGATCTGCGCCGAGGGCTGCACCCGAGAGGAGGTGCTGCGCCTGACTGGCGCTGCTGAAGCACAGTCCGAACACCCGATTGCCCGCGCCATTACGGCCGCGGCGGGCAAGGGGCTGCCCAAGGCATCAGGTTTTGAGGCTATCCCGGGCTACGGCCTGCGGGCAGAGGTCGAAGGCCGCGTGGTGCTGGCCGGTGCTGCCCGTCTGATGGCGCGTGAAGGCATTGCCTTTGGCGCGCTGCAAGCGGAAGGCGAGAGATTGGCTGAGCGTGGCGAAACCCCGCTCTATGCTGCCGTTGACGGCCGGCTTGCGGCGGTGATTGCGGTGGCGGACCCGATCAAGCCAGGCACCCCGGCAGCGATCAAGGCGTTCCACGAGCAGGGGCTGAAGGTGGCCATGATCACCGGCGATGCGGCCGCGACGGCGCAGGCGATTGCCAGGCGGCTGGGCATTGACGCGGTGAAGGCCGAATGCCTGCCTGCGGACAAGGTAAAGGCGCTGCAGGAACTGCAGGCGGAACACGGCACGCTGGCCTTCGTCGGCGATGGCATCAATGACGCTCCGGCGCTGGCAGCAGCAGATGCGGGCATCGCCATCGGCACCGGCACCGACGTGGCGATCGAGGCGGCGGATGTGGTGCTGGTCTCCGGCGATCTGCGCGGCGTGGTCAACGCGCTGACCGTCAGCCGCGCCACCATGCGCAACATCCGCCAGAACCTGGGCTGGGCCTTCGGCTATAACGTGCTGCTGATCCCGGTGGCGGCGGGCCTGCTCTACCCCTTCGGCGGGCCGCTGCTGTCGCCTGCGCTGGCGGCAGGCGCCATGGCGCTGTCGAGTGTTTTTGTGCTGTCGAACGCGCTGCGCTTGCGCCGCCTGAAACCGGCCATAGATGAGGATCAGGCCGCACCGGCACCCAAGGCGGACACCAAACAGGAGGCGCGCGCATGAATATCGGGGATGTTTCCAGCCGCTCAGGGCTTCCGGCCAAGACGATCCGCTATTACGAGGACATCGGCCTGATCAAGCCGCACCGCAGCGCCAACGGCTACCGCTGCTTTGCCGAGACCGACCTGCACAAGCTGGCCTTTCTAGGCCGCGCCCGGGCGCTGGGCTTCACCATCGAGGACTGCCGCACCCTGATGGCGCTTTACGAAGACGAAAGCCGCGCCAGCGCTGATGTGAAACAGCTGGCGCAGGAACATCTGGCCAAGATCGAGGAAAAGATCGCGGATTTGCAGGCGATGCATGACACGCTGGGCGAGCTGGTCAACTGCTGTGCAGGCGACAGCCGCCCGGACTGCCCGATCCTCAAGGACTTGTCCGGCGAAGGATGACCCGCGGGGAGCAAGGGCTCCCGCGCCTACGGTTGCCCGGCCGAGCAGCCTGGCGGATAAGGTCAAGGCTTCGGGTCTCGTGGCCCGAAGCAGGCAGTCTCAGCCGGGGCGCAGCTCCAGGATCTCGCGGGCCTGCTGCCAGGTGGCAACAGGGCGCTCGTATTTTTCACACAGCTCTGCCGCCCGTTTCACCAGCGCGGCGTTGGAGGGCGCCAGCGTTTCGCGGTCCAGCCGCATGTTGTCCTCCAGCCCAGTGCGGGTATGGCCGCCCGCGGCGATCGACCATTCGTTGACCAGGATCTGCCCCGGCCCGACACCGGCGCCGCACCACTGGGCCTCGGGCGCCAGCCGCTGCATGGTCTTGACGTAGTAGTCGAACACATCCTTGTCGACCGGCATCGCGTTCTTCACCCCCATCACGAACTGCACATAAAGCGTGCCGGGAATGCGTCCCTCGCGGTTCATCTTCACCGCCTGGTGGATATGCGACAGGTCAAAGGCCTCGATCTCCGGCTTCACGCCGTAGGTGCGCATCTCCGATGCCAGCCAGTCCACCAGATCCGGGGAGTTCTCATAGACCCTGGTGGGGAAATTGTTGGACCCCACCGACAGCGACGCCATGTCGGGCCTGAGCGGCAGCATGCCGCCGCGTTCGTGGCCCGCGCCGGAGCGGCCGCCGGTTGACAGCTGGATGATCATGCCGGGGCAGTGTTTCTGCAGATCTTCCATCAGCCGCGCGAACCTTTCCGGGTCCGAGGTCGGAGTCTGGTCGTCGTTCCGCACATGGCAATGGGCGATTGAGGCCCCAGCCTCAAACGCCTCATGCGTGCTTTCGATCTGTTCCGCGATGGTGACCGGCACCGCCGGGTTGTTTTCCTTGGTCGGGACTGAGCCGGTAATGGCAACGCAGATGATGCAGGGTTTGCTCATGGATTTCCCCTTCAGATGTCGAAAAACACAGTTTCATCTTCGCCCTGCAGGCGGATGTCGAACCGGTAGACGGCCAGACCGTCCCGCAGCGCGCGCCTGGCGATCAGGGTGGCGCGGCGGCGCTCCCACTCTATCACATTCAGCACCGGGTCGGCAGCGTTGGCCGCAGCCTCATCTTCGAAGTAGATCCGCGTATTCAGCCCCACGTTGATGCCGCGCGCCACGATCCACAGGTTTATATGCGGTGCCATCATCTGTCCGTTGCGACCCGTCACTGGCCCGGGCTTCACCGTCTCAAATCCCCATTCTCCGGTCTCGAAATCGGTGATCACCCGGCCCCAGCCGCGAAAACCGTCCTCCACCTCGCCCGGATGCTCCGGGTGGGCATAGATGCCGTCTGCATTGGCCTGCCAGGCCTCCAGCAGCACGTCCTTGACCGGCGAACCGGTGCCGTCCACCACCAGGCCCTCCACCCGGATGCGCTCACCCTTGGCGTTGGGTCCGGCAATGTCCCAGCCAAGCTCCTGACCGTAGATCTCAAACCCCGCCGTGCCGGGGGCCAGGCCGATATGGACATAGGGGCCAGCGGTCTGCGAGGGGGTTTCCTTCAGATAGTCCAGCTTTTGGCGCATCAGTTCCCCTCCAGCCGGTTCTCAAACAGGGTGGACCGCCGCCCGCGCAGCACGATGTCGAACTTGTAGGCGATAGTGTCCAGCGGAATGGTGGCGTTCATGTCGAGGCGCGCAATCAGCATATCAACGGCCTCCGGGTCCGGGATGGTGTTCACGATCGGGCAGCGCGCAATCAGCGGGTCGCCTTCAAAATACAACTGGGTGATCAGCCGCTGCGCAAACCCGGTGCCAAAGACCGAGACATGGATATGCGCCGGCCGCCAGTCGTTCACCCAGTTGCGCCAAGGATAAGCGCCGGGCTTCACGGTGCGGAAGTGGTAGCAGCCGTTCTCATCCGTCAGCGTCCGGCCGCAGCCGCCGAAATTCGGGTCCAGCGCGCCAAGGTAGGTATCCTTCTTGTGCCGGTATCGGCCGGAGGCATTGGCCTGCCAGATTTCCACCAGCGTATTCGGCACCGGGCGCGCGTTTTCATCCAGCACCCGGCCGTGCACGATGATGCGTTCGCCGATCGGGCTCTGGCCGGGCTGGGCAAAATTCGACAGCAGGTCATTGTCGGCGGCATTGATGTCGTTATGGCCGAACACCGGCCCGGTGATCTCGCTGGCGGTGTTTTCCAGGCTGATCAGGGGGAACTTCGGCGAGCGGGTGACCGAGGTCTTGTAATCCTGCGACAGGGCAGGGGGGTGCCAGTGGCGGTCCCTCTGGTAGAACTCCCCGGGCTGCGGCGGCTTGGTCATGCGGTGTCCTCTCCCTCGCTCTCCATTTCGGCATAGGTCTGTTTGGCCAGTTTCAGCGCGCGGTTGGCCCGCGGCACCCCGGCATAGATCGCCACATATTGGAAGGCCTCCAGCACATCCTCCCGGCTGGCGCCGGTGCGGGTGGTGGCGCGAATGTGCATCGGGATTTCGTCAAAGTTGCCAGTCGCCGCCAGCAGCGCCAGCGTTAGCATTGAGCGTTCCCGCAGGCTGATCCTGTCCGAGGCCCAGACTGTGCCCCAGGCGCCTTCGGTAATCAGCTCCTGAAACGGCTGGTCCAGCGCGGTCTTGGCGGCCTCCGCGCGGTCCACATGGGCGTCGCCCAGAACCCTGCGCCGCACCTGCATACCGCGGTCGTAACGGTCTTGCATCATTCCAGTCTCCCTTTGCTCAGGAGTATCGCATACCGCAAGTGATCTGTATAATCTTCAAAAAGGCATAAACAAATAACCTGTGTGATATGCGTCTATCGTCATCCTTGAAGCTGCGCCATCTGGAGGTCTTCGTCGAAGTCGCCCGCAAGATGAGCGTCACCCAGGCGGCGGAGGCGCTGGGGATGTCCCAGCCCGCTGTCACCCGGGCTCTGCGAGAGCTGGAAGCGGTCTGCGGCAAGCCTCTGGTGGAGAAACATGGCCGCGGCATCCGGCTCAGCAGCTATGGCGAGCTGTTCCGTGATCATGCAGGCCGCAGCCTGGCGCTGGCCCGCGACGGTGTGGCGCTGCTGCGCGGCCTGGATGAAGCCGATGGGCCGCTGGTTGCCATCGGCGCCCTGCCCACGGCGGCGGCAGATCTGGTTCCGGACACGCTGGCAGAGCTGCGCAGCAGCGGCGCACCGGGCCGGTTCGTGGTGGTGTCCGGGGACAACCGCTATCTGATCGACCAGCTGCGCCGGGGCAGGCTGGATGTGGTGGTTGGGCGGATGCCGGCGCCGGAGACCATGGCTGGGATCGGTTTCGATCCGCTTTACCGCGAGCGTGTGGCCGCAGTTGTGGCCCGGGACCACCCGCTGGCCAGTGCCGGCCGCCTGCTGCCTTCTGCCTTTGAGGACTATCCGGTGCTGATGCCGTCAGAAGGGGCGGTGATCCGGCCGCTGGTGGAACGGATGTTTCTGGAGCAAGGGCTGGCGATGCCCCGGTTCCCGGTTGAAACCGTTTCGTCCAGTTTCGGGCGGCGCTTTGTGCTGGCACATCAGGCAATCTGGATCATAAGCCAGGGCGTGGTGCGGCCGGACCTTGACGCGGGCACGATGACGGCTTTGCCGTTTGACACCAGCACCACCCTTGGGCCGGTCGGCCTGTGTGCCCGTCTGGAGCACCAGCTGTCACCCGCTGCGGCGCGGTTCTGCAATGCCTTGCGCAGCACTTGTAAGGAACGGGGACTGGGGTAGCCTGCAATTGCCAATGTGAGCGGTTGCTTTTTATAGCATTAAATGCACCTTTTGCGAGCATTTACCCATCTCTTGAGTCTGGGGCAGCGGTGCAGGGCTGTTTCTGCGCGTCATTTATGTCGCAACTTTCCTTACTTTATACCACTGAATTTAAATACATTATACAGCTCGCCTTCTCTCTTCTGGCAGGCTGCTGAAGGTGAATTTTCCGGATAATGCAATCAGTAATTGCAAAACAACCTAAAGGTGTGCACCATAACGGTACTTTAATATTGAATGTATCACGCGTGGAGTGGGGTGGCAGATGACTGTTCTTCTGAAAATTCGCCGGTTCGGAGCTTTTGGTGTTTTCCATGCGGACGGGGCGGGCGTGCAGCTTGGCGCCAAGCATCAGGCTCTGATGGCTTTGCTGTCCACTGCTGAGGGCGGTATCCGCACCAGGGCCTTTCTGGAGAAGACATTGTGGTGCCTGGCGCAGCCGGAGCAGGCCAAGGCCAGTTTGCGCACGGCCCTGTCGACGCTGCGGCGGCACCTTGGACCGGAGGCGGCCAGGCTGCTCTATGCCAACCGGGAGCGGGTCATTCTGGACCTGACCCGGGTGGAGCTGGACAGCCGCGCGGGCGGGGCAGACTTCATGGAAGGCTTCGAGCTGCCGCATGAAGCTGTGTTCAATACCTGGCTGGATGAGGCCCGGACAGAGCTTTCCCGCAGGCCCGCGGTTCCGGCTGCCCAAGGGGGCACGTCGCCGGGCCGGGTGATCCTGGATGGGCTGCTGCCTTCCATTGCAGTACTGCCCTTTGTGCACCGGTCCCCGGGGGAAGCAACCGCGCCGCTCGGCTCGCTGATCTCAGAAGAACTGTCGCGCTACCTGTCGCGCAGCTGGGCATTCTCGGTCACCTCCTATTTGGCCTCCCGCCAGTTCGACCCGGCAACCGTGCGCCCGGCGGAGGTTTCCTCGGTGGCTGGCGCAGACTATCTGGTGTCGGGCGCAGTCACTTGCAGCAGGGGCCGTTTCCATGCCGAAATCGACCTGCATGATGCGGTGCGGGAAAAGGTGATCTGGTCACGCAGGTTCGAAGGCTCGCTGGACAATCTGATGGAGGGCCGCAGCTCTGTACTGCGCAACGCCACCTTGCAGATCGGCCAGACCGCCGCGGGCGAGGCGGTGCGGCTGGCCGATTTCAAGCCGCTGGCGGGGTTGGAAAGCCACACCCTGCTGATGGCCGCCATATCCTTGATGCAGGAAATGGATGTGCAGAAATTCCAGCAGGCCTACGGTATCCTGTCGCATTTGCTGGAGCGTGAGCCTGGCCACGCGCTGCCGCTGACCTGGATGGGATTCTGGCATGTGATGCGGGTCGAACGCGGGCTGTCCCGCAACCGCGAGGAAGACAGCCGGCTGGCTTGCCAGATGGCTGATGCCGCGACTGAGGCCGCGCCGGGGTTTTCCTTGGCCCATACTCTCAAGGGGTTGATTTCCAGCCACCTGACCTTCCGCTTCGATCAGGCCCTGGACGCATATGATCTCGCGCTGCGCGATAACCCGAACGAGGCGCTGGCGCTGCTGCTCAAGGGCGCAACGCTGGCCTATCAGGATATGGCGGACGAAGCCGTGCAGATGACCGATGCCGCCCGGCGCCTGACGCCGCTGGGGCCGCAATGCTACTATTTCGATGCGTTGTCGGCACTGGCAAACCTGTCGGCGCGCAATTACGGCCGCGCCATCGAACTGGCGGACCGCTCGCTTGAGGCCAAGCAGGCCTTCCCGGTGCCGTTGCGGTCCAAGGCGATTGCGCTGCAGATGTCGGGCCAGGACGCGGAGGCGCGCAGCACCGTCCAAAAGCTGCTGGAGGCAGCGCCGGAATTCTGCCTGTCGCAATTCCAGCGCGATAACCCGGCTGCCATGAGCCCGGCTGGCCAGGAATGGGCCAGCGCCCTGCGGCAGGCCGGCGTTCCGGATTAACCGTTCCAGAGCTGCCCTGGCCGGAGGCGGCGGCTGCGCGAATGTTGGCGGCCTGCGCAAGCGGGTCGTTAAAATACGCGGTAATATCCGCCGCATTCTCACCCTTTCTTTACGTCTTGCGGCCCTTCTTTAGGGAAATGCAGGCCCCTGCACTTCAGCGGGGCCAGCGCTGCTAGAAGTGCCCGGGGTGCGGGCTGAAGACTTGGGTGATAGAATGAGTTCGAAGAAAGACCTCCCGGCGAAACGCAGGTTCCGGCTGTTTTCCAGCATCGGTGCTAAGATCACGCTGATCCTGATGGCAATGGGCGCGACGGCGGCAGTCGGCGGTGTTCTTGTCACCCTTGTGTTTGCCCAGACCGGCCGCCAGATGGAGGTCCTGACCGGCGAGAAAGTACCGCAACTGGAACTCAGCAGCCGCATGGTTAATGCTGCAAGCCAGGCCAAGAATGCGATGATTGGCGTGCTGCAGGCCGCCTCGGTGGAGGAGCTGGCAGCAGCAGAGGAGGCCGCCGCTGCCGCGGTTTCCACCCTTGAGGGCAGTGTTGCGGAGCTTCCTGCGGAAGAGCAGGCTCAATTCGCCCCTGAGGCGGCAGCGTCCTCGGAGCGGCTCAGCAACCTGCTTGCTGCGCGCCAGGCAGCGTTCCGCAATCAGGCCTGGATCGACACCCAGACTGCTGACCTTCAGACCCTCAGCCAGGGGGTGCAGGAAAAACTGGTTCAAGTGGCGGCTGAGGCGCGCGACAGCCTGATGGATGGCGGTGAGGAGACCATTATCCAGGTCGACGAGGTCCTGAACAATCTGGTGGACCAGCAGTTTGGCAGCTTGCAGACCCTGCTGGAAGCGCGTGCTGACATCAGTATTCTGTCCGGTGCTGCGCTGGCGCTGGGCCATGTCCGCGATGTGCCAACCAAGCGCGCGCTCAAGAAGATGGCGACTGATGCCCTGAAACGGCTGGAACCTGTTTTGGGCCGCCTTGAAGAGCTGGGCCTCGATGCGTTCCGCGCCAAAAAGGTGACGGAGGGGGTTGAACTGTTCCGCTACACTCTGACAGCCAGCCGCAAGGAATTGAAGGAAAGCCGCAAACAGGTGCTGAGCGCCCGGAATGCCAGCGTCCGGCCGCTGACCCAGGCGATGGAGCGGATGGTGTTCACCCTGTCGGTCGCCGCCACCCAGGCCAGCGCCGACAACCGCACTGCCATTCAGGGGCTGCTGGACAATCAGGTTGATGTGCTTTTGCGCCTGCTGGAGATCAACGGCTGGACCAGCGCTTTCCAGGTTGCGGCGCTGGATATGGCGGCCGCGCATGGTATCGAAGCCGCCAATGCTGCCGCTGTCCCGCTGCAGGAGGCAGCTGCGGCGCTGCAAGGCTATACCGGATTCGGCGGCGGCGTTTTTGCAGCGGAGCTGGAAGGCATGATAGGGCTGGCGGACCCTTCCCAGGGGCTGCCGGCATTCAAAGTCGCCTCGCTGGAGGCCGCGGCGGAAGCGGACGCAGCTTCTGAGGCCACGGTCGAGGCGGTTCTGCAATTTGCCCGCCGTGCAACCGCGCTGGGCAATGAAAGCCAGCTTGAGATCGCCGCAATAGCTAACGGTCTTGCAGCCGATGTAACGGGGGCGCAGCACCAATTGCAGGTCCTGGCTGCAGTCTCCGCCGGAGTGTTCGTGGCCGCTTTGATCCTGACCCGGATCCTGATCCTGCGCCCATTGGCGGACATCAGCGGCACGACAGAGCGCCTGGCGGCAGGCAACCTGCGCCCGGTGAAAGGGTACGAGCGGTCCAGTGATGAAATCCGCCGCATTGCCATGGCTCTTGCGGTGTTCCGTGACGGTCTGGTGGAAAAGGCTGAGGTCGAAGCCGCGTCCAATGAGGAGCGCAATGCCCGTCTGGCGGAACAGACCGTTGCCGTAACCGCAATCGGCAACGGGCTGGAGCGGCTGTCGCAAGGCGACCTGACCTTCCGCATCCGCGAAGAAATGGGCGAGGGCTACGCCAAGCTGCGGGACGATTTTAACGCGGCACTGGAAAAGCTCGAAGCTTCGGTGCGCAGCCTCAGCGCCAACGGTCAGTCCATTGCCGGTGTCAGTACCGAAATTTCTGCCGCCTCCCACGACTTGTCGGAACGGTCTGAGCGCACCGCGCAAACCCTGGCGGGCACTGCTGCCGCGGTGAATCAGCTGTCGGTGTCGATCGCCGGCACCGCTCAGGCTTCGGGTGAGGCCTCCGCTTCTGTCGAAGCGGCCCGCCGCAACGCGACCGGCAGCATTGATGTGGTGAAGCGCACCTATGGCGCCATGGAGGCGATCAAGGAAAGCTCCGAAAAGATCTCCCGCATCATCGGCATGATCGAAGCGATTGCCCAGCAGACCAACCTGCTGGCGCTGAATGCCGGCGTTGAGGCCGCCCGCGCAGGCTCCGTCGGCAAGGGGTTTGCCGTTGTCGCCTCCGAGGTCCGCACCCTGGCACACCGGTCCAAGGAGGCTGCGACCGAAATCGCCGCCCTTGTCGATGAGGCCAGCCAGAATGTCGAACTGGGTGCTGACCTGGTCGAGCAGACCCGCGCCGCCATCGGTGAAATCTCGGAATCCGTCGCCAGTGCTGCCGACCTTATGAAAACAATCTCCCAGGCCTCCTCGGAACAGTCCGGAAGCCTGCAGGAGATCAACTCGGCGATGGCCAATCTCGACGATGCCACCACGCGCAATGCGGGGCTGTTTGAAGAAGTTACATCCTCCAGCCAAGGGCTCTCGAAAGAGGCCCAGGCCATGGCTGGCGCCCTTGGCGCCTTCCGCACCAACACGGCTGCGGCGGAACCGGCCTGGGAGGAGGAGGCGCTGTCAGGGGAAGACAGCTGGCGGCTTCAAGCCTGATGGCAATATGGCCTGGCTGCCTCACGGGGCGGCCGGCGCAGTCGCGCGCAATGGGGCTGTTGCCAAGCGTCCGGAGCCGTGGATTGCAGCGCGGCACAAGTGCAATGCTCGGTCTTCGCAGGTGTTCAAAAGAGAAGATTTGGTGGAGCCTAGCGGGATCGAACCGCTGACCTCCTGCATGCCATGCAGGCGCTCTCCCAGCTGAGCTAAGGCCCCAAACCTGTCCGCTTTCAGTGTCCGTTCCGTCTCCGGTGCGGTCCGTCTTGCGGTGTGAGCGTCGTTTACGGGACGGCGGCGCGGGCTGCAAGCGGAAAAATGCACCGGGTCCGAAATTTTTTGCCACCGGTCAAAGCGGACGGTCCGGGGACAGCAGGCCGCGCCCCCGAACCGCTTGAAACGCCTTAGGAATCGTCGTCCGGCGACGACATGTCGGCGATGTCGTCCAGCGAGACGTTGTCATCATCATCGTCATCATCCAGGACATCATCTCCCAGATCGACATCGACGTCTTCGTCATCATCCAGGACCACGTCATCCGCGTCCATGTTCTCTTTGGCCTTCAGGGTGGCCGCATCTTCGGCATCTGCTTCGATCATCCGGGTCTTGCCGGTATCCAGCTCGACGACCTCGCCCGTGTAGGGGCTGACGATCGGGTCCTTGTTCAGGTCATAAAAGCGCTTGCCAGTGGTGGGGCAGACGCGCTTTACACCCCATTCTTCCTTGGGCATGTGGATCCCCTTGATTTACTGGTGAGTCGTATCGACGATTCCGGTGCCTTGCCATATGAGGGGGGCACTGTCAAAGCCAAAGCCTGGAAAGGGCGCGCGCATGGCCGACTATCATCTCTCCGGGAACCCGCCAGTGCCGCTGACTCTGCGCCGTTCTGCTCGGGCGCGGCGGATCAGCCTGCGGATTTCCTCGCTGGACGGGCGGGTGACGCTGACCCTTCCTAAGGGGCTGCCGGAGCGCACCGCGCTGGCCTTTGCCGAGGAAAAAGCCGACTGGATCCGGGCCAACCTGGAAAAACACCCTGACGCGGTGGAGGCAGTCTATGGCGCGGTGCTGCCCATCGACGGACAGGACCGGGTAATCGAGCCCGCACCAGGCCGCCGCATCCAGCTGGATGCCGGCCGAATCGCAGTACCGGGATCCAATCCGGGCCGGCCCTTGCAGCGGTACCTCAAGGAACTGGCGCGCAACCGGCTGGCCGAGGCTTCCGATTTCTACGCTGCCCGGCTGGGCCGGGGCTACAGCCGCCTGACCCTGCGCGACACCCGCTCCCGCTGGGGGTCCTGCACTGCGGACGGTGGGCTGATGTATTCCTGGCGGCTGATCCTGGCACCGCCCGCGGTGCTGCGCTATGTCGCCGCCCATGAGGTGGCGCATCTGGCGGAAATGAACCACTCGCAGGCCTTCTGGGACACGGTGGAGCGCATCCACGGCCGCTGGCAGGAACCGCGCGCCTGGCTGCGCGAAAACGGCGCCAGCCTGCACCGCTTCCGTTTCGGCGAATAGAATCAGGGCTTTGAGCCGGCGGGTGCGCGGGCTAAGCTGACACCAGTTGCAGTTGCCAGTTCCCGGTCAAAAGGCCCGTGTCCCGTGTCAGACAAGCCGCAAAGACGCCTTGCCGCCATCTTCATGCTGGATGTCTCCGGCTTCAGCCGGATGATGGCCCAGGACGAGGCCGGCACCCTGAACCAGGTGCTGGCACAGCAGCAGACATTGATTGCGCCCGCCATCCGCAGCCATGGCGGCCGCATCGTCAAGCTGATGGGCGACGGGGTGCTGGCGCTGTTTCCCAGCGTGATCTCGGCTGTGGAGGCCGCAGCGCAGATCCAGTCGGATGCGGCGCGCACCCGGCATCTGCAGCTGCGCATCGGCATCAATCTGGGCGAGGTGCTAATCGCCCAGGGCGACGTTTTCGGCGACGAGGTGAACATCGCTGCCCGGCTCGAAAGCCTGGCGCAGCCCGGCGGGGTGGCGCTGTCGGCCGCCGCCTATGACCAAGTCCGCAACCGCATTCCCTACGACTTCGAGGATTTCGGTCTGCATGAGGTTAAGAATATTCCCGATCCGGTGCAGGTCTTTGTCCTTGGAGAAGAACTGACCTCGCTGCCGTCCTTGCGCCGCAGCACCCAGCCGCCCAGGCCGCCCGCGCCTGCGCAGCGCGCCGGCATGCGCCCCGCGGTGCTGCTGCTGGCAGGCTGCCTGGGGGCGGCCACAGCTGTGGCCGGGATCTGGGGCTGGCAGCAAGCGGGCCGCCAGGGCAGCGCCGCACCCGTGCCCGGTCAGCCCGCTGCCGCGGCATTTGAGGGCCGCCCGGTGATTGCGGTGCTGCCTTTCACAGCCGAGACGTTGCAGCCGGAAACCGCGCGGATGCTGTCGCAGGACGTGACCCGCAGCCTGGCTGCCGCCAGCGATGTCCGCATTATTGCGCCGTCCAGCAGCCGTGCCGCTGCAGGTCTGCTGCCGGGCGAGGCTGCGGCGCTCTTGGGGGCGGATTTCGTGGTCACGGGCCATTTGCCCGGCACCCTCCATGACGGGGTGCGATTAGAGATCCTGCAGGCAGCGGCTGGCAGCGGCGGCGAGGCCGGGGCAAAACCGCTCAGCATTCTGCCGCCGCAGCGGCTGGCAGCTGCGGCGCCACTGGCCCCGCAGCTTGCGGCAAACATTGTCCGTTACTTCGGAAAACCCTTGCCGGAGCCTGTCCGCCCGGAAGTGCCTGACGACGCGGTGGTGCAGCTGCTGGCCGCCCGCAGCCTGAGGGAGCAAGGCAGTCGCAGCGGGGCGGAGCTGGCCCTGCGCAGGGCGCTGCAGATGGCTCCGGATTGGCCGGAAGCACAGGCGCTGGCGGCGCTTTGGCACCTCGATATGCTGACCGGCCCGGTGGCCGCACTGCCGCAGCGCGCGGCAGAGGCGGCGCAGATCGCGGCCGGATTGCCGCCACAGGCTGGCGTCCTGCAACTGCGGGCGCTGGCGGCGCAGTTTGCCGGTGAACCCGACGCAGCCTTGCGGCTGGCCGAACAATCGGCTGAGGCCTACCCCAACGACGCTCAAGGTCAGCTGCTGCGTGCCTGGCTGCTTCATCTGACCGGACAAGGGAGCGGCGCTCAAAAAGTTCTCGGCCTTGTCCGCCAACTGGATCCGCTGTCGCAGCCAATGGCCCTGACACTGCAGTCCTCGATGCACCTTGCGGCCGGGCAGGACGCGGAAGCCGCAGCGGCGGCGGCCGAGGCCCTGGCGCTGGAGCCTGCGGCGCAGCAGGCGCGGGTGCTGCTCTGCGCCAGCCTGGCTGCACTGGGCAGTTTTGACGAGGCCGCCGCCGCCTGCGCCGGGCTCAAAGGCGCGCCGCTGACGCTGGATCAGGCGGCAGCAGCCTTTCCCTATTCTGCCGCGGCCCCGCGGCGGGCGCTGCGCACCGGTCTCAGCCTGGCCGGACTTGCGGGCCGCCCCTGACGCGCGCAATTTGCGCGGTTGACCGCAGCGGGATTTGTGATCACATGAATGGTATGAACCAGACTGTCCGCCCCGCCCAGGAAGCCGCCTCAGCGCCCGCTCATGACCGTGTTTACCGCGCCCTGCGCACTCGCATCATGCATGGCGAGATCACCCCCGGCGCCGCGCTGACCCTGCGCGGAATCGGCGGTGAATTCGGCGTTTCGATGACACCCGCCCGCGAAGCGGTGCGACGCCTGGCTGCCGAGGGTGCACTGTTTCTGTCTTCCTCAGGCAGGGTGACGACGCCGGAGCTGACAAACGAACGGATCGAGGAACTGGCTGCCCTGCGCGCATTGCTGGAGGTGGAACTGGCCAGCCGCGCCCTGCCGCGCGCGCACATGGCGCTGATCGACCGGCTGCAGACGATCAATTCCAACGTCGCTGAGATGGTCTCGAAACGCGATGCGGTCGGTTACATCCGCACCAATCTGGAGTTTCACCGCACACTCTACCTGCGCGCCCAGGCGCCCGCGATGCTTGCGATGGCGGAAACCGTCTGGCTGCAGCTGGGGCCCACGATGCGTGCTCTCTATGGCCGGTTGCGCCGCACCGATCCGCCGCAGAACCACCGTCTGATCATCGCCGCACTCAAGGCGGGGGATGAGCCTGGCCTGCGGCTGGCGGTGCGCTCCGACGTCACCCAGGGCCTGCGGCTGCTGGCAAGCTAAGCCGGTCTGTGAAACCGGTTCCCAGGCTGCGGGTGAACTGGTACACTCCAAGCCTATGAAAAGCCCTTCAAATCGCCGCCTGGCAGCGATCCTGGCTGCTGATGTGGCGGGCTATTCCCGGCTGACCGCCGCGGATGAAGAAGGCACGGTTGCCGCCCTTCGCGCCATCCGCAGCGAGGTGGTCGAGCCGCTGACAGAGCAGCACGGCGGCCGTATCGCCAATACCGCGGGTGACAGTTTCCTGATCGAGTTCCGCAGCGCCGTTGATGCCCTGCGCGCGGCTCTCAGCATCCAGGACAGGCTGCAGGCCCGCAATGCCGGCGTGGCAGCGGACCGCGCCATCCTGCTGCGCATCGGCCTCAACGTGGGCGACGTCATCTCCAACGGCGGGGACATCCTGGGCGACGGCGTCAATGTGGCGGCCCGGCTGGAAGCCCTGGCAGAGCCGGGTGGCATCACCGCCTCGCAGGCTGTGGCCAGCTATGCCCGCAAAAGCATCGCTGCGGACTACATCCCGATGGGCCCGCAAAAGGTCAAGAATATACCGGAGCCGGTGGAGGCTTACCGGGTCCAAAAGGCCGGGCAGGCGCCGCGGCCGGCATCCGGGCCCAAGGCCTCTCGCTCCCGGCTGGCCGCAGGGGCCGGCCTTCTCGCCGCCGCTGCAGCAGTAGCGGTATTGTGGATTGCACCCTGGCAGCCCAACCCGGACCAGGCGGTGGCGGCGCGGATGGCCTTCCCGCTGCCGGACCTGCCCTCCATTGCGGTGCTGCCGCTTGCCGACACCACCGGTGACAGCGGCAACGCGATGCTGGCGGATGGTTTTTCTGAGGACCTGATCACCGACCTGTCGCGGATTTCCGGCCTGTTCGTGATCTCCGGCAACAGCTCCTTTGCCTATCAGGATCAGCAGATCAGTCCCGCCCAGTTCGCCGAGGAGCTGGGCGTGCGCTATGTGGTCGACGGCAGTCTGCGCCGCACCGGCGCGGCGTTCCGGGCCACTGTGCGTCTGACCGACACGGCCAGCGGCCAGCTGGTCTGGGCAGAGCGGTTCGATGGCCCGCTGGAGGATGTCTTCGCGCTCCAGGACCGCATCGCTCTGGCCATCGCCCAGGCGCTTGGCCTGTCCTTGGACGCTGAAGAGCGCAGCGGCATCGAACAGCAGGACACCGCCACTATCGCCGCGCGCGAAGCCTTCCAGCAGGGCTGGGAACTGTACGCGCGGTTCAACGAGCAGGACAATCTGGCCGCAATCCCGCATTTCGAACAGGCGGTGGTGCTGGATCCGGGCTATGGCCGCGCCTGGGCTGTCCTGGCAATGGCGCATCTGCGCCCGCATATCCTGCACCACTGGCGGGGCTACACCCCGGCCACCGGCCAGACGCACATCGGCCAGTTCTACAAACACCTGCGCGAAGCTGTCCGGCACGACACGCCGCTCCGGCACGTGATCCGGGCGATGGTGCTCTTGAACCTGCCGGACTGGGAGGGGGTCTATGGCGGCAGCCGCGGCACCATCGAGGCCCGGCAGGAAGCGGCCAAAGCGATTGCCCTCCAGCCCAGCGATCCTGAGGCTCATCTGACAATGGGCTGGGCGCTGATTGCCGCGGGTGAGCCGGAACAGGGGCTGGCCTTTGTCCGCGCCGCCATGCGGCTTGATCCCAAGCATCCCAGCCACTACGCGCTGTTCGAGGCGGCAGCCCTTTTTGCAATGGATGATCTGCTGCAGGCCGCCGACGTGCTGCAGGCGGAGTTGGACCGCAACCCGCATGCCAGCGAGCTGATGCCGGTTGCGGCCTCTGTGCTGGCGTTGCAGGGGGATCTTCGGGCTGCGCGTGAAATGGTGGAGCGCTGGCACAGCGGCGGCAGCACCGCCTCGCTGCCGGCCGCGGTGCAGGACTATTTCTTCATCCTGCGCTGGACCGGCGCCAGCCAGCACTTGAACCGGCGGCTGTCAGACGGGCTGCGGCTGGCGGCGCTGCCGCCGGGCACAACAGTCGCCAGCCTGAGGGCGGAACTGTCGCTGTCCGATGCCAGCACCCAGCGCCAGGCGGCGCGGGCGCTGGGCTTGTTCGGCGCTGCGGCAGCCCCGGCGGTGCCGGAGCTGACCGCGCTTCTGGACAGCCCCTCCGCCTTTGTGCGCAAGGAGGCCGCCAATGCCCTCGGCAGTATTGGCGCAGCGGCTGAGCCGGCCTTGGCGGCTCTGGACTCCCTCGCTGGCACGGGTCTGGCCGGTAAACGTGCGGCCCTGGCTGCGGAACGAATCCGCAGCAGCCTTGCTGAGAAGGACCTCTGACAGGGGCGGCTGTTGTGAACCCGGCCGGGCGTCAGGCGGCCGGGCTGTAGTAGGGTGAATTCATCGCCCGGCTGGCGGTCTCCGTCAGCGCCGCGTCAAACACCCGTGTATAGAAGGCACAGCCCAGCTCTGCGGCCGTTTCCGGGAACATTTTCACCGCAAAATCCAGCGCCTGATCCAGCGTGGCGAAGGCATCGAACCCGCCTAGCGTCTGTGTCTGCAGCCCGCTCAGCCAGACCTTGTTCTGCAGCCCCGGCAGCATCTTCAGCGCCTTGTTGCGGGCCTGCCAGGGCGCGTCTTCAAACGGGACCGACAGTTGCAGCTCGGTATAGACAAAGGCGCCGGGGGCTGCTGCCGGGCCGCCGTAATGCACCGCGCCCATGTCGCGGCTGGCGGCTTCGGTCACCTCTGCATCAAACACCCGAGTGTTATGCGCGACGCCAAAGACGCGCGGCTCTGACGGGAAATAACCGGTCACGAATTCGCGTGCGTTTTCAATGCTGTCAAAACCATAGAAACCGCCCAGCGAGTTGTTGCCGTGGCCCGACAGCCAGGTCTTGTTCAGGAACCCCGGCTGCTGCCGGATCTGCTCGTTGATCTGCTGCCAGGGCGCCTGGCCAAACGGCACGGAGATGGCAACTTCGGTATAGACAAAGGCTTTGGGGGTCATGGCAGTTTCCTGTGCTTTGGGAAGGGAGGGCAGCAGCAGCGCGCCCGCTGAGGCGGCCAGCAACTGGCGGCGGGACAGCTGCGATCGTTCGCGGGATTCCGCGTTCGTTGGTGTCTTATTCATGGTCACTCCTGATTGCTTGCGTTTTGCAAGTGATTCAATGGCTCGCATGAGTGCTTGCACTTTGCAAGTGAAAACTTTAGGCAGGCTGTATGACCCAATCGCGCAGCAAATACGACTCCGGCTGTCCCGTCGCCTATGCGCTGGACATTTTCGGGGACCGCTGGAGCCTTCTGGTGATCCGCGACATGGCGGTGAAGGGCGCGCGCACCTATGGCGAGTTGCTGGCAGGGTGGGAGGGGATCTCCACCAACATCCTGGCGCAGCGGCTGAAGCAGCTGGAAGAGGCGGGCATCGTCACCAAGGCCAAGGATCCGGACAATGGCCGCAGTTACGTTTATGCGCTGACAGAAAAGGGCCGCGGCCTAGCGCCGGTGCTGATCGAGATTGCCCTGTGGAGCGGTCGCCACAACCCCGCCGCCCACGCCATGACCGGTTTCCTGGACAAGATCGAGGCCGACCGGCCCGGAACTGAGGCCAGGATGCGGGCAGGGGAGCTGCCCTGAGGCTGGTCTCCTGGTTTCGGCAACAGGGCCGCTGGCCGCAGCTTTCACAAGACTTGCTTTTGCCCGGTCCCCGTCCGATAGGGCAGTATGTTCAAGAACCGTGCCATTACCTTCATTCTGATCACGCTGATGATTGATGCCATCGGCATCGGCATTGTGTTCCCGATCATGCCGGACCTGATGAACCGGGTCGGAGCGGGCGGAACCGGGCAGGGGGCGTTTTGGGGCGGGCTGCTGATGGCCGCCTATTCAGGTGCGCTGTTTCTGTGCGGCCCCGTTGTCGGCAGCATCTCTGACTCGGCCGGGCGCAGGCCGGTGCTGATTGCTGCGCTTGCCATGCTGGCACTGGATTATGTGATCATGGCGCTTGCCGGCAGCTTCTGGCTGCTGCTGCTCGGGCGCACGCTCGCGGGGCTCGCCGGTGCAACCTACATCACCGCAACCGCCTATATTGCCGACATTTCCTCACCCCAGGAAAAGGCGGCGAACTTCGGCCTCATCGGCGCGGCTTTCGGGATCGGCTTCGTGCTGGGTCCGGCAATCGGCGGTCTCGCCGCGGAGATCAGCCTCGCGGCGCCGTTCTGGATCGCGGCAGGCTTGTCGGCGGCCAACGCACTGTTCGGGATACTCGTGCTGCCCGAAAGCCTGGCACCGGACAAGCGCCGCCCCTTCGGCAAGCGCGACCTCAATCCCTTCAAGTCGATCTTCGATGCCTTCCGCCTGCCGGGCCTTGCAGTGCCGCTGCTGTGCATCTTCATGTTCGAGTTTGCCAATATGGTCTACCCGACGATCTGGGCCTTCTGGACCCGCGAAGTGTTCGGCTGGCCGACTCTCTACATCGGCCTGTCACTGGCAGCCTACGGCGTGCTACTGGCGCTGGTTCAGGGCGGGCTGCTGCCCAACCTCATCAGGTGGTTCGGGGATTTCCCCACCCTGATGCTCGGGATGGCGTCTGCCCTGATTGGCATGATCGGCTTTGGCTTCACCGGATCTATTGCAGGATTGACGGTGTTCCTTGTGCTTGCTGCTCTTTCGGACCTGGTGCCGGCCCTGATGACGGCCATGGCTTCCAACCAGACAGATGAGGACCGTCAGGGCGTGGTGCAGGGCGTGATTGCGTCGCTGTCTTCGGTGGCTGCAATCCTGTCGCCGCTTGCGATGACCTCTCTGTTTCAGGCCTCCGTCGATGCGGATGGCCGCTATCTACCGGGCGCGCCCTTCCTGTTCGCGGCGGTTCTGGTCATCGCGATGATGCCCTTGGCGGTCCGCTTGAAAGGCCATGCCTCCACCTGACAGGGCCGTGACCAACCTGTTGGTTCAGCCCGCACGCACAACTCTCGGGCACAACAAAAAAACCCGGCCTCTCAGCCGGGTTATCTGTCTTTCGCTGATACCGGCGCTTACGCGGCCAGCCCCTTGGAGCCGATGGCGAGGAACTTCTGGCGCCGGTCCTTGACCAGCGCGGCAGAGTCCATGTCCTTCAGCTCATCCAGCATCTCCTGGATTGCGCCGCTAACGGATTTGATCGCCGCCTTCGGGTCACGGTGGGCGCCGCCCAGCGGTTCCGGGATGATCCGGTCGTTGACGCCCAGCTTGTTCAGGTCTTGTGCGGTCAGGCGCAGCGCCTCGGCGGCTTCGCGCATCTTCTCGGCGTCTTTCCACAGGATCGAGGCACAGCCTTCGGGCGAGATCACCGAATAGATCGAATGCTCCAGCATCGCCACACGGTTTGCCGTGGCAAAGGCCACCGCACCGCCGGATCCGCCTTCGCCGATGATGACTGAGATCAGCGGCACGCCGATCTTCAGGCACATCTCGGTCGAACGCGCAATCGCCTCGGACTGGCCGCGCTCCTCGGCGCCTTTGCCGGGGTAGGCGCCGGCAGTGTCCACCAGGGTGATCACCGGCAGCTTGAAGCGGCTGGCCATCTCCATCAGCCGGATCGCCTTGCGGTAGCCCTCAGGCCGCGCCATGCCGAAGTTGCGCTCGATGCGCGATTTGGTGTCGGACCCCTTCTCGTGGCCGATCACCACCACCGGCTGGTCGTTGAAGCGCGCAAGGCCTCCCATCACCGCCAGATCATCGGCAAAGTTCCGGTCGCCGGCCAGCGGCGTGTACTCAGTGAACAGCGCCTCGATGTAATCCTTGCAATGCGGGCGCTCCGGATGGCGCGCCACCTGGCACTTCCGCCAGGGCGTCAGATTCTTGTAGAGGTCCTGCAGCAGCTGGGCGGCCTTGGCGTCCAGCGCCTTGGCCTCATCCGCCACATCCATTTCCTCATTCGCGCGCGCCAGCGCCCGCAGCTCCTCCGCCTTGCCCTCGATTTCGGCCAGCGGTTTTTCGAATTCCAGATACTGGGTCATGTTGCCTCTGCTCTGCAGGTTTGCAGCTATATGGCCTTAGCTGCGCCAAGATGCAACTCAGCAAGATTTGTGATCTAGGCTTATGCCATCACCTGAGAGCAGAGAGACACGAAGGAGACGCCGCAAATGGCCGCCAGCTACGAAGACCGGATCCTGCGGGTTCTGGCCCATATCCATGATAACACGGATGGAGACCTGTCGCTGGACAGGCTGGCGGACGTGGCGGCGATGTCGCGGTTCCACTGGCACCGGGTGTTCCGCGCCCTGACGGGCGAAACCTGCGCCCAGGCGGTGCGCCGGATCCGGCTGCATAGGGCCGCGGTTTGGCTGGCGAAGGACGACATGCCTATCGCGCAGGTGGCCGCCCGCGCTGGCTACCCGAACCAGAACAGCTTCTCCCGCGCGTTCTCTGAGTCTTACGGCAGCAGCCCGGCAGCCTTTCGCCGCGACGGCCAGGTGCGGCTGCCCAACCCAGCCCTCAGAACAGGAAGCTATCCCATGTATGATGTGATCACCCGCACCGACCCCGCCCGCCGCCTGGCTGGCCTGCCGCACAAGGGCGCCTACCATGAAATCGGCAAAAGCTTCGAGGCCTTTGGCGCCATTTGCGAAACCCGCCAGCTGTGGCCGCATCTGGGCGCGGTGCTGGGGGTCTATTTCGACAGCCCCGACGAGGTGGCGGAGGCGGACCTGCGCAGCTTTGCCGGGGGAGAGTTCACCGGCGATGCGCTGCCGGAAGGCATGGAGGAAGTAAGCCTGCCCGGCGGCCGCGTCGCGGTGCTCACCTACAAGGGGCCGTATTCCGGCATCCACGCCGCCTATCACAGTCTGTTTGGCAACTGGCTGCCCGCCTCGAACGAAGAGCCGGCTGACCAGCCCTGCTACGAGGTCTATCTCAACAACCCCCGCGACACCGCGCCGGAGGATCTTCTGACCGAGATCTGCCTGCCCCTGAAATGACGTCCCGCCCGGCATCAGGCCGGGCAGCGCCCGTCCTCTTGTGCGGGGGCGGGCGCTCCTTCCCTTCAGGCTGGGAGTGCTGCTTGCGTTATTGCGGCCAGATCACCGGATAAAGCGAGGCCACCAGCAGCGCCGCCATGGTCCAGTTGAACAGCACCAGGCGGCGCGGGCTGGTCAGGAACCGCGCCATCTGCTGGCCCAGCACCGTCCAGGAGCCGACCGAGGGCAGGTTGATCGCGCCGAAAATCGCCCCCACCAGCAGGATTGCCGCCAGCGTCTGATCCGGCGTGTAGGCGCTGATGGCGGTCAGGGCCATCGCCCAGGCCTTGGGGTTCACCCATTGAAACGCCGCCGCCTGCAAAAACGTCATCGGACGGCCTTCCGCGCCTTTGGCCTGCACCGGTGCCGCATTGGCGATCTTCCACGCCAGCCACAGCAGATACACAACCGAAACCGCCTTCAGAACTGTGTAGCTGACCGGGAAGGCATCAAACACCTGCACCAGCCCGGCGCCGACCAGCAGCACCATGAACACGAACCCCAGCGCCACCCCCAGCATATGCGGGATGGTGCGGCGGAAGCCGAAATTGGCGCCCGAGGCCATCAGCATCAGGTTGTTTGGCCCCGGAGTGATCGAGGAGACAAAGGCGAAGAGCGCAAGCGCGGTGAGGAGTTCATAGGTCATGCGCAAAATCATTGCGCCAAACGCGCCAAATGAAATTGCGTTCTGCCATTACTTGCGCGTAATTTCACAACTAATGGCGAAAAATGACAAGATAAACCAGCAGATATTGCAGGAGCTCACCCGCGACGGCCGCATCAGCAATCTGGAACTGGCTGAGCGGGTGGGCCTGTCGCCCTCGGCCTGCCTGCGCCGGGTGCAGGAGCTGGAGCGCGCAGGCGTCATCACCGGCTACCGCGCGGTTCTGGACCGGCAGAAGCTGGGGGTGGGTTTTGCCACCTATATCGGCGTCGGTCTGGGCGAGCACACCAAGGAGGCGCAAGAGGCGTTTGAGCGTGCCATGGAGACGGCACCGGAGGTGGTGGAGTGCCACAATATCACCGGCACAATCGAATACCTGCTGCGAGTCGAATGCGCCGATCTGCCAAGCTACAAGAAGTTCCACACCGATATCCTCGGCACTTCACCTTATGTCACCGCGATCACCACCTATGTGGTGATGGGCTCGCCCAAGGACCTGCGGGCGTGAACTTTGGCTGAGGCTGGATTTTGAGTATTTGGGGAAAGATGAAAGGCTGATGCGCTTCATCTTTCCCCAAATACTCACTGCACTACGGTATCCACCGGCGCGCGGCTGCAGGTGTTGCGCACCCTGCGTACGCTGCTCTCACCGGATCTTAAGCCGCTTTTGGCAGTCTTGCTCCCGGTCGCGATCACCCGCCGGGGCTTGGCTCCCCGGCATCTTTGGAACCGGACCCCTGCCTGGCAGCGGGGCCGTGCAGAGACAACGTTTAGCACGCGGGCGGATACGCCCGTCCATCTCCGCCATTCTGGCGGCGCCGCCAGTCCATAACGCCTTCGCTGAAGCAGATAATGGATACAGGCAAAAACGGATCAGGCACACCGGCGGGGCAGGGGCCTTGGCCGGGAAAACCGCATGCCATGCCGCTGCTCGCCTCTCCTAGGTCAGGCGCCTGCCTTATGCTCCGCGAGCAAAGCCCGCACTGCAATCTCCGGAGAGGCAAGCACCGGCACCCGTGTCTGCTCTCGCAGCAGCTCAGCCGCCCCGGCCATCGAGGCCTGCGCCAGCACCACACAGCCAAAATCCATTGCCGCCAGGGCCTCGGCCACATCCTCTGCGATGGCAGCTGCAAAACCCGCTCCTTCTCCGGCCTCGAACAGCGGCCAGTGCCGGCCCAGCTCAAGGCAGGTAAGCTCCGGGTCACGCGCCCCGAAGGCGCGGCGCAGCAACGCTTCCGAAGGTTCGGCAGTGCTCTCCAGGCAATAGGCCATCAGCACCGGTCCGCCGGTGCGCGCCGCCTCCTGCATCATCGGCCAGTCGATGCGGATGGCGCCCGCGTCCTCCGCCGCCGGGCCAAGGGTGGTGCAGGTGCACAAGACCGGCCCGTCCGCCGCCGCGACCGCCGCGGCAATCTCTGCCTTCAGGCCCGCATCAATCCCGCCCTGTGCCCGCTCCAGCCAGTCGGGGCGCACCTGCTGATCCAGCGCCGCTTCAGGCGCCAGCGCGCGAAAGGTTTCGACATGCACCTCAGCCGTATGCAGCAAGGTCAAATCCGGCATCTCTTCCTCCAACTAAAAAAGGGCGCCCCTTGGGGACGCCCTCGAAACCTTCAATCACGGACCGGCGTCAGCTGCCCGCGATCAGTTCGGCCTGCGCCACAATCACCTCTGCCTGCTTGATCGAGGCGATGTCGACCAGACGGCCCTTGTAAACCGTGGCGCCAGCACCGGAGGCCTTGGCCTCTTCCATCGCCGCCAGGATTTCGCGGGCTTCCGCCACAGCCTCATCCGACGGGGTGAACACCTGGTTGGCCAGCGCGATCTGGCTGGGGTGGATGGCCCATTTGCCGACCATCCCCAGCGTCGCGGAGCGTTTCGCCTGCGCAATATAGCCGTCCTCGTCGGAGAAGTCGCCAAACGGCCCGTCCACCGGCAGGATGCCATGGGTGCGGCAGGCCGCGACGATCGCTGCCTGCGCCCAGTGCCAGGGGTCGGACCAGTGCTTCTGGCCCTCGCGGATCATGTAGTAGTTCTCCTGGGTGCCGCCGATGCCGGTGGTCTGCATCCCCATCGAGGCGGCGAAATCCGCAGCCCCGAGGCTCATCGCCTGCAGGCGGGGGGAGGATTTGGCAATGTCTTCAGCATGGGCGATGCCTGCCGCGGATTCGATGATCACCTCAAAGGAGACCGGCTTGGTGCGGCCCTTGGCGCGCTCAATCGCAGTGACCAGCGCATCCACCGCATAGACATCCTCGGCGCAGCCCACCTTGGGGATCATGATCTGGTCCAGTCGGTCACCGGCCTGCTCCAGAATGTCCACCACGTCGCGGTACCAGTACGGCGTGTCGAGCCCGTTGATCCGCACCGACAGATATTTTTTGCCCCAGTCCACGCTGTTGATCGCCTCGATCACATTGGCGCGGGCCTGATCCTTGTCATCCGGCGCCACCGAATCCTCCAGGTCGAGGTTGATGACATCTGCCGCCGAGGCCGCCATCTTCTCGAACAGCTTCACTTTGGAGCCGGGGCCGAACAGCTGGCAACGGTTGGGGCGCGCCGGGGCGGCGGGCTGGATGCGGAAGCTCATGGGGCAATCCTCCGAGTAATGACGTTTCAATTCTGCTGGGGTGAAGTGTTAGAAAGTTGCGTGAGCGTGTGCAAGGAAATTTTGCACATGCAGAAAGTGCCGCTGCGATGCGGCGCCGGAAACATTGCCGCAAACAGACGCGCACCCGACGGGCACCCGTGCGAGCACCCGGGCATGAAACGTGCATTTATTGAAAACTGGGCCCTGTTTCTGGGCATGCTGATGCTGATGGTGGCCAACGGGCTTCTGGTCACTCTGCTGACAATCCGGGGCGCGGGGCTTGGCTTCTCCGACCTCACCATTTCGATCATGCAGGCGGCCTATCCGGCTGGCGCCCTGCTGGGCACGGTGATGGCGCCGGGGATGGTGGCCAAGGTGGGCCATATCCGGGCGTTTTCGGCGCTTGCCTCGCTGGTGTCGATCTCGGCGATCCTGCATCTGCTGACCTCCGACCCCTATTCCTGGTCGGCGATGCGGTTCCTGGCCGGGGTCTGTTATCCCGGCATGTATGTGATCACCGAAAGCTGGCTGCAGGCAAAATCGGAAAACAAGAACCGGGCGCAGATCCTGTCGATCTACTTCATGATCTGGATGGCAGGCCCGGCCATCGGCACCGCGCTGGTGGCTCTGCCGGACCCTGGCGGCAATTTGCTGTTCGGGGCGGTGTCGATCCTGATCTCGCTGTCGATCGTGCCGCTGCTGCTGTCGGGCATCAAAGCTCCGGAGTATCAAGTGCCGGACCGGATGCCGGTGCGCAGGCTGTATCAAGTGTCGCCGATGGCGGTGCTGGGAAACCTGGTCAGCGCGACCGCCGTGGCGGGCTGGTTCATCGCGCTGCCGCTGTATGCGCTGTCGCGCGGCATGAGCCCGGCAGAGGCCTCTGGTGCGCTGGTGGTGGCGATGGTCGTGGGGGCAGTGGTGCAGTACCCGGTCGGCTGGATCAGCGACAAGACCGACCGGCGGCTGGTGCTGATGGGGCTCGGCGTCATCGGCGCCGCGGCCTGCCTGTGGATGCTGGCGACCCCCACACCGCAGGCGCTGGTGATCGGCTTTGCGGTGCTCGCGGGCGCCAGCCTGCCGATGTACGCGGTCTGCTCTGCCCATGCCAACGACCAGCTGAAACCCTCCCAGATCGTGCCGGCCAGCGGCGCGATGGTGTTCCTTTTGAACGTCGGCCAGTTTGGCGGCACGCTGGCGGCCCCAAATATGGTCAGCATTGCTGACGGAAATGGATTGCTGATCCTGCTTGCAGCCCTGTGTTTTATGGTCGCGGGGGTTGCTGCGCTGCGGCGGACGCAGGCCGATGCGCCAGAGGAAACCGGCTCCCAGCAGGCCATAGCGGTGCTTGGAGCGCCCCAAACCGGGGTGCTTCAGGCCGAATCTTGGCTGGAGGAGGAAAATAATGTCAGCAATGGTGACATACCGCGGGAATCTTCGGCAAATTGACAAAAGTGACGGATAATCTTGCGCTCCAGGCGCGCTGCGCAGCGGATTAGGCATGAACTTGTGCGGGAATCTCCGCAAACTCACCGGCAAGAGTGAAGAGGAAACCCGCCATGATCGAAACCCCTTATCTGCTGTTCCTGGGCGACGTGCCCGATATGCTGGCTGCCAAGGTTGCCATCGGCATCCGTGACTGGCGCCCCGACCACGCCGTCGGCCAGATCTCCCTGCCGGGCTGCGGTGCCGACCTGGGCTTGAAGGAGATGACCCTGGCCGAGGCCAAGGAAGCCGGCGCCAAGACGCTGGTGATTGGTGTTGCCAACCGCGGCGGCGTGATTTCCGACGCTTGGAAGGCAGTTCTGATCGAAGCGCTGGAAATGGGCTATGACCTGGCCTCCGGCCTGCACAACCTGCTGCGCGACGAAGGCGACCTGGTGGCCGCGGCCCAGACCCACGGCGGCACCCTGCACGACGTGCGCGTGCCCACCGTCGGCTACCCGATTGCCAACGGCAAGCCGCGCAGCGGCAAGCGCTGCCTGGCGGTTGGCACCGACTGCTCGGTCGGCAAGATGTACACCGCAATGGCGATGGACAACGAGATGCGCGAGCGCGGCATGAAGTCGACTTTCCGCGCCACTGGCCAGACCGGCATCCTGATCACCGGCCACGGCGTGCCGCTGGACGCGGTCATCGCCGACTTCATGGCGGGCTCCATCGAGTATCTGACCCCGGACAACGACGACGACCACTGGGACCTGATCGAAGGCCAGGGCTCGCTGTTCCACGTCTCCTACTCGGGCGTGACCATGGCGCTGGTGCACGGCGGCCAGCCGGATGCGCTGATCCTGTGCCACGAGCCGACCCGCACCCATATGCGCGGCCTGCCGGAATATGACGTGCCGACCCTGGAAGAGTTGCGCGACGTCGCCCTGCCGCTGGCACAGCGCGCCAACCCGGCCTGCCAGATCGTGGGCATCTCGGTGAACACCCAGCACCTGTCCGAGGATGAGGCGGTGAAGTACCTGGCCGAGGTCGAAGAGCGCATGGGCCTGCCCGCCGTCGACCCCTACCGCCACGGCGCCGGACGCCTGGTGGACGCGCTGGCCGCGGTCTGATCTAACAGCCCCCGCCGGAGGTGCTCAGGCGCAGCCTGGGAAGCCTCCGGCGGGAGTATTTTTTGGCAAGATGAAAGAGCAGGTGCCCCGGATGAAGGGCATCGTGCCAAGGCCCGCCGCGGTGCGCGCAGGGCCGCAGGAAAGGGCAGTTTCATGAACATCACCGTCACCCCGGACGTCTTCAAACTGGCGCAGGTCTTCACCATCTCTCGCGGCTCGCGCACCGAGGCCAAGGTGCTGACCGTGCGGGTGGAAAAGGACGGCGTCACCGGCTGGGGCGAATGCGTACCCTATGCCCGCTATAACGAGACGCTGGAGAGCGTGACTGCAGAGATCGAAGGGCTGCCTGCCGATTTCACCCGCGAAGAACTGCAATCGCTGCTGCCCGCCGGTGCCGCCCGCAACGCGGTTGACTGCGCGCTGTGGGATCTGGAGGCGAAACAGGCCGGTAAGCGCGTCTGGGAACTGGCAGGCTTGCCAGCGCCGGGGCCTGAGATCACCGCTTACACCCTTTCGCTGGATACGCCCGAAAAGATGCAAGCGCAGGCGGCAGAGAACGCTCACCGGCCGCTGTTGAAGATCAAACTCGGCACCCCGGACGACATGCCCCGCCTGGAAGCGGTCCGCGCCGGTGCGCCGGACGCCAAGATCATCATTGACGCCAACGAGGGCTGGTCGGCAGAAGTCTATGCCGAACTGGCGCCGCATTTGGTGCGCCTCGGCGTGGAACTGGTAGAGCAGCCCTTGCCCGCGGGTGAGGACGAGGCGCTGATCGGAATGGAGCGCCCGGTGCCGGTCTGCGCCGACGAAAGCTGCCATGACCGCGAGAGCCTGCCCAAGCTCAAGGGCAAATATGACGTGGTCAATATCAAGCTGGACAAGACCGGCGGCCTGACCGAGGCGCTGAAACTGCGCGCGCAGGCCTTGGCCGAGGGCTACCAGGTGATGGTCGGCTGCATGGTCGGATCTTCGCTGGCGATGGCGCCTGCGACGCTTGTGGCGCAGGGTGCGGCGGTTACGGATCTTGACGGTCCGCTGCTTCTGGCCGAAGACCGCGAGGAACCATTGTTGTTTGATGCCGAGGGCGTGCACCCGCCGAAACCGGCACTTTGGGGTTGAGGAGACCAAGATGACCCGTACCGTTTATGTGAATGGCGAATACCTGCCCGAGGGTGAAGCCAAGGTATCGATCTTTGACCGCGGCTTCCTGTTTGCCGATGCGGTTTATGAGGTGACTTCGGTCCTCGACGGCAAGCTGATCGACTTTGAAGGCCACGCCGTGCGCCTGGACCGCTCGCTGAAAGAGCTGGACATGGCGTCGCCCTGCTCCAAGGAGGAGCTCTTGGAGATCCACCGCAAGCTGGTGGAGCTGAACGGCATCGAAGAAGGGCTGGTTTACCTGCAGGTTTCCCGCGGCTCTGATGGCGACCGCGACTTTGTGTTCCCGTCCGAAGACACTCCGCCGAGCCTCGTGCTGTTCACCCAGAACAAGCCGGGTCTGGCTGACAGCCCGGCGGCGCAAAAGGGCGCCAAGATCATCTCGATCGAGGACATCCGCTGGGGCCGCCGCGACATCAAGACCGTGCAGCTGCTGTACCCGTCGATGGGCAAGATGATGGCCAAGAAGGCAGGCTGCGATGATGCCTGGCTGATCGAGGACGGCTATGTGACCGAGGGAACCTCCAACAACGCCTATTACGTCAAGAACGGCAAGATCGTGACCCGGCCGCTGTCCAATGATATCCTGCACGGCATCACCCGCGCCGCGGTGCTGCGTCTGGCGGCAGAGGCTCAGATGGAGATCGAGGAGCGTCTGTTCACCATCGAGGAAGCCAAGGAGGCGGATGAGGCCTTCACCACCTCCGCCAGCGCCTTTGTGATGCCGGTGGTCGAGATCGACGGCGTGCAGCTCGGCGACGGCATCCCCGGTCCGATCGCCAAGCGTCTGCGCGAGATCTACCTGGAGGAAAGCCGCAAGAAAGCCGTCTGAGGCTGCTTGCCGCACTGTTACGAAAGGCCGCCCTTCGGGGCGGTCTTTTTGTTCAAAAGAGAATCAATTCGGCTGTTCCGGGCCGTATGGCTGGTCCGGAAAGCGAGGCCTTGAAAGCAGTGAGACTGCGTATTTTCCAGCCTCTGGCAACAATAGGCGGCTGGCCGAACGACTGTCCCGGAAAACCCCTGCTTCGGCTCAGGATTTTAACTAATTTTACACAAAATGGCCCCGTCGCGTCAGGAATGCGGTAACCTGATTTCAGGTGATAGGAGCCGGCCAGGGGGGCCGCCAGCCAGAGCCGCAGACCGTGGAGGTGCCAGATGCAACAGTGTTATCAGCCAGAGATCGGGGAAGCCGTGAACAGCCAGGCCGCAGAGCCGAGCGACGCGGAAATTCTGGCCGCTGTCCGTCAGGTGCTGACCGCGGAAGTGGTGGAGCATCCCGACTATGCCGAGGCGCCTGCCAGCCGGGGGTGGCTGGCTGGCAAGCTCCTGGCGCGGGAACGTCCGGCCTCTGGTGCACTGGCCTCCCGGCTTCTGGGCCGCTTCCGCGGCTAGGCGCGCCATCGGGGGTGCGCGCCCTGCTGCGGACCGGTGGTCCAGGGAATTTAAGTAAGACATTTTGCAGCGGCCGCCCAGAACGGGCGGCCTTTTTCTTGTTCCTGTCAGCTGCAGCGCCTGCGGATTGTGCTAGCCTCGGTTCTGTACCGTATGGGGGAGGGGCGCAGATGCTGAGCCGGATATGGATGCTGCTGATAGCGGGGCTGCTGGCCGCGCCAACAGGAGCAGCGGAAGAGGCCGCGCCGTGCGGCGGGGAGACGCCATGCCCGATAGATGGCGGTGACTACCACTTGGCTTTGCCGGAGGGCTGGCAGGGCGGGCCGGCAGTGATGTTCCTGCATGGCTACGGCAGCAGCGGTGCCAAGGTGATTGCCAATACCGGGCTGGTGGGGGCTTTCAGCCGTCGCGGCTATGCGGTGATTGCCCCCAGCGGGCTGCCTTGGGCAGAGGGCAAACCCGCCGACTGGTCGGTGCGTGACGGCTGGAACACCTATCCGCGCCGTGACCTGGTATTCCTGCGCGATGTACTGGCGGATGCCACGGAGCGTGCCGGGGTAGAGCCGGACCAGCTGCTGCTGAGCGGTTTTTCCCGCGGCGGCTCTATGGTCTGGGATGCGGCCTGCCAGATGCCGGAGTTCGCAGCCGCCTATGTTCCGGTTTCCGGCGGCTTCTGGCTGCCAATGGTACGGGACTGCAAGGGGCCGGTGAAGCTGCTGCACATTCACGGGTTTACCGACAAGGTGGTGCCGCTGGAAGGCCGGGTAATTCAGGGCTCGGTGGCCGAGATCATACAGGCTGACATCTGGGAAGGTCTGCAGCTGTGGCGGCGCGAAAACAGCTGCCGCAGAAATGCTGCTGACCATCAGATCGAAGATGGCATCTGGCGCAAGCGCTGGGACTGTGAAGCCGGCGGGCTTGAGCTGATCCTGCACAAGGGCGGCCATGGCCTGCCCAAGGGATGGAGCACTATGGCGCTGGACTGGTTTGAAAGCCTGGAGCGCTGAGGCGGCGGGCGAGGCAGCGCCGCCGCCCGTTAGATCAGCTGCCTGCTGTTAGCCGTTGCCTGAAGAATGCCAGGATCTCATCCCGTGCGGTCAGGGTCGGGCTGCCTGCCTCATCCACCAAATGCGCGGTGACCACGCTGTGCGGGGTGGGGACGTGTTTGGCAAAGAACGGCGGCACTTCGGCAGCGGCGGCGCTGTCGGGCAGGGTGCGGGCGTCAAAGCGGTCGCCTAAGGCCTCCGCATAGGCGGCAAAGCGCTGTGCCTGGCAGAAGTCGTCACCCTGAAACCGGTAGGCCAGCACCGTGAGGTCCTCGCGCTCCAGCCGCTCACGCACGGCGGCCAGTTCCTCTGGCGGGCTTTCGACACCCGCCGGGTTGTCCAGCGGCAGAGAGGGCTGCGCCAGAACCGGAGCAAGCATGGCGGGCTCCAGCATCATCGACAGCGCAAAGTTGCCGGTGAAGCACATGCCGATGGCACCGGTGCCGGGACCGCCGCATTCCTCATGCGCAAGCCGTGCCAGCGCCCGCAGCCACTGGGTGACCGGGCTGGCGCCATTGCCCGCAAAGGCGCGGAATTCGGCGCTGACGCAGGCGCGGCGGAACACCTCTGCGCCGTCCTCTGCGGTGGCCACGGCGCCGTCCTTGCCGAACAGCGAGGGCATGTAGACAGTGAAGCCTGCATCACGCACCCAGCGGGCAAAGCGGGCCACATGCGGGCTGATCCCGGGCATTTCCGCCATCACGATAACCGCCGGGCCGTTGCCGGACACATGCACGGTTTTCTCCGCATCGTTGAGGGTGATTCGGCGCGGCTCGAAGTCTTCGAGCGTATCGTCGCGGTCCACCGGGCGCTGCTGGGTCATCGGGGCTGTCCTTTCGAATGCGAATCTGAGTCTAAATTTTGAACTCAGGTAGAAATCCCCTATCTGGGTCCGCATGTCAAACCCAGCTTCTGATTCCCGTGAAACCCTGCCCGCCGTCCGCCGCCGCGCCCTGGTGCCCAAGGAGCAGTGCCCGATGGCGCTGGCCGCCGAAATCCTCGGCGACCGCTGGACGCTCTTGATCCTGCGGGAGGCGTTTTATGGGGTGTGCCGCTATGACGACATGCGCGAAGACCTGAAGGCGCCGCGCTCGACGCTGACGGACCGGCTGAACAGCCTGGTGGCGCGCGGGGTGCTGGAGAAGCAGCCCTATCAGGAGGCGGGCGACCGGGTGCGCCAGGCCTATGTGCTGACCGAAGCCGGGCGCGGATTGGCGCTGACCTTTCTGGCGCTGGCGCAATGGGGGGAGGCGCATGTCACCGGCAGCGCGGCACCGGTCGGGGTGGTGGACCGGGAGAGCGGTGCGCCGCTGCGGGTGGGGCTGATGGATGCGGATGGCGCGCCGGTTGATCCAGCGCGCGCGGCCCTGCGGCTGAGAGGCTGAGGCTGCGGCCGACCCGGCTCTTTCACCTTTGGGCAAATACTCCGGGGTGAAT
>NZ_JWLE01000026.1:51685-52186 GCF_000813785.1 Leisingera sp. ANG-DT
AAGAGGGGCAGCGCCCCTCTGTCCCGGTTCAGCGGAGCAGCTGCTTACTGCTTGTCGGTCACGTTTTCCTTGAACGCCACCTCGAAGGCCGCCTGTTTCTCGGCGCTGGCCTCGGTCTGGTAGTTGGCCTTCCACTCATCCATGGTCATGCCATAGTAGATTTCACGCGCTTCGGTCTTGCCCATCTCGATGCCGCGCTCGTTGGCGGCTTCCTGGTACCAGCGGGCCAGGCAGTTGCGGCAGAAGCCGGCCATGTTCATCAGGTCGATGTTCTGCACATCGGTGCGGTCTTCCATCAGGTGCTTTTGCAGGCGGCGGAAGGCGGCGGCCTGGATTTCGGTCTCGGTTTGCTTGTCCATGGCGGTGGCTCCGGAGTTGTCTTGCGTCCCCGCAGGCCTAGCAGCCGGGACAGGGGCGGGCAATGGGGGCGGGCGGCTGGTCAGATCAGCTGCAGCGCCAGCCAGGGCCCCAGCGCGGTGGCAAAGATCACGATCTTATAGG
>NZ_JWLE01000027.1:0-1253 GCF_000813785.1 Leisingera sp. ANG-DT
CCCCCGCCAGCCCTGTGTATTGGCTCATTCTGTCACCTGCTCATAAGCCAGCGCCGCCACGATGTGGACGCGCCGGGTTTCGCCTCCGTTCAATGCGGTGTGGTAGCCGCGGGTGTCAGTGAAATAGACCGAACCGTCCGCTGGCAAGTGGGTGACGTGATGATTGACGATGAACAGGGAACCGGGGTTTGTGACAACCGGGATATGCAGCCGCGGCTCCGGGTCGCGGTGCCAGGAGTTGCAGTTATAAAGGCCCTTGGACAGCACCCGCGTGCGCCCGATCGGAAAGCGTTTGGCCAGCTCGGCATGCACATGCTCGAAATAGGTGCCGGCGAACTTCGGATTGAACTCGGAAAAATCCACCTCCGGCACCAGATCCTCGCGCGGCTCCTCGACATAGCGGTCGTCGGCGCGCAGCCAGTAACGGCCCGACAGGTCGTTGGCGGTCCACTCCGTCTGCCCGGGTCTCTGGGTCAGCGGCAGCGCGGCAAACCCCTGGTCTTGCATGCCGCCCATGAAGTCCTCGCGGCGCAGGCATTCCTCCAGCGCCTCTTGCAGCAGCTGGATGTCGAATGTCAGCTCCAGCCGCTGGATGCCCGGCCCCGGCACAAACTCCGCCNNCTCCGCCACAGAGGCGGAGTCGGGCATGGTTTGCATGGCCCGGGCCACGGCCCCGGCATCGGCGTCGTTGATTTGCGGAACAAATGTCATGCCGCGCGCTCCCAAATTTCGTGCTGTACGTGAGTGATGATGCATTCGGCGCCATCGTTGCAGGCAGATACGTCTGAATAAAGCCGGGATTTCGCAAATAGTATTGCAAAAAATGCAACAAGTGGCAGGGTAACCTCATGCGCCGCAAGATCCCGCCCATCTCCGCCCTCCTGTGTTTCGAGGCCGCCGCCCGCTCCGGCAGCTTTGCCCAGGGCGCCCGCGCCATGAACCTGTCGCAAAGCGCCTTCAGCCGCCAGATCCAGGGGCTGGAGGCACAGACCGGCCAGACCCTGTTCAAGCGCGAACGCCAGCGGGTGCAGCTGACCGGTGCGGGCGAAATGCTGCTGCAGGAGCTGGCGCCGCAGCTGGAGGCGCTGGAGGCCACGTTTTACCGGCTGCGCACCCGCGACAATCCCTACGGCGCGCTCAACATCGGCACCTACCCGACACTGGGCAGCCGCTGGCTGATGCCGCATCTGGCGCGGCTGGCGCAGGATCAGCCGCGGCTGACGGTCAACACCATCACCTATCTGGACAATGCC
>NZ_JWLE01000027.1:1332-1654 GCF_000813785.1 Leisingera sp. ANG-DT
CCCGCCCGCTCAGCTGGCAGATCTGGTTCGAGGATCAAGGTCAGGCGCTGCCCGCCCGCCCCGCCGGACCGCTGTTCAGCCAGTTCGAGATGCTGATCGACGCGGTGAAGTACGGCCACGGCGTGGCGATCCTGCCGGAGCTGCTGGTCCGCCGCGAGCTGGCCGAAGGAACGCTGATCCTGGCCCACCCCCACCGCTGCACGCCTGCCAGTGCCTATTACCTGCTGACACCGCAGGCCAAGGCCGGGACCAGCCGGATCGAACGGGTCCGGGCCTGGCTGCTGGAACAGGCGCCTTCCGGCTAGACGCTGGCGCGCCGCGC
>NZ_JWLE01000027.1:1714-1984 GCF_000813785.1 Leisingera sp. ANG-DT
GGCGCGGGAGGCCACCACCCGAACCTTTTATCCCTAGCGGAACAGTGCCTTGTAGAGTTTTTCCTTGGTAAAGGGCTTATCCAGCACCTGCACGCCGTTCAGTTCCGGAAACCCCGCCTCCGCCGCGCTGAAGGCAAAACCGCTCATCATCACCGCGTTCAGCCCGGGCTGGACCTGCAGCAGCCGCGCCAGCGTCTCCCAGCCGCCCCGGCCCGGCATGCTCATGTCGATCACCGCGCCGTCAAACGGTCCCTGCGCCTGCAGCTGCGC
>NZ_JWLE01000027.1:1994-42797 GCF_000813785.1 Leisingera sp. ANG-DT
TCGCAGCCGCGCAGCTGCAGCAAGCCTGCCACGGCCCGGCGCACCGTATCTTCGTCATCGACCACCAGGAACCGCCGCGCCTGACCCCTGCGGAGAACCGGCCTCACAGCGGCGTCAGGCGTCCGCTCAGCGTCTGCCGTGCCCGCCGGGAAATAGAAGCGGAAGATACTGCCGCCGCCCTCCCGGCTGTCCACGGCCAGCCCGCCCCGGTGGCTGCTGATGATGCCCATGGCCGCCGCCAGCCCCAACCCGCGGCCGCCGGGCTTGGTGGTGTAGAACGGGTCGAATATCCGCGCCATTGTGTCCTGACCCATGCCGCCGCCGGTGTCGCGCACCTCCAGCAGCAGGCAATCGCCCGCGGGCATCTTCCGTCCCTTCAGCAGCCGCCGCCGCTCCGCCGCACTCAGGCTGATGCGCCGGGTTGCGACCGTCACGGTGCCTGCGCCGGGGCCGATCGCCTCCACCGCATTCAGCACCGCCTGCATCAGCAGCTGGCCTGCCTGCGCCGGGTCGATCTGAGCAGTCAGTTCCCCGCCCGCCAGATCCAGCACCACCGCCTTGCCCAGCTTGCACTCTGACGGCACCAGCGCCAGCGTCTCACGCACGATCCGGTTCAGATCACAGGCCTCCGGCTGCGGCGTGCCGCCGCCCCGGGCATAGCCCAGCAGCTGCCGCATCAGCCGCGCCGAGTCGCGCAGCCCGTCCCCCACCATCTGCACATGCGCAACCGCCGGGTGGGCCGCCTCCAGATGCGCCAGCGCCAGTTCGCTGCCGCCCTGCATCGAGGCCAGCAGATTGTTGAACTCATGCGCGATGGTGCCGGCCAGCAGCCCCAGGCTTTCGGTCTTGTGGCGCAACAGCAGCGCCTGTTCCGCCTGGCGCCGCCGCCGTTCGGCCCGGCGGCGCTGCAGCACCAGGCCGGCCCGCCGGGCAAACACCCCGATCAGAGGGTCCTTGCTGATATCTTCCCCGATTTCCCGGTCGTGCAGCAGCGCAAAATGCCCGGCCAGCTGCCCCTCAGCATCCCGCAGCGGCACGCCCAGATAAGAGTGCAGCCCCGGCGCCCGCATGTGCGCCTGCGCCGGAAACATCTCCTGCAGCCCCTCCGGCACCAGGAACGGCTCCCCCTCCCGCAGGAAACTGCAGGGGGTGCCCTGATAGGGCACAACGGCATCCTCAATCCCGGCCACGGCCTGCCCGCCCTCGCAGGCGGCCAGCACCCGGTAACCGTCAGGGCGGTCCGCATTGAATTCAGCTATGAAGGCAAACCGCACCCGGAAGGCCTTCTGCAACTGCTCCGCCAGCTGCTGCAGCGCCGCCCGCAGCGGCAGGCTGCCCGGCCCCTGGGCAAGCGCCGTCAGCGCCGCCACCTGCTGCAGCCCGGCCAGCTCCGCCCCCAGGCGCGGGGCAAACTGCTGCATGTGAGCCACAGCCTCCGCTGCCAGTGCCTCTCCCGGTTCTTGCCGCCAGGCCGCCTGCACCAGGCCGACCACGGCGCCAGCGGCGTTTTTCAGCGGCACCCCGGCATAGCTGTTGATGTTTTCCTCGATGAACATCGCGTCTTCGGGATACAGCTGCTGCACCCGGTCCGGAACAACCTGTGCCGCACCGCTCAGCACCACATCGTGGCACGGCGCCCCGCGCGCGTCATATTCGAAGTCCCCCAGCTGCAGCCCGTCAAACCAGCTGGCCACCACCTTCAGGTAGTCGGCCTCCGCGATCTGCAACAGGCTCACCGTGACCAGATCCGCGCCAAATCCCAGCGCCATCTGATCCGTGAATGCCTGGCAAAACTCCCGGCCGCTCAAGACCGACAATTGCCTTAGATCCAAGCGGCCGCTTTCCCCAAGCGCCGCACCCCCGGATGCGTCCATAACCAATACTCCTGCCATCCCTGCACGGACCGGCACAACAGGCCGGACCTTTGGCATAACTCGCTAACCACTGTCCCTTTCACATCGCGCAACGGCCCCTTTTCCAGAGACCTGCCCCGCAAACAAAACACCCCGCAGGCGGCCTGGAACACGGCCGCACTGCAACATCATGCTGCGCGAAAAACCAGCGCGCAGTCAACATCTTGTATGATTGAGACTCAATTCTAACAGAAAAAGCCGCAAATCCGGAGCATCGGATCTGCGGCTTTTTACAGATTTTCCGTTTGCCGGCCAGCCCGGCTGCCCTAGGCCGGACAGATCCGGATCAGAAGCGGTTGTCCTCTTCGTCATCCTCGTCATCGCCGCCGGACGGCAGGTTGAAGAAGCTGTCGGCGTCCAGGACGTTCTCTTCCTTCTTCTCTTCTTCGTCGTCGTTGAGGCCGCCGCCCAGGGTGAAGGTTTCCAGCCCCTCGATGGCGCTCGGGATCTTCGGCTCGGCATCCATCTCCAGCGACTGCTCGGTCGACACCAGCTTGCGGCGTTCGTCGTCGCTCATCACGCCGCCTTCGGCTGCCTTCTTGGCCGCGGCCTTCTGCACGGCGGAATCCAGCTCGGACTGTTTGCACAGGCCCAGCGCCACCGGGTCGATCGGCTGCATGTTGGCAATGTTCCAGTGGGTGCGCTCGCGGATCGACTGGATGGTCGGCTTGGTGGTGCCCACCAGCTTGGCGATCTGGCCGTCGCTGAGTTCCGGGTGGAACTTGACCAGCCACAGGATCGAGTTCGGACGGTCCTGGCGCTTGGACAGCGGAGTGTAGCGCGGACCGCGGCGCTTTTCCTCGCCGGCCGCGGCCGGGTTGAACTTGAGCTTCAGCTTGTGCAGCGGATTGGCCTGCGCCTTGTCGATCTCTTCCTGGGTCAGCTGGTTGTTCGCCATCGGGTCGAACCCTTTGACGCCGACCGCCACTTCACCGTCGGCGATGCCCTGGATCTCCAGCTCGTGCATGCCCACGAAATCCGCGATTTGCTTGAAGCTGATCGTGGTATTGTCCACCAGCCACACGGCGGTTGCCTTGGCCATCAACGGTTTTGCCATGTGCTCATCTCCTTAAAACACCTTTGATCCCCGGATACATCTCTCCCGCCGCCTGAAATGGCGTCCCCGGCGTTCCGGGGCAGGTTTCCGTTGTCGGGGAACTTCCGCCCTATATAGTCGGCATCATTGCATAAGGAAAGAGGCCAATGCGCAAGTTGTTCACAGGTGTTTTTGCGGCCCTTCTTGCCTTGCTGCCCGCCCTTGCCGCGGCAGACGGCGAACCTGCGGGCGACTTCGACTATTACGTGCTGTCGCTCAGCTGGTCGCCGAACTGGTGTGCGCTGGAAGGTGATGCACGCAATGCGGACCAGTGTGACGCCCGCCATGACTACGGCTGGACCCTGCATGGCCTCTGGCCGCAATACCACCGCGGCTGGCCCAGCTACTGCCGCACCGCAGAGGCGCCGCCCAGCCGTGCAATGAGCCGGGACATGGCCGGCATCATGGGCAGCGCCGGCCTCGCCTGGCACCAGTGGAAAAAACACGGCACCTGCTCCGGCCTCAGCGCGCGGGACTATTACACAGCCATGCGCGAAGCCTACGGGCGCATCACCCGCCCCGCTGCCTTCCGCAGGCTTGAGAAGCCCGTGACCCTGCCCGCCTCTGTCGTTGAACAGGCGTTCCTGCAGGAAAACCCGGAACTGACGCGCGACAGCCTGACCATCACCTGCCGCGACGGCGCCATCCAGGAGGCCCGCATCTGCCTGTCCAAGGCACTGGAGCCGGTGCCCTGCGGGCGGGACGTGATCAAGGACTGCACGCTGAAGAACGCCCGCTTTGCTCCTATGCGCTGAGACCGCCTGCTGTTTTCGGGGGACCGATGACACACTCGCGCCAGTTTGCTAGACTGTTGCGCAGGAGAAATTACGATGAGGGTCCTCTTTGCGCTTCTGCTGACAGTCGCTGCGGCGCCATCCTCTGCGCAGGACAGGCTGACTGCAGGCCGCATTTCCTGTCTTGCGGTCGGCAGCGACTATGTTGCCACGGACGGACCCCGGCCCGGCGGAAAAACCGGGCACAGCAGGATAATTCCGGCAGAAACCTCCCTGATCTTTGAGTACCTGCTCGATCATTCCGGTCGCCTGGACGTCTTTTTCAGAGAAGAAAACCACGAAGCCGTGTATTTTGAGGATCCATTTCTGGCTCAGGGGTTCGAAGGCTTCTTGCCCTTTGCCGGGGTGGCGGAGTTCAATTCAAACTACCGTGAGTTCTCCTTGGGGCGCCACCACATCAACTACAGCGGCAACGACCAGCTCTTTCTGAAAAGATGCTCCGGAACGGGCTGGCGCGGCCACTATGTCCAGACGTTTTTCGGGGGCCATAGCACGCAGGTCACCAAACTGCTGTGCGAAACCGAAGTGGAGGCAATTGACGAGGTTCTCGCCCGCCTTGGAGCATTGAACTGATCCAAGACAATTTTACCGGCAGTAAATAGCCTGTGAAGCGGAAATCGCCGCATTTCGTGCTACAATTACCCTTGTGCCGCGCCCGGCCCTGCCTGAACGGCACTCCGTTTTGGTCAGCGAGAAGGAGGAAGCGCATGGCAAAAACAATCGGTAACCCGCTCAGCTGGCTTCTGCAGGGTGCAGAGACCACCTCCCACCACGTTGGCCAAACAGTCGGCGAGATGCGCAGCACCGGCGCCGCGGCAATGCCCGAAGCACGCAAGCTCAGCATGGACGACATCATCCATTCGCTGGCCGCCGGGCTGGAGGATTTTGCCGCCTGCCGCTCCGACGCGATGTTCCTGGTGCTGTTTTACCCAATCATCGGCATCGCGCTCATAGTGATGAGCCTGTCGATGAACCTGCTGCCGCTCATCGTGCCGATGATCATGGGCTTCGCCATTCTCGGACCCGTCGCAGCGGTCGGGCTTTATGAAATGTCCTCGCGCCGCGAGGCCGGGCTGGAGACCCGCTGGATGGATGCCTTTGCGGTGATCCGCTCGCCCTCCTTTGGTGCTATCCTGGTGCTGGGCCTGTATCTGGCAGCCCTGTTCATCATCTGGCTTGTGGCGGCGGACATGATCTACAGCCGCACCCTGGGTCCGGAGCCGCCGGCCTCGATCATGGGCTTTATCGGCGATGTGCTGACCACCCGCGAGGGCTGGATGATGTCGATCAGCGGCGGCATCGTGGGCGCGGTTTTTGCCTTTGCCGCATTGGCGATGAGTCTGGTGTCCTTCCCGCTCCTGATGGACCGCCATGTCGGCCTGCCGGTGGCGGTGGCAACCTCGATCAAGGTTCTGCGCAAGAACCCGATGGTCTGCATGGCTTGGGGTGTGATCGTCGGCGTTTCGCTGATCGTCGGATCAATCCCCTTCCTGGCCGGGCTGATCATCGTAGTGCCGGTGCTGGGGCATGCAACCTGGCATCTGTACCGGCGCGCGGTGGAGTGAACATGTGACGCCAAAAAAAACAAGGGCCGGCGCATCCGCCGGCCCTTTGCTGTGACTGATTGAGGCCGTCAGGCCACCTTCAGGACGATCTTGCCGATATGGCCGGAGCCTTCCATCCGGGCGTGGGCCGCAGCGGCCTCCTCCAGCGTAAATTCGCTGTCCATCACCGGCGCCACCTTGCCCGCTTCGATCAGCGGCCAGACCGCCTCCGCCAAGTCCTGCGCAATCTGCGCCTTGGCCAGATCGCTTTGCGGACGCAGGGTCGAGCCGGTCAGCGTGAGCCGCTTGACCATCATCAGGGCAAAGTTCAGCTCCACCTTGGGGCCTTGCAGAAAGGCGATCTGCACCAGCCGCCCGTCCTCGGCCATCGCCTTGATGTTGCGCGGGATGTAATCGCCGCCGACCATGTCCAGCACCAGATCGGCGCCGCCTTCCTCCCGCATCACCTTGACGAAGTCCTCGTCGCGGTAGTTGATCGCCCGCTCCGCGCCCAAGTCCAGGCAGGCCTGGCATTTTTCATCCGAACCCGCAGTTGCAAACACCCGCGCCCCGAACGCCCTGGCCAGCTGGATGGCGGTGGTGCCGATGCCGGACGAGCCGCCATGCACCAGAAACCGCTCCCCGGCTTTGAGACCACCGCGGGTGAAAACGTTGGACCAGACGGTAAAGAAGGTTTCCGGCAGGCAGGCGGCCTGTTTCAGGTCCAGTCCGGCTGGAACAGGCAGGCAATGCGCCGCAGGGGTCGCCACATACTCCGCATAACCGCCACCGGGCAGCAGCGCGCAAACCTGATCGCCCGCCGCGATGCCGCTGACGCCTGCGCCTACCGCCACCACCTCGCCCGAAGCCTCCAGCCCCGGCAGGTCGCTGGCGCCCTTGGGCGGATCATAGGCGCCTGCGCGCTGTAGCGCATCGGGGCGGTTCACGCCGGCGTAGGCCACCTTGATCACCACCTCGCCGTGGCCCGGCTGCGGCACCGGGCGCTGGCAAAGCTGCAGCACCTCCGGCCCGCCGGGTTTGGTGATCTCCACCGCGCGCATCATCTCTGTCATCGGCTGATATCCTCCTGATCCTTGCCTCCTGCCTAGCATCCGGCCCGATGCGCGCAAACAGCAAAGGCGCCGCAGTTGGGGCGGAATGCGGACAGCGCCATCCCGGGGCCTTGCAACAGCAGGGCGGATTCCCCGTTGTCAGGGCTTGCGCAGGATATAGGACACGAAGTTGCAGGACCCGAAAAAGGTTCCCGCGGCTGAGGCTGCATGATGCGTCTCCGACCACTGCCGCGCTGCCGCTTCGCTGATGTGGCCCGCCGCCACCATCGCGGGCCTGTAGCTGTCCAGCATGCTCTCGAAAAACTCCGCCTTACCGGCCTCGGCGAGAATCTCAGGCAGGAAATCCGCCAATTCCAGGCCCGACCCGGCAACCAGTTCAGGGAACTGGCGCATCGCCCGCGGGTGGGCCACAACGGTTTTCAGCAACGCCTGCAGCGCTTCGTCATTCAGAGCCGGATCGCCTGCGCCGAATGTGATCGAGGCATAGTCGCCGTCAAAGACCACCACATGGCCACCCGAGGCAGTGACACGGGCGGCCTCCTTCAGAACCTGGGCGGGGCTGGTGACGTGGCTGAGCAGCGTATGCAGCACAACCAGGTCGTATTGGTCCTGATTTGCCTCGGTGCCGTGACTATCGGCAACGTCAAATGAGATCCGGCCGTCAAGACCCTCCTCGGCAGCCAGCCGCCGGGCCACCCCGATCAGCTCTGCGGAAAAGTCGGTTCCCGTCAAACGGGCCTCCCCGGGCAGACGCGCCGCCAAGGCTCGGGTGACAACGCCGGTTCCGCATCCCATATCGAGCACCTCGCGGCAGCGCTCCAGCGGCAGCCGGTCAAAATACCGTTCCCGCATGGCAACAAAAGGCGGGTAGGTGCCCCGGTACTCCAGGCGATCCACGACCATCTGCAGTTTTTCACTGTCGAGCGTATCGAGCGACTGAAAGATATCCGCCATCGTGTTTCCTCTCCAACCGGAATACCAAGTAAAGGGAACTTGGCACCAATTCTGGAATCACATCGGCATTCTGTCTACACCCGGTGCCCGCGGGCGGGTGAACCGGATTTCTCAATCCAGCGGGAAGCAGCAAACCGGGCCAGCCCGCTGCCCTACCGCCGGGGATCAACCGACCCCGGCAGATCGTCCCGCCCCTTTGGCGGCTTGATCTGTTCGGCCAGCCAGTTCGGTCCCACCAGCAAGGGCTTCAGGAGCGGGTTCTTCTGCAGACCGGCCTTCAGCTTCTCGAAGTCCATCACATTATCAATGCGCCGCTCCAGAAAATCCCAGGTCGCCTGATGCTCCAGGCTGTCATCACCCAGCCAGTACAGCACGGTGGCGGAATAGACACCGGCCAGCGAGGCGCGCTTGGTGTACCAGTTCAGATCGTCCGATCCGTCGCCCAGCGTGTCCCAGATCAGATCGCAGGTGGTCCAGATCGCCTTGACGCCATCGCCGGCATATTGCGGCAGCGCCAGCAGGGTGGTGCCGCGGCGCACCGCCTCCTTGTCCTCGACCGCTTCCAGCCGGAACCGCACCGCCGCCGCCACCTTGTCGCGGAACCGCATCCCCGAAAGGTCCTCGGCCTCCAGCCGCTCCAGCATCCGCGAATCGCCGCGGGCGTGAAACGCCAGCGCCAGGTCGACGCCGCCGCGCGGACAGACCGCATGGGCCAGCACCTCCGGCACATCCGCATCCTGGCAGGCGGCGCGGAAGGTCACCTCCGACCAGCCGTCAAACGGCACATGATTCAGCGCCGCATCCAGCAGTTTATCCTTGATATCGTCCTGTGCGTGATCGTGGTCTTCGGTCATCTCACCCTCCCGCTTGCGGCGTGCTGACACCCTACTAGACAAAATTTGCGCGCTTTGCTATACGGCCACCTCCTGCAAATCCTTGCAACTCAACTTAGAAAGGTGGTGAAAACCACATGCAGGTTAGTGTTCGCGACAACAACGTCGATCAGGCGCTCCGTGCCCTGAAGAAAAAGCTGCAGCGTGAAGGCGTCTTCCGCGAAATGAAGCTCAAGCAACATTTCGAAAAGCCGTCCGAGAAAAAAGCGCGCGAGAAAGCTGAAGCGATCCGCCGTGCCCGTAAACTGGCACGCAAGAAAGCCCAGCGCGAAGGTCTGCTCTAAGCATACCCTTGCTCTCCAGCTTTGGACAGCACTACGGCAGATCCCCGGATCACGCCGGAACATACGTTCAGACGACCCCCGCGGCCCTGCCCGGGGGTTTGTCATTTGCGGCACCCCTTTCGGGTAGCCCAGCGCCCCGGCAGGCCGGTCTGCCTCCTTTGCGGCACACGTAAAAATATCAAATTGATTACAAATACATCTTTAGGGTGTATTTCCCTGCCACCTTCTGCTATACAGGGATCACGGCAGGGCAAATCAGTTGCGTTTCCCTAACCATTGCCCCGCCGGCCGGGCTTGGAACTCCCGGTTACCCGAAACCCTGGGCAGACGGCGCTTCCCCCCGATTACCGGCGCTGGTCTTGGTCCCTGCAAACAAGGCTCGTCTCTCCCGGGTTTTCAATTTTACCGGACGCTGCCACCCCCCGGCAGCGTCCGGACCGTTTCCAGGCCTCTGATTCCATCCTCGCCGCCTGCCTGCTGCCCGTGCGCCAGGGCGAATCCCCTGCCCCCGTCAAGTGGCCGGCAAGGCAGCAGACAATTGCCGCCGGCCTCCGTGGCGGGGCCGCAACGGTCCAAACCGGCAAAACGCGCAGAAATCCGCGTACCATCCGCCGCTCAACGGGCAGGCCTCCGCCGTAAAACCGCAAAACCGCCCCGTCCGACTTCCGGCGGAAACAATTTCCTTTAACCGGATGGCGCACCGCCGGAGGTCCGGCACACTCATGGAGCAGTTAACGATGTCACAGGCAAGCGAACTCGAGCGGCAGATGCTCGAGCTGATCAACGCCGAGCGCACTTCGCGCGGGCTTAACCCGGTACAGCTGGAGCTGCGGCTCAATGATTCCGCCGAGGATCACAGCGAATGGATGCTGCAAGCGGATGTGTTCTCGCACACCGGTTCGGGCGGCTCCAGCGCCGGCGACCGGATGAAGGACGCGGGCTTTGTCTTCTCCGGCAGCTGGACCTGGGCGGAAAACATCGCCTGGCAAAGCGAGCGCGGCGCGCCCGGCCTGGCCGATGACGTGATCGACCTGCACAATTCGCTGATGAACAGCCCCGGCCACCGCGCCAACATCCTGAACGCCAATGTCGAAGTGATCGGCATCGGCATCGAGCAGGGCAACTTCAAAGGCTGGGATGCCGTGATGGTCACCCAGAACTTCGCCAAGACCAGCGCCGAACTGCAGCTGGACACCGGGTCAGGCGGCGGCTCCGGCGGCGGTGGCGGCGGCACAAGCCAGCCCACCATGGGCGACGATGTCCTGACCCTGGGCAGCGCCGGCACCCTGGACGGCCTGGACGGCGACGACAAGCTGACCGGCAGCGGCGGCAACGACAGCCTCAAGGGCAACGAAGGCAATGACACCGTCTATGGCGAGGGCGGCAACGACAACCTGCGGGGCGGCAGCCAGGGCGACCGCATGTACGGCGGCACCGGACGCGACACCTTGCTTGGCGATGAAGGCTACGACAAAATCTCCGGGAACGGCGGCGATGACTCCATCGGCGGCGGGGCCGGCTACGACCGGCTCTGGGGCGGCAGCGGCAACGACACCATGCGGGGCAGCTACGGCAATGACAAGCTGTGGGGCGGCACCGGCAATGACATTCTGTATGGCGGCAGCGGCAAGGATACCCTGGACGGCGACGACGGCAATGACCGCCTGACCGGCAAGAGCGGTGCTGACCTGTTTGTCTTCAGCAACGGCAATGACACCGTCACCGATTTCAGCGTGAACACCAGCGGCGAGCGGATCGACCTGGGCGATGCCGACGGTATCACCAGCTACAGCGACCTGATGAACAACCACACCACTCAGACCGCTAACGGCCTGCTGATCACCGACAGCGATGGCGACAGTATGCTGCTGGCCGGCATCACAGAACAGCAGCTGAACTCCGGCGACTTCCTGTTCTGATACTCCCACCGGGCAAACAAGAAAGGGGCGCGCCTAGGCACGCCCCTTTCTGCTGTTCCGTCATGTCTCAGTAGATCTTCGGCACATACAGCTCATCCGGCAGCACCTGGCGCTCGTAATCCGGATTGTACTTGCGGTCCGGCAGCTCGACCTTCTCGTGCTGCACCTCTTCATAAGGAATCTTGGTCAGCAGGTGCTCGATGCAGTTCAGCCGCTCGCGCTTCTTGTCGTTGCCCTCGACAATGTACCAGGGCGCCTCGGGGATGTTTGTGCGCTTGAACATCGCCTCCTTGGCCTTGGTGTACTGTTCCCAGCGGATCCGGCTCTCCAGATCCATCGGCGACAGTTTCCACTGTTTCATCGGGTCGTGGATGCGCATCAAAAACCGCAGCTGCTGTTCCTCATCGGTGATCGAGAACCAGTACTTCAGCAGGATAATGCCAGAGCGCACCAGCATCCGCTCGAATTCGGGAACGTCCTGAAAGAACTGTTCGACCTGGTCTTCGCTGGCAAAGCCCATCACCCGCTCAACGCCGGCCCGGTTATACCAGGAGCGGTCGAACAGCACGATCTCACCGCCTGCGGGCAGATGCGGCACATAGCGCTGGAAATACCACTGGCTTTGCTCGCGGCGGTTCGGCGCCGGCAGTGCCACAACCCGCGCCACCCGCGGGTCCAGCCGCTGGGTGATCCGCTTGATTACCCCGCCCTTGCCGGCGCTGTCGCGGCCTTCCATCAGAATGCAGACCTTGGCGCCGGTGTGCTGCACCCAGTCCTGCACCTTAATCAGCTCCGCCTGCAGCCGCAGCAGGTTGCGGAAATAAACCTGCCGGTCCAGCATCTCCGGGTGCTGCTCGCGGTAGACCTTGCGGATCTCCTGGCTCAGCATCGGCTCGGAAAACTCGATCTCGATGTCCTCGTCCAGCGTGTCCTGCAGTTCCGCTTCCAGCCAGTCGAGAGAGGCGGTCTCAAATTCGCGGGTCACGGGCGGGTTCCTTCCTTGTCAGCTGGTGCAAGTGCTGCTTTCTAGCGGTTCCATATGACGGCTTGATGTCACCCGCCCGGCTGCAGCTCCCTTTAAGGCAAGCGGAATTCCCGGGCAGGTTCAAGCGCAAAAAGAGCAATGCCCCTGCGCCACCTGCTGGAAACCGGGCAGATGAGCGGTTTATGTGCACGCCATGAGCTTTGTTCTATCCTCCCTGCCCCAAACCTGGCCCTGGCTGATCCTGATGGCAGCGCTTGCTGCAGGCTGGAGCGGCCAGCGCGGACTGGCCTTTGCCCTGCTCGCGGTCTTCGGCGGCGTTGCTTTGGCCCTCGGGCATCTGGAACCAATCGCGCTGATGGCGCTGGCCACCGGGCTGCTGTTTGCCGCCTTCATCCCCCGCACCCGCGGCCCCGCCAGGCTGATCGGCCACGCGGTGCTGGTGCTGTGGTCGCTGACGCTTGGCGCACATCTGCTGCCGGGAGTGCGCAACCTTCTGATCCTGGACCAGGTGCAGGCCGGTCCCGCCAGCGCGCCGTACTCCCTGCACCTGAACCTCGACAAGCCGCTGGTGTTCTTCGCTCTGCTGCTGGCCTGGCCTGCCCTGTTGCAGCGCAATGATCCGGCAGGCAGGCGCGCCTTGATCTCCGGCCTTCTGATCCTCGCCGCCCTGCTGCCGCTGGCCCTGCTCACCGGCGCGCTGGAACTGGAGCCGTCGCTGCCGGACTGGCTCCTCCTGTGGATGGCCTCAAACCTGCTGCTCACCTGCCTGGCAGAGGAAGCCTTCTTCCGCGGCTACCTGCAGCAAGGCCTCAGCCGCCGCTTCGGCCCGGCGGCAGGCATCGCCGCCGCCAGCCTGCTGTTCGGCCTCGCCCACATCGGCGCCGGACCTGCAGTGGCCGCATTCGCCGCGCTTCTGGGGCTGGCCTGCGGGCTGGGCTATTGGGGCGCGGGGCGGTTTTACGTGCCGGTGCTGATGCACTTCGCCTTCAACCTCACCCACCTTTTGCTGTTCACTTACCCCGGCCCGGCCTGAAAATCCGCCTCCCCGGTGCACAGGGGGTGCACAGGGGGTGCACGCATGCCACCCCCCAAAATCCTGCCTCAGACCGGCAGCGCCGTGGTCTTGAACACCGTGCGCAATGCAAAGCTCGACTGCATCTGCGCCACCCCCGGCAGGCGCGCCAGATGCTGGCGGTGGATGCGGGCGAAATCCTCGGTGTTCTCCGCCACCACCTTGAGGATATAGTCCGCCGTCCCCGCCATCAGATGGCACTCCAGCACATCCGGAATCCGCGATACCGCCTTCTCGAACGCGTCCAGAACTTCGTCCGCCTGGCCGGACAGGGTGATCTCCACAAACACCGTCGACGGCACGTTCATCTTGCGCGCGTCCAAGAGCGCGACATAATCACGGATATACCCTTCCGCCTCCAGCCGCTGCACCCGCCTGTGGCAGGCCGAGGCCGACAGGTTCACCCGCTCCGACAAGTCCGCGTTGGAGATGCGCCCCTGCTTTTGCAGAACCGAGAGAATGCGACGATCTGTTTCGTCCAGCGACATTTTGCGAAGATCCTTGCTGTGTCCTGCCATATTACGCGAAGAATCTTCGAAACGCATGTTTTTATTCTGCCCAAATAAGCAGCACATTCCGGGCCGCCTGCGGCAATATGACCGCAGAGAGTTTTGAGGAGATACTCAGATGAAAATCGGCTGCCCCACCGAAATCAAACCGCAGGAATTCCGCGTCGGCATGACCCCGGACGCCGCCCGCGAGGCCGTCCTGCGCGGCCACGAGGTTGTCATCCAGCAAGGCGCCGGCCTGGGCGCAGGCTTCACCGACGAGGACTATGTCTCCGCCGGTGCCGTGATCCTGGACACCGCCGAGGAAATCTTTGCCACCGCCGACATGATCGTCAAGGTGAAGGAACCCCAGGCGGTTGAGCGCAAGATGCTGCGCGAAGGCCAGCTGCTGTTCACCTACCTGCACCTGGCACCCGATCCGGCACAGACCCACGACCTGCTGGAAAGCGGTTGTACCGCAATCGCTTACGAGACCGTCACCGACGACCGCGGCGGCCTGCCGCTGCTGGCGCCGATGTCGGAAGTGGCCGGCCGTCTGGCACCGCAGGTTGGCTCGTACACCCTGCAGAAGGCCAACGGCGGCCGCGGCGTGCTGATGGGCGGCGTCCCCGGCGTGGCCCCGGCCAAGGTGGTGGTGATCGGCGGCGGTGTTGTCGGCACCCACGCAGCCAAGATCGCGGCCGGCATGGGCGCGGATGTCACCATCCTCGACCGTTCGCTGACCCGCCTGAAGTACCTGGACGACGTCTTCGGCCGCACGTTCAAGAACCAGTACTCCACCGCCGGCGCCACCGCCGAGCTGGTGCGCGACGCCGACATGGTGATCGGCGCGGTGCTGGTCCCCGGTGCGGCAGCCCCGAAACTGGTGTCCCGCGCACAGCTCTCCGAGATGAAGCCGGGCGCAGTGCTGGTGGACGTTGCCATCGACCAGGGCGGCTGCTTCGAGACCTCCAAGGCGACCACCCACGCCGACCCGATCTATGAGGTCGACGGCATCATGCACTACTGCGTGGCCAACATGCCGGGCGCCGTGGCACGCACCTCGACCCAGGCACTGGGCAACGCGACCCTGCCGTTCATGCTGAACCTGGCCAACAAGGGCTGGCGTCAGGCCTGCGCCGACGACCGTCACCTGCTGAACGGCCTGAACGTGCACGCCGGCAAGCTGACCTATGCCGCGGTCGGCGAGGCCCTGGGCCTGGACTGCATCTCTGCGGAAGACGCAATCAAAATGTAACTTCCCGCTGTACGGCAGGAAATCCAAAGAAAGCCCCGCCAAACCGGCGGGGCTTTTTCTGTGCCCCTTTGCGCAAGAACCGGATCGACCGGACCTGCGGAAATGGCGTTTCTGGAGCCGCACCAAGAGGTTTTCCAGATGCTCCAGACCGCCGCCGCTCTGATCGTGTTCCTGTTTCCGCTGGCCTACAGCCCCGGTCCCGGCAACCTGTTCTTTGCCGCCAATGCCGCGCGCTTCGGCTTTGCTGCAACGGTTCCGGCCAATGCAGGCTATCACTTGGCGACCTGGATCGTGACAGCTGCGATCGGGCTGGGCTTCCTGACAGTTATGGACCAGGCGCCGCAGCTGTTTGCGGTGCTCAAGACCGCAGGTTCTCTCTATGTCCTGTGGCTCGCCTGGAAACTGGTCCGGGCCGGGGTGCTGAGCGGCGCACAGGAGCCGCAGCCGGCCGGTTTCACAGATGGGGCGGTGCTGTTGGTGCTGAACCCCAAGGCCTACGTGATCATCGCGCTGATGTTCTCGCAGTTCCTGGCCCAGGAGGAGGACGGCCGGCTGCTGCCGGTGCTGCTGATCACAACCGTCTTCACTCTCAACAACCTGCTGGCCTTCACGGTCTGGGCCCTGGCCGGCGGCAGGATCGCCAAGCTGTTCCGAACCTCCGCCGGCGCCCGTCGGCTGAATGTGCTGTTCGGCGCCGTTCTGGCGGCGGTTGCGGTCTGGATGCTGCTGCCCTGAAGACCGGAACGACTCATTTGCCGTTTATCCAATGGAGACAATCAGCCAGCTTTGTTCCCGCAGAGGTGGTTTTTAGCTCACCTCAATTTTGTTAAAAATGAGGCAAATTTGTGAAATTGCGGCATGTCCGGACAGCAGCGGCCGGCAGGGCAAGCCTGCGCAACCATTTCCGGTCACGAGTGAAAGCAAATCAATGCCCGAGACTTCCAAGATCTTTACCTACGCGGTGGACGGCCTTGCCTACACCGTCACCGTTTACGAGGAAAACGGCGAATTCTTTGCTGACATCACCGTCGACGACGGCGCCATGGACGTGAACGCCATCTACTTCGGGGATGATGATTTTTCCGGCTCCAGCGAGTCCCTGAGCGGCCCGCTGAACATGAACGGCACCCGCCTGGACGGCGAAAAGGTGCAATGGGACGAAGCCACGGAGCTGAGCGACCCCGGCCTGGGGCCGGAGGGCGAAGACAAGGAAACCTACCTGCAGACCGGTGACACGATGACGGTCTCGCTGGACATCGAAAGCCTGGACGAGATCGACATCTTCGGTATCCGCGCCACCTCCACCACCAATGACGCAGGCTCCATCAAAGGCGTGAGCGGCGATCCGGAGGAGCCGGAAGAGCCCGAGGACCCGGAAGAGCCCACTTATGAGAAGGTCTTCTTCGGCGAGGTGTTCTCTGACTCCGGCGACCCGCTGGGCGGCACCTTCATCCTGGACGAAGAACCGGACCCGAACCCCTACAGCATCCCCGCCCTGCCCGAAGGCACGGAACCGACGTTTGACAACTACCTGTCCTACTTCCTGTCGGAAGATATCGGCGGTGACCTGTCCGCTGTGCAGTCGGTGGTGTTTTACGGAACCGGAGAGGACGGCGCGCAGGAAGAGCTGCACCGCATCGACGCGCCGGAGGGCGGCTTCCAAAGTGCGGACGACCTGCTGGCCGCCTATGACGACGCTCTCGAAGCCACCGGAGACCTGGCCGGTCAGGACCTGATGGCAGCACTGAGTTTGGAGGATCACGCAGAGGCAGATCCGGAGGCTGAAGAGGATCTGGGTGCAGACGAATTCGAGCTGCTATGATCTCCCCAGGGGCGGCCCGGCGGCCGCCCCTTATGCCGCCCTGCGGTTGAGGCGTTTCCAGCCTGATATTCCCCGTTTACAGAGTGAAACGCCGCTCCTAGCCTGAAGCGCATAAACAGCGCGGCAGGGATGGAAAGGAAACGGATATGCTGGACGAGTTCAAGGCCTTCATTGCCAAGGGCAATGTGATGGATATGGCGGTGGGGATCATTATCGGTGCCGCTTTCACCGCGATCGTGAAGTCCATGGTTGATGATCTGATCAACCCGATTATCGGCCTGTTCACCGGCGGGGTGGATTTCACCAACAACTTCGCCGTGCTAGGTGGCGATGGCGCCAGCTACAGCTCGCTGGAGGCCGCGCGCGAAGCCGGTGCCTCGGTCTTTGCCTACGGCTCCTTCCTGATGGCGGTGCTGAACTTCCTGATCATCGCCTGGGTGGTGTTCCTGCTGGTCAAATCCGTGAACCGCGCCCGCGACGCGATGGAGGGGCAGGAAGAGGCTCCGGCAGAGGAAGCGCCCGCCGGGCCGACAGAACTTGACGTGCTGCTGGAAATCCGCGACTCGCTGAAAAAATAACGCCGGTGCACCGGCATCAAGGAATTGCAAAGGGGCGGGCTTCCGCTCCTTTAGCGCGTTTGCAAGGGATTGAAACTGATGGAACAATTGATTGAACAGGCCGGGGCCTACTGGCCGCTGCTGGTAAGCGGCGTCAAGGCGCTGGTGGTGCTGATCCTCGGCTGGATCGCCACCGGCTGGATCAGCGGCGCGGTGCGTAACCGCATCAATAGGACACCGCAGATCGACCCGACGCTCGGCAATTTCGCTGCCAGCATGATCCGCTGGGCGCTGCTGGCGGTGGTGCTGGTTGCCATCCTCGGCATCTTCGGCATTCAGGCCACCAGCCTGGTAGCGATGCTGGGCGCCGCCACACTGGCGATCGGCCTGGCGCTGCAGGGCACGCTTAGCGATCTGGCGGCGGGGTTCATGCTGATCCTGTTCCGCCCCTACAAGATCGGCCAGTATGTGGACATCGGCGGCACCGCCGGCACGGTGAAGGACGTGAACCTGTTCGTGACCGAGCTGGCAACACCGGACAACGTGCAGATCATCGTCCCCAACGGCCAGGCCTGGGGCTCGGTCATCACCAACTTCTCGCACCACCCTACCCGCCGTGTCGACCTGGTGTTCGGCATCGACTATGGCGACAGCGCCGACACCGCCAAGGCGGTCATTCTGGCACAGGCCACCGCAGACGCACGGGTTCTGCAAGATCCGGAACCCTGGGTGCGGGTCACCAACCTGGGCGACAGCTCGGTCGATCTCACAGCGCGGGTCTGGTGCAAGGCGGATGATTACTGGGAGGTGAAATTCGCCCTCACTCAGGGCGTGAAGGAAGCCTTTGATGCCAAGGGCATCTCCATCCCCTATCCCCATGCGGTGGAAATCAAGAAAGCGGGCTGAGGCGCTCCCGCCTGACTTTGGCCCCTGCCGGGGCCGCACCCCGTTGGGCCTGGCGCCCCGCCTTTGGCGGGGCGTTTCCGCGTTCCGGGTTCAGGGGATTAACGTTCCCGCGCGGCCTGCATAGCGCGAACAGCCGCATTCCGGGCTCTGGCCTCCCGCGCGCGGTCCTGCACTCTGTTTTCAGGTTCTGCCGGCGGCCAGCCGGCCAGCACCGTATACCCTTCCAGATCGGTAAAGCCCCATTGTGCCGCAAGCAACTGGTAGCTCTTGACCTCCCAGCCAGAAGCGTCAGGTTCGAACCGCAGCCGCCAGGTGCCGCGTACCCGCACAGGCAGGCGCAGCCGACTGATCTGGTTCATTGCCTCATGGCCGTTCAGTGCCGATCGCGCCCCCTGCATCCGCAGTTGCTTCATCCGCTCGACAAGGCTTGCGGCTTCTCTAAGCCGACGGCCGGCAAAGATCACCTCAATCTCGGCGCCCGGGCTGACCAGCCCCTTCACCACCAGATCGCCGCGGTTGTTACGGCTGAACACCGGCACCAGCTCCACCGGCACATCGCGCACCTCGCGCTTGAACAGCCCCGCATCTTCGACCAGCGGGGTGACTTGCATGGGAGGGCGGCGGCGGTTCGTCATTCAGCAGTCCCGATCACCGCCCTCCGGAGAGAGCGGTGCCATTTCGATCTATTATTTGTCACGGGAAAACTAGCCCGCTCCCGTTAAAGAACCGTTGCTCCGTTCCAGCGATCACAGCTTTTCCAAGTGCAATTCGAACACCGCAAAACATTGAAATACAGGAATGTTTCCAGCTTCACCGGCTGACAGGCCGTTTCATGACCAAAGTTGGGTTGCCCCGATACAGGGCCTCGCCCGCAGGTGCATACCCCAGCTTCAGCGCCACCCGGTGCGACACCGTATGGGCCGGATCGAAGATGCAGGCGGTTTCCGCCCAGTCCGTGGCCTCTGCCGCCCACTCGTGGATGCACCCAACCGCTTCGGTAGCCATTCCCCGCCCATGCACTTCCGGCGCCAGCACCCAGCCCGCTTCCGGCACCCCTGCCAGCGGCGGCTCCATGCTGCGCTGGTAGTCGGCAAAACCCACCTCGCCGATGAACCGGCCACTCTCCCGCAGGGTCACCGCCCAGTAGCCATAGCCCAGCGCCTGCCAGTGACCGATGTAACGCAGCAGCCTTGTCCAGCTTTCCTCCGGCGCCGAGGGTGTCCCGGAGATGAAACGCACCACCTCCGGCTCCGCCCAAAGTGCCGCCACGGCTTCGAAATCCTGCACCCCGTGCGGGCGCAGGATCAGCCGTTCCGTCTCAAGCACGGGAGGTGTCATGCAGGCAGCTTGCCGGTCAGCACATAGGTGAGGATTTCGACCACCTGGCGCGGCTCCTCTGCCACCGCCAGCGCGGCAGCATGGACCTCTTTCAGCGCGTGCTGATGCTCCGGCGGGCTGAGCACGATGATCGACTTGCCCAGCGCTGCGGCATAACCCGCGTCAAAGGCCGCGTTCCACTGCTTGTACTTGTCCCCAAAGCGCACGACCACGACATCGGCGTCCGCAATCCCCTTGCGGGTGCGGATCGCGTTAACCATCGCGCCCTTGTGGTCGTGCCAGTACTTGTTCTCTTCGGCCCCCAGCACCGCCACGCCGCAATCATCGCTGGCGTCGTGATCCGTCACCGGTGCGCTGAAGCTCACCTCCAGCCCTTTTGCACCCTCAACGATCTGTTCCCGCCAGTCCGTGTGAATCTCGCCCGAGAGATAAACATTCAATGCCACGTCTTGTCCTTTCCTGCGCCAGCGTTCGGGGCCGCGGCCAGTGCGGCCATGACCTCGTCATCGCTGGTTTGCGTAAAATCCCTGTAATGCGCGCCGACCGCCCAAAACTCCTTGGGGCTCAGCAAACAGACCAGAGTATCCACCAAGGAGCCCAGTTCGTCCACCGCTTCCGGCGGTGCAACCGGAACCGCCAGGATCACCCCTGCGGGCTTGCGTTCCTTGAGCCAGAAATGCGCCGCCATAAAGGTCGCGCCAGTGGCAATCCCGTCGTCCACCACGATCACAGTGCGGCCTTCCAGTTCCACCGGATCGCGGCCTTGCAAGTAGCTGGCACGGCGGGCGGCGTTCTCTTCCCGGGCCTGCGCGACATGGGGTGCAAAATCTTCCGGCTTCATGCCGGTGGCCTGCAAGAGCGCGCCATTGAAAATGGGATTGCTGCCTTCGGCCAAAGCCCCTGCGGCCAGCTCCGGGTTGGAGGGCATGCCGATCTTGCGGATCAGGATCAGGTCCATGGGCGCGTGCAAGGCTTGCGCAATCGGCAGGGCGACAGGCGCCCCGCCCCGCGGCAGCGCCAGCACCACGGGGTCCGTCATCGGCAGTTCAGCCAGTTCCTTGGCCAGCTGAAGCCCGGCGGAAATCCGGTCTTCAAACATTTCAGCCTCCACCCCGTTACCTAGCGCGGAAGCTGCAAAGGCAAACCTCAGCGCCGACGCGCCACCAGATACCGCCCGGGGGTATCGGCCGGGTAGTTCCCGGTTTCGATGATCTCAAACCCTGCCTTTTGCACCGCGGCCTCCAGCCTGCGGATATCGATGAAGTCCACAAAGCTGGGCGCCTTGCCTGCCAGCCGCATCAGCGGAATGGCGGCCGAAAACAGCCAGTATTTCCAGCTGCCCCGCATTTCGCCCAAGCAGGGAGTCTTTGAGATGAACAGCCCGCCGGGCTTCACCCGTGCCGCGACGCCGTCCAGGACCTCCTCCAGATCCGGCAGCAGATGCAGCAGGTTATGCGCCAGGACCGCATCAAACGGCCCCTCAGGCGCCTGCCCGGCACTGCAGCATTGAAACTCGACATTGCCGGCACCTGCATCCCAAGCCCGCTCTCGGCCGACCTCCAGCATCGCCTCAGACAGATCGGTTGCAAGAATTTTGGAGACGCCGCTGGCCAGCTCAATGGCGGTGGAGCCGGTGCCGCAGCCCAGTTCCAGCACCGTATCATCCGCCTTGAGATAGGACCGTGTCCGCTCCAGCGCATAGCGGTAGGCGTCCATGTCGCGGATCTTGGACTTGGCGTATTTCGGGGCGATCTTGTTCCAAAAGCGGGCATCAGCGGTCATCGCATGTCTCCTTGGCTGCCCGCACCCTATCTATACATTAACCACGGATAAATTGCCGAAATCCGCAGGGGTGTTATACGTATTTGCATGATTAGCCCCGACTGGAACCATATCCGTGCCTTTCTCGCCACTGCTGAAACCGGCTCACTGTCGGCAGCTGCACGCAAGCTTGGTCTCACCCAGCCGACATTGTCGCGCCAGGTTGCGGCACTGGAGGCAGAGCTGGGCGTGCTGCTGTTCGAACGCCTTGGCCGGTCACTGGCCCTCACCGAAGCCGGGCGGGAACTGCTGGCGCACAGCCGCAGGATGGGCGAGGCCGCCGACGGTCTGGCGCTGGCCGCGACCGGCCAGGCGCAGACCATCGAGGGGCTGGTGCGCATCACTGCCAGCGACGGCATCTCGGCCCATATCCTGCCCGGGGTGCTGGACCGGCTGCGCCAGCAGGCTCCGCGGCTGCGGATTGAGATTGTTGCGGCGGACGACATCCGCGACCTGCAACGCCGAGAGGCCGATATCGCGGTCCGCCACGTCCGCCCGGAACAGCCGGAGCTGATCGCCCGCAAAATGCAGGACACCACTGCCCGCTTCTATGCCGCCCGCAGCTATCTGGAACGCCGCGGCACCCCGCGCAGCCGCGCCGACCTCAGCACCCATGATTTCGTGTCCTTCGGCGACATTCCTCAGTTCCTCGGCTACCTGGAGCCGCTCGGCATCCGGCTGAGCGAAGGGAACTTCCCTGTCGGCTCCACCAGCGGCCTGGCGGCCTGGGAACTGGTACGGCAGGGATTCGGCATTGTGCCGATGCTGGATGCCATCGCCCGCAAAAGCCCCGACGTGGAGCCCTTGGACCTGGAAGATTTGCCCACGCTGGAGTTCCCGTTGTGGCTGGCCACCCACCGCGAGCTGCACACCAGCCGCCGCATCCGCCTGGTGTTCGACATTCTGGCCGACTACCTGACTGGGCTGAAGATGAGGTTCTGAACCGCCGCCGCAAAGGAAAAGGGCGGCCCCGGAACCGGGAGCCGCCCTTTTCCTCAAAACTTTTGCCAAGGCTTTTCAAAAAGCCTTGGACCCGCCGTCACCCCCGCAGGGTGCCGCCGGTAGCCTTGCTCACTTTGGCAATGATCTTTTCGCTCACCGCTTCGATGTCCTTTTCCTTCAGCGTCTTGTCGCTGGGCTGCAGCCGCACAGTGATCGCCAGCGATTTCTTGCCCTCGCCCAAGCTGCCGCCGATGAACTCGTCAAAGACGCGCACACCCTCGATCAGCGCCTTATCGGCACCTGCCGCGGCATTGACCAGGGTCAGCGCTTCGACGCTATCATCGACGACAAAGGCAAAGTCCCGCTCCACCGCCTGCAGATCGCTGATTGCCAGCGCCGGGCGGGTGGCAGAGGATTTGCGCGGCAGCGGAATCTCATCCGGGAAGATGGTGAAGGCCACGGCGGCCCCCTTGATGCCCATCTCCTTCAGCACCTTCGGGTGCAGCTCGCCAAAGACGCCGAGGGTCTTTTTCGGCCCCAGACAGATGCGGCCATGGCGGCCCGGGTGCCACCAGGCTGCCCCTTCGCGCAGGACCTGCACCTTGGCCGGGGCGCCGATGGCCGCCAGAACCGCCTCGATGTCGGCCTTGGCATCATAAAGATCCACTGCGCGCGAGGCCCCATGCACGTCCTTGGGCCCGGTGCGGCCAACCAGCAGGCCCGCAATCTGATTGACCTGCTCGCCCGGCTCGCCGCCGGTGAAAGCAGGGCCTGCCTCGAACAGCGCCAGGTCCATGAAGCCGCGCGCCTGGTTGCGGGCCGCAGCCTGCAGCAGGCCTGCCAGCAGGTCCGGGCGCATATGCGACATCTCGGAAGAGATCGGGTTGGCCAGCATGGTGGCATCATCGCCGCCGCCGAACAGCGCAGCAGAGGCCTTGTCGATGAAGCTGTAGCTGACAACTTCGTTGTAGCCGAGGCTGGCGCAGGTGCGGCGTGCCATCTGCTGGCGGCGCTGCTGCGGTGTCATCACCGGCTTCGGGATGCCATCGGTCAGCCGCGGCAGCGGCTTGCCCACCAGCTTGGTCAGCGAAGCAATCCGCGCGACTTCTTCCACCAGGTCGGCCTCGCCCTGCACGTCCGGGCGCCAGCTGGGCACATGCGCCATGCTGCCCTCCAGACGGAAGCCCAGGCGGGTCAGGGTCTGGCGCTGGTCGCTTTCCGGAATTTCCATCCCCACCAGCGATTGCACACGATCCGCATCCAGCTTGTACGCGCGGGAATGATCCGGCACGTCGCCCGCGATCACGACCTCGGACGGCTCGCCGCCGCACAGGTCCAGGATCATCTGGGTCGCGCGGTGCAGGCCCTCGATGGTGTATTCCGGATCGACACCGCGCTCAAAACGGTAGCGCGCGTCGGAGTTGATCTTGAGCGCCCGGCCCGCCATGGCGATCTGCACGTGATCCCAGAACGCGCTTTCCAGGAACACATCCACGGTTTCCTCGGTGCAGCCGGTTTCCTCGCCGCCCATGATGCCGCCGATGCTCTCGGGACCGTTGGCGTCGGAAATCACCATCTGACCAGCGCCGAAGGTGTATTCCTTCTCATCGAGCGCCTTCAGCGTCTCGCCGCCAGCCGCGCGGTGCACCCGCAGGTCGCCCGCGACCTTTGCGGCATCAAACACATGCAGCGGGCGGTTCTGGTCGAAGGTGAAGAAGTTGGTGATGTCCACCAGCGCCGAAATCGGGCGCAGGCCGATCGCCTTCAGCCGGTCCTGCAGCCACTGCGGGCTGGGGCCGTTCTTCACGCCCTTGATCACCCGGCCCGCAAACAGGGGGCAGCCATCCAGCGTGTCGGCGTCGATGGTCACCTTGATCGGGCTGGCAAAGTCGCCCGGGATCGCCTCAAACGCACGGGTCTTGAGTGTGCCGAGGCCGCGCGCTGCCAGGTCGCGGGCAATACCATAGACGCCCAGCGCATCGGGGCGGTTCGGGGTGATCGCGATTTCAATAACTGGATCGACCTTGGCCGGATCATTCTCAGCCAGCCAGTCCACGAACTTGTCGCCAACCGCGCCGGAGGGCAGCTCGATGATACCGTCATGTTCTTCCGACAGCTCCAGCTCACGCTCGGAGGCCATCATGCCAAAGCTCTCGATGCCGCGGATCTTGCCGACGCCGATGGTGATGTCGAGGCCGGGGATATACATGCCCGGCTTGCAGACCACCACGGTGATGCCTTCGCGCGCGTTCGGTGCGCCGCAGATGATCTGCAGCTCGCCCTCGTCGGTGTCCACCTTGCAGACCCGCAGCTTGTCGGCATCCGGGTGCTTCTCGGCGTGTTTCACATAGCCGAGGGTAAAATCCTTCAGCGCGTCCGCCGGATTGACGACCTCTTCGACCTCAAGGCCCAGATCGGTCAGGGCATCAGTGATCTCTTCCACCGAGGCGTCGGTGTCGAGGTGGTCTTTCAGCCAGGAAAGCGTGAATTTCATTGGTCGGGGACCCCTTGGCAGACATGCGTGTTTGACCTGAGGCAATGGCAAAGAATGCGCCAAGGTTCAAGGGTTCTGCGCCCCTGCTCTCAAGGATAGCTGGGAGTGAGGTTCAAAAGCTCATCCAATTGCCGCCCGATCCAGCCATGCGGGATGAAATGGCCGCCCGGATGGGTGTCCAGCACCACCTGTCCGCCAGCGCAGCCCGCCCAGACCGTGCGGTCCAGCTTGAGGAACTCCACCACCTGCCACTGCCCCAGCGCCCGCGCCGCACCGCAGCCCAGCCGCGCCCGCCACAGCGCCACCGGATAGGTCCGCTCGCCGCCGGGGCCATAGGGGAAATCCATCACCGTATCCTTCAGCCCGTGCACATGGCGCACCTCGCGCGGGGCCTCAGTGCAATTCTCAGTTTGCTGGATGGTGCCTGCCACCGCCAGCAGGGCCGCCACATCATTGCCGCTGTGGCAGACATACCGCCAGGCCATGGCCGAGCCATAGGAATAGCCGGAGACGTAAATGCGATCCGGATCAACCGGGTAGCGTTTGGCGACGTCCGCCAGCACCCGATCGGAAAAAGCAACGTCTTCTGTTTCCGCGGACCAGAAATCCCAGGTCTTGTTGCGCCCGTTCGGCGTCACCAGCAAGACACCCCGCCGCTTGGCAGAGACCCCCACCCGCTCGCTTTTCTGCGCATGGCGCCCGGTGCGCGACCAGCCGTGGAAATGCAGCAGAATCGGCAGGGGCGAGGTCCCGTCCCAGCCCTCCGGCTCCATCACATGATAGGAGCGGTCACCCAGTTCGCAGGGCGTTGCGCCAAGGCATTCAGCGGGTTTTGACGGCCCCATGGCGGCAGCGGCAGTAGCCCACAGCAGGGCGGCGGAGAGAGAAAGAACTGCTCGGATCATTCGCCCTAGGGTAGCCACAACGCCGCAGCTGTCACGTCACAAGTTTGTGGGGCCCGTGCGGCGGCGCTGATGCCTGGCCACAAACTGGCAACCCACCCCTCAAACATTCCCGACACGCGATGTTTTGAGATTCCCCCATCTTCGCGCATACTGATCCCCTCACTGCCAGGGAGACACCGATGACGGATCAGCATTCCGGGGTTCAAAACGCCTTCTTCGTCATTGCCGACCTGTCGGGCTACACCAAATTCATGGCCGGCACCCCGCTGGAGCATTCCAAGGGCATCCTCGATGCGCTCTTCGGCAGCCTGATCCCCGCTATCCGCGCACCGCTTCAGATCTCCGGCCTGCAGGGCGATGCGGTCTTTGCCTATGCCTTCGAAAGCGAGGTGATGACCAAGCAGTTCATCCTCGACTTTGCCGAAAGCCTTTACTGCATTTTCGCCCGCGAAAAGGAGAAAATGATCCTCAACACCGGCTGCACCTGCGATGCCTGCAGCAAGATCGGCGATCTGGAGCTGAAACTGGTGGTGCATCACGGCGAATGCATCCTGCAGGACACAAGGGGCAGCAACGAGCTGGCCGGCCCCGACGTGATCACCGCCTTCCGGCTGCTCAAGAACTCGGTCACCGAACGCACCGGCCTCACCGCCTATACGCTTATTTCCTGCGATGCGCTGCGGGCGATGGATCTGGTCGATTTCTTTGAGGAGAGCGAGTTTCACAGCGAGGACATCGAACACATCGGCCCGGTTGAGTATGTGGTCCGCGACATGCGTGCGGCCTGGCAGCGCCGCCGCTCATCCGAGCGCAGCTTTGTCGGCGCCACGGATGACCTGCTGTTTGACGAATGGATCGTTCCGCTGGCCGTCTCGCCTGAGATCGCCTTTACCATCTGCACCCGCCCCGATCTGCGCACCGAATGGCTGGGCGCCGACAAGATGGACCTGCTGAACACCAACAAGGGCAAGATCGAACCCGGCACGATGTATCACTGCTACCACGGCGACGCGCTGTTTCCTTACGAAGTGCTGGACTGGAACCCCGGCGAATATGTCACCGGCCGCTACAACCTGCCGATGGGCCTGATGATGTATGAAACCATCGAGATGGAGGAGGTCGGCGGCGGAACATTGGTCAAGCTGCGCTATGCCAAGACGCGTTCCCCCAAGCTCCTGGGCAAGCTGATGGCCGGCATGATCAACCGCAAGCTCCGCGGCTTCATCATTCCTGACAAGGAAAACCGGGTCGCCAAGATCAAGGCGCTGGGAAAACGGCTGGGAAGCACATCAGCGGCAGAACCTGCCTGAGGTGTCACGCTCAAGCCTCGCCACCGCCTGACCGCGGGGAGACGAACCGGCATTGGCGTTTGGCAATTTATGTCGGCCTAGTCCGTAGAACGTCCAGCCGTTTCGCCTGCGTCACCAAATCGCCTGCCCTTGCGGGCAATCGCCGGGAGGCAAGCGATGGCGCGGCGGCCTCCCGGCCTTGTTCCGCGCTGGGGCTTCATTCAAAAATCTGTGCCGATTTCTCGCCTCATTGCGTCAACCATTCGGTCACTCGCAAACAAAACATTTTCGTCCAGGCTTCGCTCTAAGCCGTCTAAGGAAGTGACCCGTGGTGATACTTCTTCGAAAAGGGTTTCAAGAGCAGCAAGAACGGCCTGACTGGTCTCACTTGACGCGATTGAACCAACCAGCACAATTTCTTTTTGCAGCGCCCAAAGCTTCCTTACTTCCGGGTTCAAATCCCAACCATCAGCATCGGCTTCATGCTTTACTCTAGCAGCTTTTCCGATTTGACGAATAAAGTTGCGGTATAGCTCTCTCTTTTCCCGTTTTAGCTCCAGCTCGAACGCCAACTTCGTTTGCATTCGCCAGATCGCCAGAGAGATCAAGCCTCCAAGAAACAACGCCCAAACGGGGTTACCTGCTATTTCTTTTAGCCAATCAAACAGCCACCCAAAATCCCCGCACACATTCTCGCAGGCGGTCATCACTTCAGCAGAAGCCATTCGCTCAAAACCCTCAAATCAAACTTTTTGCAGTATAGAGGGGAGCATAGCGCCCGTTGCGTGCAAAGCGCAATTGTACCCTCACCGTGCATCACTGAGGGCAGCGCCCGGCCCGGCGGGGTGGGAAGCGAAGCGCCCGCCCCGTGGGGGGCGGGCCGGGCGCTGCCCGGCCTATCGGCCGGGCGGTAGTTCTGAAACTTTGATGAATTACCGCGACAAACCGCCATGCAGCGCCGGCATGTCCAGGCTCTGGAAGCCGTAGTGGCGCAGCCAGCGCAGGTCGCTGTCGAAGAAGGCGCGCAGGTCCGGGATGCCGTATTTCAGCATCGCCAAACGGTCGATGCCGATGCCGAAGGCAAAGCCCTGGTAGATCTCCGGGTCGATGCCGCCGGCCGCGATCACCTTGGGGTGCACCATGCCGGAGCCGAGGATCTCCATCCAGTCGTCACCCTCGCCGATCTTCAGCGTGCCGCCTTCCCAGGAACAGCGGATGTCGACCTCTGCCGACGGCTCGGTGAAGGGGAAATGCGACGCGCGGAAGCGCAGCTCGACGTCGTCCACCTCGAAGAAGGATTTGACGAATTCCTCCAGCACCCACTTGAGGTTCGCCATCGAGATGTCCTTGTCCAGCGCCAGGCCTTCGACCTGGTGGAACATCGGCGTGTGGGTCTGGTCGTAGTCGGCACGGTAAACGCCGCCCGGGCAGATGATGCGCAGCGGCGCGCCCATCTTCTCCATCGAGCGGATCTGCACCGGCGAGGTATGGGTGCGCAGCACATGCGGCGGGCGGTCGTCGCCCTCGGCACGGTGCATGTAGAACGTGTCCATCTCGGCGCGCGCCGGATGGTGGCCGGGAATGTTCAGCGCATCGAAGTTGTACCAGTCGGTGTCGATCCGCGGGCCTTCGGCAACGGAGAAGCCGAGTTCCGCAAAGATCGCAGTGATCTCTTCCTGTACCTGGCTGATCGGATGCAGGCTGCCCTGGCGGGCGGGGCGCGACGGCAGGGTCACGTCCAGCCATTCGGTGCGCAGGCGCTCATCCAGTGCGGCATCTTCCAGGCCCGCCTTCTTGGCCGCCAGCGCCGAGTTGATCTCATCCTTCAGCGCGTTCAGCGCGGGACCTGCCACCTGGCGTTCTTCCGGGGTCATCTTGCCCAGCTCGCGCATCTTCAGCGCCACTTCGCCCTTCTTGCCGACGGCGGCAAGGCGGATCGCCTCCAGCGCCGACTCGTCGGCGGCCTCTGCAATCTGACCCAGGTATTTGGCTTTAAGATCGTCCATCACGGCCCCTCGAATTCTGCTTGTGCCCTGCTACCACAAGGGCGCGCGAAAGCAAGAGGGCGGGGACCGATGCGTCAGCGGTGTGTCACCACGGCGCGCCGCGACGGACCGGAGCCAGAAGCCGTCACCCCCGCCACGCCTCCTGCGGCAGCCTTAACAGGTGCTGCTGCAGCCATTGCCCGGCCTGCCCCAGCACCCGCTGCGACGTCCAGACCACGTCGATGCCGGCCAGCGCATCGCTCTGCTGGAATCCATAGCGCAACCGCACCAGGGCGCCGCTGTCCAGATGCGGCTGCACCGCGGGCAGCGGCAGTTCGGCCCAGCCCAGCCCCTGCCGCAGCAGCTCGATAATCATCCCCGGGCTTTCCGCGCACCAGAGAGAGGCGCTGTAGGCCTCACCGATCAGCCAGCGGGCCTCCTGCGAGCGGCTTTGCAGCACCAGCTGCCGGTGCGCCCGCAGGTCGCGGTGCGCGAGGGGGCCAAGGGCAGCCAGCGGGTGATCCCGCCCGCAAACCGGCACCGCCACCGTGTGGCCAACGCCGCGGAACTGGAACCCCTCCGGGTAGCTCTCCTGCTCCGTCATCAGCCCCAGATCGGCGCGGCCTTCCTTCAGCAATGCGGCCGTATCATTGGGTCCCGCCGACAGAATCTCCACCGCCACATGCGGAAAGGCCTCGGCAAAGCCGCGCAGCGCCTCCAGCAGCGGCGCCTGGTTCAGCCCCTGCTCCACTGCCAGGCACAGGCTGTCCTCCACCCCCTCGGCCATCGACGCAGCTTTGGCGGAGAACTCCCGCTGACCCAAAAGAATGCCGTGCGCATGCGGCAGCATCTCGCGGCCCGCCTTTGTCAGCGCAGGCGACCGTCCGCTGCGGTCGAACAGCTGCAGGCCGCAGTCGATCTCCAGATTGGCAATTGCAGTGGACACCGCCGACTGCGCCTTGCCCATCCTGCGCGCCGCGGCTGAGAAGGAGCCCAGTTCGGCGGCCAACACAAAGGCCTGCAGGGTTTCCGGAGACATCATGGACCACCCATCTGATTTTCAGATACATACTGACTGGAAGCATCATGAAATAGGGATAGAACAAAGACAACGCCCAGACTTCAAAAGGAGGCACAGAATGGCAGGCAAAGTTGCAATGCGTACCGCAAGGGACCGGCTGCGCTATACCTTCAGCTTCGAAATCCTGCTGATGGCAATGCTGGTGCCCGTTGGTGCAGCATTCTTTGACAAACCGCTCAGCGACATCGGCCTCCTGGGCGCCTTCCTGTCCGTGAAGGCAATGCTGCTGAACCTCCTCTACAACTGGATCTTCGATCACGCGGATGCCAGAGCAGGCCGGGTCGCCAGCGACCGCTCGCCGCTGGGCCGCCTGCTCCATGCCGCAGGGTTCGAGGCTACGCTGCTGCTGACCTCGCTGCCGGTCTATATCTGGTGGCTGAACCTGGGCCTGCTGCAGGCGCTGGCCGCCGACCTGACGGTGACCTCCTTCGTGGTGGTCTACACCTACGGCTTCACCCTCGCCTATGACCGCATGTTTCCAGTCGCAGCGGCGGAGAACGGCAGCGCCTGACCTGCCGCCCGGCAGAGCCTGCGGTTTTATGCTATACTTGCGGCGCGCGGCACAGCGCATCCCATTCAGCAGCAACCGGAGGACAGCCATGGCACATGTGGATTGGTATATCGAAGGCCCCAGCTTCGGGAACTGCAACTGCAACTACGGCTGTCCCTGCCAGTTCGAGGATCTGCCCACCCATGGGCATTGCACCGGGTTCGAGGTGATTCGTATCGACAAGGGCCATTTCGGCGGCACCGACCTGACCGGCACCCGCGCAGCGCTGTTTTATGCCTGGCCCGGCCCGGTCTTCGAGGGCAAGGGGGCACTGCAGGCGATCATCGACGACCGCGCCACCGACGCCCAGCGCGCGGCGCTGGAAACCGTGATGCTGGGCGGCGAAACCGATGAGGAAGCCACCCATTGGTGGGTGTTCCGCGCGATGTGCGACACCGTGCACGAGACGCTGATCAAGCGGATCGACTACGAGGTCGACATCGAAAACCGCACTGCCAAACTCGACATCGAAGGGCTGGTCACCTCAACCGGCCGGCCGATCCAGGCCCCGCATGGCGGCGGCGAGCACCGGGTCCGCATCGATATCCCCGGCGGCATCGAGTTCACCCTGGCCGAGATCGGCAGCGCCAGCACCAAGTCTGACGCGGCGATCAAGCTGGACCTGGATGACAGCTATGGCCAATGGGCCATCATCCGCCACGGTCCGCACGGAATCGCGGCCTGATATGCCCGCTCCGCTGGTGTAACAGGCGTTTCCAGACCTGTCGCTGTCGCCCGCAGGCCTGCACAGTGTGCATCCTGTTGCATCTTATCTGCGTATTCCACTCAACTTATGAGGCCAGTGATGGAAACCTACTCCGGGACCTGCCATTGTGGCGCAGTCCGCTTCACCTTCCGCACCCGGGAAATCTCCAGCGCCATGCTTTGCGACTGCTCGATTTGCTCCCGCAGAGGGGCTGGCTTGACACCGGAAACCATCCCGCCCGCCGATATGCACATCACGGCTGCCCCCGGCACCCTGAAAACCTACCAGTTCGGCACCAAGACCGCGCAGCACCATTTCTGCGGCACATGCGGCATCCACACCTTTGTGGAAACCCGCCTCAACCCTGGGCACTACCGGGTGAACCTCGGCTGCATCAAGGGACTGGATGCGCTGCGGCTGCCATCAGAAATCTACGACGGCCAAAACCTCTGAGCCTCAGCCCTTGCCACCCTCATCCGGCTTCTTCTTCCAGCGCTTTTGGTTGAACGGGTACAGGAATTGCCGCCAGTAGCCGTTTGGCACCGTGTCACCGGCCACCCCGTATTTCGACGGCCATTCCTTCTCCGGCAGGTGGTGGGTGCCAAACAGCCAGTCATAAAGCGGGAAATGCGAGGCATAGTTGATGTCGATCGCCGCCCGCTCGCTGCCATGATGCCAATGGTGATAGCGCGGGGTGACTAGGAACCGCTCCACAAAGCCCAGCTTCCAGCCGATATTGGCGTGGTTGAAGCTAGAGTAGAAATAGACGATCAGCAGATAGCCCTGGATCGCCTCCGGCTTGAAGCCGAGCGTAAACATCGGCACTGCAGTCAGCCCGCGCAGCACCGCGATCTCGATGAAATGCATCCGCGCCCCGGCCAGCCAGTCCATCTTCTTGGCGGAGTGGTGGATCGCATGGAAATGCCACAGCGCCGGAAAGGTGTGAAAGGCGCGGTGCACCCAGTACTGCACGAAATCCGTTGCCGCCATGATGATCAGCACCTGCACCGCAAAGGGCAGATTGGTGATATGGGCGCGGATCCCCTCCAGGTCGAACTCGGTGTTCACATAGTTCGCGGGCGCCATGGTCAGGAACGTCAGCACCTGCACCAGCATGGAACTGATCAGATAATAGAACATGTCCTCGCGCCATTCGGTGCGGAACACGGTCTGCTCGCGCCGCGCCGGAAAGACCCGCTCCAGCGGCACGAACAGAAAACCCACCAGCAGCACGTTCACGACAAAATAGTCGAGCCCGAAATACAAGCTCTGCGGAGCCTCGCCCGCGTGCTGCGGCTGCGCCGTAGCCATCAGCGAGGCAACTACAGACAGACCCAGCGCCGCCCAGCCCAGGCTTTTCTGGCGGCTCAGGATCAGGCTCAGCAGCGACAGCGCATAGCCCGCCAGCAGCACAAACCGCAGGAAGGCGGTCACATAGCCGCTGGAATGCACAAATGCGATCTGCGGATAAGAGAACGTCTCAGGGTACCAGCGCAGCAGCACCAGCAGCAGCCCGGTGATGGCCGCCAAAAGCGCCATTGAGCCCGACAGCCAGCCGCTGCCCAGCGGCCGAACCTCGCGCGGGGATTCCAGTTGCGCGATCACATTCCGGATGAATTTCATGCCTGCCTCATTGCCGCCGTTCCGGCGCAACCTGCCACAGATAGCAGCGGCCTGCGACTACGGAAATCATGACACCGGCCAGCGTCCTCGCCGGGCGTCACACCAGCCGCCGCATCATCGCCAGCAGCGACTGGCGGCTGGCATAGCCCAGCCTTTGCGCCACCTGGTCCAACCGCGCGCCGCGTGCCTCTGCCCGCAGTGCGATCTGGCAGCGCAGCCGGTCGCGCCAGCCACCGAAACTCAGCCCCGTCTGCTGCTGGAACCGGCGGGTGAAGCTGCGGCGGCTCATCCCTGCCAGCGCCGCCCAATGGTCCAGCGTGTGCGGCGCGCCCGGTGCGCCGATCAGCGCATCGCAGACCCGCTGCAGCCGCGCGTCCGCAGGGTACGGCAGCGCCAGCGGGGATTTCGGCGCCGCCGCCAGTTCTATCAGGATCAGCTGGCTCAGATGGTGTGCCCGCGGCGGCAGCGGCCAGGGATTGTTCATGGCGCACAGCGCCGCAATCAGCCCCGCCAGCAGCGGCTCCACGGTCACCGCCCGGCACTCCGCCATCATCTCCGCCCCTGGTGCCGCCGGATCGATATAGAGCGACTGCAGCTGCACTTCGCCCGCCATGCGGATCTCATGCAGCACCCCTGCAGGCACGATCAGCCCCGACCCCGCAGGCACCGCCCAAGTGGTGCCGCCGGCCTCTGCCATCATCAGCCCGGCCACCGCATAGACCAGCTGGTGGCGCGGATGATCATGCCAGGCAGAGACATAGCCGTCCGCATAGGTGCGCGCATAGGATGCCACCCCATGCGGCAGCATCTGCACCGCATCGGAGGAGGACGGTCCCCGCCGCCGGATATCCGCATTCTGGCCCATTTGCGCAAAAACTGGCCCCATCGCCGCGAAAGGGCAAGCTAAAACGCAACCAAAAGGAGGCCGGCCCCATGCAGACCATCACCAGCACCAATGAGCTTGAAGAGATCTACGGCGCCCCGGTGCCGCAATCGCTGACCAAGGTCACCACCCGCCTGACGCCGCTTTACCGCAACTGGATCGGCGCCTCGAGGTTTCTGATGCTGTCCACCGTTGGCCCCGAGGGCACAGACGCCACCCCACGCGGCGATGACGGCCCTGTGGTGCATATGGCGGACGAGCGCACCCTCTGGCTGCCCGACTGGCGCGGCAACAACCGCATCGACAGCTTGCGCAATATCGTCCGCGACAGCCGCGTCAGCCTGATGTTCATGGTGCCTGGCTGCAACAACGTGGTTCGGGTGAACGGCACCGCCGTGCTGACCGCGGACGAGGCCATTCGCTCCCATTTTGCCCGCAAATCCCTGCGGCCCGCGACTGTGGCGGTAATCACGCTTCAAGAGCTCTATTTCCAATGCGCCAAGGCGCTGATGCGCTCCCGCCTGTGGGACCTGGAGGCGAACCGCCCCGCGGTGCCCACCGCTGGCCAGTTCCTGAAAGAGCAGGAGGAGAGCTTTGAGGCAGAGGCATATGACGCAGGATATGCGGAATACGCCAAGTCCCGCATGTGGTGATGGCGTTTCCGCGGCTGCCCGTCTGGTCCGGCGAGGCAAACGCATGCCGCAGCAGACAGTTTTTCCCGCAAGTGCGGCACCTTAGCGCTTGCCAGCAGGCAGGCAAGCTGTGCAAGTTGCAGACCTGCCGTCCCAAAGAGATGTACTGCCGTGCCCACACAAATGGACCGCACCAGCCAGACCTGGAAGGTCACGCCAGACCTGTTGGGCATCATCGACGCCTCCGGCATCTTCACAGACACAAACCCGGCCTGGTTCACCACGCTGGGCCTGCTGCCGGAAGATATCGAAAGCCGCCAGTTCTTCGACTTCCTGCACCCCGACGACATGTCCCGGACCGAGGCCGCCTTTGAGCGCGTCAAGCAGGGCAAGCCGGTGCTGCAGTTCGAAAACCGCTACCGGCACAAGGACGGCAGCTATCGCTGGCTGTCCTGGAACGCGGTTCCGGAAGGCGAACGCTTTTACTGCAGTGCCCGGGATGTAACCAAAGCCAAGGAAAACGCCGCCAATCTGGCCTCCCGCGAGCAGGAAGCCCATTTCCGCGAGCAGTTCATCGCTGTGCTGGGCCATGACCTGCGCAACCCGCTGTCGGCGATCGGCGCCACGCTGCGGCTGTTGGAGAATGAACCGCAATCAGCCAAGGCGCTGGAGATCCTGGCGCTCGGGCGCCAGTCCGTCACCCGGATGTCGGCGCTGATCAACGACATTCTGGACTTTGCCCGGTCGCGCCTTGGAGAAGGCATTGAAATCACGCGGTCGGACAGCGCGGAGCTGCGGCCGGTCCTGGCGCAAACGGTTGAGGAAATCCGGCTGGCAAATCCGGGCACCCCGATCACCGAGAACTACAGTTTCACCGACCCGCTGAACTGCGACACGGACCGCATTGCGCAGCTGGTCTCCAACCTTCTGTCCAATGCAGTGACTCACGGCGCCCAAGGCAAACCGGTCATCGTGACAGCCCGCGAGGACGGCAGCGATTTCACTCTGTCCGTCGCCAACCAGGGGGATCCGATCCCCGAAGCAACCATGGCGCTGCTGTTCGAACCCTTCACCCGCACCGACACCCGCGAGTCGCAGAACGGTCTCGGTCTGGGCCTTTACATCGCCCAGCAGATCGCCAGGGCGCATGGTGGCCTGATCGTGGCAGCGTCGGATCGCCAGCAGACCATCTTTACCCTGCGGATGCCGCGCCAAGGCTGAGCACGGCAGGGGTCAGCAAATATTCGGTGCTGTTTTCTGCTTTCGGTTCCTGGCACCCGATAGCAGCAGCTTTCTGCACCTCAGCACTGGGAACTGGTTTTTTACCACCGCTCCCGCTACCCTGACCCAAAGGGGAGGGCCAGTGGATGGAGCGCCGCCTGGCTGCAATTCTGGCAGCAGATGTCGTGGGTTATTCCAAACTCGTTCAGGCGGACGAGGCGGCAACGCTCAAACGGATGAAAGTCATCTGGAGCGAAATCTTCATCCCTCTTGTGACCGGAAACAGGGGCCGCATCTTCAAGACCATGGGCGATGGCGCCCTTGCCGAATTCGCCAGCGCCGTGGATGCGGTGGAATGTGCGGTTGCGCTGCAAAACGCTCTGCGCGCAAGAAATTCTGAAAACGCAGATCTGGACCCGATTGATTTCAGGATAGGCATCAACCTGGGCGACATCGTTGTCGAGGGCGACGATGTGCTGGGTGAAGGCGTCAACGTCGCCGCCAGGCTGGAAGCCGCCGCGCCCTGCGGCGGCGTTCTGACCTCCGACCACGTGCACAGCCAGGTCCGCGGCAAAGTGGGCGCCACCTTCATCGACGCCGGCCAGATCAGCCTCAAAAACATCGACGGCCCCTTCCGGGTCTGGCGCTGGGACGGCGGCACGGCCACACCCAAACCTGCAGCCCGGAAACGGGAAAAACTGTCCATCGCTGTGCTGCCCTTCACCAACATGTCCGCCGACCCAGAGCAGGAGTTTCTTGCCGACGGGCTGAGCGAGGACATCATCACCGGACTGTCGAAAATCCGCTGGTTCCTGGTGATCGCCCGCAACTCCACCTTCACCTACAAGGGGCAAGCCGTCGACATCAAACGCGTCGCCGCCGAACTTGGCGTTCGCTACGTGCTCGAGGGCAGCGTGCGCCGGGCCGGCAACCGCGTCCGCGTCACCGCGCAGCTGATTGATGCGCCGACCGGACTGCATGTCTGGGCGGAACATTACGACCGTGAGCTGCAGGATATTTTCGATCTGCAGGACGAGATCACCCGGACCATCGTCGGCCGGGTGGAGCCGGAAATGGCCGCTGCCGAACGCGAGAAGGCAATCAGCCGCAGAACAGAAAGCCTGGATGCCTGGGCCTGCTACCAGCGCGGCCTCTGGCACATGTGGGACTACAGCCGCGAGGACCACCAGAAGTCTCTGGACCTTCTCCGGCGGGCAACAGAGCTTGATCCGGAGTTTTCCACCGCGCACGCGTATCTGTGCTACGCCTACTATGAGGGCGTGGTAATGGGCTGGCCGGACGACCCGGAGCACCATCTGGAACTGGGCATGGCGTCCGCACGCCGCGCCTTGCAGATCGACGACACCGACCCGGTGGGTTATTTCGCCATCGGCCGGATCCACATGATGCAGGGCAGCCACGACTTGTCGATTGCAGCGCTGCAGCGGGCGATCCAGCTCAACCCCAGCTTCAGCCAGGCGCACCACGGGCTGGGCATGGTGCTGACCCTGGCCGGCCGCCTGGACGAAGCGCGCGCCTGCGAAGAACGTGTCGAGCCGTTGAGTCCGCGCGATCCGATCCTCTGGGCGACGACAATTACCCATGCGCTGGCGGATGTGCTGGCCGGAGATACAGAGGCCGCCCTGGCCTGGGTGGACAAGACAATGCAGCTGCCCCGGGCAACCGGCTATTGGCCGCATGCGGTCAAGGCAGCCGCCCTGGTGCAGGCCGGGCGCCTGGACGAGGCCAGGGTCTCAGTACAGGCCGCGATTGGCGAACTGCCGAAACTATCCCTCAGCTACCTGGCCCGCAGCCTGCCCGTCAAACATCCCGGCGGCCTGGATCCCTATCTGAACGCGCTCCGTACGGCAGGGTTGCCGGAATAGCGGCAACAAAAAAGGCCGCCCCGATGGGCGGCCTTCTCTGAATTCGAACTCTGGAGCCTTAGGCTGCCAGCGCGTCCTGTGCCTGACGGACGATCGCACCGAAGGCTTCGGGCTCGTGCACGGCCAGGTCGGCCAGAACCTTGCGGTCCACTTCGATGCCGGCCAGGGTCAGGCCGTTGATGAAGCGGGAGTACGTCAGCGCTTCGTCGTGCGAACGCACAGCAGCGTTGATACGCTGGATCCACAGCGCGCGGAAGTTGCGCTTGCGGTTCTTACGGTCGCGGGTTGCGTACTGGTTGGCCTTGTCGACGGCCTGACGGGCAACCTTGAAGGTGTTCTTGCGGCGGCCGTAGTAACCTTTGGCTGCCTTGATGACCTTCTTGTGACGGGCGTGAGTTGTGGTACCACCTTTAACGCGGGACATATCTCAGATCTCCTCTTAGCGGTCGTAGGGCATGAAGCCCTTGACGATCTTTGCGTCCGGTGCGGACAGGGTGGTGGTGCCGCGGGCGTCACGGATGAACTTGGTGGTGCGCTTGATCATGCCGTGGCGCTTGCCGGCCTGACCCGCTTTCACCTTGCCGGTGGCGGTAATCTTGAAGCGCTTCTTGGCGCTCGACTTTGTCTTCATCTTGGGCATTTCCGTCTCCTTCAATGCAGGTTCGCTAGACGCGCGACTCGGCATGCCTCGACGGCCGGCCGCGCGGAACAGAGCTGCCCTTTAAGCAATGCTGGCAGGATGGGCAAGCGGATTCTCTAAAGAAGGCGCCCGACGACCCTGAAAAACACGTCCGGGATCTCATCAATCGCATATCCGCCAGGTTTCTGCACCACGGCATAGGCGATCAGCGAGATGGCGATCAATATGGTGAGAATTGACGCCCGCGGCGGGCGGCGTTCACTCAGGGAGGACATGACCGATGGCACCGTGAATGCCGCAATCACCAGTCCCAGGATCAACGCCAGATCCGTATCCATGAACCATCTCCCCCATGACCTCAGCAACCTGAGAGATGGTAGGCGCAGGTGGCGGCATTTCAATCGCCGCCACCTGCCTTGGGGTTATTCGGGGTCGGTGCTGTAGATCAGCCGTTCGTCGCAGGGGGCAATGCGCAGGATGTTGGTGGTGCCCGGCACGTTGAAGGGCACGCCGGCAGTCACCACGATCTGGTCGCCCTCGGAGGCGTAGCCGCCCGACCGCGCCGCCCGCGCGGCGCTGACCACCGCGCCCTTGAACCGGTCCAGCTCCGGCGTCATCACGCATTTGCAGCCCCAGCTGAGGCACAGCCGCCGCGCGGTGGCGCTGACCGGGGTCATTGCGATGATCGGCACACCTGGGCGCTCCCGCGCGGTCAGCAGCGCGGTGGTGCCGGACTGGGTGAAACAGCAGATCGCCTTGATCTCGGTCTTCTCCGCAATCTCCCGTGCTGCGGCGACGATTCCGTCAGCCACCGTGGTGCCCTTGGCTGAGCGCGAAGACGCGATGATCTGGGTATATGTCGGGTCAGCCTCGACCTCGACCGCCACCTTGTCCATGGTCTGCACCGCCTGCACCGGATACTGGCCCGCCGCGCTCTCGGCGCTCAGCATTACCGCATCGGCGCCCTCATAGATGGCGGTGGCAACGTCGGAGACCTCGGCCCGGGTCGGCATCGGGCTTTCGATCATGCTTTCCAGCATCTGGGTTGCCACGATCACCGGCTTGGCCGCGGCCCGGCACTTGCGCACCAGACGTTTCTGGATCGGCGGCACCGCCGCCACCGGCAGCTCGACGCCCAGGTCGCCGCGCGCCACCATGATGCCATCAGAGGCATCCAGAATGGCCTCGAAATCCTCCACCGCCTGCGGCTTTTCAATCTTCGACAGCACCGCCGCGCGGCCATCGGCCAGTGCGCGCGCCTCATAAACATCCTTGGCCCGCTGCACAAAGGACAGCGCCAGCCAGTCCACCCCCAGGGAGCAGACAAATTCCAGGTCCGCACGGTCCTTCTCGGACAAGGCCGCCAGCGGCAGCACCACGTCGGGCACATTTACGCCCTTGCGGTTCGAAATCGTGCCGCCGGTCTCCACCGTGCAATCAGCAAAGTCTGGGCCGAAGTCATCCACCACCAGGCGGATCTTGCCGTCGTTCACCAGCAGGTGCGCACCCGGCTCCAGCGCCTGGAAAATCTCCGGATGCGGCAGGCACACGCGCGACACGCCGCCCTCCGCCTCATCCAAGTCGAGGCGGAACTTCGCCCCCTCCTCCAGGTCTTCGGCACCATTGGCAAACACACCCACCCGCAGCTTCGGCCCCTGCAAGTCAGCGAGAATCGCAATCGGGCTGTCCAGGTCCTGCTCCACCTGGCGGATGATCTTGTGCTTCTCGGCGATCTCCGGGTGGCTGCCGTGCGACATGTTCAGGCGGAACACATCTGCGCCCGCCTCATGCAGCGCGCGGATGGTCTCGTAGGTCTCCGAGGCCGGCCCCAAAGTGGCGACAATCTTCACATTGCGCGATCGTTTCATTGGGGTCCTCTCCTTCGGATCTCGTCTTCATGTTACCGCAAACAGCTCGGGGTGCTTATCCCCCAATTCCCATTTCCGCGCAACTCCCGTAAAGAGAATGCGGCAAAACATATCAGGCTCATGACATACACACCGTTTTTTGTTCACGGCGCAGACCGTCCCGCCCGCTGGCTGATCACCTGCGACCACGCAACCAACCATGTGCCGGATTTTGCCGGCGGCGGCGACCTCGGCCTCCCGCGCGAGGACATGGAGCGCCACATCGCCTATGACGTCGGCGCCTATGAGGTGTCCAAGCTCCTGGGCGAGATGCTGGACGCGCCGGTGGTGGCCTCCAACTTCTCCCGCCTGGTGATCGATCCCAACCGCGGCGAGGACGACCCGACCCTCTTGATGAAGCTCTATGACGGCACCATCATCCCGGCCAACCGCCACGCGGGCGAGGCAGAACTGAAGGAGCGGCTGGAAAGCTGCTACCGCCCCTACCACCGGGCGCTGGCCCGGCTGGCAGAGCGGCCGCGCACGGTGATCGTCTCGGTCCACAGCTTCACCCGCCAGCTGCGCGGGCGTGCGCCGCGGCCTTGGGAAATCGGCATCCTGTTCCCCGAGGGCGAGCGGTTCTCGCCCTTCGTCATTGACGAGCTGAACCGCGAAAAGGGCCTCTGCGTCGGTGTCAATGAGCCCTACACCGGCTATCTGCCCGGCGACGCGATCGAAACCCATGCCACCAAGCCGGGCCGCCCCAACACGCTGGTCGAGCTGAGGAACGATCTGATTGCAGAGCACGAGGGCCAGCACGAATGGGCCGAGCGCCTCGCCCGTATCCTGCCCAAGGCACTGGACGCCTCCGAGCTCTGACCTGCCGGGCACCGGAATTCGGCGCGAATTCCGGCTCGGAAAACGGCGCTGACATTGCAGAACGGGCCGCGCGCACCCATATTTGTAACGGAAACGCGGGATTTTCGGGGAAAGGAGCAGTCATGACCCAGGAAACCCTCTCTGCCTTTTTCGGATGGCTGACCGTTTTGCATATCGGACTGCTCACCCTCTCTGCCGTGCTTCTGATGCTGATGCGGGACTGGGTGGCTGGGCTGCACGCCCGCATGTTCGGGCTGGCGCCCGCGGATGTCAGCCTGACGGTCTACCGCTGGCTCGGCACCTATAAGATCGTGATCTTTGCCACCGCGCTGGGGCCCTGGCTGGCGCTGCAGCTGATCTGACCAGCCGCCCGCCCCCATTGCCTGTCCCGGCTGCTAGGCCTGCGGGGACGCAAGACAACTCCGGAGCCACCGCCATGGACAAGCAAACCGAGACCGAAATCCAGGCCGCCGCCTTCCGCCGCCTGCAAAAGCACCTGATGGAAGACCGCACCGATGTGCAG
>NZ_JWLE01000028.1:0-543 GCF_000813785.1 Leisingera sp. ANG-DT
CGCAACTGTTTTCTGCGGGAAATCGCCGAAGCCTTGACAAGGAATCCGCAGATTCGGGCAAGATTCGCAGTCAAATTGGGGCAAAATTCGGAACCACTAGTGAGTAAACTCAGCGCAAACACTAGATATAGACACAGATTGCAGAGGCAATTTTTTTCCCATAGTTTCCCGCGATTCCACAGATCCCGCGCTCACGAATCTGAACGTTCCCGGTACGTTCACGCCCAGCAATCAGAAACAGCGCTAAAAACGCCCTGCACAAGCGTTTCAACACTGAGTGATTCGCAACTTCAAGGGGTGCATTGCAGGGAAAGGGCCATGATTTCCCATGCTGCCCATGATTTCCCGCAGCTCCCGCGTTTTCCCAGCAGTTCCACGCTTTCCCAGCGGTCCCATAGGTTCCCGTCCGGCGCAGCACGTGCCATGCAGCCCCATTTCCGGCGGGCAATCCCATTTGCGCCCAAAGCAACAGAACACTCCGCCCCCGCTGTGCTCTGCGCGCAGGCAACCAATGGTTCACCCCCGTCATGCTAAAGGCCCGCC
>NZ_JWLE01000028.1:589-881 GCF_000813785.1 Leisingera sp. ANG-DT
AGGCCTGGGCCATTGGCCCCTCCCCCGCGGCGATGGGCGTGCCGCTGTCGCCGGCCAGGCGGGTCTCCAGATCAATCGGCAGCGCGCCCAGCAGCGGCAGGCCCAGAGTCTCGGCCTCTGCCGCGACGCCGCCGTGGCCGAAGATGTGATGTTCGCCGCCGCAATCGGGACAGGTGAAGAATGACATGTTCTCAATCAGTCCCAGCACCGGGGTCTTAAGGGTGTTGAACATGTCCATCGCCTTGCGTGCGTCCAGCAAGGCCACATCCTGCGGGGTGGAGACCACGATGGC
>NZ_JWLE01000029.1:0-71594 GCF_000813785.1 Leisingera sp. ANG-DT
CGCCCTCTCCGGCGCCTGCTGGCCCGAGGTGCTGACCGGCCCGCTGCCCGTCGCCTACCCGTTCATCGTCAATGACCCGGGCGAGGCCGCCCAGGCCAAGCGCCGCATCGGCGCCGTGACCATCGGCCACTTGCCGCCGCCGCTGGCGCAGACCAACCTGCCCGAGGGCATGGCGCGGCTCGAAAGCCTGCTGGATGAGTATTCCACCGCTGACGGGCTGGACCCGGCGCGGCGCGACCGGCTGATCGATGACATCCGCGCCGAGGCGCAGGGCACCGGGGTTGAGGCGGATCTGGGCCTGACGCCCGACACCTCACCCGCCGAGGCGATCACCCGCATCGACGCCTTTGTCTGCGACATCAAGGAAAGCCAGTACGGCGAGGGGCTGCACATCTTTGGCACCGGCCAATGCGGGGCAGAGGAACGCGCCGGGCTGATCGCCGCGCTGGACGGGAAGATCGTGACCCCCGGCCCCTCCGGTTCCCCCTTTCGCGGCCGCGCCGATGTGATCCCGACCGGGCGCAACCTCTTCACAACCGACCCGCGGGCGGTGCCGTCGCGGGCGGCGCATGCGCAAGGGGTCAAGCTGGCGGAAGAGCTGCTGCGCCGCCACCTTCAGGACCACGGCGATTGGCCCAAGGGGCTGGTGATCGACCTCTGGGGATCCGCCACCATGCGCACCGCAGGTGAGGAGTTCGCGATGGCGCTGCATCTGGCAGGGCTGGCACCCAAGTGGGACGAAGGCTCCGAGCGCGTCTCCGGTTTCGAGGTGCTGCCGCTCTCCATGCTGAACCGCCCGCGCATCGACGTGACCCTGCGGGTGTCCGGCCTGTTCCGCGACGTCTTCCCGGGCCTTGCCCAGATGTTCGAAAGTGCCGCTGCCGCACTGGCGGGCCGCGAGGAAACCCAGGCCGACAACCCCTATCTCACCGAGACCCCGCGCGTCTTCGGCCCCAAACCGGGCCAGTACGGCCTGTCGATGAACCCGCATCTGGATGACTACACCGATGCAGCGCGCCAGGCGGCGGGCGAGGCCTGGCTGAATGCCTCCTCCCATGCGATCGACGCCAAGGGCGCAATCACCGACGCCCGCGAAGCGCTGGAAACCCGCCTGCAGGGCGCCGACAGCTTTGTGCACCTGCAGGACCTGCCGGAAACCGACCTCCTGGTCGCGTCCGACTACGCCGCGCATGAAGCGGGCTTTGCCGCCGCCATGGCACGCATCGGCCAAGCAACACCGGCGCTCTACCACATGGACGCCACACGGCCCGACAAGCCGCAGGCACGTTCCCTGGGCGAGGAAATCGCCCGCGTCACCCGCGCCCGCGCCGCCAATCCGGACTGGGCCACTTCAATGATGAGTCACGGCTTCCGCGGCGCGGCGGAAATCGCCGCGACGCTCGATCACATGGCCGCCTTTGCCCATCTGGCGCAGGTGGTGCAACCGCATCTCTTCGACCTCTATTTTGAGGCCACCCTGGGCCGCGATGATCTGGTGGCGTTCATGGAGCGCGAAAACCCGGAGGCGCTCGCCGCCATGCGCGACCGATTCCGCGCCCTGTTTGATGCAGGCCTCTGGAGCACGCGGCGCAACTCGATCATGGCCGAGCTGGAGGGCGCCGCATGAGTGCCGCTGCCGCCCCCAAGGTCTACGGCTGGTGCCCCGGCGCCCTGCGGCCAATGGTGTCGGGCGACGGGCTGGTGGTGCGGGTGCGCGCGCCAATGGGTAAACTGACCGTTACCCAGGCGCGCGGTGTGGCAAGGCTTTCTGAAGAGTTTGGTAACGGCCTACTGGATATCTCTGCCCGCGCCAACCTGCAGATGCGCGGTATCCGTGAAGAGGCGCATGAGGACCTGATCGAAGCCTTGCGCGGCCTTGGCCTGATCGACCCTGATGCGCAGGCTGAAGCCCGCCGCAATGTCCTGCTCGCGCCGTTCTGGGGTCCCGGCGATGATACCCACGCCATTGCAATAACGCTCAGCGCCGCGCTGACCGCGGCAACAAACCTTACCCTGCCCGGCAAGTTCGGCTTTGCCGTCGACTGCAGCTCGGAACCCGTCCTGCAAGACACCGCTGCCGATATCCGCATCGAACGTTCTGGCAGCACCCTGATCCTGCGCGCTGACGGCGCTGAAATCGGCCTGCCCGTCACACGTGAATCCGCTGTCCCCGAAGCTCTCGCCCTGGCCCGCTGGTTCCTGAAACAGGGCGGCGCGCCCGAGGGACGCGGCCGGATGCACCGTCTCATTGCGCGCCGCGGGCCGCCGGCGGCACATGCCGCACCGGTGGCAAGAACCGCTTTCATCGCAAAGCCGGGCACTGTGTCCGCAGGAACTCTCGCGGCGCTGGAATTCGGCCAGATGCCCGCCGCAACGCTGGCACAGTTGGCAGACCACGGCGAAATCCGCCTCACCCCTTGGCGCGCGCTTCTGGTGGAAGGCGCGGAAAGCCTGCCGCCCCTGCCCGGCCTGATCCTGGATGCAACGGATCCGCGCCTGCAAGTCGTCGCTTGCACCGGGGCGCCCGGCTGCCTGCAGGCGCTGTCTGCAACCCGTGATCTGGCCCGTGACCTAGCGCCGCACGTTCCCTCGGGGACCAAACTTCATATTTCCGGCTGCACCAAAGGCTGTGCCTGCCCGGGAACCGCACCGCTGACCCTGTCCGCCACCGGCGAAAACGAATTCTCCCTGATCCGCAATGGCACTGCCGCGGATCAGCCGCTAAAGACCCGCCTGAGCGCCGACGCGTTGCGCGCCGCTCCCGAACTTCTGAAAGAGGGCAGCTGACATGCTCCACACCTATGAAACCAACGGCGCCGCGATCTACGCCGAAAGCTTTGCCACCATCCGCCGCGAAGCCGATCTGGCGCGCTTCAACAAGGACGAGGAAAGCGTCGTCGTCCGCATGATCCACGCCGCCGGCATGGTGGGGCTGGAGGAGCACGTGCGCTTCTCCGACGGCATGGCTGAAACCGCCCGTGCAGCCCTGGCGAACGGTGCGCCGATCCTCTGCGATGCCTATATGGTGTCCGAAGGCATCACCCGCCCGCGCCTGCCCGCGGACAATGAGGTGATCTGCACCCTGCGCGACCCCAAGGTGCCGGAGATGGCCAAGGAAATGTCCAATACCCGTTCCGCCGCCGCGCTGGAGCTGTGGCGCCCGAAACTGGAAGGCGCCGTCGTGGCCATCGGCAACGCCCCCACCGCGCTGTTCCACCTTCTGAACATGCTGAAGGATCCGGACTGCCCCCGCCCCGCCGCCATCATCGGCTGTCCCGTGGGCTTCGTTGGCGCGATGGAGTCCAAGGACGCACTGATGGAAGACCTCCCCGTTCCGTCGATGATCGTGAAGGGCCGTCTGGGCGGCTCCGCCATCACCGTCGCGGCGGTGAACGCGCTGGCGAGCTGGAAAGAGTAACCATGGGCAAAGTCATCTGCGCAGGGCTTGGCCCCGGTGATCCCGACCTGATGAGCGTCCGCTCGCACCGGCTGATCTCAAACGCCCGCCACATCGCCTACTTCCGCAAGGCCGGCCGCCAGGGCCAGGCCCGCGCCATCGTCGAGGGCATGCTGGCCGAGGGCGTCACCGAACACGCGATGGAATACCCCGTCACCACCGAGATCCATTTCTCCGACCCCGAGTACAACCGGGTGCTGGCGGAATTCTACGACCAATGGGCCGATACGCTTGCGGAGATCGCGCAGGACAAGGACGTGGTGGTTCTCTGCGAAGGCGACCCGTTCCTCTATGGCTCCTACATGCATCTCTACACCCGGCTGCAGGGCCGCGCCGAGCAGGAGATCGTGCCCGGCATCACCGGCATGTCAGGCTGCTGGACCGCCTCCGGCCAGCCGATCACCTGGGGCGACGACGTGCTGACCGTGGCGATGGCGACCCTCAGCGAGGATGAGCTGGCTAAGCGCGCGGCAGAAACCGACGCGCTGGTGGTTATGAAGATCGGCCGCAACCTGCCCAAGCTGCGCCGCGCACTGGAACGGGCTGGCCGTGCCGGTGAAGCCTGGCTGGTCGAACGCGGCACCATGCCCGGCCAGACCGTTCAGAAGCTGTCGGAGATCACAGGCGAGGTGCCCTATTTCTCCATCGTATTGGTTCACGGACAGGGGCGCCGGCCATGAGCAACACAGAAAACGGCTGGGTCGTAATCGCGGGCCTTGGCCCCGGCAACGAGGCACTGGTGACACAGGAAGTGCGCGACGCCATCAGCGAAGCCACCGATATTGTTGGCTACATCCCCTACGTCAACCGGGTTGAGCCGCGCGAGGGGCTGACCCTGCACGCCACCGACAACCGGGTTGAGGTCGACCGCGCCACCCATGCCCTGGAAATGGCCGCCGAGGGCAAACGCGTTGTCGTGGTGTCTTCCGGCGATCCGGGCGTGTTTGCCATGGCCTCCGCCGTGTTCGAGGCGCTGGAGAACAGCGCGGAAAGCCACCCCGAATGGCTGGATCTGGAGATCAAGGTGCTGCCGGGCATCACCGCGATGCTGGCCGCCGCTGCCGCCATCGGCGCGCCTTTGGGGCATGATTTCGCGGCTATCAACCTCAGCGACAACCTGAAGCCCTGGAGCCTCATTGAAAAGCGCCTGCAGCTGGTTGGCGAGGCCGGTCTGGCAATGGCGTTTTACAACCCGCGCTCCAAGTCACGCCCGCATCAGTTTGCCCGGGCGCTGGAGATCCTGCGCGAGGCCTGCGGCGCGGACACGCTGATCACCTTCGCTCGCGACGTGACCAAGCCCGGGCAGGAGTTGCTGACCGTGCCGCTGAAGGAGGCCACGCCCGAGATGGCGGACATGCGCACCGTGGTGATTGTCGGCAACCGCGACACCCGCAGGGTGGGCAATTACGTCTACACCCCCCGCTACGCGGCGGAGGGTTAATCTGCGGCATGCGACAGCCAGGCCATCACCTCTGCCACGCTGCCTTTGATGGGGCGCTCGGGCACCTTGGGTCTGCCGATCATGATGACCGGCAGGCCGAGCGTGCGCGCGGCAGTGAGCTTGGCCGCGGCCCCCGCGCCGCCGGCGTTCTTGGCGACCACATGGGTGATGGCGTGGCACTGCATCAGCGCGGTGTCGCCCGCGACGTCAAACGGCCCGCGGGCAATCTCGACCGTTGTGTGCGGCAACGGCAGGGGCGCTTCGGGTTCGTCCACCAGCCGCAGCAGGTAGTGATGCAGGGGCTTGGCGGCGAATTGGCTGAGGTTCTGCTTGCCGATCGCCAGGAACACCCGCGCGGGGGTGTCAGGCAGAGCACCCACCGCCGCTTCGATGCTGTCCGCGTGAACCCACTGGTCGCCTTCTCCCGCCTGCCAGGCCGGGCGCTCAAAGGCGCAGAGCGGCACGCCCGCCGCAGCGCAGGCCTGCACCGCGTTGGTGCTCATCTGCGCAGCGAAAGGATGGGTGGCATCGACCACATGGGTGATCCCTTCGGCCTGCAGGTAATCCGCCAGCCCGTCCGCGCCGCCAAAGCCGCCAATGCGGGTGGGCAGCGGCTGGCTGACCGGTTTGGCGGTACGGCCCGCGTAGGAGAACACCGCATCCGCGCCTGCTTCGGCCAGGGTTTTGGCGAGCGCCGAGGCCTCGGTGGTGCCGCCCAGAAGAAGGATGCGTGTCATGTCTGATCCATGGCTTACGATAATCGGTCTGGGCGAAAATGGACTGGAAGGCTTGGGCGATGCAAGCCGGAAGGCGCTGGCGGAGGCCGATGTGATTTTCGGCGGCCCGCGGCACCTGGAACTGGCGGGTGCGGGCAGCAAAGGCCAGCCCTGGCCGGTGCCGTTTTCCATTGAACCTGTGCTGGCGATGCGCGGCCGCAAGGTGGCTGTTCTCGCCTCGGGCGATCCGTTCTGGCATGGCGCCGGCGGCTCACTGGCGCGGCATCTGGAGGCGGGCGAGTGGGTCTCTTACCCGGTGCCGTCCACCTTCGCGCTGGCTGCAAACCATCTGTCCTGGAAGCTGGAGGAGGTGCTGTGCCTTGGCCTGCACGCCGCACCCTATGCGCGGCTGCGGTCTCTGCTTGGAAACGGGACGCGCGTGATTTGCACCCTGCGCGACGGCGGCGCACCAGCTGAGCTCGCAGACTGGCTGACCGCAGAGGGCTTCGGCGCCTCAAAACTGACGGTGATGGAGTGCCTGGGCGGGCCGCGCCAGCGGGTGCGTTCCGCCAAGGCCGAAGGGTTTGAATTGCAGAGCATTCAGGCGCCTGTTGCTTTGGCTGTCGAATCTGCAGGCAGCAAGGGCCTGCCGCAGGCGTCCGGGCTGGCGGATGATCTTTTTGCCAGCGACGGGCAGATCACCAAGCGGCCGGTCCGGGCGCTGACCCTGTCGGCGCTGGCACCGCGCGCAAGCGAACTACTGTGGGATATCGGCGGCGGCTCCGGCTCGGTCTCGGTCGAGTGGTGCCTGGCCGCCCCCGGCGCACAGGCCATCACTTTTGAGCCGCGCGAGAGCCGGCTGGAGAACATCCGCGCCAATGCCGCGGCTTTTGGCCTCGACCACCGGATGAAGCCGGTGCTGGGCAAGGCGCCGGAGGTGCTGGACGGCCAGCCCCTGCCTGACTGCGTCTTCATCGGCGGCGGCGGCTCGAAAGAGCTTTTGGACCATTTGTGGAACATCCTGCCCGAGGGCACCCGGCTGGTTGCCAATGGCGTCACACTGGAAACCGAGACCCTGCTGATGCAGGCCCATGCCACGCGCGGCGGGCATCTGCTGAAGGCCGAGATTGCCGAGGCAGGCCCCCTGGGTTCCATGCGCGACTGGCGGCGGGCGCGGCCCGTGATTCAGTGGAGCGCCACGCGATGAAGGTGGCAGGCATCGGGTTTCGCAGTGCCGCCACAGCGGCAGATCTGCAGGCGGCACTGGCATTGACCGGCGCGCAGGTGGATGCGCTGGCCTCTGTCGCGGAGAAGGCCGGGGCGCCCGCCATGCAGGAATTTGCGCGCAGCATCGGCCTGCCGGTGATTTCATTGCAGGAACAAGATATTGCCGGGGAGCAGACCCTCACCTGCTCGCCCCGGATCAAGGCGCGGTTCGGCACCGGGTCGCTGGCGGAAGCCGCGGCGCTGGCGGGCGCGCGCTACGGGGTGCCGGGTGCCAGCGCGCGCCTTCTCGCCCCCAGAGTTGTCACCGCGGATGGGCTTGCCACCGCGGCCATAGCAGAAAGACTTGAGCCATGACCGTTCACTTCATTGGCGCCGGACCGGGCGCTGCCGACCTTCTGACCTTGCGCGGGCGCGACATCATCGCCGCCTGCCCGGTGTGCCTGTACGCCGGTTCGCTGGTGCCGGAGGAAATCCTGAGCCACTGCCCGGCGGACGCGAAGATCGTGAACACCGCAGCGATGGATCTGGATGCCATCGTGGCTGAGATCAAGGCTGCGCATGCGGCAGGCCAGGACGTGGCGCGGCTGCATTCCGGCGACCTGTCGGTCTGGTCCGCCATGGGCGAGCAGATCCGCCGCCTGAAAGCAGAGGGCATCCCGGTGAGCGTCACCCCGGGCGTGCCGTCCTTTGCCGCTGCGGCTGCGGCGCTTGGGACCGAGCTCACCCTCCCCGGCCTCGGCCAGTCGGTGGTGCTGACCCGCACCCCGGGCCGCGCGTCCTCGATGCCTGCAGGCGAGTCGCTGGAGAATTTCGCCCGTACCGGCACCACGCTGGCGATCCACCTGTCGATCGGCAATCTGGACCACGTTGTTGACAGCCTGACGCCGCATTACGGCGCGGACTGCCCGGTCGCCGTGGTCTACCGCGCCAGCTGGCCGGATCAGCAGATCATCCGCGCCACTTTGGATACGCTGAAAGAGTCGCTGGACGAAAAAATCTCCCGCACCGCGCTGATCCTGGTGGGGCCGGTTCTGAAGGGCGAGGGCTTTGAAGAAAGCTGCCTCTATTCCACCGACTACGACCGCCGCTACCGGCCGCAGAGCGCCGACAGCCCGTGGTCGAGCTGGAGCCATGGGGACGACTAAGGCCATGACAAGCATGAACCCTCCCGGACTGATGATCTCGGCGCCGTCCTCAGGCACCGGCAAGACCACCGTGATGCTGGGCCTTTTGCGGGCGCTGGCCGAGGACGGGCTGACCGTGCAGCCCTACAAGAGCGGACCGGACTATATCGACCCGGCATTCCACCTGGCAGCTGCCAAGCGCCCGAGCTTCAACCTGGACACCTGGGCGATGGATGGCGGGCTGCTGGATGCGGTCACTGCCCAATCTGCAGGTGCGGAAATCTGCGTCGGTGAAGGCTCCATGGGGCTTTATGACGGCGTCGCGACCCGTGGGCAGTCGGGCTTTGGCTCCTCCGCCGAGACCGCCAAGCGCATGGGCTGGCCGGTGGTGCTGGTGGTCGATGTGGGCGGTCAGGCGCAGTCCGCTGCGGCCACCGCGCTGGGGTTCAAGAACTACGACCCGGAACTGCCCTTCGCAGGCGTCATCCTGAACCGTGTTGCCAGCCCGCGGCATGAGCGGCTGACGCGTCTGGGGATGGAGAAGGCAGGCATCAAGGTGCTGGGCTCCCTGCCCCGGCGCGGCGACCTGACCCTGCCGGAGCGGCATCTGGGCCTGATCCAGGCGGTGGAGCATCCGGATCTGGAGGCCGCCATCGCGGGCTATGCCGCCTTCCTGCGTGAGCATGTAGACCTGGAGGCAATCAAGGCCGCGGCACTGGCTGGTCAAGCGCCTGCGCCCGCAAACCTGCCCAAACCGCCCGCGCAACGGATTGCGCTGGCCCGGGATGCGGCGTTTTCCTTTACTTACCCGCATCTGCTGACCGGCTGGCGCGCTGCGGGCGCAGAAATCCTGCCGTTCTCGCCGCTCGCTGACGAGGCCCCGGCGGCGGACGCCGATCTGGTCTGGCTGCCCGGCGGCTACCCGGAGCTGCACGGCGGCACACTGGCGGCGGCGGAGACCTTCCGCGCCGGGGTGAGAAAACACGCCGAGACCAAACCGGTGCATGGCGAATGCGGCGGCTATATGGCCCTGGGCGAGGCGCTCATTGACAAGGAAGGCAACCGCCACCAGATGCTGGGCCTTCTGGGCCTCGTGACCTCCTATGAAAAGCGCAAGTTCCACCTCGGCTACCGCCGCGCCATCCTGCAGGCCGGGATGCCGGGCTTTGACGCAGGCACGGCACTGCGCGGGCATGAGTTCCATTACTCCACCATTCTGGAAGAGCCTGACGCGCCGCTGGCAAATGTCATGGACGCCGACGGCGGCCCAGTGCCGGAGACCGGCTCCATCAAGGGCCACGTCACCGGCACCTTCTTCCACCTGATCACGGGAGAACAGGCATGAGCGGTTTTGTGAGCTTCGTCTCTTCCGGCCCCGGCGACCCGGAGCTGCTGACCGTCAAGGCGGTGAAGCGGCTGGAAGCGGCGGATGCGGTGCTGTTCGACGACCTGTCGTCGGGGCCAATCCTGAGCCATGCCCGTGCTGACGCCGATCTGGTTGGGGTGGGCAAACGCGCCGGCCGCCCCTCGCCCAAGCAGGATCACGTCAGCCAGCTCTTGGTCGATTACGCTCAGAGCGGCCTCAATGTGGTGCGGCTGAAATCCGGGGACTCCGGCGTCTTCGGGCGGCTGGAGGAAGAGATGACGGCACTGCGCGAGGCGGGCATCGGGTTTGAGATCGTGCCCGGCGTCACCGCGGCCTCGGCGGCGGCAGCAGCAGCCAACATTCCGCTGACCCGGCGGCTGACGGCGCGGCGGCTTCAGTTCATCACCGGCCATGACGTGACAGGCGGGCTGCCGGACGATCTGAACATGGCAGCGCTGGCCGACCCGCATGCCACCACCGTGGTCTATATGGGCAAACGCACCTTTGCCGACCTGGCAGAGAAGCTGATGGAAGCGGGCCTGCCCGCGGACACCCACGCGCTGGTGGCGCAAGGGGTTTCCACTCCTGAGCAGAAACTGTTCTGCCACACCGTGGGCGAGCTGCCCGTGACACTGCGTGCGATGGAGACCAAGGCGCCGGTGCTGATCCTGTACGGGCCGCTGGCCGATCAGGATCTGCCCGCCGTATGAGCATGCCCACCCTCACCCTGTGCCGCACCTGCCGCGACGCCGACCCTGCCCTGCCCGGTCAGGTCGCCGCAGCGCTGGAGACGCCGCGCATGATGTGCGCCACGCAACTGGCTTCCCCTGCCACTAAGGCCATGTTCAGTCGCATTCTGACCAGCGGCCTGTTCGCTGGCGCTGCAGCAGGGTTGATTACCGCCCTGCTGCAGCTGTATTTCGTGTAGCCCGTGCTGCTCCACGCCGAGTTCTACGAGGGCGGCGAGTTGGTGCATTTCGGCGCTGACCCCGTAACCGCCCATCCCGACCTGCCCGGCATGTTCGCCGAACCGGTGCGCGATGGCCTCAGCATCATCTTCACCATGCTGACCTACACCGGTTATGCGCTGGTGATGGCGGCGCTGATGTCTGTGGCAGAACGCCAGGGCCATGAGATCAACGCACGCACCGGCCTGATGTGGGGCCTGGCGGGTTTCATCACCTTCCACTTCGCCCCCGGCCTGTCGCTGGCGCCTGAGGTGCCGAGTGTTGCTGCTGCTGACGTGGGCGTGCGCCAGGCCTGGTGGACCGTCACCGTGGCCGCGGCCGGCGTTGCCATGTGGCTGATTGCCTTTGGCGGCAACCTGGTCAGCTACTTGGTCGCTGCCCTTTTGCTGATGGCCCCGCATATCGTTGGCGCACCTGAGCCGGAGAGCTTCTCCGGTCCGGTCCCGACCAAAATCGGCGCGCTGTTTGCCGCCCGTACCTTCGGCATCGGCATGGCCGCCTGGGTGCTCTTGGGCAGCTTTTCCGGCTACTTCTGGCAAACAGAAGGCAAGCGCGCGGAAGCCGCAGCCTGATCCCCTGACACCTCCCGCCGGGCCTGCCCAGGCGGGAGCTTTCTTTTCGAGGATGACATGATGTCCCGTTCTCTTGCTCTTTTTGCCATCGGCCTGATCTTTGGCGGCGGCGCCGGCTTTGTGACCGCTGCCGGCAATGGCATCACCTTCGACGGCCATGATCACGGCGACCCGGCGCATCACGGCGGCGGTCATGGTGAAATGGCGGCGCATGACCATTCCCAGACCGTCAGCCTGGCGGCTGGCCCGGATGCGCCCAGCGTCGCCATCCAGCTGCACAAGGACCCGATGGCTGGATGGATCCTGCAGGTCACGCCGCAGAACTTCCGCTTTGCCCCGCAGAACGCCTCTGCCGTGGACGTGGACGGCGAAGGCCACGCGCATGTCTATGTGAACAGCGAGAAACTCGCCCGGCTCTACGCCAGCTGGATGCATATACCTGCCCTGCCCGGCGGGGCTGAGGTCAAGGTCTCGCTCAACACCAACAGCCACAGCGCGCTGCTGGTGGACGGACAGCCGGTGGAAGCGAAGATTACCCTTCCCGCAGGCGAGGGCTCCTGAGCTGTAAATCCCTGCTTGCAAGACAAATGGCACGGCCCCATAGAGGGCCGTGTTTTCATGTGAAAGGCCATGTCATGATTGAGCTTTCCCTGATCGGCATAGGCACCGGAAACCCGCAGCACATGACGCTGCAGGCGATGGACGCGCTGAACGCTCAGGATGTGATCCTGATCCCCAACAAGGGCGCGGGCAAGGACGACCTTGCGGGACTGCGCCGCGAGATCTGCGCGCGCGCAATCCAGGGTGAAGGGCCGAGAATAGTCGAGTTCGCCCTGCCGGTGCGCGACGAGGCCACCAAGAGCTACCGCAAGCGGGTGGACGACTGGCACGACGCCATCGCCGAAATCTGGTGGCAGAACATCACGGCCCATCTGCCGGATGGCGGCAAGGCCGGATTTCTGGTCTGGGGTGACCCGTCGCTTTATGACAGCACCATGCGGATTGCCGAGCGGCTGAAAAGGCTGGCAGAAATCAAACTGACCGTGATCCCCGGCATCACCTCGATCCAGGCGCTGACCGCAGCGCATGCCATCCCGGTTAACGAAATCGGCGCCCCCTTCACCATCACCACCGGGCGGCAGTTGCGCGAGAACGGCTGGCCGGACAGTGCTGATACGCTGGTGATCATGCTGGACGGGGAATGCTCCTTTCAGTCCATCGCGCCGCAGGGCGTGGAAATCTTCTGGACCGCCTATGCCGGGATGGAAAACCAGATTTCCGTTGGAGGCCGGCTGGCAGAGGTTTCAGAGCAGATCATCGCAACCCGCGCCAAGGCACGCGCCGAGCACGGCTGGATCATGGACATCTATCTGCTGCGAAAAAGCTGAAACCGGCCGCTATTGCAGCGGCTCTCATGTTACCGGGCTGGATTGAGTGGCGGGGAGACAGGGATTCGAACCCTGGGAACGCTCTCACGTTCAACGGTTTTCAAGACCGCCGCATTCGACCACTCTGCCACCTCCCCGGTCCGTCAGCGGTTTAGGATGCAACGCCGGGCGAGGCAAGGGGAAATCCGAGGCCCGCAACCAGCCCGCAAGGGAAATTTTTGAACGGCGGCCCGGCGCGCGGAAATATGCCGCCGCTGAGGCTTTCCCTTGTGCTGCGGCCCGGCAGGGTTTTCATGACCGGAAGCGCAGGCTATCATGCCGCCAAATCAAGAAGACCGGGCATTCCGGCAGGGGCGCAGAAGCGCCGCGGGCACAGGCAAGGATGAGAGCATGACAGACACCGTGTCGAGAGCAAAACACGCCCCGCGGATCGCCGCGGCGGCCCTGGGCCTGTTGGTCCTGGCAGCCTGCGAGGACGGGCCGAAGCTGGGGTTCCTGGAGCCCAAACCCAAGGCGGAAGGCGAGGTCAAGGCCTCCAGCAGCACCAAGCTGGTGGAACGCGACGTGGAAGCGCCGGATGTGTTCCAGGTGACCGAAGCGGGCCTGTGGGACGGCCGCCCCTCGATCGGCGGCGTCTGGGTGGCGCATCCCGATACCAAAGACCCGGAACGGGTGATCATCCGCAACAATGCCAATGGCCAGTTCGTGATCGGCGCCCTGTTCCGGCGCGAGCGCGAAATCCCTGGGCCGCGGCTGCAAGTGTCCTCTGATGCCGCCGCAGCACTTGGTGTACTGGCAGGCGCCCCGGTGGAGCTGAACGTGACCGCCCTGCGGCGCGAGGAGGTTGATCCCGATCCGCTGCCGGAAGAGACCGCAACCGGAGATGCCGCCCTGCCGGAAGGTGCGGAAGTGACCGAGGTTGCGCTGGCCGGAAGCGAGATCTCTGAAACCCCGCTGGACCCGATTGCCGGCGCCGCGGCTGCCATTGAAGCCTCGGCACCCTCAGCCGCCTCTGCTGCGGCCCCTGCCCAGGCAGAACCTGCCGCCGCCGCGGCCCCCAAGCGGCAGAAATCCTCGCTGAGCAAGCCGTTCATCCAGATCGGCATTTTCAGTGTCGAGGCCAATGCCAAACGGACCGCCAACATGATGCGCAGCGCCGGCATGGTGCCGGAAGTGCGTGAGCAATCCGCCAGTGGCAAGACCTTCTGGCGGGTGCTGGTCGGCCCGGCACAGAACAAATCCGAACGCAGCCAGCTGCTGCAAAGCGTGAAGGAAACCGGATTCGCGGATGCCTATGCAGTCTCAAACTGATCCCCGCACCGCGCGCCTGGCGCGTGCCCTGAAATCTTCGCTGCGCATGGGCCTGGCTGCCGGGCTGGCGGTCAGCCTGTCGGCGCTGTCCGCCGCCGCCTTTGATACCAAGGCGCGCGCGGCCTATGTGCTGGATGCAGGCACCGACACGGTGCTTTTGTCCAAGAACTCCGACGTGCCGCTGCCGCCGGCCTCGATGTCCAAGCTGATGACGCTTTACGTGGCATTTGAGGCCCTGCGCGACGGGCGGCTGACGCTGGACGAGACCCTGCCGGTCAGCGAGCACGCGATGAGCTACAAGGGCTCGACCATGTTCCTGGACACGCTGGACCGGGTCCGGGTCGAAGACCTGCTGCGCGGCATCATCGTGCTGTCCGGCAACGACGCCTGCGTGGTGATTGCCGAGGCGCTGAGCCCGGATGGAACCGAGGCCGGGTTCGCCCGCTATATGACCAAGCGCGGCCAGGAACTGGGCATGACCGCCTCAACCTTTGCCAACTCCAACGGCTGGCCCGCCGCAGGGCACCGGATGTCGGTGCATGATCTGGCAATCCTGGCCGAGCGGCTGATCGAGGATTTCCCGGAATACTATCCGCTGTTTGCCGAAACCAAGTTCGAATTTGACGGCCGCGCGCCGTCCAATGTCCGCAACCGCAACCCGCTGCTGAAGCTGGGCATCGGCGCTGACGGGCTGAAGACCGGCCACACCGAGGAAGCGGGCTATGGCCTCGTCGGCTCTGCCAAGCAGGGCGACCGGCGGGTGATCTTTGTGGTTTCCGGTCTGGACAGCGAACGCGCCCGGGCAGAGGAGGCAGAAGCCCTCGTTAACTGGTCGTTTCGCCAATTTACCAAGAAAACCGTTGCCAAAGAGGGCATCCCCATCGCCGAAGCCGAGATTTGGCGGGGGGCCGAGCGATCGGTAGGGCTGGTGCCGGCCGAGGATCTGGAAATCCTGCTGCCGTCTTTGGCCGGCGGCACCATCGAGGGCGAAGTTGTTTACAGCGGCCCGATTGAGGCGCCGGTAGCACAAGGCCAGCGGCTGGCCGAACTGGTGCTGCAGCCCGAGGAACTGCCGGAGGTGCGGCTGCCGCTGGTGGCCGAAAGCGATGTGCCGGCAGGCGGATTTGTGGTGCGCGTGAAAACCGCCGCACAGGTGCTGATCAAGCAATTCCTGACCGGTCCCGAGGGGGCGCTGTGACAGCGGACACGGGGCGCGGCGGCCTGTTCATCACCTTCGAAGGCATCGACGGGTCCGGTAAGTCCACCCAATGCCGCCTGCTGGCCGAGGCGCTGCAGGCGGAGGGCCGGGATGTTGTGCTGACGCGAGAACCTGGCGGCTCCCCCGGCGCCGAGGAAATCCGCCGCCTGGTGCTGGAGGGCGATCCTGACCGCTGGTCGGCAGAAACCGAGCTATTGCTGTTCATGGCGGCGCGCCGCGACCATCTGGAGCGCACCATCGAGCCCGCCCTCGCAGCTGGCAAGGTGGTGATCTGCGACCGCTTTGCCGACAGCACAAGGATGTATCAGGGGCTGTCCCGCGGCGATCTGCGTGCAGCGGTGGACCAGATGCACAAGCTGATGATCGGGCGCGAACCGGACCTAACCCTGCTGATTGACATGGACCCCGCCGAAGGCCTGGCCCGCGCCAAAGGGCGGCAGGGCACGGAAGAACGGTTCGAGGATTTCGGCGTCGAGCTGCAGGAGAAGATGCGCGCGGGCTTCCTGGCGCTGGCGCAGGAATTTGCCACCCGCTTCCGGGTGGTCGATGGCGCCCGCCCGGTAGAGGAGGTTGCGGCCGATGTACGCAAGCTGGCGGAAGCTGCCCTGAAGGGAACTGGGGCATGAGCGCTGACGAAGACCTTCCCCGCGCCGACCAGGCCGAGGGCGCACCGCATCCGCGCGAGACCCTGCGGCTGATCGGGCAAGAGGCGGCAGAGCAGGATTTCCTGACCGCCTACACTTCCGACCGCCTGCACCACGGCTGGCTGCTGACCGGCCCGCAGGGGGTGGGCAAGGCAACGCTGGCCTGGCGGATCGCCCGTTTCCTGCTGGCAACGCCGCCGGCCGAGGAGGGCCTGTTCGGCGCCCCGCCCCCGCCGCAGACGCTGGACATTGACGCAGAGCACCCGGTCTCCCACCGCATTCAGGCGCTGGCGGAACCGGGACTGGCGCCGATCACCCGCTCTTACGATGACAAGGGCAAGCTGCGCAGCCAGATCGTGGTGGACGACATCCGCAAGCTCAACCGCTTCTTTGGCCTGTCGGCCACCGACGGCGGGCGGAGGGTGGTGATCGTTGACGCCGCCGACGACATGAATGTCAGCGCCGCCAATGCGCTCTTGAAAATGCTGGAAGAGCCGCCGGCGCGCACCACGATCCTGCTGATCTCGCACCAGCCGTCGCGCCTGTTGCCAACGATCCGCTCGCGCTGCCGCACCCTGCGGCTGGGGCCGCTCAGCGCGCCGGACATGGAGGCGGCGCTGGCGCAATCAGGTGTCGAGCTGCCCCAGAATATGGACAATCTCGCGGCCCTTGCTGGCGGCTCTGTCGGCGCGGCGCTGCGGCTGATCAATCTGGGCGGGCTCAAGATCTATGCCGAACTGGTGCAGATCCTCGATTCCATGCCGCGGCTGGACCGCCAGCGCGCCATGGCGCTGGCCGAGGCCGCCGCCCAGCGCGGTGCGGCTGAGAAATTCGAGCTGCTGTTGTCGCTGACCGAGATGGCGCTGGCCCGGCTGGCGCGCACCGGCGCCACCGGCGCACCGCCAGCGCCGGAAGCGGCACCGCAGGAGGCAGCGATGCTGCAGCGCTTGTCCCCCGATCCGCGCAAAGCGCGCGCCTGGGCCGACCTTGCCGCGGAAGTGACAGCGCGTGCCCGCCACGGGCAAGCGGTGAACCTTGACCCCGCGGCGCTTGTCCTAGATACGGTTTTCAAGATGCAGGAAACCGCGGCGCGCTAGGCATCCGGCGCGGCGCAAGCGGCACCAGAGGATTCATGACCGAGACGCCCCCCCAGATTACGGACAGCCATTGCCACCTGGACTTTCCGGACTTCGAAGGCCGCCTGGATGAGGTGATCGCCAGCGCAGCAGAGGCCGGCGTGACCCGGATGGTGACGATCTGCACCAAGATGAAGAACGAGCCCTCCGTGCGGGCCATTGCCGAGGCCCACACGCCGGTGTTCTACGCCGCGGGCACCCACCCGATGAGCGCCGCGGACGAGCCGCCGGTCACCGTTGACGAACTGGTGGCGCTGGCCAAACACCCGAAGTTTGTCGGCATCGGCGAGACCGGGCTGGATTACCACTACACCGCCGACAGCGCCGTGGTGCAGCAGGAGTCCTTGCGTATTCACATTGCTGCCGCCCGCGAAACCGGCCTGCCGCTGATCATCCACGCCCGCGCTGCCGACGACGACATGGCCCGCATTTTGGGCGAGGAGATGAACAACGGCGCCTATTCCTGCGTGATGCACTGCTTCTCGTCTTCGGCAGAGCTGGCCAGGGCGGCCCTGGACCTGGGCTTCTACCTGTCGATGTCTGGTATTGCCGCCTTCCCCAAGAGCCAGGAGCTGCGCGATATCTTTGCCGCTGCACCCGTGGAGCGCATTCTGGTCGAGACCGACGCGCCTTATCTGGCGCCGCCGCCTTACCGCGGCAAGCGGAACGAGCCGGCCTATACTGCCTTTACCGCCAAGGTGGGGGCCGAGGTATTCGGCATGGACTACACCGCTTTTGCCGCGCAGACGCAGCAGAACTTCGACCGGCTGTTCTGGAAAGCCGCCCAGTATGAGGCTGCCGCCTGATGGCTGAGATGCGCTTTACCATCCTGGGCTCGGGCTCATCGGGCGGGGTGCCGCGCATTGGCGGCCATTGGGGCGATTGCGACCCCAAGAACCCGAAGAACCGCCGCGGCCGTTGCTCGATGCTGGTGGAGCGCATTGACGCGGACGGCACCACCTCAGTGCTGATCGACACTCCGCCGGACATGCGCAACCAGCTTCTGGATGCAGAAGTCGAGCGCCTGGACGCCGTGGTCTTCACCCATTCCCACGCCGATCATCTGCACGGGATCGATGACCTGCGCATGGTCTATTACAACATGCGCCAGCGGATCGATGTATATGCCGACGGACCGACCCAGAATGACCTTTTGAACCGCTTCGGCTACGCTTTCACACAGCCTGAGGGCTCTCCCTACCCGCCGATCCTGGACCTGAAGGCCATCAGCGGCCCGTTCACCATTGAAGGTCCCGGCGGCGCAATCCCGTTTCGCCCTTTTGAAGTGAAGCACGGTTCTGTCGATGCCCAGGGTTTCCGTATCGGCGGCCTGGCCTATCTGCCGGATGTGAAAGAGATCCCGGGCGCCGCCCTGCCGGAACTAGAGGGCCTGGAAGTCTGGGTTTTGGACGCGCTGCGCCGCACGCCCCATCCGACCCATTTCAGCTTCAGCGACGCAATGGAGTGGTTCGAAAAGATGGCGCCCAAGCGCGGCATCCTGACCAACATGCATATCGACATGGACTACGCCACTTTGGAGGCCGAGACTCCGGACCACATCACGCCTGCTTATGACGGGATGGTCATCCGGATGGAGATCTGATGGGCGCGCTTGCGCCCTTTTTCATTTACGCATTTTGAGGCCGGATTTGTTTCAAAGCCTGATTGACGTCATCCTGCCGGTGTTCCTGGTTGTCGGCGCAGGCTATGCCGCCACCGCGCGGGGCGTGCTGGAGCAGGCGCATGTCGATGGGGTAATGAAATTCGCCCAAGGCTTTGCGATCCCCTGCCTGCTTTTCAAGGCAATGGCGGAACTGGATCTGTCTGCCAGCTTCAATCCGCAGCTGCTGGCGAGTTTTTATACCGGCGCCTTCACCTGTTTTCTGATCGGACTGTTTGGCGCCCGCATCCTGTTCAAGCGGGAGTGGGAGGACTGCATCGCCATCGGCTTTTGCTGCCTGTTCTCCAACTCCGTGCTGCTGGGGCTGCCGATTACCGAACGCGCCTTCGGGCCGGACAACCTGACCGGCAACTACGCAATCATCGCCTTCCATTCGCCGTTCTGCTATGGCGTCGGCATCACCGCGATGGAGTTTGTGCGCAACCGCGGGGCGGGCGGCATCAAGACTGTCACATCGGTGCTGAACGCAATGTTCCGCAATGTGCTGATCCTGGGAATCACGCTGGGGTTTGCGGTCAACCTGTCGGGGCTGGCGATTCCGCTGGTCATCAATGAGGCACTGTCGCTGCTGATCCGCGCGGCACTGCCGGCGGCGCTGTTTGCTCTTGGCGGCGTGCTGGTGAAGTACCGCCCCGAAGGCGATATGCGGGCGATTCTGTTTGTCTGCTTCACCTCGCTGATGATCCATCCGGCGATTGTCTGGACCATGGGGTCGGCGCTGGCGCTGCCGCAGGATCTGTTCCGGTCGGGCGTCTTGAACGCGGCAATGGCAACCGGGTTCAACGGCTATATCTTCGCCAACATATACGGGCGGGCCAAACGGGTGGCGGCGTCGTCGGTGCTGATTGCCACCGGGGCGAGCATCCTGACCGTGTGGTTCTGGCTGCTGGTTTTGAGCTGAATAAAAAGGTCAGCAGTTCTGCCCAAATGTTTCGCGCGCGAAACATTTGGACAGCAAGACTGACCTTATCCTTCAGATTTCATTAGCAATTTTCCACCAAAGGGTTACCGCCATCAGAACCGGGGATCATCCAGCTCCAGCGGAAATCCCTTGGGCAGCAGACCAGCCTGAAACCAGTTGATAAACGAATGGATCGAAAACACCGGCAGGCCGGTGGCCTTCCTCACGTCGCGGGCGTAAGGCACCATATTTGTGCATTCCAGCACGATAGCGCCCAGATCCGGTATGTCCGCTACCATTGCGCGGGCTGCATCGATCATGTCCAGGCGGCAGGATTCGAAGTCAATCGAGGGCGCGTCACCCAGGATATCGCGGGTAAAGGCGCGGAGGCCGTCAGTGCCTGCAATGGGCGTATCCGGCGCAACACCTGCGGCAACAAGGTGCGCAGGTGTCAGCGTCGCCTTGGAAATAGTCAGGATGCCGCAACGCTTGCCCGCGGGCAGCAGGTTTTGCACCATCGGCACTTGCATCAGCGAGGATGTCGCCACCGGCACGCCCAGCGCCTGTTTCACCTCGTCCTGGATCAGCGCCAGGAATCCGCAGTTGGTGGTGATGCCATCGGCGCCCATGGCGACCAGGTCACGGCCGGCCTCGACAAACAGGTCCACCAGCTCCTTGGGGTTGCCGCGCACAACGTTCTCAGGGTTGGCGCCGCGCACAACCTTGTAATGGACCGGGAAGTCCCAGGTCATCGCGTTGCCCATGTCGCCAAAAATGCGGGGAAAGCGGGTTTCCAGCATCAGGATGCCAACCGCCGCGCCAAAGACCGTCTTGCCACCGTGTTCCATGTGAACCCCTTACTCGTCCGGGACGTAAAGCTGGGAAAAGGCGATGCGGACAGCTTCCGTCGCCTCCTCCCGCCGTTTCTCGATATGGCTGCGCATGGCCGACACGGCTGCCTCGGTGTTGCGGGCGGCAATGCCTTCGACGATCTGGCGGTGGGCCGAAATGTCGCCCGGCGCCTTGCCCCCTGCCCGGTCGCGCATGCGTTTGAGGTCAATGAGCCGGATATAGCGGATCCGGCCGTTGAGGTTGTTCAGGATGCGCTGCAATTCGCTGTTACCCGAAAGCTGCGCCAGCCGGGCATGGAAGCTTTCGTCCATCGCCAGCAGTTCTTCCGGGTCGGTGGCGCTTTCGTACTCCGGCTCCATCCGGTTCAGGTAATCCGCCAGCGCGGCAATGTCCCCATCCGGGGCACGGGTGCAGGCCAGCCGCGTGGCTTCGCATTCCACCGCCACGCGGGCCTCATACAGGTCCATGATATAACTGGGCGTCAGCGGGCGGCAAAAGAAGCCGCGGTTGTTCTGGAAGGTCAGAAAGCCCTCGGCCACCAGCCGGTTCAACGCTTCGCGCAGCGGGGTGCGGCTGGCGCCCAGCACCTCGGACAGGGCGCTTTCGTTGATCCGCTGGTCAGGCTTGAAGGCAAAATCCGCCGCCATCCGGCGCAGCGCCTCGTACACCCTGTCCACATTGCTTTCGCGTTTGGCCATCATTCCCGCCGTGTGTTCAATCCGCGGAGCAAATTAGGGCGGTGCCCGGTCCTTGGCAAGATTGAATTCGGAATTGAATACAATTCCCGGATCAGTCACTCTTGGTGCGCAGTGTAGGGTGCCAGCTCCTGCTTCAAGAGCGCCAGAAACTCCTGCCCGACTGCCGACAGGGGCCGCGACTTGGAGGTGATCACCGCCATATCCATCATGATGCGCGGCCGGAACGGGCGGGAAACAAATCCACCGCCGCTCTCGAAGCCCAGTACGAAGGGGTCGAGGAGCGAAACCCCCATTCCCTCCTGCACGAAACTCAGGAGGTTCTTGAACATATGCGAATGCACGCGGGTTTTCAGAGGGATCCCTGCCTGCTGAAAGACTTCCCGGGTGCGGCGGTGGGTCATGTGGTCCGGCCCCATGACAATGAAGGGCACACCCTCCAGCAATTCGGGCGTCAGCACCTCGTGTTCCGCCAGCGGACTGTCCGCAGGCATCGCCAGACGGGTTTCGACGCTGACTGGATGCACCTCCAGCCCGTCATGGATCAGCGGCATCTCGCAGACGCCGATCTCAAACAGACCGGCGATCACCCATTCCTGGATCTTCAGCGAATACTGCGCCTGGAAGGAGATCGACAAATCGGGGCGTGTACGGGCAAAACGGGCGATCAGCGCAGGCATGAAACCAAAGGACATGGAGTGCTGCGAGGCCACCTGCAGCTGACCCGCCTGTTTGTTCTGCAGGTCCGTCACTGCCTGCGCCACGTGGTCCAGCCCGCGCACCACGGTGTCGACCTCCTGAAACAGCACGCCGGCCTCCGGTGTCGGGATCAGCCGGCCCTTGCTGCGTTCGAACAGCTTGAGCCGGGTCTGGCGCTCCAGCTGGTAGAGCAGATTGGAAATGCCAGGCTGGGAGATCCCCAGTTGCTCTGCCGCACCGGTAACAGTGCCGGTTTCGACAATGGCGTGAAAGGCCTGCAGCTGGCGGAAGCGGAGAGACATGTCAGCTCATCACTTTTCATGATACCTTATCCAATTCTTTGTATTGGTAATGATGATCCAGTCAAGGCAGGCTTTTCCCGCACCTGGGAGGAAGATCAAAGTGCTGGAACAAAAGATTGCCGGGATGGATTTGTGGCATCTCGCGCTGCCCGTCTTGTCGCGCCGCGACCATGGGATCGGGTCTGTTGAGGGCTCCTGCGAAGTTGTGATTGTCCGGCTGCGCAGCGAAGGCGGCGCCGAAGGGTTTGGTGAGGCCTCGACCTGGTCGGTTTTCACCGGCACGCCCGAGGCCAGCCTTGCGGCGCTGGACCGCTACAACCGGCCGCTGGTGGAGGGCCGCCGGGTGGCGGACCGCGCGGCGATCATGGAGGATGCGGCCAAAGCCGTGGCCCATTGCACCGAGGCCAAGGCGGCACTGGAAACCGCCCTGCTGGATCTGACCGGCCGGATTGCCGGGGTTCCGGTCTGGGCGCTGATCGGCGGCAAGTGCCGCGGCACCATCCCGCTCAGCTGTTCGATTGCCGATCCGGATTTTGAGAAAGACGTGGACCTTTTGCACCGCCTGCAGTCGGACAAGGTGGGGTTGATCAAGCTGAAGACCGGGTTCAAGGATCACGCCTTTGACATCATGCGGCTGGAGCGGATTGCCAGGGACTTCCCCGAATTCCGGGTGCGGGTGGACTACAATCAGGGCCTCAGCATCGAGGACGCGCCTGCGCAGGTCCGCGATGTGGCGGAGTTCAAGCCGGATTTCATCGAGCAGCCGGTGCGGTTCCATCACTTTGGCATGATGGCAAAGCTGCGCCAGATGATTGATGTGCCGCTCTTGGCGGACGAGAGCGTCTTTGGCCCGGAGGACATGGTGCGCGCGGCACGCGAGGGCATCTGCGATGGTGTCTCGGTCAAGATCATGAAATCGGGCGGCCTCAGCCGCGGTCAGACGGTGGCGCGGATTGCGGCGGCCAACGGGCTGTCGGCCTATGGCGGCGACATGTTCGAAGCAGGGGTGGCGCATCTGGCAGGCACCCACATGATTGCGGCCACGCCAGAGATCCGGCTGGGCTGCGAGTTCTACCAGGCAAGCTATTTCCTGAAAGAGGACATACTGGAGACCCCCTTCCAGGTCGTCGACGGTCAAGTGGTGGTGCCGGACGGACCGGGCCTGGGCATCAAGCCGGATGTTGAAAAGCTGGACCGTTACGCGGTCTCAAAGAAGGTCGCGGCATGACGGCGGGAAAGAAAACCGTTGCCATCATCGGCGCCGGCATTGTCGGCGTTTCGGCAGCGATTGAGCTGCAACGTGACGGGCATCAGGTGATCCTGATTGACGGCAAGGGGCCGGGTGAAGGCACCAGCCACGGCAACGGCGGCATTCTGGCCTCCTGCTCCATCGTGCCGGTCACCGGGCCGGGGCTATGGAAGAAAGCGCCGAAGATGCTGCTGGACCCGGAGCAGCCGCTGTTCATGCGCTGGGGGTACCTGCCGAAACTGGCGCCATGGCTGATGAAATACATGGGCCATGCCAATGCAGCCGATACCGCCCGCATCGCTGCGGCACTGGCGCCCATCGTGGGGGATTCGCTGACCGATCATCAGGCACTGGCGGCTGGGTCCGGGGCGGAACGGCACCTGAAACCCTCGGACTACCTGTTCCTCTATAATGACCGCGCGCATTTCGGCGAGGATGCCTTTGGCTGGGGGTTGCGCAAGAAACACGGTTTCCAGTGGGATGAGTTGGAGGGAGCGGAGTTCCGGGCCTATGACGGCATCTATTCCCAGGACATCACCTTTGCCGCGCGGCTGAAGGACCACGGCATCATCACGGACCCCGGCCAGTACGTGAAGGACCTGGCGGCCCACGTCACCGGCAATGGCGGCCGGCTGATCAAGGCCTTTGTGACGGACGTGGCGCGCGAAAACGGCACGGTGACCGGCGTGCGCGCAGGCGGCGAGACAATCCCCTGCGACGCGGTTGTGGTGGCCACCGGCGTTTGGTCCAAGCCGCTGGCAGAGAAACTGGGAATTTCCGTACCACTGGAAGCAGAACGCGGCTATCATCTTGAATTATGGGAGCCTTCGGCGATGCCCAAGGCCCCTGTGATGGTAGCAGCGGCCAAATGCGTGGTGACCCCGATGGAGGGACGGATCCGGATTGCAGGCATCGTGGAATTCGGCGGGCTGGAAGCCGGGCCGTCGAAAGGCCCGCTGGAGCTGTTGCACAGGAATGCGCGCCGCATCCTGCCGGGCGTCACCTGGAGACACGAAGAGGAATGGCAGGGCGCCCGACCTGCCCCGGCGGATTCAATCCCGGTGATTGGGGAAGTTCCCGGCCTGTCCGGCGCCTACGTCGGTTTTGGCCACCACCATATCGGCCTGACAGGCGGACCAAAGACTGGGCGCCTGCTGGCGCAGATGATTTCGGGCCGAACCCCGAATATGGACATGAGCGCCTATGACCCGGCGCGATACGCGATCTGATACCAACCAGTGTCCCACAAGGGGCCGTAACCACAACAGGGAGAACATGATGAAAAAACTGACCCAACTGCTGGCCGCCACTGCACTGACCGCAGCCGCCGCCCTGCCCGCTGCGGCAGAAACCTGGGACATGCCGATGGCCTATTCGGCCTCCAACTTCCACTCCGCCACCGGCGCGGAATTTGCAGACTGCGTAACCACCGGCACCGGCGGCGAAGTTGAGATCAAGACCCACCCCTCCGGCTCGCTGTTCAAGGGCGCCGACATCAAGCGCGCTGTGCAGACCGGCCAGGCGCCGATAGGCGAGCGGCTGCTGTCCGGCCACCAGAACGAAAACGCGCTGTTCGGCTTTGACTCGATCCCGTTCTTGGCGACCTCCTTTGACGACAGCGACAAGCTGTGGAAGGCGGCCAAGCCCTCCATCGAAAAACTGCTGGCTGAGCAAAACCTGACCCTGCTTTACGCTGTGCCGTGGCCGCCGCAGGGCCTGTATTTCAAGAACGAGGTGAATTCGGTGGCCGACATGAAAGGCATCAAGTTCCGCTCCTACAACAACGCCACCTCGCGCCTGGCGGAACTGACCGGCATGCTGCCGGTGACCATCGAGGCTGCTGAGATCAGCCAGGCCTTTGCCACCGGTGTGGCGGAGTCGATGGTCTCCTCCGGCTCCACCGGGTATGACCGCAAGGTCTGGGAAAGCCTGAACTATTTCTACGAAGTGGATGCCTGGCTGCCCCGCAACTACGTGTTCGTGAACTCCGACGTCTGGAACGGCACCTCCGAGGCGAACCAGAACGTGATCAAGGGCTGCGCCAAGCTGGCCGAATACGCGGGCAACTGGCGCGCCAAGGAATACACCGGCTTTACCCTGCAGGGCCTGCGCGATGGCGGCATGACCGTGGGTCCGGCGTCTGACCAGATGGTGGGCGAGCTGAAGGAAATCGGCGTCACCATGACCAATGAGTGGCTGGAAGCGGCCGGCGAAGAAGGCAAGGCCATCGTCGACGCCTTCCGCGCTGAGTAATCAGACAAATTGGTACGGGCGGCGCGGCAGATACCGCCCGTAGTCTTATAAGAATAATGCCGATGGGGATGCTATGACTGTGCTCAGGGGGCTGCGCTCCGGACTGGATTTTCTCTACCTTGCGGCGGGGGTGCTGGCCGCGCTCTGCCTGATTGCCATTCTGGGGCTGATCGTGGTCCAGATGCTGGCCCGCTGGACCGGTGAGGTCTTCCCCGGCGCGCCGGATTACGCAGGCTATGCGATGGCCGCTGCGTCCTTCCTGGCCTTTGCCAATGCCCTGAACCGCGGCAGCCATATCCGGGTGTCGATCCTGCTGAACGCCGTGCCCGAAGGTTTCCGCCGGGTGCTGGAAATCTGGTGTTTCGGCATCGGCACCGCGGTGATGTGGTACTTCTGCTTCTACGCCTATCGCTTTGTCTACTGGAGCTGGAAGTTCAACGACGTGAGCCAGGGTCAGGACCGCACGCCGCTGTGGATCCCGCAAAGCGCCATGCTGATCGGCGCGGTCATCCTGGCCATCGCCCTCACCGACCACCTGATCCACGTGATTTTCCGCGGCGACCACCGCATCACCCGGGATCTCGAAAATCAGAGCCACGCGGAGTAAGGGCCCATGGAAAACATCTCAGTCATCATCCTCTTCCTCTTCGTGCTGTTCACGCTTCTGGGCACCGGCGTTTGGGTCGGCCTGGCGCTGATGGGCGTGGCCTGGGTTGGCATGGAATTGTTCACCACACGGCCTGTGGGCGACGTGATGCTGACCACGGTCTGGTCGGCGTCCTCCAGCTGGACCCTGACGGCGCTGCCGATGTTTATCTGGATGGGCGAAATCCTGTACCGGACCCGATTATCCGAGGACATGTTCAAGGGCCTCAGCCCCTGGATGGCGCCCCTGCCCGGCGGGCTGGTGCACACCAATATCGTCGGCTGCACGGTATTTGCCGCGGTCTCCGGCTCCTCCGCCGCGACACTGACCACGGTGGGTAAGATGTCCATCCCGGAGCTGCGCAAGCGCAACTACCCCGAGAAGATGGTGATCGGCACCCTGACCGGCGCGGCCACCCTGGGCCTGATGATCCCGCCGTCGCTGACGCTGATCGTCTATGGCGTCACCATCAATGAATCGATCACCAAGCTGTTCTTTGCAGGTATCCTGCCGGGCCTGGTGCTGGCGGCGATGTTCATGGGCTATGTGGCGATCTATTCCAAGGTCGGCAAGGACTGGAATCCCACGCAAGAGGCCAAGCTGACCTTCGCGCAAAAGGTGAAGAACTCCCGCTTTCTGGCGCCGGTGATTGCGCTGATCGTGGTGGTGATCGGGTCGATGTACCTGGGCTTTGCCACTGCAACCGAGGCGGCCGCATTCGGGGTCATCGGCTCCTTGCTTCTGGCGCTGGGACAAGGCTCTCTGAATTGGAAAACATTCACAGAAAGCCTGATTGGCGCCACCCGCACCAGCGCGATGATTGCGCTGATCCTGGCGGGGGCCGCGTTTCTGTCGCTGTCGATGGGGTTCACCGGCCTGCCGCGCGGGCTGGCCGACCTGATTGCCGGATGGGAACTGTCGCGCCTGGAACTCCTCATGGTGCTCTTGGTGTTCTACATCGTGCTCGGCTGCTTCCTCGACGGCATCTCCTCGGTGGTGCTGACCATGGCAGTGGTGGAGCCGATGATCCGCCAGGCCGGCATCGACCTCATTTGGTTCGGCATCTTCATCGTGGTGGTTGTGGAAATGGCGCAGATCACTCCGCCGATCGGTTTCAACCTGTTTGTGATGCAGGGCATGACCCACCACGAGATGAGCTATATCGCCCGCGCTGCAATCCCGATGTTCCTGATCATGGTGCTGATGGTGTTTGTGCTGATCGCCTTCCCGGAGCTGGCAACCTACCTGCCGAACAACCTCAGGCCGGGACCGGTCTAACCTCATGCTCCGCGCGCTCGCCTTTGCTGCCCGGCACGGGCGGGCCGCTTTGGTCCTTGGGCTTCTGGCCGGGCTTTTGCTGCCCGGTCTCGCCGCTGCGCTTCAGCCCTGGCTGCCGCAAATGGTGGCCGGGCTTTTGTTTCTGAACGCCTACCGCATCGGCCTGCGCAAAGCCGCAGGCGGGCTGGCGGACGGTATCGGCACGCTGAAGGCCATCACCCTTCTGCAAGTCGCCCTGCCGCTGCTGGCTCTGGGGATTGCCGCGCTGTTCGGCGTTGCGCAGACCCCCGCCGCTGTGGCGCTGATCCTGATGCTGAGCGCCCCCTCGGTGACCGGCAGCCCGAATATTACCGCGCTGATGGGGCACGCACCGGAACCGGCCTTCCGCCTGCTGATCACCGGCACCGCGCTGATGCCGCTGACGGTGATTCCGGTGTTCCTGCTGGCGCCCGGCCTCGGCGATCTGGGCGAGGTGCTGCGCGCCGCCGGACGGCTGATCGGCGCGATTGGCCTGACGGTTGCGGCAGCCTTTTTGCTGCGCCGCCTGACCCTGCCGCAGATGCGTGAGGACCAGGCCAAAGCCATCGACGGGCTGACCGTGATTGCGCTGGCAGTGATTGTGGTCGGGCTGATGGCCGCGCTGGGGCCTGCGCTGCGGATGGACCCGCTGCTGGTCCTGCAGTGGCTGGGATTCGCTTTGGCGGCCAACCTGGGCCTGCAGGCACTGGTGTTTGCAGTATTGCGACGCCGCGCGGGCAGTGGCGCGGTGCCCGTTTCCGTTGTCGCCGGCAACCGGAACTTTGCCCTCTTCCTGATCGCCCTGCCCGCGGCCACAACCGATCCGCTGCTGATCTTTCTCGGCTGCTACCAGATCCCGATGTACCTGACTGCGATCCTGATGAAGCCGCTTTACGGCCGCGCTGCGCTCAGGACAGGAAGGTGACCCCCGGCATGTGCCGGATCAGCTCGGCATCCGCCACGTAGCTTTCGCTCATGTCGTCCACCAGTGCCTGCGACCAGCCGGGAAGGTCGATTTCCTCCTCGATCTCCGCCTCGTCGTGGAAGTAACTCAGAAACAGCGCACGCACCCGCTCCCTCTGGTCTTCCGACAGCCCGGGGCGGCTTGCCAGATAAGCCTCCAGCCGCTCGTATCCTGCCTCGGAGATGATGCCGCGGGTGATGTCCAGCTCGCCGCTGAAGCGAAAGCCCTCCCCAAGGCCGGTTACATGACCCAGGATGCTGGGCCAGATCACCGGTGTTTCCTCATTGCACCAAACGGTAATGCGGCAGCCGGGATTGCGATCCTGAATGTCCTCGACAACCTCCGACCACCGAAGGTTCAGAAAATCGGTGTCCGACGCAAACTGCTTCCAGGTGCGTCCGGACTGGGACTTGAACACCGGCCCGACCAGAGTGGCCGGGTTGCGCAGGCCCAGGAAAAACTCGCAAGGGTTCCCGGGAAACAGGCCGCGCAGGGCCGCTGCGTTCTTGCCTGCATTGCGGTACAGCCTGCCGCCGTTCAGCATCCAGCCCGGCACGCCCAGAAAACTGGAATTGGTCAGGATGATCCGCGATACCGCCTGGTCCTTGACCAGCCCGGCCAGCAGGGCCTCGCGCTCCTGTTCCGTGACGAACTCCTGATCCTGCTTGCGCAGCAGCTGGTTGAGCGCACTCATGTAGGTGCCAGGGCGGCGGATCATGACACCGCGCTCCAGCAGCGGTTGCGCGTCCTTGCGCAGCGACCAGGTCAGCTGGCCGTTGTCGGTATTGGGCGCGCCGACGTGAAAGGCGAGGGTGATGTCCCGTATGTCCGTATCTGCCTGGCTCATTTTCCTGTCCGGCCTTTGCCCGGTATTTGCTCAGCAGCGCATTGGAAGCCTGCCGCGGGTCCCTTTGTGCGCGTCATAGCCGCTCCTTCATCCGGCGGAAGAACCGGTCGTCCCGCTGGCGCAAGATATACGCGCAGACCTGCTTCGCAAGCCCCGGATGGCCGCGGTCAAGTGCCAGATTGGCAAGCTCCCTTTGGAACCGGGGGAAACTGTGGCGCTTGCGCAAAAGGCGATGAAAGCGGTGCGGGGTCAGCTCGCCGGTAATGGCGCCGCGGGCAATCTCCTGCAGAATACCCATCTGCTGCAGTGAGGAGCCCAGCCTGTGCCCCAGCAGCGGGCAGCGCCAGAAGGTGACATTATCGCCGGTGAACCGCGCCGCATGGCCCGCATCCGGCGCCACGTAGGGGTCGAACATGATGTGCACCTCCCCTGCCCCCTGGCTGGCCTGCGCCGCATCGCCGAAGGGGCCGGAAAAATCCCGGTCCCAAACCTTCTTGTAGCGCATTTCCCAAGGCACGATGGTCTTGTCCAGCGTGGACTGCGGGCTGATTGCAAACACCGTTGAGCCCGGCGCCGCCGCGGCAAACGCCGCCGCCGCATAACCGCCCATCGAGGCACCATAGAACACGACGCGGGAAAACTGCGCAAAGAACCCGCTGTCGCGCAGTTCCTCAAACTTGCGGGTGACTTCCTGATGGCGGAACCAGGTCCAGCCGTTGGCCATCACCCCCAGCATTGACCAGCCCTGCGCCTCGATAAAGCTGAAGCCCCAGGGCCGGCGGTCATCCCGCTTGGTCATCGCAATGTCGAGATTGTCGAACGTAACAACCAGCGTGCTGCCGCGCGGCATGAACAGGAAGGAGTGCTCTTCCAGCTCGTCGAAGAAGCCTTCCTTGCCGGCCAGCTGGCGGGCCACCTTGGACCACTCTCGGGAAGGCGGCAGCACCTCCTGCGGTTCGGCGGACAGAATTGCCAGACCGTTGCGGTCCGCTTCCGGCGGCAGCAGTGTATTGCAGCTGCCGTAGGCCTTCAGGAACGGATAGCTGCCAGACCCCTTGCGGATTTCTATCACCACCCGGCTCAGCGGGTGCAGCGCCCGGTCCAGCATCGGTTTGATGTTCTGGATCTTGTGGCGGACGCCAAAGCTGTTCAGCGCCAGGATCACATCGTACTGACGGTTTTCAACTGTACCGGAAACGACCCGGATGGCATCGCGGTCCACCCCGCCCTGTTCGAGGCGGGCATGCCAGTCCTGCGCTGCCGCCTCGTTCACAGGCTTTGGCTGCCCTTTTCGGTCGAGGCTGACCAGATCAATGCTGCATCCATAGCGCCGGTGCAGCAAAATGCACAACTCCGGCGCCTGGCCGTTGATATCGGCGACCGTCAAAACATCATCCACATCCAGCGCGGGCAGCACGGTTCCGATGTCGAAAATGTCACTCAGCATGGGTATTCAACTGTCTTTCAATGGCCAGGCGGCCCAAAGACGGCCGCGAGCTGGACTTGGCAAGCGCTTAACTGAAAGGCGTTCCCTCGCCACCCAATACACGCAAAAGGTTAATGGCCCGGTTAACTGTCAGGACCCCTGTCCGGTTCGGGTCAGCACTGTGGAGTACTTGCCGTGCTTGGCCAGCACATCGACAACGCCGAAGTCTTTCATCGCACCGATGCCGCCTGATCCCTTGCGGATATCCAGGACAATGCCGCCGCCGTCATTGATCTGGCTGCGGAACAGTCTGTCATAGGTGCTAACGGGATAGTGGAAGCCGCAGGACGCCAGGCTGATCACCAGATCAAACGTGCCAAGTGCAGGAATATACCCGGTTTTGGGGTTGCAGACGGTAATCTGCTCAGACGGGACACCGTTTTTTTCCAGAAATGCGCGGGCGGTATCCAGGCTTGCATAGCCTGCAGCGTCACCCTGAAACCCGAAATGCCGGCTGCTGCTTTCTTCGATATCAATCAGTGCGATGCTGCAGCCGTAGCGGCGGTGCAGCAGCAGGCTGGAAAACGCATAGCCGCAGCCGATGTCGGCAGAGCGCTTGGGAGCGATAGCATCAACCGCCTCCAGGAAATGCGCGCATTCGCGTTCAGCTATGCGCAGTGCGCCATGCAGGATCGCATCCCGGTTCGTGCGGGCTTCGTCCAGCAATAACTGCTCACCTCCCGCCAGCCAATCGCGGATTGTCTGGCCGGAACTTGCCAGTTCCGTCCGCTGCAGAAGAATGTTGGCCACGTCCTGATCGCTGAACATGGAAAAATCCAGCGTGGCCGGATCGACAGGCTCCGCCTGTTCTTGTTCTGCCTCCGGCGCGGGCTGCAGCAGGTGGCGGGTTTTTTCGGCATCAATCCCGTGTTTGATCAGCAGCTCATGCACATAGCAGCCTTCGGCCGGAACCCCGCCGTATTTGGCCGCGATATTACGGAACCGGCGGCCCCAGAAATGGATCGACAGCGTGTCGCTCCGGATGTGTTTGCCGGCCTGGTTGCGACGGTTCGGATTCAGCACCACGCCAGCCTGCTTGAACGGAACCGGATAGATCACATGGCCCGGCCGCGAGTTTGAGACCTCTCCGGTTTCCTGCAGGAACCAGGTCAGCGCATCCGGCCCCCAGACGCCCCAGGGCAGCAGCGACACATGCACGCCCTGCCCCGCGTCTTTCAGTGCCTGCAGTTCAGCCTGTTTTTCCGCGCTGTACCACGGCGGGATGGGGTATTCGTCGCTGGTGAATTTCAGCATTGCTTTCAGCGTCTTGGACGTCTTCGGCAACCGCAGCACACCATTGTTGACCATCGGCTTGTTGTCGGAAATCCAGCCGTGGAAATGCTTGCCCTTGATGTCCCAGGGCTGGCAGCAATAGGCATCGGTGTCGGCCCAAACATAATCCGTCTGCTGCAGCATATGCAGGCGGAACACATCCGCATGATAGGCCGGGCTGCCTGTCTTGGCGTGGCGGATGATGCGATCTGCGGGCAGAATATCGTTGGCATCCGCTACCTGAACGCCATCCGGCACCCCCTTGACCTCATCATAGGTGAACAGGATCACCTCGTGGCCATTGTCGAGAAAGGACTTCAGGCAAAGCTGTTCCAGCCAGCTCAGCTCAGGGCCAACCCAAAGTGACGCAATGGCCGGAAGTGCCATGATACCTGCCCCTTATTCTACCCAATACATTGGCGCCTAACCGCGCCTTTTTGTTAACGAAAATTACCGCGCTTGCTGAACGCCTGTCAATCTGCCGGGATCTGGAAACCTCAATGTGTGGTTTCGCCGCGCTCCACGGTGAACCAAAAATCGCTGCCCGGTTCCTTTTCGGCAATTTCATCCGGGATCACACCTGGGCCGCTGAGAAAGACATTGGCGCCGAAATGCGCGTGCATCCGGGACAGTTTGCAGAGCTTGTCGCTGGTCAGCTCGTGAAACAGCGCGATCATATCCTCCCGGGTCTTCAGTTCCTCGATCTTCTCGCGGTGCTTGCGGCATGAGTATTCATGCGCCGCAGCGATGTCCGGATCTGCCAAAAGCCGCGCCATCTCAGCTTCCAGCGCCGGGATCATCCGCTGGATTGTGCGCTCCTCTTCGGCGTTGTTGTTCATCCGGAACCAGTAGGACAGCCCCTGGTCGCGGTCGACATGGTTGACCCGGCCGCGGTCGCGTTTGACCAGAAAGCTCTCAGCACTACGCACAGCGTAGTGGTTGAGCTGCACCAGATCGTAGCCGTAGGTGCTCATTGACGAGCGCCAGCCATTGCGGAACATCTCCCGTGGCATGTCCTGCCCGGAACCGTTGACCCAGCGGATGTCCTCCCACAATTGCGGCTTCAGCCCCTTGGGGCGGTGCACCCCCAGCTTCTTGAAGATGCCAGTGTTGCGGAACAAGGTCTTGAAGCCCCAGGCCTGATGCGGCTTGCGGGTGATCTCATGCGCGCAGCGGGTGAATTCCCGGGTGATCAGATCGCCGGTGAAATCGCGCACATCGTTGTTGCCGAACAGCCGCCAGGTCATCGCGATCATGTTGGCGTCATCCACCGCCTCGAACAGATCCGCCAGCCGCCCGTCACCGCATTTGATGTTGATGAACTCGTCCACATCCATGCAGACCAGCCAGTCAGCGTCCCGGATGACCGGCTCCTCCTCTGCTGCCTGCAGTGCTGCATGCTGCGGCTTCAGATCCGTGCCCCGGAACGGGTTTTCACGGTGCTGCACAAGGCCCTTCTCCTGCAGCATCTGCAGCATCGTGTCGGTGCCATCGGTGCAATCGTTGGTGTAGACGAGGAAATCATCCACCCCGATTGCCCGGTGATAGGCCAGCCATTCCAGAATGAACGGCCCCTCGTTCTTCATCGTCGTGACGATAGCCGTCCTGGGCTTGCCGCCTGAACGCTTGACCGCCTGCTCTTCAGGAATGCGGACGGGTTTGGCATTGAAGTATCTGGTGGCCAGGTCCAGCAGCTCAGGTGTTTCAACCAGGCTGGTCTTGGGCACGATTTTCGAGACCGTATCTGAGGGGTGGCGCAAGGCCATGCAGCGGTAGAACCGGGCATCCTGGTCAGGATCAGGGTCTGCACCGACAACCCGGATCAGCCGCCAGATGCAGCCCGCTGGCGCCTTAGCCGGCGCCAGGCACCAGCGCGGCCGCAGCCCGGAAGCGTCGAACTGGATGCAGATGTGATCGCCAAAGGCAGGCTCGTCTCCCTTGCGCACCCGCCAGGGATAAGCCTGCACACCACCGAGCTGCAGGCAGCCGGAGGGGGCGGCCACCGCGCGGTCAAAGACATTCATCCCCTCGCCCGGCGCGAGAAGGTCGAACAGGTCGATATTGGCCACAGCGCGGGCCCGCGCCAGGAACCGCGCGCGCAGGATCTCATAGATCAGAAACTCCCCCAACGGTGCGCTCCAGGGGTCGGCAGGCGGGATCTCCATCCGGTCCTTGCCCGGGGCACCAGGCACATTATAGGGATGCGCTTCCGCCGGCAGGCCCTCCTTGCCCAGGGGCAGGCTGGAATGCACCACCACAACCCGCTCAAGCCCGCCGATGTCTTCCGCAAGCTCTTGCAGTGCATGAACAAAACGGCGGCTGTCCCGGGGCCGCGCCCTGTCAAATATGACGGCCCCTTGCATACCGTGCTGCGCCGCATGGAACCGCAGCCATTCCGCCGCGGCTTCTGCCGTTTCTCCGTTGCGGACTGCTGCTAGGACGTTCTGACCGGCAAACAGGCCGGTCTCGTCCGGCTGCAGCGGAACCACCTGCTGCTCTGCGTCAGCCGAAATGCTTACCGCGCTGCTGGCACCGCTGATCGGAATATCCAGAACCGGTGCACCACCAAAATTGTGCAGCACCGTTCCGGCATGGAATGACATGGCCGCGGCAACGTCGCGCGGGGAACCCGATCTGAAGAACAGCCTGGCGGTCCGGCCTTCCGGACCTGCCATTTCCACGGCATCCAGCAGTTCCGCCCCGGCAAGCGTCAGTGCGCTGAGTTCACGTTCGAGGACTTTGCCGCCGCAATTCCCGGCATCTGGACTGGACATACTGCTGCATCACGCTGTGAAATTCTTGGCCCCGGGCATAAGTGTCCGGAGCGGTCCCCTTATAGCCGGTCCGCGGAAATGCAGGAACCGGCAATTGCCGCTGGCCACCCGCATCAGGCCAAGCAGTTGATATAAGGGCAACAGGCGTTCCATGCACACACAGGAAACCGGAGCTTGCAGCAGTTTTTTCAGAGAGAGATGATGGTGCGGTCGAGAAGACTCGAACTTCCACTCCGGTTAAGGAACAGCGACCTCAACGCTGCGCGTCTACCAATTCCGCCACGACCGCACTGTCTTAGGCTTGGTGTAGCGGCGTATAGACCAGCACGAATGCGATGTGAAGCCGAAAATCATCTTTTTTGCGCGGAATATCCAAGCTCCCGCCCTATCCGGGCTAAGCGCAGGAAAACAGGGGCGCAATTCGGCTGCCAAGACCGCGCGACAGCCCGGGGCAGGCGTTGAATAACCCAAATGAAAGCGGCCGGCACTTTTGCCGGCCGCTTACTGTTCCGGTCAGCGGAGAAACCGCTATTCAGAACCGAAGGTCGGCAGTGCAGCACCGCCGCCGGACGCCTGCACCGGCTGCACACGGCCGCCTGCCAGTTCGCTTGAAGCCGCCTTGATCAGTTCCGCGCGGCCGGACTGGCCTGGTGCGAATACAGGCTCGGCACCGCTTTCAAGCGCGATCACTGCCATGCTGTACCATTCCTGCGCCTTCTTCACCGCGTTCGGTGCGCCGAAGCCCAGCGCCAGGTGGTGGCCGATCAGCTCTGCATAGGGGCGCTGCCCGGTGCCGGTCAGGATCAGCGCCGCGCCCAGTGCCACATCCATGTCGTCGCGCCGGTAGCCGGAGAACAGGCAGATCCCTGCCGTGTTGGACAGCTGCTCCAGCGACATGCCGGATTGCAGCACAAATTTCTGCACATCCCCCATCACTTCGCCGCTGCCAGCGCTGCCGAGCTTGGCCAGATAGGGTTTCAAGGCCGGGCCGAAGGCATCGCACTGGCTGTCGATCTGCGCCTGTGAGGCTCCTGCAACCTTACCGGCCCGGGCTTCGCCCGCGTTGATGGCATAGGTGCGGGCCAGACAGAACTGCTCACCCAATGCCAGTTCCGGGTCGTTCATGCTGTCGGCGGTCATGAATCCGCCGTTGGAACTGGTCAGCAGGCTCACCTTGCTGCAATAGCTTGTAAGCGAGGCGCTTTGCTCTGGCTGATCGAACAGGGTGATGCCGCCCAGGGCCGCATTTTCCTGCCCCGAGAAAGCCATCACTGTGCTGCGGTTCTGCGCGGCCTGAACCGGCGCGTCCGGGCCGGTATCCGCCATCCTGCAAGTGCCCTGATGGCAGGCGAAGCTGGCCGGGGTCACGCCGCGGGCCAGGAAATCGTTGCGCTGGTACCCTTGCGGCGTCGAAGCAAAGACCATCACCGAACAATTTGACGCGCCGCACCAGAACGAGCTGCCGGAGACTGAGGTATCCAGCACATAATCGTTGCGGCCGTCGCCATTCAGGTCTGCCAGTTGCATGAAGCCGGTGCGCTGCAGCAGCTGTTCGCCGGTCGGTTCGGAGCTGGCGGCAATTTCATCCACCGCGTGGCTGACTTCTGGCGGCAGCCCGCCATAACCGCCGCTGGCATAGGTGCTGCCTGGAGCGCGGATGCCTGCGGCCTCATCCCGCCAGGTGTGCAGCACACCGCGCACGCCCTGCGGGCCTTGCATCGCCTTGATAACCTGCGGGCCGCCAACCTGGGCCCGGTTGTAGGAGCTGACCAGGAAATTTCGCTCATACGGTGCCAGATGGCCGGTGGCCGGATAGCCCATGTGGACCTGGTACTGGGTAATGGCCGCACGGGACCGGCGGCCCAGCACCCCGTCAGGGGTTCCCGAATTAAAGCCGAAATAGTTGAGCGCAACCTGGGTTTCCCGGTTTTCAGCCCGCGCCGCCGAATAGGTTGGTGCGCGCCTGTAGGTAGTGGCGGCGCGGCGCCGTTGCTTGTTCTTGTGGACTTCATTGACAATGACGCCGCCGATCACGGCGCCGGCAATGGCGGCCCCCAATTCGTCCGCGGCTGCAGGACTGGTGACGGATGTTGCCAGAAATGCGGCGGTAAGGGCCGGCTTGAGCGGCTTGATAAACATGATACGCGCCCCCTATGGATACTCGCTATGGAATCAGGATACTCCACAGAAAGCACTGGCACCTAGGGGTTTTCCGGCCAATTTTATCCGCCCCCCTTACAAACGATGGAAGAAGACGGCATCGGGCATGGTTGAGTGGATCACATCAGACGGTTTAGTCGAGTATGATCAAGCGGTTGCCTTCATGGAGAAGCGCGCTGCGGCAATTGCTGCCGGATCGGCGGAAGAATGCATCTGGCTGGTTGAGCACCCGCCGCTTTACACAGCCGGCACCTCTGCCAAACGTGAAGACCTGACAGATCCCGAACGTTTCCCGGTCTATGAGAGCAAGCGCGGCGGCCAGTACACCTATCACGGGCCGGGACAGCGGGTGGTTTATGTGATGCTGGACGTGGGCAAACGCGGCCACGACGTGCGCCGTTTTGTGCAGCAGCTGGAAAGCTGGGTGATCGCGGCTTTGGATGAGTTCAACATCAAGGGCCACATCCGCGAAGGCCGGGTCGGCGTCTGGGTCGAGAGGCCTGAAAAGCCGCGGACCCTAGCGGGCAGTATGGCTGAGGACAAGATTGCCGCCATCGGAATCCGCTTGCGGAAATGGGTGAGCTTCCACGGCATCTCCATCAACGTTGAACCGGAACTGGAACATTTCACGGGCATCGTTCCCTGCGGCATCACAGAATACGGGGTGACCAGCCTCGTGGATTTGGGGCTGCCGGTGACGATGGCAGATGTGGATGTCGCCCTGAAACGCAGTTTCGCGCAGGTCTTTGGACGCTGACCTCAACTGTCTGCTACGGACGCAAGATCCTGCAGCGCTGTCAGCACCAGCTCCGGGAAAGTGTAGAACAGGAGTGCTCCGGCATCCTGGCTGATGCACAGCCTGGCATCCGGCAGGCCGCCCAGCATCTCGCGAACAGCGGAGAGCGGCGCAATGTGATCCTCTCCTCCATGTACAAACACCGACCGTGTATTCTTGCCCGGCACCACCGCCTGCACCCCTTGCCGCAGCATCTGAACATCAGCCAGGAACCCCGCGCCGCCCTGTTCCTGGAACAGCCGCTGACTTTGCTGAAGCAGCTGCAGAAGGTCCAGCTGCGACAGCATGGCCCGTTCCTTGCTGCCGCTGCGGGTTTGCATCCGCAGCAGGGTCTTGGGCCCGTACCAGTGCAGCGCTGCGGCCCAGCCTTTCATCAGCGCGGGCAGCATCCAGCTGGCGCGGGCGGCGGCCAGCGCGACCAGCCATGCGTAGCCGCTCAGACCGGAGAACTGCCGGGGCGAACTGATGGCGCAGTTTGAAGCAGCTGCCACCAAACCGGCAATCCTGCTGTCCAGGCGGCGGGCTGCCTGAAAGCCATAAAGCGCACCTCCGCGATGGCACAGCAGCACAGGGCGCTGCAGGTTCTCATGCGCCATCAAAGCAGCCAGCTGCTTTACAAAGGCATCAGCGGGATCCTCTTCGCGTTTCAGCGGCACCGATCCGCCATAGCCGCGGCGCATCGGTGCATAGACCCTGAACCCCAACGTCCGCAACTGCGGCTGCAAGCGCTGCAGCGGTGCAATCCCGTCCAGCATCCCATGCACGAAAATCACCGGCTGGCCAGTCTCTGCCCCTAGCCGGAAGTATTGAGAGCGCTGGCCCGAGCTGTCTTCGAAGGTCTCGGATGGCGGCAGCAGGTCACCCTTGGCAATAGCCAGATCCCGGCTGTGCTCGTTCATCAGGAAGGCGGCCAGCCGGACCAGCTCCGCCGGGCCTGGCGCTCCCGCTTGCTCAGCGGCCTGCTCCAGCCTGCCCCCCACCTTGCCGCCGCCCCTGGCTGCCGCGTCCCTTAAAGGCTCGAAGCCCTGCTGCTGCAAACCCAAAGCAGCCGCAACCGGCGCCGCAGCGTCGGTGGCCCAATCCCCCTCCAACCGCTCAGCCATGACCGCAACGCCGCCACCGTTCAGGCGAACCGGGCGGCACAAAAATTGCTCTCCGGGGCCGCAGGCCGCAAGCAGCAGGACATCGCGCCAGGAGAAATTCCCGCTGCGCACGTCCTCAAGGTAATTCTGCCAGTGTTCCGCTGCTGCTGGTGTTAGCCCCAGCGCTGCAGGAATTGCCATGCCGCCAGCCAGCTGGCGCGCTGCCCGCTGCGATGCATTCAGAAGACCTCCGCCTGCGTTCGCATCCACCAGAAGCCAGAACCGGGTGCAATTGCCCGAATACGCGCCCGGGTGCGGCCGCCCCGCCCGCTGCCATTGCTGCTCCTGTATCCCGGCCGCCCGTGCGAAATGCGCTTGCAGCACCGGTGCGGTCCTGAGCCGTCCTTGCTGCATGCGGCCCGGAGAAGGCGCAACCGGACCATCATGCGGGCCGGGCATAAACCGGTCGAATTGCTCTGGCCGGATCATCGTTTCATAAATTGCGGCCACGACCTGATCCTGCGACAAGGTCTGCGCACGGCACAAGAGCGTCACCCCGCCCCTCCAATACTGCTTTAACGTCAAAGAGACCCTGCGCCCGGCAAGCATTCAGCAAGCGCACAGGCGAGTGCAGACCTTCTGGCCCGCATGTTTCAGGCGACCTGCCTGTAAACTAAAAATGCCCGGCTGATGCCGCCCGAAACCAGGCAGGCATTCCGTGCCGGTCTACCCCAATTCTTGGGTTCCCATACGCTTGGGCGCGCGCGCCCTCTTTGACCTACAACCAATTTGCGAAACAGCTATGATCAAATTCAACTAAAATTCAACATTTATTTCAGATGCATAAATTCGCATCAGAAAACACCGCAGAACCTCTGCGGTGTTCTTGCATTTCAAAATGCACAGGAGGAGAACGTCAGCTGTTCGCCAGCGCCGCGCGGATCTTTTCCGCCTGGGCCTGGATCAGGTCCATGTCGCCCATGGTGCCCGGCGGGCGCAGCCGGTCGCCCTCGTGCCGCGGCAGCACATGCATGTGCAGGTGGAACACCTCCTGCCCGCCAGCCGCCTCATTGAACTGCTGCACGGTGACCCCGTCCGCGCCGAACGCCGCGATCACTGCCTGCGACAGTTTCTGCACCGTCTGCATCACTGCGCCCAGCTGCGCCGGGCTGGCATCCAGGATATTGCGGCAGGGGGTCTTGGGGATAACCAGCAGATGCCCGTCTGCGCGTGGCATGATATCCATGAAGGCCAGGGTATCGTCATCCTCATAAACGCGGGTGGACGGGATCTCCCCGCGCAGGAGCTTGGCAAAAATATTGTCGGGGTCATAATCAGGCATGCGTCCGGGCTCCTTGTTCTGGCTTTCCCCGGTTGTGCGCGCGCCCCGCCCCCAGGTCAAGCCGTCTGAGCCGGGCAAATCCCAGGGCATTCAAGCCCCTGCGGCAATAAATCTTGATCCAGATCAAACTCCGCCATTGAAGGCCCCGGCAGGCCACACTAAAACTCGCAAGGAATCCAGGCCGCCCGGAGTCCGTCTCCGGGGGCCTTTCGTTATGCAGCAGGAGGCACCTAAATGGCAGACGCAGCCATTCATGGTCACGGCCACGAGGACGAGCGGAGCTTTTTCACCCGCTGGTTCATGAGCACGAACCATAAGGATATCGGCATTCTTTACCTGATCGTCTCGGCGATTGCAGGTCTCATCTCCGTCATCTTCACCGTCTACATGCGGCTGGAGCTGATGGATCCCGGCGTTCAATACATGTGCCTTGAAGGCGCGCGCCTGTTCGCAGACGCCGCTGCGGAATGTACTCCGAACGGCCACCTCTGGAACGTGATGATCACCGCCCACGGCATCCTGATGATGTTCTTCGTGGTGATTCCGGCCCTGTTCGGCGGTTTCGGCAACTACTTCATGCCGCTGCAGATCGGTGCGCCGGACATGGCGTTCCCGCGGATGAACAACCTGTCGTTCTGGATGTATGTCGCAGGCACCTCGCTGGCGGTCCTCTCGGTTGTCTCCCCGGGCGGCAATGACCAGCTGGGCTCCGGCGTCGGCTGGGTTCTGTACCCGCCGCTGTCCGTGAACGAAGGCGGCTACTCGATGGACCTGGCGATCTTCGCCGTGCACGTCTCGGGTGCTTCGTCGATCCTGGGTGCGATCAACATGATCACCACCTTCCTGAACATGCGCGCCCCGGGCATGACCCTGTTCAAGGTGCCGCTGTTCTCCTGGTCGATCTTCGTCACCTCCTGGCTGATCCTGCTGAGCTTGCCGGTTCTGGCCGGCGCCATCACCATGCTGCTGATGGACCGCAACTTCGGCTTCACCTTCTTTGACGCGGCAGGCGGCGGCGACCCGATCCTGTACCAGCACATCCTGTGGTTCTTCGGCCACCCGGAAGTGTACATCGTGATCCTGCCCGGCTTCGGCATCATCTCCCACGTCATCGCCACCTTTGCGCGCAAACCTGTCTTCGGCTACCTGCCGATGGTCTGGGCGATCATTGCGATCGGCGTTCTGGGCTTCGTCGTGTGGGCGCACCACATGTATACCGTCGGCATGTCGCTGAACCAGCAGGCCTACTTCATGCTGGCCACCATGGTGATCGCGGTTCCGACCGGGGTTAAAGTGTTCTCCTGGATCGCCACCATGTGGGGCGGCTCCATCGAGTTCAAAGCTCCGATGATGTTCGCCTTCGGCTTCCTGTTCCTGTTCACCGTCGGCGGTGTGACCGGCGTGGTGCTGAGCCAGGCGGCTGTCGACCGCGCCTATCACGACACCTACTACGTTGTGGCTCACTTCCACTACGTGATGTCGCTGGGTGCGGTGTTCGCGATCTTCTCGGGCATCTACTTCTACTTCGGCAAGATGACCGGCCGCCAGTACAACGAGCTGGGCGCACAGATCCACTTCTGGCTGTTCTTCATCGGCGCCAACCTGACCTTCTTCCCGCAGCACTTCCTGGGCCGTCAGGGCATGCCGCGCCGCTACATCGACTACCCGGAAGGTTTTGCCTACTGGAACAAGATCTCGTCCTATGGCGCGTTCATCTCCTTCGCTTCGTTCATCCTGTTCTTCGGCGTGGTGATCTATTCGCTGCTGCGCGGCGCCCGCGTCACCCAGAACAACTACTGGAACGAATATGCGGACACCCTGGAGTGGACCCTGCCCTCCCCGCCGCCGGAGCACACCTTCGAAATCCTGCCCAAGCAGGAAGACTGGGACCGCTCGCATTCGCACTAAGCGGCTGAGAAGCTGATACAGAAAAGCCCCGGTGCTGATGCTCCGGGGCCTTTTTCATACCCGCTTGTCCGGATAAATGGCCGCAGTGGAATTTCCGCCCTTCCGGCACATCATTCATAGAGCGCTCTCCCTCTTCAGGCCCGAACCTATGCCCTACAATTGGATCCGCCCGCAGTCTGGCGCCGAGCGTGAACTGCACCTCTGGCCGCACCAGTCGCTGCCGCCCAAGGGGTACGCGCGTTTTATTGGCGTCACTGCAGCTTTGATCTGCGTGCCACTGTTGCCGCTGCTGGGATCCTTCCTGCTCTGGGGCCTCCTGCCATTCCTGCTGCTGGCGCTGTTCGGCATGAAATGGGCGCTGGACCGCAGCCGCCGCGACCACCAGATCCTCGAAGTGCTGACCCTCACCGCCGAGGAAGCCCGGCTGGAGCGGATCAACCCGGACGGCAAGCGGCAAAGCTGGCGCTGCAACCGCTACTGGACCCGCGTCGAGATGCACGAGCATGACGGCCCGGTACCCCATTATGTCACCCTGCAGGGCGGCGGCCGCGAGGTGGAAATCGGCGCCTTCCTCTCGGAAGAAGAACGGGTCGCGCTCTACGGCGACCTCAAAGACGCCCTGTCCAGCTAGCTGACATAAGAAAGGCCCGCGATGCGGGCCTTACGCTTCTTTCTGGTCTCAAATACCCCCGCCGGAGGCAGCACGCGCCAGCGTGCCTTCCCTCAGCAGTCGCCCTTGCTGCAGAGCTGATCCTTGACCATCGGGCCGGCTTTGCCGAAATCCATCTGGCCGGTGTATTTCGCCTTCAGCGCGGCCATCACCTTGCCCATGTCGCGAATCGATTCGGCGCCGGTCTCCGCAACTACCGTCTTTACCGCCTCAGCCGCCTCCTCGTCGCTCAGCTGCTGCGGCAGGAATTCCTCGATGACGGCGATCTCGCCCAGTTCCCGCTCCGCCAGATCCAGCCGCCCGCCTTCCTCATAGGCGTGGGCGCTTTCCTTGCGCTGCTTGGTCATCTTGCTCAGAATGGCGAGGATTTCCTCATCTCCGATGCTGGTTTCCTCGCCATCGGCGCGGGCAGCAATTTCGCGGTCCTTGATCGCAGCATTGATCAGCCGCAGCGTACACAGCCGCTCCGCCGCCTTGTCTTTCATCGCCTGCTTCAGGGCCTGATTGACCCGAGTGCGCGTATCCATATGCAAAAGCATCCCCATGGTTGCCGGACACCGATGGTTATCCATTCTTATGCAGCTGTGCAAGTTTACAGTAAACTTTCCATTCCTGTCCCCGCGTCAGCCTGGCCGCCTCTTGCAGGCTTGACCCGCATGGGCGCTCCCCTTACAAGCCCATGAATTTTACCCGCATGGAGACTCGCGCAATGGCCGCTTCCGCCCCGACCAAGCCCACCGCATGCCTGGCGCTCGCTGATGGCACCGTCTTTTACGGCACCGGTTTCGGCGCGACCGGCGACACCGTGGCCGAGCTCTGCTTCAATACCGCAATGACCGGCTACCAGGAGATCATGACCGATCCCTCCTATGCCGGCCAGATCGTCACCTTCACCTTCCCCCATATCGGCAACACCGGCGTCACCCCGGAAGATGACGAAACCGGCGATCCCGTTGCTGCGGGCATGGTGGTGAAATGGGATCCGACGCTGGCCTCCAACTGGCGCGCAACCGAAGAGCTGAAGGACTGGCTCACCCGCACCGGCCGCATCGCCATCGGCGGCGTCGACACCCGCCGCCTGACCCGCGCGATCCGCCAGCAGGGCGCGCCGCATGTGGCACTGGCGCATGACCCGGAGGGCAACTTCGACATTGAGGCGCTGGTCGCCAAGGCGCGCGGCTGGTCCGGCCTGGTCGGCCTTGACCTGGCCAAGGACGTTACCTGCGCGCAAAGCTACCGCTGGGACGAAATGCGCTGGGCCTGGCCGGATGGTTATGCCCGCCAGGAAGCGCCCAAGCACAAGGTTGTGGCTGTTGACTATGGTGCCAAGCGCAACATCCTGCGCTGCCTCGCCTCCGCGGGCTGCGACGTGACCGTGCTGCCCGCCACCGCCACCGCCGAGGAAGTGCTGGCGCACAATCCCGACGGCGTGTTCCTGTCCAACGGCCCGGGCGATCCGGCGGCCACTGGCGAATACGCGGTGCCGATGATCCAGGACGTGCTGAAAGCTGACCTGCCGGTCTTTGGCATCTGCCTCGGCCACCAGATGCTGGCCCTGGCCCTGGGCGCCAAGACCGTCAAGATGAACCACGGCCACCACGGCGCCAACCACCCGGTCAAGGAGCATTCCACCGGCAAAGTGGAAATCACCTCGATGAACCACGGCTTTGCGGTGGATGCGCAGACCCTGCCGGAGGGCGTCGAAGAATCGCATGTCTCGCTGTTCGACGGCTCCAACTGCGGTATCCGCATTGCCGGCAAGCCGGTGTTCTCGGTGCAGCACCACCCCGAGGCCAGCCCCGGCCCGCAGGACAGCTTCTACCTGTTCGAGCGCTTTGCCGACGCGATGGCAGAACGCAAATCTGCGTAAAAAATCGGCCGGCCATGCCGCTCTGGCGGCATGGTTAACACCGCATTTACCAACTCTTAACCCCCCGCCGCCAGCCTGAACGCCTCTGGTTTCAGTGTTGCGGACGGGCGATGGGTATTGTGTCACAGCCGCTGCGGCAGCTCCGGCCGCCGCAGCAGGGAAAGCTCCCGCAGCAAGGGCTGCCGCCGGATGCGCCGCCGCCGGTAGACAACAGCAGCATGATGAAGGCTCTGGTGCTGCGGCAGCACCAGAAAGCCGCGCTTGGACGGGTGCTGGTTGCCGAAGGGCTGGCAAGCGAGGACCAGGTCCAGGACACATTGTCCCGCCAGTACCGGATGCCCCGCGCTGACTTGTCCGGCCAGATGGCCAACTCCCGGCTGCTGGCCTGCAAACCCGCGCGGTTCTGGCTGCGCCGCTGCGCGGTTCCCTGGATGCAGCTGGGCCGGACCGTCACAGTGGCGGTTGCCCACCCCGACCGGTTTGAGACCCTGCAGCAGGAACTGCGGGACAGTTTCCAGCAGGTCACCCCGGTTCTGGCCAGTGAAGCCCAGATTACAGCACTGCTTACCGCCCATTTCAGCCCCGCCCTGGTGCAGCAGGCCAGCTGCAGCGTGGCCCCGCAGCTAAGCTGCCGCACCCTGCGGCTTGCGCGGGGCCGCGCTCTGCTGGCCACCTTGGCCGCCCCGGCGCTCTTTCTGTCCTGGCACGCTCCGGCAGCGGTTTTCACCTCTCTCAGCGCATTGGCGCTGCTCTCTGTATTTCTGTTTACCGCGCTCAAGCTCTGCGGACTCGCCTCTTACTGGCATGCACGCGCGCACCGGGTATCCACCAAGCCCGAGCTTGCCACGCCTCCCCGCACCTCCTGCCCTATGATTTCAATCCTGATTCCGCTCTATCAGGAGGCCGAGATCAGCCGCGCCTTGCTCACCCGGATCCGGAAACTCAGCTATCCGCGGGCGCAGACGGACGTGATCCTGGTGCTGGAGGAGCACGACAGCGTAACCCGTGCTGCCCTGCAGAACGCCCGCCTGCCCGCTTGGATCCGCGTGGTGGAAGTGCCGGCCTTCGGCGGGCTGACGACCAAACCCCGGGCGATGAACTACGCGCTGAATTTCTGCCGCGGTGACATCATCGGGGTCTGGGACGCCGAGGATGCGCCCCAGGCCGAGCAGCTGAATCAGGTCGCGCAGGCCTTTGCCGCCGCTGATAAACGGACGGCGTGTTTTCAGGGAGTGCTGGACTACTACAATCCGGGCACCAACTGGATATCACGCTGCTTCACGCTGGAATATGCCAGCTGGTTCCGCATCGTTTTGCATGGCATCGCCCGGCTCGGCCTTGTTGTGCCTCTGGGCGGCACCACCATGTTTGTGCGCCGCAAGGTGCTGGAGGAACTGGGCGGCTGGGATGCCCACAACGTCACCGAAGACGCTGATCTGGGCGTCCGCCTGTACCGGGCAGGATACCGCACGGAAATGCTGCCCAGCACGACATATGAGGAAGCCAACTGGCGCCCCTGGCCCTGGATCAAGCAGCGTTCCCGCTGGCTCAAGGGGTTTATGGTGACCTATCTGGTGCATATGCGCCAGCCGCTGCGGCTGCTAGCGGAACTGGGCTGGAAGCGTTTTCTGGGCTTTCAGGCGTTCTTTCTGGGCACCATCGGGCAGTTCCTGTTTGCCCCGGTGCTGTGGTCGTTCTGGCTGTTCACCCTGGGCCTGCCGCACCCCAGCGACGAGAGCCTGCCGCCGCTGCTGCTGACGCTGGCCGCGGCAATGCTGGTGTTCTTTGAAGGGTTGGGGCTGTTCATAAGTATCACCGCGGCCTTTGCCATGGGCCGCCCGTGGCTGGCAGCCTGGGCACCTGCAATGATCCTTTACTTCCCGATGGGCGCCGTTGCGGTTGCCAAGGCGGCGCATGAACTGCTCGCGCGGCCATTTTTCTGGGACAAGACGGCCCACGGCATCAAACCCGCCACCAAACGCCGCCGCCGCCGCTGGCGGGTTATCCCCGCCCGCTGGCGTCCTGCTTCAGCCGGGTCATGAACGCGATTGAAATATGCTCCTTCAGCGCTTCACCCGCTGCCGCCTCATCGCGGCGGCTGATCGCGTCGACAATTCCCTTGTGCTCTGACTGGGCAATCTCGCTGCGGCCCTCGGCCGCCAGCGAGGTGGTCGCCATCAGCGCCATGGTCCGGTGCACCAGATCCAGCTGCTGCACCAGGTAGCGGTTGTGCGAGGCCAGATGGATCTGCTCATGGAACCGGCGGTTGGCCTTGGACAGCGCCGCCGGATCGCCGACCAGCTTGTCGTCAGACTCGACCATCTCCTTCAGCACCTTGATCTCTTCCTCGGTGGCATGGCGCGCCGCCAGCTGTGCCGCCAGCCCTTCCAGCTCGCGCCGCACCACATACAGCTCAGCCATTTGGTTGTGATCCAGCGAGGCCACAATCAGCGACCGCCCGTCGCGCTCCAGCAGCGATTGCGTCTCCAGCCGCTGCAGCGCCTCGCGGATCGGCGTACGCGACACGCCAAAGCGTTCCGCCAGATCGCTTTCCACCAGCCGGTCGCCCGGCTTGTAGATCCCCGAGTCGATCGCCTCGAGGATCAGCGCATAGGCATCTTTCTGGTTGCTGCGGCTCTGGCTCATGGTCGCCCCTCGTCTGTTTTGATCCGACAATCTCTACAGCGCATCCCCCAGCAATCAACCCTGATGGCGCCAACGCGCTGAAAACCCGCAGGCAAAATGTGCTTTTGATTGCAAATGCCGCTTGGGACCCCTACTTCGGCACCATGCCCAAACACGCCTTTTCCCACGTCCGCCAATGGGTGTTCGATCTCGACAACACCCTCTATCACCCCTCCGCCCGGCTGTTCGACCAGATCGAGGTCAAGATGACGGCCTATGTGATGGACGCGCTCAAGGTCGACAGGGCAGAGGCCGACCGCCTGCGCAGCCATTACTGGCGCGAGCATGGCACAACCCTTGCCGGGCTGATGCGCGAACACGATCTGGACCCGGACCCCTATCTGGTCGCAGTCCACGACATCTCTATGGACCATCTGGAGGAGGACGCGCCGCTGGCGGCCGCGATCCGCAATCTGCCCGGCAAGAAGATCGTCTATACCAACGGCTCTGCACCCTATGCCGAGCGGGTACTGGCCGCGCGCGGACTGTCCGGACTGTTCGATGAGGTTTACGGCGTCGAACATGCGGACTACCACCCGAAGCCCGAACGCCGCGCCTTTGACCGGGTGTTTGCCCGCGCCGGGATCGCCCCGCAGCAGGCCGCCATGTTCGAGGATGATCCGCGCAACCTGGCCGCCCCGCATGAGATGGGCATGCGCACCGTCCATGTGGCGCCAGAGCCGGTCAAGGCGGACCATATCCATCATCATTCGGACGATCTGGCGGGTTTTCTGGCCGCACTGAATTGACCGCAAAGCCTGCGCCAGGACGCTTTTGCGCAGCCGTTTGCCGCATCGCAAAATGTGTGCAATTGCATTCCGGCAAAACTTCGCAACTGCGGCAAAATATACCTGTTTGCTGCATGTTTTCCTCCCTATATGCGCCCCGAAACGACCTGATGGAGCATGACCGATGAGCGCATACACCCTCCCCGCCCGCCTGACCCTGTGGCAGCGCATCCTGTTTGCCGTGCCGCTGCTGGGGCGGATCTTCAAGGAAGTCGCCTACGGCCCGGAGGAGAACATCGGCTACGCCCTGGCAACCTTTGTCAGCCTCTGGGGCTGCTCGATCATGCTGTTCGGCATTCCGGGCCTCTACATCCCCGCGCTGTGCATGGTGCCGGTGATGTTCCTGGTCCTGCTGTCCATCACCCGCGGCTAATTCCCCGAGCGGCAGGTTGCTGCTTGTCTTCCCCCTCCGTCAGGGCCTATTTCAGGGCAACAACGGAGGGCTGAGACCATGGCCGAGACCTGCGACATCCTGATTTCCGGCGGCGGCATCGCGGGACTGACCGCAGCCGCCGCGTTTGCCTCCAAGGGCTTCAGCGTCATTTGCGCCGACCCGGCCCCGCCGGTCACCGAACGCGACGCCGAAGGCTCCGATCTGCGCACCACCGCATTTCTGCAACCGGCCCAGGCGCTGCTGGAGCGCTGCGGGATCTGGGCGCGGCTGGCGGACCACGCCGCCCCCTTGCAGATCATGCGCATCGTCGATGCGGGCGGCGCCCGGCCCGAACCGCGGGTGGTCAAGGATTTCAACGCCGCTGACATCTCTGACCAGCCGTTCGGGTGGAACCTGCCCAATTGGCTGCTGCGGCGCGAAATGATTGCCCGGCTGGCAGAACTGCCGAACGTCGACCTGCGTTTCGGCACCGGCACCACTGGCCTGTTCACCCGCACCGATGAGGCGCGCGTCGGCCTCAGCGGCGGCACCCAGGTGACCGCAAAACTGGTAGTGGCCTGTGACGGCCGCAACTCCCCCATGCGCGAGGCCGCTGGCATTCCGGTGAAAACCACCCGTTACGGGCAAAAGGCGCTGGCCTTTGCCGTCACCCACCCTGTGCCACATGACAACGTCTCCACCGAGATCCACCGCTCTGGCGGCCCCTTCACGCTGGTGCCGCTGCCCGACCATCAGGGCCAGCCGTCCTCGGCGATTGTCTGGATGGAGCGCGGCCCCGAGGCGCAGGAACTCTTGAACCTGGAACCCGCAGCCTTCGAGGCCGCGATGACCGAGCGCAGCTGCGGGCTGTTCGGCGATCTGAAACTGGCGTCACACCGCACTATCTGGCCGATCATCAGCCAGTCGGCAGAGCGGCTGAACGGCGAGCGGCTGGCGCTGATGGCCGAAGCCGCCCATGTGGTGCCGCCGATCGGCGCCCAGGGTTTGAACATGTCCCTGGGCGATCTGCGCAGCCTGCTGGAGTTGGCGGAGGCCCGCCCCGAGGGCTTGGGCGATGCGCAGATGCTGGCCGCCTACCACAAGGCCCGCCACAACGAGATCCTGCTGCGCGTGAAGGGCATCGACCTCCTGAACCGCACCTCCATGCTGGCGCCGCGCCCGCTGCGCGACCTGCGTGCCTTTGGCCTCAACGCGCTGTATTCGCTGGCCCCGGTGCGCAAAACGCTGATGCAGATGGGCCTTGGTGTGAAGTAACATGCGGGCTGCCGGACGCTTTTTGAAAGGCCACTGGCAGCTCCTCTGCCTGACCCTGGCGATTGCCATCCTCTGGCAAACCCCGGCGCTGCTTCCGTTGCGGATCCTGACCGTGTTCCTGCATGAAGTCTCCCATGCCGGCATGACCTTGCTGACCGGCGGGGATGTGGTCAGCCTGACCATCGACCCCTATGAAGGCGGCAGAGTGGTCTCGCGCGGCGGCAGCCGGTTCCTGACGCTCACGGCAGGCTACACCGGATCGCTGCTGATCGGTTCTGCCCTGTTCGTGATTGCCCTGCGCACCGATTGGGACCGCAAGGTGCTCGCCTTCTTCGGCGCAATCACCCTGGCGGTTGCGGCTTTTTATGTCCGGGATCTGTTCGCGCTTGGCTTTACCCTTGCCACCGGCGCGCTGATGCTCGCCGCATCGCGCTACCTCAGCCTCAATATCAACGACATGATCCTGCGGGTGATCGGGGTCAGCAGCATGATCTACGTGCCGCTTGATATCTGGGACGACACCATCGCGCGATCCTACCTGCGCTCCGACGCGCGGATGATGGCGGAGGAGTTCGGCGGCGTAACCATGCTATGGGGCGGAATATGGCTGGCCATCAGCCTCGGGGTGATCTGGCTCACCCTGCGCCACGGGCTGGGCCGCACAAGCAATATCCCCTTGCGCAGCCCAGTCCAGATTTTGCGTTAAAGCACCTGATCCACGACTGTTTTCAGCCGTGCGATGGTGGCATCCACGTCATAGAGCTTGTCCAGACCGAACAGTCCGAGGCGGAAGGTGCGGAAATCGGCAGGCTCATCACACTGCAGCGGCACGCCGGCGGCGATCTGGGTACCCAGTGCCAGGAACTTCTTGCCGTTCTGCACGTCCGGATCAGAGGTATAGCTCACCACCACGCCCGGCGCACCGAAGCCATCCGCCGCAACTGAGGTGATCCCCTTCTCCTTCAGCATCGCCCGCACGCCGTTGCCCAGCGCCCACTGCGCATCGCGCAAGCGGCCGAACCCGTACTCCTTGGTCTCCAGCATGGTGTCGCGGAAGGCCTTCAGCGCATCAGTCGGCATGGTGGCATGATAGGCATGGCCGCCGTCCTCGTACGCTTTCATGATGGTGCGCCATTGCTTCAGGTTGATGGCAAAGCTGTCCGAAGTAGTCTCTTCCAGCCGCGCCAGCGCCCGGTCCGAGAACATCACCAGACCGGCGGACGGAGACGCGCTCCAGCCCTTCTGCGGGGCGGAAATCAGCACGTCCACACCAGTCGCCTTCATGTCGATCCAGGCACAGCCCGACGCGATGCAGTCCAGCACCATCAGCGCGCCCACCTCATGCGCAGCCGCCGCCATGGCGGTCACATAGTCATCCGGCAGGATCACACCTGCGGCGGTTTCCACATGCGGGGCGAAAACGATATCCGGCTTCTGGTCCTTGATCGCAGCCACCACATCCGCAATCGGCGCGGGCTCAAACGGCGATGCGCTCTCATTGCCGGTGCGGCGTGCCTTCATCACGGTGGAGGACGCGGTGAAGCCGCCGGCTTCAAAGATCTGGCTCCAGCGGTAAGAGAACCAGCCGTTCCTGACCACCAGCGCATTGGCGCCGCGGGCAAACTGGCGCGCCACCGCCTCCATCGCATAAGTCCCGCCACCCGGCACCAGCGCCACAGCCTCGGCGTTATAGACCTCTTTCAGCATCCCGTTGATGTCCAGCATCACGGTCTGAAAGGCCTTGGACATGTGGTTGAGCGAGCGGTCGGTGAAAACCACCGAGAATTCATCCAGACCCTGCGGGTCCACGGTATCGAGCAGTGCCATCTGGGCCTCCCTTGGTATTCCTCATGAAACGGCTAGCCGGTGCCGCAGGCTTTGGCAAAGCCTACAATGGCATACAGCACCGCCGCCGTTCTCCGAAGGGTGATACTGACGGAATGGAAGGGAAAAGACAGCCCAGTCACGACAGAAAACACCCGCATTTGCGCCAGGCGGGTTTCACATCGGCAACAAAGGTGCGCCGTCACCCCAGCGGTCCCGGCCGCCGCTCCTCGCTCAGCAGCACATTGGCCTCGACATTGCCCACTCCTGGCAGGGTCATCACCCGGCGCCGCAGCACGCGTTCAAAGTCGGAAATGTCCCGTGCCGTCACCCGCAGGCGGTAGTCATACATGCCCAGCACATGCTCCACCGTCTGCACCTCGGGGATGGCGGACACCGCGCGCTCAAAATCCTCCAGCGAGACCCGCCCCTTGGTCGCCAGTTTGACGCCCAGAAAAACGGTCACGCCAAACCCCAGCTTCTCCTTGTCCAACTCCAGCCTGCGGCCCGCAATGATACCCGCCTCCTGCAGCCGCTTGATCCGCCGCCAGGTGGCGGGCTGGCTGAGGCCCAGCTGCCGCCCCATCGCCCCCGCCGACAGAGTGGCATCCTCCGACAGCGCCCGCAGGATGGCAAAATCGAGATCATCCAGCCCGCTCATACTGGCAGCACCTCGTCCGACTTGATCCGCGCCACATGCATCAGCGCCTCGATATCGGTGATATGCGGCAGGTTCAGAATGGCGGCGCGGTAGATCTGCTGGTAATGCGTCATGTCTCGCGCAATCACCGAAAGCCGCACGTCGACCTGGCCCAGAAATGTCTGGATCTCGATCACCTCGGCAATGCCGCGGGCGGCCTCGATGAACTCGTCAAAGGCGCGCGGATTGGTCTTGTCCAGCGTCACCCTCAGCGACACCTCGACCTCATATCCCAGGGCGCGCCAGTCGATTACCGCGCGCTGCCCAAGGATCACGCGCGCCTCGCGCAGCTTCTCCAGCCGCCGCGACAGGCGCGAGGCTGTAAGCCCCAGCCGTTCGGCCAGATCCGGAATCGATTGCTCCGGGTCGCTTTGCATATAGCGCAGAATGCGCCGGTCGAGATCATCAAGCATGATTTCGTCACTATCAGTCAAAGTGACGAATGACTACCGCAAAGAAACTGCGAAATTCATGCGCAACAGCAATCGCCTTCCCCGCCCACATGCCTATGATGCCTTCAAACACCAAACGAAAGGACGTGGATCATGCGCGTTTATTACGACCGCGATTGCGATGTGAACCTGATCAAGGACAAGAAAGTGGCCATCCTGGGCTATGGCTCCCAGGGCCACGCCCACGCGCTGAACCTGCGCGATAGCGGCGCCAAGAACCTTGTTGTTGCCCTGCGCGAAGGCTCCCCCTCCGCCAAGAAAGCCGAAGGCGAAGGCCTGCAGGTCATGGGCATCGCAGAAGCGGCCGCCTGGTGCGACGTGATCATGTTCACCATGCCCGACGAACTGCAGGCTGAGACCTACAAGAAATACGTCCACGACAACATCCGTCCGGGCGCAGCCATCGCGTTTGCCCACGGCCTGAACGTGCACTTCGGCCTGATCGAGCCGAAAGAAGGCGTCGACGTCATCATGATGGCGCCCAAGGGCCCGGGCCACACCGTGCGCGGTGAATACACCAAAGGCGGCGGCGTGCCCTGCCTGGTTGCGGTTCACACCGACGCCACCGGTAAAGCGCTGGAAACCGGCCTGTCCTACTGCTCCGCCATCGGCGGCGGCCGCTCGGGCATCATCGAAACCAACTTCCGCGAAGAATGCGAAACCGACCTGTTCGGCGAGCAGGCGGTTCTGTGCGGCGGTCTGGTTGAACTGATCCGCTGCGGTTTCGAGACCCTGGTCGAAGCCGGCTACGCACCGGAAATGGCCTACTTTGAATGCCTGCACGAAGTGAAGCTGATCGTTGACCTGATCTATGAAGGCGGCATCGCCAACATGGACTACTCGATCTCCAACACTGCCGAGTACGGCCAGTACGTCACCGGCCCGCGCATCCTGAAGTACGACGAAACCAAAGCCCGCATGAAAGCGGTTCTGGAAGACATCCAGCAGGGCAAATTCGTCCGCGACTTCATGCTGGAGAACCAGGTTGGCCAGCCGACCCTGAAAGCCTCCCGCCGTGCCAACGACGAGCACCTGATCGAAGAAACCGGCGCCAAGCTGCGCGGCATGATGCCGTGGATCTCGGCCGGCAAGATGGTCGACAAAGAGAAGAACTAAGGCGCCCGCGGAACCCTCCGCTGACCTTACCTCTGCAGGGCGCTCCGGTTTTGGGGCGCCCTTTTTCATTTATTTTATTGAGGTTATCCGATGCCAGATTCTCCCGGCGCTGCCAATTGGGCCAAGCTGCTGTTCCTCGGTGTAATCTGGGGCGCCTCTTTCATGGCGGTGTCGCTGGCACTCAGGGGCTTCCCGCCGATGACCATCGCCGCGCTGCGGATCTCCATCGGCGCGCTGTGCCTCCTGGGGGTGGTCTCTGCGATGGGAATCGGCTTGCCCTCACCGCGCACGCGTGACGGCCGGATCATCTGGGCCTGCGCCATCGGCATGGGGTTCTTTACCAACGCCCTGCCCTTCACCCTGCTCAGCTGGGGGCAGACCTATGTGGCCAGTGGCTTTGCCGGGGTCTGCATGGCGGTGGTGCCGCTGTTTGTGCTGCCGCTGGCGCATCTGCTGGTTCCGGGCGAAAGCATGACCCTGCGCCGCACCATCAGCTTCCTGATCGGCTTTGCCGGCGTTGTGGTGCTGATCGGGCTCGACGCCTTCCGCTCTGCCGGCACGGATTTCGAATCGCTGGCCCGCCTGGCCTGCCTGGGCGCTTCGCTCTGTTACGCCATCGGCTCAATCATCACCCGACTCTGCCCGCAGGTGAACATGCTGTCGCTCTCCGCCGCCGCTCTCCTCTGCGGTGCCGCCATGATGACCCCGGCCGCGCTCTGGGCCGAAGGTGTGCCGGAATTGCCCGCCGTCCTGCCGCTTGGTGCCGTTATCTACCTTGGCCTGCTGCCCACTGCCCTCGCCCAGGTGCTGCTGGTGCAGGTTGCCCGCAGCGCAGGCCCGGCGTTTCTCTCCACCGTGAACTATCAGGTGCCGGTCTGGTCGGTGATCTTCGGCGCAGCCCTTCTGGGCGAAACCCTGCCGCCGCAGCTGTTTGCGGCGCTGGCTCTGATCCTCGGCGGCCTGCTCCTCAGCCGCAGCCGCCGCCCGCGCGTGGCGTGAAGCGCAAACGCTTCGATCGGTAACAAAGCAATTGCCATTGACCCCGCCCGCCCGGCGGGGTCTTGTCGCGCGGTGAACGGCAAGAGGACCCCATGCCCGATATCGCACCTCGCGACACTCCCAAGCAATGGCTGATGGCAATTGTGATCTGGGCCTTTCTGGGTGTTTGGATCTACTTCTTCTCATTCAGCCTCTACGCCTCCGGATGCCGCAAATTCAGCCACCCTGCAGAGGAACGGCTGCGCAAATGCGAAAACAGCCTGCGTTTCACAGGCTTCCTATTAACCGACCACCAGCGCGCCACCAATTTGATCAATCAAGGCATAGCGCAGGCCGATCTTGGCAAAGATGCAAAAGCAATAGTCCTGTTCTTCGAGGCCATCCCCTTACTAACCGGAGCCAACTCGTCCAATTTTCGCCCATCTCAGCGACAGCTCGAGATACTTGAGCGAAAGATGAAGGACCTGGCAATCCCGCCACGCGCCCACGAACTCTTTCGGACCGCATTTGACGAATGGGCCAAGAGCCGATCATGAGCACAAGCAGCATCGCCCCGCGCTACTGGCTGATGATTGCCACCCTGGGCTTTGTCTGGGGCGGAACCTTTCTGCTGATCAAGCTGGCGCTGGACGGCATCACCCCGTTCTGGCTGGCGGCCAGCCGGATCGGATTTGCCGCGCTCCTGCTGTGCGCGGTCTGGGGCTGGCGCGGGTTCAAGCTGTTCAAGGGCGAGGCCAGCTGGCCATCGCTGATCCTGATCGGCATCCTCAGCACCGCCCTGCCCTTCATGCTGATCAACTGGGGTCAGCAGCATGTCTCCTCCGGCTTCACTGGCGTCAGCATGGCCGCAATCCCGCTGATGGTGCTGCCTCTGGCGCATGTCTTTGTGCCGGGCGAGCAGATGACCCTGCGCCGCCTCATCGGCTTCTGCATCGGCTTTGCCGGGGTTGCTCTGCTGATCGGTGGCAAGGCATTTGAAACCAGCGGCGCCGAACTGGAGGCCTATGGCCGCGCCGCCTGCCTGTCAGCGGCGGCCTGCTACTCGGTCAGCTCAATCCTGACCCGCCGCCTGCCGCCTGCCGACCCGGTCGGGCTGGCCGCCATATTCCTGGTGATCGGCTGTTTCATCATCTTTCCAGCCGCATGGGTTGCCGAAGGCCCGCCGGTAATGCCAGACACCCGGACCTTGCTGATTGCCGCCGTGCTCGGCCTGATCCCAACAGCCGCCGCCAACCTGCTGCGGGTCATCGTGGTGCGCGAGGCAGGCCCCACCTTCATGACCCTCACCAACTATCAGGTGCCGGTCTGGGCCGTGGTGCTGGGCGCGGTTTTCCTGGGCGAGGAGCTGCCGCCCTCGATGCTGCTGGCAATGGTGATGATCCTCGGCGGCCTCGGCCTCAGCCAGTTCGGCAGGCTCAGCCGCCTGTTCGGAAAACGGGGCTGAGCGCCCGCCGCCTTAATCGGCGACGGCGGCCTCAACCGCGGCAACCACGCTGTCGACTGCCAGCGTCATCAGCTCAGCGTCTTCGCTTTCAGCCATCACCCGCACCAGCGGCTCGGTGCCGGACTTGCGGATCAGCAGACGGCCCTGGCCGTCCAGCATCTTCTCTGCCGCGGCAATCGCCTCCTGCACCCGGGCTTCCTCCAGCGGCACCTGGCCTGCCTGGAAGCGCACGTTGCGCAGCCGCTGCGGCACGGTTTCAAACTGATGCGCCAACTGGGACGCCTTCTGCCCCGTCTGCACCATCTCCGCCAGGAAATGCAGCCCCGCCATCAGCCCGTCGCCGGTGGTGGCGTAATCGCTCATTACGATATGGCCGGATTGCTCCCCGCCCAGGTTAAAGCCGCCTTCGCGCATCCGCTCCACCACGTACCGGTCACCAACAGCCGTGCGCTCCAAGCCCAGGCCATTGGCTTCCAGATGCCGCTCGAGACCAAGGTTCGACATCACCGTCGCAACCAGTGCGCCGCCGTCCAGCTGCCCCTGCTCAGCCCAGCGGGTCGCCAGCAGCGCCATCAGCTGGTCGCCATCAGCGACAGTGCCGGTCTCGTCGATCAGGATCACCCGGTCTGCATCGCCGTCCAGGCAAATGCCTACATGGGCGCCATGCGCCACCACCGCCTCTGCCGCGGTCTGCGGATGCGTCGAACCGCAGCCGCGGTTGATATTCAAACCATCCGGCGACACCCCAACCGGGATCACTTCCGCCCCCAGCTCCCACAGGACCTCAGGCGCGGTCCGGTGCGCCGCGCCATTGGCGCAGTCGATCACAACCTTCAGGCCATTCAGACCCAGGTTTCGCGGAAGCGAGCTTTTGACCCGCTCACCATAACGGAACCGGGCATCGTCGATCCGCTTGGCGCGGCCGATGTTTGCGGCCTGGGCCGGCTCAACCCCGGCTTCAACCAGCGCCTCGATCTCCATCTCCGCACTGTCCGACAGTTTGAAGCCGTCGGGGCCGAAGAACTTGATGCCATTGTCCTCGGACGGGTTATGGCTGGCAGAAATCATCACACCAAGGTCCGCCCGCATCGAGCGCGTCATCAGCCCGACCGCCGGCGTTGGCACCGGCCCCAGCAGCAGCACGTTCATACCGGTCGAGGTCAGCCCCGCGGTCAGCGCGTTCTCAAACATGTAGCCGGACAGCCGGGTGTCCTTGCCGATCACCACACGGTGCACCCCGGTGCCGTCGCGCCGGAAATACCGCCCGACTGCCGCACCGATGCGCAGCGCCATCTCGGCGGTCATGGGATGGGTGTTGGCGGTGCCGCGCACGCCATCGGTTCCAAAGAGTTTCCGCATTATGCTTTCCTGCCTAAAAGGCCTTACCGGACCGCCTGCCAAAGCCGCAGAGCCTGAACCGTCTCAGCCACGTCATGCACCCGCAGGAATTGCACGCCTTGCGCCAGGGCCGCAAGCCCCACCGCAATTGAACCCGGCGCCCGGGCATCCGCGCGCGGTGCATCGCCGATGGTGCCGATGAATTTCTTGCGGGAAACCCCCAGCAGCACCGGGCAGCCAAGCCCGTGAAACAGGCTGAGATTGCGCAGCAGCGTCAGATTATGCTCCTGCGTCTTGCCAAAGCCGATGCCCGGGTCGATCACGATCTGCTCACGGACCACGCCGATGGCCTCCAGCCGGTCGATCTGGTCGCTCAGGAAGTCATAGACATCCAGCAGCACATTTCCGTATTGCGGATCATCCTGCATCGTCGCCGGGTCGCCTTGCGCATGCATGATGCAGACCGGCACGCTGGCCTGCGCCGCCAGGGGCGCCAGCGCCGGATCAAAGGTAAAGCCGGAGACATCATTCAGCAGGTTCGCCCCCGCCTCCAGCGCCTCCATGCCCACCGTGGCCTTACGGGTGTCGATGGAAACCGGCACCGGGCACTCCGCGCGAATGGCCGCGATCACCGGCGCCGTGCGCTCGATTTCCTCGGCTTCAGGAACCTCAGCGGCCCCGGGCCGGGTGGATTCGCCACCCACGTCGATGATCGTGGCGCCATCAGCCACCATCTGCAGCGCCGCTTCCTTTCCAGCCTCAATACCGGCATGCTTGCCGCCATCCGAGAAGCTGTCCGGCGTCACATTCAAAATGCCCATGATCTGCGGCTGGGTCATGTCCAGCCCGGCGATCGAGGCACGCCGCGCGCTCAGGCGGCGGCGCTCGGCCTCCGGCACCAGACCGGCAGGCACGATCCGCGGCGGCGCATCGCGGCTCAGGATCTCAACCTCGGTAAACCACAGGGCACTGCCCGCCAGCGGAACCGCGCCTTCGGGGCGCGCCTCGCCGTGCTGAACCAACGGCCGGTAATATGTCACAGTTGTGCTTGCTCCACGCTGACATCCCGCAGGGGGACACCGGGATTATCGGGCAAATCCCCGCCAAGCACAATCATCTCACCCGCTTCAAAGGTCGCTGCAAACCAGGCCGCCAGCGCAACCGAGTTCGATGGCGGCGCCGAAGGGCCGTCCACCGCGTCCAGCACGATCTTGGACGGTGCCCAGACGCAGATCTGGCGGTTCTTCATCGCCCAGTCCAGCTCGGTCCGGGTCGAAACCACTACGCAGCGGTCATCCTTGGCCGCCAGGCGCCAGGCGTTTTGCTCAATCGCCAGCAAATCGATCCGCCGCTGGGTCCATTTGTGGCCCGTCTCGGGCACCGCCAGCGGATGCGTCCCGACACACAGGATCAGCGGCCGCTGGCGGCATTCCATCTGGTCGATCCATCCGGTCAGGTTTTCACTGTCGATGGCCGCGTTGGACAGATACATCAGCCGCGGATGCGGGCGGTCCTGCTCTTCCGCCAAATGGGTGATCTGGTCCTTGGAGCGCACCACTTCGACGCCCAGAGCGCCGGGGCCGCGGTCCAGCTTCTCGATCCGCACGAAGGCGCGCACCGCCTGATGCTCCAGCAGGATCCGTTCAGCCACGCGTTCTGCCAGCGTCTCCAGCAGGTTAAGCCGTTCCGCCGCCAGCTCATGGGCGATGGCTTCGGTCAGCTTGTCATAGGACAGGATCCGGTCGACATCGTCATCCAGGTCCTTGGGCAGCGGCGCGATTTCGACCACCACATTGAAACTGATCCGCTGGGTTGTGCCGCGCTCCGCCTGGAACGCGCCGATCTCCACCTCGACAGTATGATCGCGCAGCGAAATGCGGTCCAGCAGGCCGGGCGCGGCAGTGGCCATCGAACGCTCGGACGGATGCGCAAAGGCAAGGCGGATTTCAGAGGGCATGGCAGAACGGGCCTTTGGCTGGCTGTGTCAGGTGTGGGACCCAACAATAGACTTTCGGCGGCTTCTTAACAGTCCCGCATACGCCATGCCAGTAGCAGAAAGCGGCACATGCATGCCGCCTTCAGGCCATCAGTTGCTCATCGCGGTCTGGTAGCGATCGTCGCGGTAGAACAGGTGCACACCAATGCGCGTGGTGTTTGTGAAGGTGCGGCTCCAGCGCGGGCGCACCGCGGTGGTATGATAGTAGGTCGCACCTTCCGTCAGCTCCGACTTCAGCCCGTCCAGCGCCGCGCGCGCCACCTTGGCTACCCGCTGATACGCTTTCTTCTCGCGGATCACTTCCTTGTGGCCATCGCAAGTGTAGGTGAACTGGCACTGGTACTTGCGCCCGGTTCCCTGGTTGATCACCCCGCAAGGGGTGTTCGGGAACTGCTCGCTTCTGACCCGGTTCAGGATCACCTCGGCCACCGCAAACTGGCCCTTCACGGTCTCGCCGCGCGCCTCGAAGTACAGGGCCTCAGCCAGGCAGGCGAATTGCTCGCCCCCGGTCGCTTTCGGCTGGTCATCCAGCCAGGCCTTGGAGTACTCCACCTGCTGCGTGCCGGTCTTGCGGTTCTTGAACGGATTGGAGCGGAATCCGAAAAATCCGCTGAACTTCCGCGCAGGCACCGCGTTGAGACTGGCCTGCTCACGCTCGATCAGCGTATCCAGGCCGGTTTCGGCAGCAACACTCTTACCCATCGTGATGGTGGCAGCCATCACGGCAATCATAGTCAACAATTTCATTCAGGGTTCCCCCGTCCTAACAGCCTGCAACCGGTTTCCCCGGCCACATGCGGTCGCATCCCTTAATGGAAACAGCCCCAAACGTCCAGCTTGCCGCCCCGGGGTGCGACAGCATGGTTAACGCAAGTGCGGAGCCGTCCCCGTTTCCTGCGGCTGGATGACCTGAATTTTCCTAATATTTTGTGTAAGTTGGCGCGATCTGACCGGTTTTACTGCCAATTGCCAGCTGGGCGGCGGCTAACCGCGCAACCGGCACGCGGAACGGCGAGCAGGAAACGTAATCAAAGCCCGCGTCACGGCAGAATGCAATCGATTCGGGGTTGCCGCCATGCTCTCCGCAGATCGAAAGCGTTATTTCGCCGTTCTCTGCCCGGCCCCGCTGAACCCCCAGTTTCAGCAGTTCGCCGACTCCGTCGGTATCCAGAACATGGAACGGATCCTCCGGGAACACCCCCTGGTTGACGTATTCCGACATGAACCGCCCGGCATCATCCCGCGACAGACCGTAGGTCATCTGGGTGAGGTCGTTGGTTCCGAAGCTTAGGAAAGCCGTGTGCGGCGAAATCTCCCCTGCCCGCAGGGCGGCGCGCGGTGTCTCCACCATCACGCCCAGCCGGTAGGTGAAATCCTCGCCCCGCTCCAGTTTTACTGCCGAGGCCACCGCGTCGATGCGGGCCTTCACCAGCTCCACCTCCCGCTTGGCCGAGACCAGCGGGATCATGATCTCCGGCACCACCGGCTCACCCCATTTAGAGGCTTCAAGCGTGGCCTCGAAGATGGCGCGCGCCTGCATGTCATAGATTTCCGGCACCGTAACACCCAGACGCACCCCGCGCAGGCCCAGCATCGGGTTGTACTCATCCATCTCCTCGACCCGCCGGGTCACATCGCTGACCGGAATACCCAAGGCCTCCGACAGCTCACGCTGGCCGGTTTTGGTGGCCGGCAGGAACTCGTGCAGCGGCGGATCGAACAGGCGGATGCAGACCGGCATCCCCTCCATGATCCGGAACAGCTCACGGAAGTCGTCGCGCTGCATCGGCAGCAGCCGCTCCAGCACCGCTTCCCGGCCCGAGGGCGTCTCGGCAAAGATCATCTCCCGCATCACCGTCAGCCGGCCGGGTTCAAAGAACATATGCTCCGTGCGGCACAGCCCAATGCCCTGAGCATTGAATTTCCGCGCCATTTCAGCATCTTCCGGCGTATCCGCATTGGCACGGATACCGATATCGCGGGCCTCGTCCGCCCAGGTCAGCAAGGTCAGCAGCGCGCCATCCTCAGCCGCTTCCAGCATCCGCGGCTGGCCTGCCAGAACCTGCCCGCTGCTGCCGTCGATGGTGATCGTGTCGCCCGGCTTGAAGATACGCCCGTCCGCCGCCTCCAGCATCTTGCGCTTGCTATGGAACTTCATGTTGGAGGCGCCGACGATGCACGGCAGCCCCAGACCGCGGCCGATCACCGCCGCATGGCTGGTCATGCCGCCTTTTTCGGTCAGAACCGCAGCGGCGGCATGCATACCGCGCACATCCTCGGGCGAGGTTTCCCGGCGCACCAGAATGCATGGCTCGCCGCGCGCGGCACTGGCCTGCGCCCCGGCGGCAGTGAACACCAGTTTGCCTGTGGCCGCACCGGGGCTGGCGGCTATGCCGCGGCCGATCACATCACGTTCAGCATCCGGCGCCACCTGCCGGTGCAAAAGCTCGTTCAGGATATGCGCGTCGACCCGGATCAGCGCCTCTTCCCTTGGAATCACACCGTCCTCGGCCAGCGCGACCGCAATCCGCACCGCCGCCTGGGCGCTGCGCGTCACCCGCACCCCGTCCAGAATATGCACCCGGCCGTTTTCAACGACAAATTCCAGCTGCATCTCCTCGCGCAGCTTCACCCGCATCAAGGCTGCATGGGCTTTCAGGTCGGCAAAGGCCTCCGGCGCCAGTTCCTCCAGCGACAGCCCGCGCGCATCTTTCGCCAGATACAGCGCCCCGGCCCCGGCTCCCAGCGCATCGCGCCCCTGGCTCTGGCTCAGGTAGCGCCCCGTAAGCTGCGGCATGCCGGTGGTGGAATTCACCAGCTGCAATACGCCCGATCCGCATTCGCCCTGGCCGACACCGGGGATCATCTCCTGCACCACCAGGCCCAGGCCCGCATCGGCAGGCGCGCCCTTGGCCTGGCGCAGCAGCCGGGCTGAGGTGCCCTCCCACGCCCGCGCCATCGAGCGCAGCACCGCCGCCAGCTGCTCACCCGGGTCCTGCGGGAACTGCTCGTCGGTTTCCGCCTCATAGGCATGCAGGATCTCGCTCAGCGCATCCGGGCCGCCGTCCTCGACATCGTCGAACACATCCGGGTCCAGCCGTGCCACATGCACTGCATAGGACTGCACGAACCGCAGATAGAGCGCCGCCGCGGCCTCCCGCCCCAGGCTATCGCAGAGGTCGACGTAACGCGCATCGTTCATGCCGATATTCAGGATTGCCCCCGGCCCGCCCCAATCAGGGTCCTCCGAGGACGGGCGCACGCACAGCAATGCCTCCGGATCAAATTCAGCCAGCACCGCGTTCAGATCCGGCATCTGCCCTTCGGCAATGGAATGCACTGCGTCAAACGACAGCGCCACTGTGCGCGGCACCGGCAGGTCCAGCCGCACCAGCCGCTGCAGGCATTTCGCCCGGCCGCCATGGGTGGCGGTGGCAATAGGCGCTGTCGAAGTGATCAGCGAGGCCGGCGGGATCTGTTCGAAATCTTTCTGCACTGCAGCACGTCTCCTTTGAAAGTCACCATAAGGCCAAGACGCGACGGCGCAAGAGTCTTGTAACGGGCCGGTGACGGATCAGGCAGGCACAGATACGAAAAACCGGCCTTCCCTTGCGGAAAGGCCGGTCCCTGCGGGGCGGGTATTTAGGACCAGAAAGAAGCAGCCGGTTTGGCGCTTAGCCCTCAACCTTGGTGAGGTCCGCAACCTGGCCGCAAACCTGGCGGATCTGGCTGAGAAGGTTCAGCCGGTTGCGGCGGACGATGTCGCTGTCGGCATTGACCTGCACCGCCTCAAAGAACGCATCGATGGGGGCACGCAGGGCGGCCATGCCCCGCATGGCTGCCGCGAAATCTTCGGCTTCGATGGCCGGAGAGATCGCCGCCCCGCCGGCTTCCAGCGCATCAAACAGCGCGGTCTCGGCCGGGTCCTCGGCAAACTTGCGGTCAGCGCCATAGGAGTATTCCACGCCGTCCTTTTCTTCCGCCTGGCTGAGGATGTTGTTGGCGCGTTTGAAGCCCTGCAGGAGGTTGGTGCCATCCTCGGTCTTCAGGAAATCCTCCAGCGCGCGGGCGCGTTTGACCAGCAGGGTCAAGTCGTCATTGCCGTCCATGGCGATGCAGGCGTCGATCACGTCATGGCGGATGCCCTGATCCCGCAGGAAGACCTTGAGGCGGTCGTGGAAGAAGGACAGGAGGTCGTCCGAAGTGTCCGGAACCTTCTTTTCGAGGTTCAGGAAGGCTTCCGCAGGGGACGCGCCAAGGTTCTCCTTCACGGCCTCGAACGCGGACCCGAACACCCCGTGTTCTGCAATTTCCTGCAGTAGGTCATTCACGGTCTCCTGCGGCAGCGCACCATTGGCGGCACTTTCCGCCCGCAGAAGCTGACTGTCGAAGAACCGGTCCAGCGGCATCCGCACATCATTCTCCAGCACCAGCCGGATTACACCCAATGCAGCCCGGCGCAGGGCGAAGGGGTCCTTGGAGCCGGTGGGCTTTTCATCAATCGCCCAGAAGCCGGTCAGCGTGTCCAGCTTGTCGGCCAGCGCCACGGCGACTGAGACCGGCTCCGACGGCACATCATCGCCCGGCCCCAGCGGCGAGTAATGCTGCTCACAGGCGTTGGCGACCTCTTGCGGCAGGCCCGCGGCCTCGGCGTAGTAGCGGCCCATCAGGCCCTGCAGTTCCGGGAACTCATAGACCATTTCCGAGCTGAGGTCGGCCTTCGCCACCCGCGCCGCCTGCTCTGCCAGATCCGCATCGGCGCCCGCCACCGGCGCAATTTCCCGCGCCAGCGCGGCGATGCGGTCAATCCGCGCCGCCTGGGTGCCCAGCTTGTTGTGGAAGGTCACGTTGCCGAGGTTCTCCACCCAGGACCCCATGCCCGCCTCGGACTTCGCCGTGCGCAAATCGTTCTCCCAGAAGAACTTGGCATCGGCCAGACGCGCCGAAAGGACCTTTTGATTGCCTGCCAGGATGGTGGCGCCATTGTCCGCGGTCTCGCGGTTGGCGACGGTGATGAACTTCTCGATCCGCCCCGTCTTGGGGTTCTTCACCGAGAAGAACTTCTGGTGCTCCTTCATCGAGGTCTGCAAGACCTCCGGCGGCAGCTCCAGGAACTCCTCGTCAATCGCGCCCATCAGCACCACCGGCCATTCGACCAGACCGGCAACCTCGGCCAAGAGCCCCTTGTCCTCGACCACGTCCAGCCCGTTAGCAAAGGCCTGATTGGTCGCCTCCTGCCAGATCGCCTCCGCCCGCTCGCGGGCGTCCAGCACCACATGGGCGCGCTTCAGCTTGGCGGCGTAGTCGTCAAAACCGGTGACGGTGATCTCCTCCGGCGCCATGAAGCGGTGGCCGCGGGTGGTGTTGCCGGACTTGATACCGTCGATGTCCAGATCGACCACGCTGGCGCCCGCCTCATCCGACAGGATGCAGAGGATCGAGTGCAGCGGGCGCACCCAGCGCAAGGATCCTGCGCCCCAGCGCATGGATTTCGGCCAGGGGAAGTTGCGGATGGTGTCTTCCAGCACTTCGGCAATGATTTCGGCTGCCGGACGGCCCGGCTTTTCGATCATCGCGAAATAGACCGCGCCCTTGGGGGTCTCGCGCTCTTCCAGCTGCTCGCGGGTCAGGCCTGCGCCGCGCAGGAAGCCCTCGATGGCCTTGTCCGGCGCGCCCACTTTCGGCCCCTTGCGCTCTTCGCGGATGGTCGGGCTTTCCGCCAGCAGGCCATCCACCGCCAGGGTCAGGCGTCGCGGCGTCGACAGTGCGGCGGCCCCGGCATAGGTCAGACCTGCCTCCACCAGACCATCGGTCACGCGCTTCTTCAGGTCCTCGGCGGCACGCGCCTGCATGCGGGCCGGGATTTCCTCGGAAAACAGTTCAATCAGCAGATCGGGCATCAGATATCCTCGGGCGTGGCCGCGCGGGCGGGCGCAGCGAAATAAATGGAGTTGGCGGGCAATATGCGCGGGCTCATCAGTTGCCCCCGTCGGCCTCTGGCCGGGCTGGGCATTCCTCGCCCACCACGGTGCCGTCATAGGCTTTCTGGCCGCAGTCATTCAGCTCATGCCAGACATAGCCGCGGCCCTCGTCTGTGACGGCAACAATGCGGTCGACGCCATAAGAGATGTTCTTGACCGACAGGAACGGCTTGGCAGAGCCATCCGCCAGCTTGGCGCCAATGGCGGCGGCATCAAAGCACTCGAACCAGTCCGGCGCATTGCGCGGCTCGGTCTTGTCCGACAGGGTAAAGACCTGCGCCAGCGCGTCCGGCGTCATCTTAGTGCTGAAGCAAGCGCGGTAGCGGATGGGGGAGCTGTCCGCGTCAATCGCCTCGAAATCCGCATAGGCAATCGGCTGGGCCTCGCCGCCATCCAGCGGCACCAGCACCACATCGCGGCCCGGCTGCAGCGCGACCTCATCATAGAAGCCATAGACCTGCAGGTAATACATCGCCCCCCCGGCGGCGAGGCCGGAGACGATCAGGATCAGGGCAAGAAGTTTCCCCATAACGTGCTGTCCCCTGCTCAGGCCGCGCTCTCGGGCGTGAACCCGCCGGCCTCGGTCAGCACGAAAGCATCGGCACATTGCTTGGCCAGCGCGCGGACACGGCCGATATAGGCCTGGCGCTCGGTAACCGAAATCACCCCGCGGGCATCCAGCAGGTTGAAGATGTGGGACGCCTTGATGCACTGGTCATAGGCGGGATGCGCCATGATGATACGTTTGCCGGTCTTCGGATCCTGATGCTCCTGCGCCAGGATCGCTGCGCATTCGGCCTCGGCCTCCTCGAAATGGCGCAGCAGCACTTCGGTGTTGGCCACGTCAAAGTTCCAGCGGGCGTATTCTTCTTCGGTCTGCTTGAACACGTCGCCATAGCTGAGCGGGATCAGCGCGTCCGGGTCGTTGAAGGGCATATCCATCACATGATCGACGCCCAGGATATACATCGCCAGACGCTCCAGCCCATAGGTCAGCTCACCCGACACCGGGTGGCAGTCATGGCCGCCGACCTGCTGGAAATAGGTGAACTGGCTGACTTCCATACCATCACACCAGACTTCCCAGCCCAGGCCCCAGGCACCAAGCGTCGGGCTTTCCCAGTCATCCTCGACAAAGCGGATGTCATGCATCGCCATATCGACCCCGATCGCCTCAAGGCTGCCCAGATACAGCTCCTGCAGGTTCGGCGGGCTGGGTTTGATCAGCACCTGGTACTGGTAGTAATGCTGCAGCCGGTTCGGGTTCTCGCCATAGCGCCCGTCGGTGGGGCGGCGCGAGGGCTGCACATAGGCCGCGGCCCAGGCCTTGGACCCCAAGGAGCGCAGCGTGGTCGCCGGGTGGAACGTGCCGGCGCCGACTTCCATGTCATAGGGCTGCATCACCGCACAGCCTTTGGCGGCCCAGTAGTTCTGGAGCCTCAGGATAATCTCTTGGAAGGAGCGCGGCGCGCCGTTGGTCTGGGTCATCTCTTATCCCTTTGGGGGCATCTGGGGCAGCAATTGCGGTGTTCTTCCTATGCAAGGCTCTTGGCAGGGTCAACGCCCTGCGGCGCGTCAGGCCCCGGCTCTGCCCCGATGCCCGCAGCGCATCGGCAACAAAAGTGCGGGAATGCGGCAACGGGCGGGGAATTCCCCCTGTCATGAGGAGTTCCCTTTGCCGCCGCAAAATGCTTTATCTCCGCCTCAAAGAATAAGAGTACTTCCGGGATACGAGGCCCTGACCATGAAAAAACTGTTTGCCGCTCTGGCCCTGCCGCTGATTGCGCTGGCCATTGCGTTCACGGCGCCGGTTTCGGCGCAAAGCAGCCGCGACGGTGTCTGGATCCAGATTGCCGCCCGCCCCTCCCTGCGCGAGGCCGAAAACGAGGCCCGCAGCTATGCCGCCCGCCTGCCCGATGTCTCCGGCTATGCGCTTGGCGGCGGCTGGTACGGCGTGGTGCTGGGCCCCTACGCCCGCGAGGACGCGGAACGCGTGCTGCAGGTCTACCGCGCCGAGGGCCAGATCCCGCGCGACAGCTTCATCGCGTTCCAGCGCAACCTGCGCAGCCAGTTCTACCCGGTTGCCGCGGATGCCACCCAGCCCGCAGAGCCGGCTCCGGCGCCCGCACCGGCTGAACCTGCAGTGCAGGAGCCCGAACCGCAGCCGCAAACCGCTCTGCAGACCACCCTGCCCGATGAGACCCCGGCCCAGGCACGCCGCAGCGAAAGCGCGCTCAGCCGTGAACAGCGGATGGAGCTGCAGGTCGCCCTGAAGGCGGCAGGCTTCTACAATTCCGGCATCGACGGCGCCTTCGGCCGCGGCACCCGCGCCTCGATGAGCGACTGGCAGGCGGCCCGCGGCTTTGAGCCGACCGGCGTGCTGACCACGGCCCAGCGCCAGGTTCTGTTGGATGAATACAACGCGCCGCTGATCTCCGTGGGCATGGCCCGGGCTGAGGACGCCAAGGCCGGCATCGCGCTGCAGATCCCGGCGGGGGAAGTTGCCTTTGACCGCTATGAATCGCCCTTTGCCCACTACTCCAGCAAAGGCGGCCTGGGTGCCCAGCTGCTGCTGATCAGCCAGCCCGGCGACAAGCGCACCCTGTTCGGCCTCTACGACATCCTGCAGACGCTGGAAATCGTGCCGCTGGACGGCCCGCGCGAACGCAGCGCCAGCAGCTTCACGATCGAAGGCCGCAACAATCAGATCGTCTCCTTCACCCAGGCCAGCCTGAACAACGGCGAGATCAAGGGCTTCACCCTCGTCTGGCCCGCCGGTGACGAAGAGCGCCGCGCCCGTGTTCTGGCCGCGATGCAAGCCAGCTTCACCCGCCTCGACGGCGTGCTGGATCCGGCTGCAGGCGGTGAAGCCGTGCAGGATATCGACCTGGTCTCCGGTCTCGAAGTCCGCAAGCCGAAACTGTCGCGCACCGGTTTCTTCGTGGATGACCGCGGCAGCGTCCTGACCACGTCCGACGTGGTGGCCGGCTGCACCCGGATCACCCTCGATCACGGCTACCAGGCGGAGGTCGCGGCCAGCAACACCGCCAACGGCATCGCTATCCTGAAACCGGCGGAGGCGCTGGCGCCTGCGGCGGTCGCCGGCCTCAGCACCGCCTCGCCCCGCCTGCAGTCCGAGGTTGCGGTCTCCGGCTTCTCCTACGAGGGCGTGCTTGGCGCCCCCAGCCTCACCTGGGGCAAGATCGCTGATGTGAAAAGCCTGGACGGCAACACCAATGTTGCCCGGCTGGAGCTGGCAGCACAGCCCGGCGATGCCGGCGGCCCGGTGATGGATGCAACCGGCGCGGTGCTGGGGATGCTGCTGCCGCAGCAGACCGGCGGCCAGCAGCTGCCCGAAGGCGTCAGCTTTGCCGTGAACGCCGATGTGATCCGCGGCGCCCTGGACGCTGCAGGTGTAACCCCGGCTGCACAGCCGGCCTCCGCGGGCAGCCTGCCGAACGCGGCGATCACCCGTCTGGCCTCCGGCATGACCGTTCTGGTCAGCTGCTGGGAGTAAAACCCAGCCCCGCTTGCGGGCACTAATCAAAACCAAAGCCGGTGCGCCCAGCGCGCCGGCTTTTTTCGTTTTCATTTAGCGACCGAAGCCTCCGAAACAGCGGCTCCCTCCCGCCCGGCACCGGGCCTTTTCAGGCCCTCAGCCCGTTGGGCATGGCACCGTGTCTGCGCACGGTGCCGCGCCGCGCATCCGCGCGGCGCCCGGCCCAAGGCCGCCAAGGCGGCTGGCGCAGCCAGGCACCTGCGGGCGCGGGAGCGCTCCGCTGCCTGAAGCCTCTGATCAGTAGGGATGGATACGGCCGTCCCAGGTGTGAAAGCAGCCGGTGGTGTCCAGGGTCAGAACGTCGAATTCGTTGATCAGCCCAGTAACCGACTCCTGCACCGTGATATCGCCGTCATAACCGCCCATATCGGTCTGCACCCAGCCGGGATGATAGATGCCGACGGCAATCCCTTCCGGCTTCAGGTCGGTTGCCAGGTTGCGCCCGATATTCAGCGCCGCCGCCTTTGACGCGCGGTAGGCATAGCTGCCGCCCGGCGCTCTGGTGTGGCTGGCCATCTGCGACGACAGAATGGCGATCTTGGGGCTTTCCGCCAGCCGCAGGTTCGGCAGCATCGCCTGCACGGTCAAAAACACGCCGGTCACATTGGCGGCCATCGTCTTGGTCCAGACCTCGGCCGAATAATCCTCCAGCCCCATTGCCTTGTCGATATAGACGCCGGCATTGCAGACCAGCAAGTCCACCGGGCGGCCCTTGATCTGGGCCGCAAAACGCGCCTGCTGGCCCGGGTCGGAGACATCCAGCTTGACGCCCGAGGAATGGTCCCGCGAGGTGCCCGTCACCTCATGACCCGCCTCCCGCAGCTGCTTTACCAGCTCCTTGCCGATCCCGCGGCTGGTTCCCGTTACAACTGCATGCATTCTGCCCTGTCCTTCAGTTTTCTGGCCCTCAATTTGATTTGCGTCCGGGACGGAAGGGCAGCGGCATCACCGGCACGCCTTCCTCGATCAGCTCCCGCGCATCTTCCAGCTTGGCTTCGCCATGGATCGCCCGCTCCGGCGCCTCGCCCAGATGCATCGCCCGCGCCTCCCGCACGAAGTTGCCGCCGACGTAATCGGAGTTTTCCTCAACCTTCTTGCGCAGCTCGGCCAGCGCCTTTTCCACCTCGCCAGAGGGGCGGCTCAGCATGCCCGGCCCTGACGCAGAGGGCACAGGTGCGGGGGGCGCAGGCGCAGGGACTGGCGCAGCTTTCGGCGCGGCCTGTGGTTCCGGCTCGCCGACACCGGACACGGCCTTGCGGCCCGTGCGCACCCGCGGCGCCATGATGGCCTTTGTCACTTTGGCGCCGCCGCAGACCGCACAGGACACCATCCCGGCTGCCGCCAGCTTGTCAAAAGCCGCCGCCGACTGAAACCAGCTGTCGAACGCATGCCCGTCCGCACATTTGAGGCTGTATTGAATCATGCTTTCTCTCTTAGCAGGAAAGGCTGATTAAATCTGCCTTTCCGGCAAGCGCAAGAGGTCTCTGTGTCCGCCGCGCAGCTACCGCGCGCCATTCTGGTTCTGCAGCCGCTGCCGCAGCCGTGCTGTCAGCTCCTCCGGCGCCACATCCGCCTCCACTGCCAGCCTTCTCAGGCCAAAGTGCACATGCGCCATCTCCCGGTAATAGCCGGAAAACACATAGTTCACCGCCGCCCCCGCAACTGCGCCGGCAACCGGCACCGCCTGTGCCGCCAGTTTTTGCCCCAGCACCGCACCAAGCTTGGGCGCCACCTGCGCAATCAGCTTGTGCAAGGCCCCGGGCAGCCCCAGCCGGACAGAGACAAACCCCAGGTCGGCCCCGTCATCCTCCGCCAGCGGCCCTGCCGCGGCAAACACCTGGATACAGTCAAAGGTCACGCTTTCAGCATCGGGATCAAACCCTTCTTCCGCCGCCGCGCTCTGGATGGTGCGCAGCAGAAAGGCTGTGGTGGCCGGCAGCTCCACCAGGGCGCCCGGCAGCCCGGCAGCGCCGCCCGCGGCCCCCATGGCCGCGCTCACCATCCGGTCAACGCCGGGTTTCTGATCCGGCACCAGGCGGCGCGACTGGCTGGCGCCCTTCATCGCCACCCGCAACGCGGTCTCCGTGGCACCGGTCAGCCCTGCCCGCACCGGTTCCGGCAGCCGCTCCAGCAGGCTCTCACCGCTGCCGCCCAGCCGGTTCAGCAAGTCAACGCCGGCCCCGCCAGCCGCCCGGTAGCGCGCCGCCAGCGCATCCAGCTCGGCGTCGATCTCCTGCGGGGTATAGGCCCGCGCGTTTGTCACGATGTCTTCCACATGCGCCTCCTCTGCCTCCCTAAAGATCGGCAGCGAAAGGCATAATTTCAAGCCTGCCAGCGGCTCACCTGCCCCTGCACGCCATCCCAGGCATCCACCTGCAGCGCCAGCCCCAGAACCCGCTCCGGGTTGGTCGGCGGCGGCATTTCCACCCCCGTCAGCTTGGTAAAACCGAACCGCCGATAGTAAGGCGCGTCCCCCACCAGCATCACCCTGGCCCAGCCGCTTTCCTCTGCCTTGGCCAGGCTGTCGCGAATCAGCGACCCGCCCAGCCCCTCGCCCTGCCGGGTCGGGTGCACCGCCACCGGACCCAGCAGCAGCGCAGAGGCACCGCCAATCAGAACCGGCCAGTACCGGATTGCCGCGGCCAGAATGCCGTCGCTGTCGCGTGCCACCTCGCTCAGGCCCTCAACCGGCGGCACCCCATCGCGCAGACGGTAGGACGACAGCGCCTCGCGCCCGGGCGCAAAGCACA
>NZ_JWLE01000003.1:0-51373 GCF_000813785.1 Leisingera sp. ANG-DT
TTTGGTCCGAAGCGGACCTATTATGTGTCCTGTTTCCCGGCCGCCTAAAAAACCGGTTCCTGCCCTGTGCAACGGCGTATATCCTTCTAATCTCAGAACAAGGGCGGCAGCCAAGCCGCTGCAGAGCGATTGGGGAAAGGGCAGTTCATGCGCATTGCGATGATTGGCACCGGCTATGTCGGACTGGTGTCCGGCGTCTGTTTTTCGGATTTCGGCCATGACGTGATCTGCGTCGACAAGGACGCGGATAAAATCACCCGGCTGAACCGGGGCGAGGTGCCGATCTACGAACCGGGCCTGGATCAGCTGATGGAGAAAAACGTGGCCGCGGGCCGTCTCAGTTTCACCGATGATCTGGCGGCGGCGGTCGACGGGGCAGAGGCGGTGTTCATCGCCGTGGGCACCCCGACCCGGCGCGGCGACGGCCATGCCGACCTCACCTATGTGATGGCGGCGGCAGAGGAGATCGCCGGGGCGCTGACGGATTACGCGGTGGTGGTGACCAAATCCACGGTGCCGGTGGGCACCAACCGGCAAGTGAAACAGGTGATCGCCAAGGCCAAGCCGCAGGCCGATTTCGATGTCGCCTCCAACCCCGAGTTCCTGCGCGAAGGCGCCGCGATCGAGGATTTCATGAAACCCGACCGGGTGGTGGTCGGCGTCCAGAACGAGCGCGCCGCCGAGGTGATGGCGGAGATCTACCGCCCCCTCTATCTGCGCGACTTCCCGATCCTGACCACCGATCTGGAATCCGCCGAACTGATCAAATACGCGGCCAATGCGTTTCTGGCCGCCAAGATCACCTTCATCAATGAAATCGCCGGCCTCTGCGAGCGGGTCGGGGCGGACGTCAAGGAAGTCTCCCGCGGCATCGGCTTTGACGGGCGGATCGGCAACAAGTTCCTGCATGCGGGGCCGGGCTATGGCGGCTCGTGCTTCCCGAAGGACACCGCGGCGCTGGCGCGGATCGGCCAGGACCATGCCTTCCCCCTGCGCATCACCGAGACCGTGATGCGGGTCAATGACGAGGTGAAGCTGCGGATGGTGGAGAAGCTGCGCGATGCCTGCGAGGGGTCGTTCAACGGCAAGACCATCGCGGTGCTCGGCGTCACCTTCAAGCCCAACACCGATGACATGCGCGAGGCGCCAGCCCTCACCATCGTGCCCGCATTGGTCGGCGGCGGCGCCAAGGTGCGGGTGGTGGACCCGCAAGGAAGGTCCGAGGGCGAGGGGCTCTTGCCCGGAGTCAAATGGGAGGAGGATCCCTACAAGGCGGCACAGAACGCCGACCTGGTGGTGCTCCTGACCGAATGGAACGAGTTCCGCGCCCTGGATCTGAAGAAACTGGCCCGCAAGATGCAGACCCCGCGGATGGCGGACCTGCGCAATATCTACTCTGCCAAATCCGCCAAACGGGCGGGTTTCGAGACCTATACCTCGGTGGGACGGGGGGATGTAAAATAGGTCCGCTGCGGACCAAATGTTTCGCGCGCGAAACATTTGGTCAATCATACCGACCTAATATCAGGCTCTAACAAGGCAGAAAGAAGGGCGCGGTTTCCGCGCCCTTTGCTGTTTTATCAGAGTCTGATCAGAGCTTTTTCAGCCAGGCCTCCAGCTCTTTCACCAGCGCGGCGCTGACGGCCTCGCCGCTGATTTCGATCTTCTGCTCGCCGGGGGTATAGGCCAGCCGCACGCCGCGGCGGGGGGCGGGCAGGATGATCCGCTCCCCCGGCATGGCAGCGTCCCAGTCGCCGGCGCCGCGCACCCGCGGGGCGCTGACCAGCGGCGGCACCGGGGATGCTGGGGGCTGGGCGTGTTCCGCATCCCGGCCTGCATTCCGTTCCTTAACCTGGGCCGCCAGTTGCTCCAGGGTCGGCGGGGCAGGGGGTGTATCAGGCTCTAACTTGGGCGTTTCAGCCGCCTCTCCCTCCACCAGGCGGGTCAGCACTGCCAGCTCTGCCTCCGGGGTGCTGCGGTCCGCGGCCTGCAGCGCGGCGGTGGCGCGTTCCGCAAAACCCTCATCCGCCTCGATCGCCCGCACCAGCGCCAGGCCCAGCTTCTCGCTGATCGCAGTGGGGTAGAACAGCACCGCATCCAAGGCTTCCACCAGGGTGACAAAGCTGCCGATCTTGGAGCGCTTGGCGCGGGTCGCATTGCCGAACAGCGCCTGCAGCGCGTATTTGCGGCGGGTGAAGACGCCTTCCTTACAGGCGCGCACCGCAATCCGGGCGCGCTCGTAATGGGACAGGTTCACCCGGATCTCGTTTTCCTCGACCATCGCCACATAAGCGCCTTCGGCGCTGTCCGGGTGGATCACCAGCGCCTTCAACGTGGCGAATTGCGGGTCTGAAGTCTCTTCATAGAGCCTGCGGAGCGCGGTCAGGCGGCGCCAGCCGGAGATGAGGCCATGGGTGCGGCCACCGAATGCATCCTCCAGCGGCACCACTTCTGCCGGGGTCTGCTGGCCGCGGGCGCGGATCGAGTCCATGAGCGATTGCAGCTCTTCCTCGTCCTGCTCGATGCGGTCGCGCACCAGGTGGTTCTCGTCGATTGCCGCCAGCGGCAGCTCCTCGATCATCAGCCCCTTGGCGCGGGCGTTTTCCAGGACGCCGCTGAGTTCCTGCAGCGCCGCCTGGGCAGAGGCGTCCGAGGCCACCTGGGCAATCGGCGCGGCGCCGACGCTGGACGGGGTGCCAAGCGCGGGTTTGCCGGCAGGCGCCGCTGACAGGTAATCACTTTGCGCCGGGGAGAGCCGTTTGCGTTTTGCCATGATCCTCGTGCCTCTTTCCGGTTGGGGTGCTCACTCTACCCCAAATCTCTTGTTAGGGCCTTAGCCCGCCGCGCGCTGTTCGGCCTCTTGATGCAACACCTCGCGCCGCCAGACGCCGATCAAGAGCTTCTTGAAGGCGGCATAGGTCTCGTCAAAGGTCTCGCGCCCTCTCGCATAGGTCTCGCGGTTGAAGTCGCGGTAGTCGGCCTCGTAGATGCCGCTCACCTGCTCCCCCGCTTGACCGATCAGCGCGGTGAAATCCTGCTTATGGGGCGACAGCACCCGGCCCATATAGGCCTGCATGAGGGCGGCCAGCTCGCCCTGCTGGGCGCCGTCGTAGCGGGTGATGACGGCGCGCACCGCGTCCCATTCGAAACTGAGGCCGGGCCGGCCCAGGGCGCGGGCGGCCAGGTTCTCGCCCTCTTCGATGCTGGCAAAGGTCGAATGCAGCATGTCAAAGAAGCGCCCCGTCGAGTCGAACTCCAGGAAGGACGCCCCCATCGGCACCAGGAGGATGTCGGCCGCCGAGAGGCCGTTGATGGTCAGGTAGCCAAGCGCGGGGGGCGTGTCGATGAAGATCACATCGTAGGCGTCCAGCACCCCGTCCGCCTCCAGCCGCTCGGTCAGCGCATCCCACAGCTTCCAGCTGCGCGCCGCCATCCGCCAGACCGGGATCTGGAACTCTGCCCAGTACAAGTTCAGCTGGGCGCCGATGAGGTCGATGTTGGGCCAGTGGGTGGTCTGAATGACGTCCGCCGCGGTCATCTCCATCGCCGCATCCAGCGCCTCGTCCAGCGGCTGCGGGGCGTCGCCGCGGTCGAGCCGGCGCTGGTTCTCCAGCCGCAGATGTTCACCGTAGTGGCGCGCCAGCAGCGGGAAGGCGGTCTGCCATTCATCCTCCACCCGGCCGCCGAAGATCGAGGTCATGGAGCCTTGGGAGTCGAGGTCGATCACCAGCACCTTGTAGCCGTCGAGCGCCGCCGACATCGCCAGATGCGCCGCGGTCGAGGTCTTGCCGACGCCGCCCTTGAAGTTGGCAACCGCCACCATCTTGGCGGGCAGGCCTGCGGGACGGTAGGGGGTGTAGTCCTTGGCCTTGGAGCCTTGGGCGGCAAAGAAGGCGCGCAGGCGCAGCACCTCGTCCAGGGTAAACCACTTGGCACCGCCTTCGGTCTCGGAGCGGCCCTGGGGCAGATCGGGGTTGGCCTTCAGCACCCGGCGGAAATGGGCCTGGGCCACCGGGATCAGGTAGCGGGTGATCTCCCAGGTGGAGAACAGGCGCAGCTCCTTGCGGCCCTCCTCATTGAGGCCCCGGCTGGCGAGGTCGGCGCGGCCTTGCGCACAGGCGCTTGCAATCTCGGCAAAACCCGCGGTGCTGGTGGGGGCATCAAGCTCTGCCAATGCGGCGTCCGGGTCGATGCTGAAATAGGGGGGGAGGCTGCTGCCTGCCTTGTGGATATCTCTGGCCATGAGGATCTGCCTGCTGTCCTTGGACCTCTGCGGCCCAACTCATGTGAAGTGCTTATGGTTCTGCTCTGCAGCCCCTATGTGCTGCCTTTTTACCAGAATACCCAAAAACACGGCACATGGAAGAAAAATGCGCATCCCCCTTGGTTTTTCTAAGCAAATCCAGCGGTTGCGGCAGGGGAAAGCGGGGGTGTTTCAGGGCGTGCAAAAAATTCTGCCCTGTTAAATATGGGTTATTTATTAGTTACAGGGGAAGTGTGACTCGCGCAAAGCCCTTTTTTCATGGGGGATCGGGGCAGATTCCGGGGGAGGGATGACTCTGAAACCCCGTTGAAATGACTCCGAACCCCCGATCAGACGATTCCGAACCCCCGTTGCGGGGGCATGTGGATAACCCTAGGGTGAGTGTAATCAAAACCACGATAAACGAGTCGCACGGGATCGGCAGAATTCCGGCGGCGTGCAGAGCAGATACGGGCAGGCAGATGGCAGCAGAGCTGACAGCGGAAGGGATTCCGCCAGAGGGGCAGGGGGACTTTTTCCTCTGCGATATCTTCGGGGCGATCCCCAAGAACGACCTGGCGTCGATGGAGCATCCGCTGTTCAGTTTGGGCACACGGCCGGACCGGCGCATTCTGAACTACCAGCATAACGGCGCCGAGATCACCGTGACCCCTTCGGTCAAGGGGCTGGCGACGATCCATGACAAGGACATCCTGATCTTCTGCATCAGCCAGCTGATGGCGGCGCTGAATGCCGGGCGCCAGGTCAGCCGGGTGCTGCATCTGAAGGCGCATGACCTGCTGGTGGCCTGCAACCGCGAAACCTCCGGCGATGCCTACCGGCGCCTGCGCGAGGCGTTCGAGCGCCTCGCAGGCACCCGCATCACCACCAATATCGTCACCGGCGGCAAGGAGGTCACCACCGGTTTCGGCCTCATTGAGAAATGGGAGATCGTGCGCAAGGCGCCGGCCGGCAAGAAGGGCGCGGGCAAGATGGTCAGCGTCGCGGTGACGCTTTCGGACTGGCTGTACCGCGCGGTGCTGTCGAAATCGGTGCTGACGCTTTCCCGCGATTACTTCCGGCTGAGGAAACCGCTGGAGCGGCGGATCTACGAGCTGGCGCGCAAGCATTGCGGGCGGCAGAACAGCTGGCAGGTCTCGGTGGAGACCTTGCTGAAGAAATCCGGCTCCGCCAGCCCGCGCCGGGTGTTCCGCAAGATGATCCGCGACATGATCGAAGCGCAGCCCTTGCCCGATTACGCGCTGGAGGAGCTGGAGGGTGATATCATCCGCTTCAGCCAGAAGACGGCAGTGACCGAGGCGGTGCTCAATGCGCCCAGCCTGAAGCCGCAGACGCTGGAGGAGGCGCGCGCGCTGATCCCGGGTGCCGATGCCTATGCGCTGGAGGCGGAATGGCGCGCCATGTGGGTGCGGTCCGGCAGCCCGCGGCTCAGGATGCCCGATGCGGCGTTTCTGGGGTGGGTCAGGAAACGCGCCGCGGAATAGGCGGCGGCTGGCTTTCGGGCCACCGGGGTTTCATCTTTCCATAAATACTCATTTTGCCGGGGACTGCTGGGCGCTGCCTTTGCCTGGAAAGGCGGGCTGTCTCCTCTCAGAAAAGGGTCAGCAGGGTTGACCAAATGTTTCGCGCGCGAAACATTTGGTCCGGTCCGGACCTATTTGCGGGCCGCGGGTTTTGCTGCAGCGCCGGGCGCAGAACGGATCAGGCCCGCTCCGGCACATGGCCGGAGCGGGCCCGGTCAGGCGGGCGGCCCTCCCCCCTGGGCCGCTGCCTTTCCTGCCGCCGCCCGGTCGGGGGGCGGCGGGTGTCTGTGCGGTTCCCGCCTCAGGTATCGCCTTCCTTCAGCGCCTGCGACATGCTGGCGAGCACCGGGCTGATCAGATAGTTGGCCAGGGTCTGGCGGCCGGTTTCGATCATTGCCTGGGCCGGCATGCCGGGCAGGGTCTTCACATTGGGCAGGGCCGCCAGTTCCGCGTCCTTGATGCGGATATGCACCGGGTAGTAGGTCTCGCCGGTGGCCCGGTCGGTGGTGGTGCCGGCCGCGACCATCACCACTTCGCCCTGCACAGGCGGGGTGGAACGGAAGCTGTAGGCGGTCAGCGACACCCGCGCCTGGCTGCCCATCGACACCTCGTCGATGTCCGCCACTGCAACCCGGGTTTCCACCAGGAGTCCTGCATCCTCGGGCATCAGCTCCAAGAGGGTGCGGCCGGGATCGACCACCTGGCCCAGGGTGTTGATCTCAAGCCCGACCACCCGGCCGCTGCGCGGCGCGCGGATGGTCAGCCGCTCCTCCACATCGCGGGTGGCATCCAGCCGCTGGCGCAAGTCCAGCACCTCTTCCTGCACCTCCAGGCTCTGGGCGGCGATCCGGGCGACCCGGTCGCGGCCGGTCTGCAGCAGCCGCTCTTCCATCTCGCCGATCTGCTCCAGCACATTGCCGCGGTCGCTTTCCAGCGCGCCGAGGGTGCCCAGGAGGTCGCTTTGCTGCATCTGCCGCTGGCTGATGCGGGTTTTCGGCACCAGGCCCTTTTCGAACAGGCCGGTCAGATCCGCCAGCTCCGTCTGCACCAGATCCAGCTGCTCCTCGGTGGCGCGGATGCGGGCATCGCGGCCCTTGAGCTGGTCGCCCAGCTGGGTGATGCGGCCCTGGATGATTTCGATCTGGCCCTGATGCAGCGACTGGTTGGAGGCCAGCAGGTCCTGCTGCACTGCCACCAGCCGTGCCAGTTCCGGCGCCGCGGTGATCAGCCGGTCCAGCTCGGCGCCGGGCTGCAGGGTATCGGCCCCTGCCAGATCAGCCTCCAGCCGCGCCTGCTGCGCCAGGGCGCTGGCCAGCTGGCTGTTCAGGATCGACAGCTGCGCCTGGATCCGGCGGCCGTCGAGCCGGGCGATCACCTGGCCTTCGCGGACGCGGTCGCCTTCATTCACATTCAGCTCGCGCAGGATGCCGCCTTCGAAATGCTGCACCGCCAGCCGGTCGCCGGCCACGTTGAAGCTGCCGCCGGCCACCACCGCGCTGGTCAGCTCCGCCTTGGAGGCCCAGAACACCAGCCCGCCGAACAACCCGAAGCCGCAGACCACCAGCCACAGCACCAGCTGGCGCACCCGGGTGGGCGGGTGCTTGGGCAGCGGGATGTCCTGGCCGGTCCCTGCCGGCATCAGGTCGCGGAAGCCGTTCTGCAGCCCGTCCGGGCTTGTGCTGCTGCGGGCCGGGGTGCGGGTCTCTTGCTTGACCAGGCTCATGCGCTTTCTCCTTCAGCCGGAGGGATCCGGTTGTCCTGGTCCGCCGGGCCCTTGCGGTGGCGGAACGGGGCGATCTTGGGGTCGTCGGGATGCGCCGGGGCGGCCGCCATCGGCTGCGCCGCCGCCTCGATCACCTGGCGGGCCTCGCCGAAGCGGGCCAGGCGGCCGTCCTGCAGCAGCGCCGCATGGCTGACGCGGCGCAGCAGGCTGAGCCGGTGGGTCACTGCCACCACCGCAGCGCCGCGGGCGCAGGCTTCCTCGATGGCGCAGGCCAGCGCCTCTTCGCCCTCGGGGTCGAGATTGGCGTTGGGCTCATCCAGGATGATCAGCTTGCGGTCGCCGAAGAAGGCGCGCGCCAGGCCGATGCGCTGGCGCTGGCCTGCGGACAGGAACTCGCCGCGCGGGCCGACCTCGGCGTTGTAGCCGCCGGGCAGCGCCAGGATCATCTCATGCACCTGCGCCAGCTTGGCCGCCGCCACCACATCGGAGGGTTTGGCGTCCGGGTCCATCAGCGCGATGTTTTCCGCCACCGTGCCCTGGAACAGCTCGACCCGCTGCGGCAGGAAGCCGACATGCTGGCCGATCTGCGCCGGATCCCAGTCCGAAAGCGCGGCATCGTCGATGCGGATATGGCCGCGCACCAAGGGCTGCAGCCCTGCCAGCGCATGGGCCAGGGTGGTCTTGCCGGCACCGGAGGGGCCAATGAGCCCCAGCGACTGGCCGGGCTTCAGCTCAAAGGAGATGTCCATCAGCAGCGGGTCCGGGCGGCCGTGCAGCACCACGGTGGCGTTCTCCACCGCCAGCCGGCCTTCCGGCTCCGGCAGGGTGAGCCGCTCCGGCGCGGCGCCGAGATGGGCCAAGAGGGTGTTGAGCCGCCCTTGCGCGCTGCGCGCCTTGAGAAAGCCGCGCCAGCCGGCGATCGACTGTTCCACCGGCGCCGCGGCGCGGCCCAGCAGGATCGAGGAGGCAATCATCAGCCCCGGGGTCAGCTGGTTGTTGATCACCAGCACCACGCCGACGCCCAGCACCGCGATCTGCAGCCCCATGCGCGCGGCCTTGGCCAGCGAGGTGATCAGCGCCACCCGGTCGGTGGCCAGCGTGTTGAACAGCAGCGCCGAGAACGCCTTGAGCTGCCAGCGCCCGATCAGCGGGCCGGTCTTGCCCATGGCGCGGATCAGGCCTGCGTTCTGCATCATCTCGGAAACCGCGGCATTGGTCTCGGTGGCCTGCTTGCCGGCTTCATCCATCGGCTTGCGGGCCAGCATCTCGTTGAGCAGCGCCAGGCTGAACAGCACCGCGATGCCCGCCAGCGCCACCATTCCCAGCACCGGGCTGAACATGAAGATCAGCGCCAGGAATATCACCGACCAGGGCGCGTCCAGCAGCGCCAGGAACACCGGGCTGGTGACAAAGCTCCTGAGCTCCTGGATGTCGCGGACCGGTTCCGCCTTGCGCAGGGCCGGCGGCAGTTCGCCGTTGATCATGCCTTCCAGCACCACCGGGCTGAGCCGGGCTTCGAGGCGGGAGCCGAGCCGCGCCACCAGGCGCTGGCGCAGCATGTCGAAAATAAAAAAGAACACCAGCGCGATGCACGCGCCGGTGGTGAGAGCAATCAGGGTTGGAATGCTGCCCGAGGCCATGACCCGGGCAAACAGTTGCAGCATGTAGAGTGGCGCTGTCAGGATCAGGAGGTTCACAAAGATGCTGGCGGTGAAGATGGCTGCCAGCACACCCCTTTGTCCGTCGAATACCCGTTTTGTCTTCATTGTCGTTGCCCCCCGGCTGCACGAAGTGAAGTTGTAAAATCTGGAGGTCAGCGCCCTGGTCCAAGGATGCAATCCTTGGCCGGGGACCAAATCGCTGTCCTGAACCAGGGCTGGACGGGCCCGAGGCAAACCCCGGGCCCGCCGTTCCTATAGCTCAGGCACCGTAGTTGAGGTGGCCCCAGATGTTGTCGTAGCTGTCATCGAAGTCGTCAGCTGTGACCACACGGATCGCTTCATAGCTGCCCGCGTCGCCGCTGGAGACCGCGTTGATGCCGACACCGCCCCATGGGTTGGTGTCATGGCCCAGCGAGGAGAACGGCGCTTCGTTGCCCTGCAGGTCCTTGATGGTGACCCAGGCGCCGCCCACTTTGATCTGGGTATCGCCGCCGGATTCGGAGACCACGGCATGGCCGCCAACACCGTCCGGTCCGCCATTGAGCTTCTCAAACGCGTCCTGCGCCGAGATGTCGCCGTGGACACGGAACAGCAGCACGTCATGATCCTCGTCGATGTCGAAGTCATGAATGGTGTCATGGCCATCGTTCGAGGTGAAGCTGTAGCCGTCCCACTTCAGGTCGATGATGAAGACGTCCTTGCCGGTGCCGCCGACCAGCCAGTCGTCGCCGGTGCCGCCTTTCAGCCAGTCGTTGCCGGCGTTGCCGAACAGCTTGTCGTTGCCGGAACCGCCATCCAGGAAGTCATGGCCGAAGCCGCCCATCAGCTTGTCGTAGCCTTCTTCGCCATAGAGGCAGTCCTGGCCGGTGTTGCCATAGAGGTGGTCGTCGTTGTAACCGCCCTTGAGCACGTCGCCGGCCTTGCCGCCTTTCAGCGTGTCTTCGCCTTTGCCGCCATCGAGGAAGTCCTGGCTGCGGCCGCCCATCAGCTTGTCGTCACCGTCGTCGCCGAAGATCACGTCGCGGCCAGTGCCGCCGCTGATGTAGTCGTCGTCATCGCCGCCGTGCAGCGTGTCATTGCCTTCCTGGCCGAAGATCTTGTCGTTGCCGGTGCCGCCAAAGGCCTTGTCGGCATCATCGCCGCCCTTGATGGTGTCATCGCCGGAGCCGCCTTTCAGCAGGTCGTGGCCGTCTTCACCATGCAGGCAGTCGTCGCCGTCATCGCCGGACAGCTTGTCGTTGCCGAGGCCGCCTTTGATGATGTCCTCGCCGTCGCCGCCGCTGACCACATCATTGCCGGTCTGGCCGTAGATGACGTCATTGCCGCCTTCACCGAAGATGGTGTCGTTGCCGGAGCCGCCGCGGATTACGTCGTGGCCCTCGACCTTCTCGCCTTCATCAACCGGCTCATAGCAGTCCGGGCAATCAACCGGCTTCATATTGTGGCCGCCGCCATGCTCGTTGGATGCCGTGGACGGTTCTTCGTCGTCGCAGCAGCTCCAGTCGACATAAGGCGCCTTGTAGTGGTCGCTGCCAAGGTTGTCGGCCCGGTCGCCGAAGATCAGGTCGCCCTGGGCGCCGCCTTCCAGCACGTCATTGCCGGTGCCGCCGCGCATGGTGTCCTTGCCGGCGCCGCCGTTGACGTCATCGTCGCCTGCGCCGCCGCCCATCACGTCGTCGCCGCGGCCGCCCTGCATCAGGTCGTTGTCTTCCTCACCGAACATGGTGTCGTTGCCGCCCTGGCCGTCCATGGTGTCGTCACCGGTGCCGCCCAGCATGCAGTCGTCGCCGTCGGGATCTTCGCCTTTGTTGCCGGTGCCGCTGTCGGCGCCGAAATCAAGATCGTCGCCCTGGCCCTGACGCTCGTCGCCGAACATCTCGTCGTCGCCGGAGCCGCCGATCACCAGGTCGTCGCCGCGGCCGCCGGCCATCCGGTCGTTGCCCTGCTGGCCGTTCATCCGGTCATTGCCGTCGCGGCCGTACATGGTGTCGTTGTTGTTGGAATGGTCGTAGTCGCCATAGCCGTAGAGGTCGAACTGGCCGTCGTCGCCCCACATGCAGTCGTCGCCGCCTTCGCCATCCATGCAGTCGTTGCCGTCGTTGCCGTAGAGGTAGTCGCCGGCATCGCCGTCGCCTTCCGGCCGACCTTTGCCGTAGCCGTCATAGCCCCATTTGTCGTCGCTGCCGCCGCGCATGCTGTAGTCGCCGTCGGCATCGTCGCCAAAGATGTGGTCATCGCCGTCGCCGCCGAACACGGTGTCGGCGTCCAGGCCGCCCAGCAGGGTGTCATTGCCGGTTTCGCCGTCGATGTAATCGCAGCCTTCCTCGCCGTCGATCCAGTCATCGCCGTCGTCGATATAGATCGTCTTGTAGACCGGCACCTGATATTCTTCCCAGGTGTCGTAGTCGATCTTGGTCTCGTAATAGGCCACCACCTTCTCGTAACGGCCCTTGCCGTCGCCGTCGCCGCCGAACAGCTTGTCGTTGCCGGTGCCGCCCTTGATCTTGTCGTCGCCGTCCTGGCCTTCGATGTAATCCTGGCCTTCTTCGCCATCGAGCTTGTTGTTGCGCTCGTTGCCGTAGATCGCGTCATCGCCGGCCCCGCCGCGGGCGTTGTCTGCCGCATAGTGGTCGTTCAGGTTGATGACGTTGCCGCCGCCGTCGCCCTGTTCTGTGGCGCCGTTGTTGTAGTTCGGATCATTCTTGTCCTTGGAGAACTCGATCCTGCACTCCGGATCACAGACTTCCCACTCAGGATTCTGGTCTTCAATACCCATGGTAAACTTCCTCCTCGTTAAAATGCAGGGCTGGGCTGCGGGCGGATGCCCGGGGCCGCGCCCCCGCCGGTGCCGCGGCCCTGGAAGGAATTCCCCGGGGGGCCGCTGGCGCATAAAGGCGAGATCATGCCTTCTGGGAGTATTGCAGCGCATCCGCGCCGCAGCGGATGCCCCCAAATGGGGACAAAATGCCGATTAAAGGCCGGGCAGCTGCCAGCCGGTGCGGCTTTCGGCAGCCGCGGCAGCGGCCTGGGCCATTTCCTGCAGGGGGGCGTGCCAATAAACCCCGGCCGCCAGGCCGGCGGCGCCCAGCAGGAGCGCGGCCGCAGCCAGCCCGCGGCGGCGGCGCGGCGGCGGCGCGGCCTGCGCCAGCGCCTCGGCCACCGCGGCCTTCAGCACCGGTTCGAATTCGATCCTGAGCGCCCCCTCCATCCGGTTCACCGCGGTTTCCAGCTGGTCGATGCGGGCGGTCAGCGCGGCGCGGTCGGCCGCGGCCTTCTGCGCGTGGCGCTCGCCCAGCCCCTCATTGAGGGTGGTGAACATCTCGGCGATGCGCTTGTGCAGCGCCACCAGGTCGGCCTGGGCCGCCAGCGGCTCGCCGCCCTGGCGCAGCGCGGCGGAGATCTGCGCCAGCACCGCGTTGCTCAGCCGCGGCGGCTGCACCGGCTTGTCCTGGGAATTGCCCTGGGGTTTGTCCTGTGCGGGCTGCTCCATCCGGGCCGCTGCGGCCTGGGCCTGCGCGGTTTGGGGCTGAGCTGCCTGAGCCTGAGTTGCCTGGGCCTGCGGGGCAGCCGGCGCGGGCGGGCCCTGGAACGGGGTGTCCTGTGCCATCTTGTTCATGACGCTCTCCCCAGCGAGGCCTGCCAGGTCAGCCGCTGCGCCATTTCAGCCCGGCCGGGGGCCTGCATCTTGGCCAGCACCCGCTTGGCATAGGTGTTGAAGGTCTGCACCTTGAGGCCGGCGATATGCGCCGCCTCGCGGTTGGAGAGCCCGAGCTGAATGAGCGCCGCCACCCGCGCTTCGGCCGGCGACAGCCCCATTTTCTGGGCCAGCATCTCGATGCGGCGGCGGTCGGGCTGGCGCGGCAGGATCGCCACCACCAGCGGCTGGCCGGAGCCGGCGCAGCGGTAGCGGGTCAGCGACACCGGCAGCCGCATGCCGCTCTTGCGGTCCTCCAGGAACAGGATCAGCTCCTGCGGGCCGCGGGCACTGCCGCGGCGCGAGCGGGCGCATTCGGCGACGGCGGCATAAAAGCCCGCGGTCTCGCCGGGGCGGGCGCAGCTGAGGCGGCCGGACTGGTCGCTCAGCAGGTCGCCGCCATCCAGCATGTCGCGGCCCGATTCATTGCAGTGCAGCAGTGCGCCCTCGGCATCGAGCACCAGCACCGCGCTGTCGGTCTTCTTGGAGACGGTCCACAGCAGCGCGCTGGTCACCGCCGCCTGGGTTTCGCCAGCCAGCTCGCGCAGGCTGTCCTCGCGCAGCACCGGCCAGATCGCCTGCAGGATGTCGCCGCAATGGGCATCATGCGGGCCGCCTTCGAGGCGCAGCGCGATCAGGTCCTCGCTGCCGTCCTCGAAGCTGCAGGTGAACATGGCCCAGCCGCGCCCAGCCGCCAGTTCCGCCGCCAGGGCGCTCAGCTGCGGCTGTTCTGCCGCGGCCAGCTGCGCGGCCAGCATCCGGGCCGCTGCCCCGCCGGGCTGGCGGGGGCGGAAAGCGGTGGCGCTGCCGGGCTGCAGCTGGCGGCGCAGCACCGCCGCGGCGGCGCTGGAACAGGCGCCGCCCAGGCTGGGATCGCTGGTCAGCACCGGGGCGCGCCGGTGACCGGGCTGGACCAGGGCCAGATGTGTCAGGGATGAGGTTTGCCTCTGGAGAGACCGCGTGAAAAACAACCTGCCCGTTTGCGAAACGGACGCACTCAACATAACCATGTTGCCCCCCGGCATGACATAATGAATGTCTTGAGGGTAGCACTCTGGCGTCAGGGTCAAACCGGGCATAGGGGGTACGCCAAAGGCCGGGCAGCGCTGCGGCCTTTGGCTGGGCGCCCGGGCAAAATACCACCATGGGGGTAGCTGCCGGGCCCGGAAGCGGCGAATCGCTGAAACCTAGGGTTGTTATGATGAAAGATTCGAATGTCTTAAAATTGTAGAAACCCAATCGGAAACACTGCGTTTCCGCTTTGGGGACAATGCCAAGGGGGTAGGGCGCCGGGGGCAGATCGCGTGAAAAAACAGGCCAGTAGGGCGGGGCAGGCCCCGGAGCCTGCCCCGCCGCTGCCAAAAAGCACTGCTCCGGGAGGGGAAGTTTCTTAACAATAAAGGCTGGATTCGCTACGGTTTATCCACAGCAATGCGCATCTGAAGTGTTTGAATGCCGGCGTGCGCTGCCTGGCCCGGGACGTTTTTTCCGGGTGTGTTCTGTATTTATCACGATCCGGAAACGGCGGCGCGCGGGCGCTGCCGGGGCCCAGGCGGCGGCAAGCAGGTGAGTTGTGTTCCGGGGTGTGCCGGCGCATTGCAAAATCCGGCGGTCTGCGGGGGTGGGCCAGCCGAAACAGCACGCTCCAGGGGGACGGGCCGGAGGCAATTTCCGGCATGTTACGAGTAAAGGAGTTTTGGATGCCTGTTCACGTTGTGGGGGAAAGCAGGCTTCTCAGGGACATGTTTCTGACCATCTGTGAAGCAAACGACTATGAGACCGGGCGCTGCTGCGGCGCCCTGGCGGAGCTGCCGCCGCTGAGCGCACAGGATATGGTGCTGTGCTACAGCCATGCCGCCGGCGCTGAGCTGCAGGCGGAGCTGCAGGCCTTCCGCGCCCGCAACGGCGCAGTGCCGCTGATCCTGATCACCGGCGACGGCTGCCCGGCTTCGGCCCAGATGCAGCTGAGCCAGTATGCCGAGGCGGTGATCCCGGAGCGCAAATCGGCCGGCGCGCTGATTGCGGCGCTGCAGGTGGTGCAGGACGGCTACCGCATCGTGCTGTCCGCCGCAGCGGCGGCAGGGCCGGTGCCGGAAATGCTGAACGGGGCGGAGCCGCAGGCGGCGGCACCGGCCCGCCAGGACGTGCGGCACGGGCTGTCGGACCGCGAGCAGCTGATCCTGGCCAAGCTCACGGAAGGCGCCACCAACAAGAGCATCGCCAATGAACTGGGGATCTGCGAAGCCACGGTGAAAGTGCATCTGCGCACCTGCTTCCGCAAGATCGGCGCCAAGAACCGCACCCAGGCGGCGCTTTGGGCCTCCGAGCAGCTGCCGCCGCAGGCGCCGCGCCACTGAGCGGGCTGCGGGCGGCAGCGCCAGACATGCAACAGGCGCCCCGGCCCATGGCCGGCGGCGCCGCTTGCCGGATGCGGGCGGGGCCGGGGCCCGCCGCATCCGGCCGGTGGGCAAAAGTTTTTGAAACCTTCTGCCTAGGCTTTTCTGAAAAACCTCGGGTGCCGCGCGCGGCGTTTGTTTGCTGAGAAGCGCTTGAGCGGCAGGTCTGCCTCTCAAGACGCCTTGCCCATTTTGGGACACGCCCGTTCCGCCTCAAGGCCAAGCCGCTGCGCGGCGGCTGCGCCGGTCTTGACCCGGAACAGGCGGAAACGGCCTGAACAGAGCCTGATCCGCCGCGCCTCCGGCTAGACTTTTATCCTCCGTGCCTCCGGCTAGACCTTTATTCTCCGTGCCTCCGGCACGAGCGCATTGATCTGGGCGATATGCTCCGGCAGGCAGCGGGTCAGGAAATCATACTTTTCCACCACATGGGCGCGGGCGGCGGGGCCGATATGGGCGTAGGCGCCAGGATTGGCCAGCACGTCTGCCACCTGGTCCGCCAGCGCCTCAGGGCTGAAGAAATCGACCAGCAGCCCAGTTTCGCCATGGGTGATCGCCTCGCGCACCGGGGCGACATCCGCCGCCACCACGGTGGCCTGCATCGCCATCGATTCCAGGAGCGACCAGCTGAGCACGAAGGGCATCGTCAGATAGATGTGGCAGCGGCTGATCTGGATGATCCGGGTGAGGTCGTCATACGGCACCTTGCCGAGGAAATGCACCCGGCTCCAGTCGACGCTATCGCCCAGTTCCTCCTCCATCTCGCCGCGCAACCCGCCGGGGTGCTTGCTTTCGGCGCCATAAGAGGTCTCGTTGCCGCCGATCATCAGGATGCGCGCATTCGGGCGCTGCGCCTGGATCCGGGGCAGGGCGCGCATCATGATGTGGAAGCCGCGGGCGCGCTCCATGTTGCGGGCAATGTAAGTGACCACCTCATCATCGCGGGTGAGGGGTTTGTCCAGCCGCCCGAGGCTGACCGAGGCCGCCGGATCGGGGCCCAGCCGGTCGGTGCGGATGCCGTCATGGCAGAGATACATGCGGTCATGGAAGCTGGCCGGAAAACGGTCGCGCTGCCAGATGGTGGGCACATGGCCCAGGTCCACCTGCTCAATGCTGGCGTAAGGCACGGAGTTGCGCGCCTCGGCGAAGAAATAGGCCTGGTCGTTGGCCGGGTTTTCCGGGTCGAACCCGACCAGCCCGCCGGTTGTCTGGTAGAAATACTCGAAGAAGCCGATCACCGGCACATCGGGGTAGGGGTCCTTGATGAACATCAGCTCGCCCCAGCCGGTGTGGCCGATGATGATGTCGGGGGTGAAGCCCGCATCCCGCAGCTGCCGCGCCGCCAGCGCCGCGCCAAGGCCCGCGCCGGCCGCCGCCTCCCAGTCCTTGGAGAGGCCGAAGGCGTCTTTTTCCGGGGTGCGGAAGGGCTTGTAGACCACGGTTTTGATGCCCGGGAGCTGCACGCCCCCGCGCTGGGTCAGAAAGACGATTTCATGGCCGCCCTGGGCGGCCAGCCAGGGGGCCAGCTCGCGGTACTGGCCGGGCATGTTCTGATGCACAAACAGGATTTTCATGGGCTTATGCTTGCCGGGGCGGCGGCGGGGATGCAAGCGCGGGAGGCGGGCGCGGGCAGGGATCTGCCGCGGCTGTTGCCCTGCCGCCAGCGCGGGGCTAGGAGTGGCAAAGGCATGAATGCGATGACGTGAGGACGGAATGCAGGTTGAGGAAACGGGGCTGCCGGGGCTGAAGGTGCTGACACCGGCCCGGTTCGGCGATGCGCGCGGGTTTTTCAGCGAAAGCTGGAACCGGCGGCGGATGCAGGAGGCTGGGATCGATCTGGATTTCGTGCAGGACAATCATTCGCTGTCGCGCGAGCCCGGCACGTTGCGGGGCCTGCATTTCCAGGCGCCGCCCGCGGCCCAGGACAAGCTGGTGCGCTGCGGCCGCGGCGCGCTGTTTGACGTGGCGGTGGACATCCGCAAGGGCTCGCCGTCTTACGGGGAATGGTTCGGCATCGAGCTGAGCGCGGAAAACGGCAAACAGCTCTTGGTGCCCAAGGGCTTCCTGCACGGCTTCATCACCCGGGTGCCCGATACCGAGGTGATCTATAAATGCACCGATTACTACGCGCCCGACTGCGACGGCGCGGTGGCCTGGGACAGCTGCGGCATTGATTGGGAATTCGAAGGCACCCCGGTGCTGTCCGAGAAAGACGCCGCAGCGCCGGCGCTTGCGGATTTCGCCAGCCCCTTTGTCTGGGAAGGATAAGAGATGAAACTGCGCGCAACCGGAGGTGCGGCATGAAACTACTGGTGACCGGCGGCGCCGGCTTTATCGGGTCCGCCGTGGTGCGGCTGGCCATCGCCCGCGGCCATCAGGTGGTGAACCTCGATGCGCTGACCTATGCCGCCTGCCTGGAGAATGTGGCGGAGGCGGCGCAGAGCCCGGACTATGCCTTTGAGCAATGCGACATCCGCGACCGCGCCGCATTGGACCACGTGTTTGAGACCCATAAACCCGACGCGGTGATGCATCTGGCGGCCGAGAGCCATGTGGACCGCTCGATCGACGGGCCGGGCGATTTCATCGAGACCAATATCACCGGCACCTTCAACATGCTGGAAGCAGCCCGGAAGTATTGGATCCAGGCGGGCAAGCCGGAGGGTTTCCGCTTCCACCATATTTCAACGGATGAGGTCTACGGCAGCCTGCCCGCGGATCCGTCGGTGCAGTTCACCGAAGAGACATCTTACGATCCGCGCTCGCCCTATTCGGCCAGCAAGGCCGCCAGCGACCATCTGGTCCGGGCCTGGGCGGAGACCTACGGGCTGCCGGTGGTGCTGACCAACTGCTCCAACAACTACGGGCCATACCATTTCCCGGAAAAGCTGATCCCGGTGGTGATCCTGAATGCGCTGGCGGGCAATCCGCTGCCGATCTACGGCGACGGCTCCAACGTGCGCGACTGGCTCTATGTCGAAGACCACGCCGATGCGCTGCTCCTGGTGGTGCAAAAGGGCGCCTTGGGACGGTCCTACAATATCGGCGGCGAGAATGAGCGGTCGAACCTGGAGCTGGTCCATACGCTGTGTGACATCCTGGATCAGAAGCGCCCGCGCGCAGACGGCAAGTCCTACAAGGACCAGATCACCTTTGTCAGTGACCGCCCGGGCCATGATGCGCGCTATGCCATTGATCCCACCCGCATCCGCGAAGAGCTGGGCTGGCGGCCTTCGGTGACGGTGGAGGAAGGGCTGGAGAAAACCGTGCAGTGGTATCTCGACAACGAGGCCTGGTGGCGCGCCCTGCAGGACCGCGACGGCGTCGGCCAGCGGCTGGGAACGGGGAAGTGAGCGCGGCCGGGCCGGCGCCTTCCTCTGTTCCGGAAAAGGACTGAAGCATGACCATCCTTATTTTCGGCAAGACCGGCCAGCTGGCGCAGGAACTGGCAGCCTATGACGGCGTCACCTGCCTGGGCCGGGATCAGGCGGATCTGTCTGATCCGGCGGCCTGTGCAGCGGCGATCCGGCAGGCGCAGCCGCAGGCGGTGATCAATGCCGCCGCCTACACCGCCGTGGACAAGGCGGAAGAAGAAGAAGCGCTGGCAACCGTGATCAACGGCGGCGCCCCCGGCGCGATGGCGGCGGCCTGCGCGGACATGGGCATTCCCTTTGTCACCGTTTCCACCGACTACGTCTTTGACGGCAGCGGGGATGCGCCCTGGCAGACGGGGGATGCCACCGCGCCTTTGAATGCCTATGGCCGCTCCAAGCTCAAGGGCGAGGAGATGGTGCGCGCGGCGGGCGGACCTTATGCGGTGCTGCGCACCTCCTGGGTGGTCTCGGCCCACGGCAATAACTTCGTCAAGACCATGCTGCGTCTGGGCAAGGAGCGCGAGCGGCTGACCATCGTCGCCGACCAGATTGGCGCGCCGACGCCGGCACGGGATATTGCCGCGGCCTGCCTTGCGATGGCGCGGCAGCTGACGGCGGATCCGGGCAAATCCGGCACCTATCATTTTGCGGGCCAGCCGCAGACCAGCTGGGCCGGGTTCGCGCGCGAGATCTTTGCCCGTGCGAGGGTAGATTGCGGCGTGGAGGACATCCCCACCACTGCCTATCCCACGCCGGCGGCGCGGCCCCTGAACTCACGGCTTGATTGCGCCGCATTAGACACTGTTTTTGGCATCCCGCAGCCGGACTGGCGGCGGGGGCTGGATGATATTCTGAAGGATTTGGGAGAGCTCTCATGACAGCACGCAAAGGCATTATCCTGGCAGGCGGCTCCGGCACCCGGCTCTATCCGATCACCATGGCGGTCTCCAAGCAGCTCTTGCCGCTCTATGACAAGCCGATGATCTACTATCCGCTGTCGGTGCTGATGCTGGCGGGCATCCGCGAGATTTGCGTCATCACCACGCCGCAGGACCAGGAGCAGTTCATCCGCCTCTTGGGCGACGGCAGCCAGTGGGGAGTTGAGCTCACTTACGTGGTGCAGCCCTCGCCCGACGGGCTGGCGCAGGCCTTTATCCTGGCAGAAGACTTCCTGGCGGGCGCGCCCTCGGCGCTGGTCTTGGGCGACAACATCTTCTTTGGCCATGGCCTGCCGAAACTCCTGGCCGCCGCAGACGGTCAGGCCGCGGGCGGCACCGTCTTCGGCTATCACGTGGCCGATCCGGAGCGTTACGGCGTGGTGGCCTTTGACGGGGACGGCAAGGCGCGCGAGATCATCGAGAAGCCCCCCGTTCCGCCCTCGAACTATGCGGTGACGGGCTTGTATTTCCTGGATGGAACCGCGCCGGAGCGGGCGCGTCAGGTCAAGCCCAGCCCCCGCGGCGAGCTGGAGATCACCGATCTCTTGCAAAGCTACCTGAATGAAGGGGATTTGCGGGTCGAAACCATGGGCCGCGGCTATGCCTGGCTGGACACCGGCACCCATGGCTCGCTGCTGGATGCGGGCAATTTCGTGCGCACCCTGCAGGAGCGCCAGGGCCTGCAGACCGGCTGCCCGGAAGAGATCGCCTATGAGCAGGGCTGGATTGATGACGCCCAGTTGAAGGCACGGGCGGAGAAATTCGCCAAGAACGCCTATGGCGCCTATCTGGAAGGGCTGCTGAAGTAGCGGGCCTGCCTTTCAGGCCGGCGCCGGGTCAAGGGAGGCGTCAGCCTCCGCGCATCTGCGCGGCTTGCCCTTGAGGCGGCGCTGGCCGCCGGTCCCATGAACAAGGCGTCTTCAGGTGCAGGCCGCACCTGAAGCGCTTCTCAGCAAGAAAACAGCGCCGCGCCAGCGGCGCCGGGCCCAAGGCTTCTGCCGCGGCATCTTTGATGCCGCGGGCAAGGCGCGGGAGTTTCCCCTCAGCGGCAGTTTACTCGATCACGCCGGCGCGGCTGAAGACGCCGAAGAAGTTGCCGAAGATGTTGGAGACGGTCAGCACGTCGTTGACCGGCGATTCGGTGGCCATCACCAGGTCGCCCGGGTTGATCTGGAACTGGCGCGCCGAAAACAGCCCGTCGGCGGAGGTGAGGTCGAGCGAGAACACCACCCGCTGCTGGCGCGGCCCGCGCACGCCGGGCGCAATGGCGGATGCCGGGTATTCGCGCAGGATCAGCAGGCCCTTGGGATCGGCCTTGCCGTCCTGAAAGCCGCCTGCCACGGACATCGCGTCCATCGCCGACATCTCATCCTTGGAGAAGATGTGCAGGTCTTCTTCGCCGGTGGCGCCGAAGGAGAGGAAATAGCGCTCGTCCTCCTCGACAAACACCCGGTCGCCGCCGCGCAGGAGCGTATCCAGGCGCGGGTTGTTCAGCAGGGTGTCGACCGAGGTGCCATAGATGCTCTGGCCGCGCACCAGCCGGATCTGCGGGTTGTTGAGGGTGGCGCTGATGCCGCCGCCCGCGGAGATCAGCCCCATCACCGTATAGTTGCGGTCGGGCATCGGATAGGTGCCGGGCTGGGCAACGCCGGAGACCAGGTCAACCGAGTTGCCGCGCCCCTCGGCCATCGCCAGCTGCACCTGGGCGGACGGAACAACAGGCTCCAGCGCCTCCTGAAGCTTGCGGCGCGCCAGGTCCGGGGTCAGCCCGTTCACGTTCACATCGCCCACATAGGGCATGAAGATGGTGCCGTTGGCGGCGACCTTCATGTCCTGCAGCTGCACCATCTTCTCTTCAAGCGAGGTGAGCAGCGAATTGTCGTTGCTGTCCCAGATGCTGAGGGTCAGCAGGTCGCCGGGCTGGATGATCTGGGTGCGGGCGCCCTGGCGGGCGTGCAGCCAGGAGAGCCGTTCCTGCTTGCCGGTGGGCGGCCAGGCCGCCACCGTCGGCAGCAGCGCCCGGTTCACCTTGTAGAGCGCGAAATTGGCATCCGCCTCGCCTGATTCCTTCAGAATCTCCTCGCTGGCGGGGGCGCCGCCGGGCAGGCGGGAACAGGCCGCGGGCAGAAGGCAAAGGCTGGCAGCGGCCAGCCAGGGAAGTAGTTTCAGCATCGGGAGCCTGCCCTTGAAGCGCTCGGGGCGCCCCCTGACCCATGTCTTGCCAATGTCTGGCCCATGCCCGGGGGAACCGCTTTGATTTTTGTCCGGGCAAAGGATACTGGGCTGGGCGAGAGGGTTCAACAGGAACGGGCAGCAGCGATGGCGAAACACGCCGTATTGGTTCTGGGCGCAACAGGGCGCATCGGGCGGCTGCTGCAGCTGTGCCTGCCCGAAGGCCTGGATCTGCAGCTGCAGGCGCGCCGGATCCCGGCCGGGCGCAGCACCGGTGACTGGCACATCTTTGATCCGCTGGCAGAGCCGGCGGCGCTGGCGCGCGCCGCAGCAGGCGCGGAAACGATTCTCTGCCTGGCGGGGCCAGTACCCGGACGCGGAGCAGGGGAGATAGCGGACCATATCCATCTGGGCGAAGCGGCGGTGCAGGCCGGCGCCGCTGCGGGCGCCCGGGTGCTCTTGGCTTCCTCAGCGGCGGTTTACGGCGCGGGCTCCGGCCTGCTGGCTGAGGACGCAGCCCTCCAGCCCGCCAATCCTTACGGCGCAGCCAAGGCAGAGATGGAGGCGCGCGCCTCGGCGCTGGGGGCGAAACTGGCGGTGCCGGTCTGTTCCCTGCGGATCGGCAATATTGCGGGCTTTGATGCGGCCTTGGGCGGCTGGCGCCCGGGGTTCACCCTGGACCGGTTCGCCGATGGCGCCACCCCGCGGCGCAGCTACATCGGGGTGCGCTGCCTGGCGCAGGTGCTGGGCGCGCTGCTGAGAGCGCCGGATCTGCCGCCGGTGCTGAATGTCGCGCAGCCCGGAGCAGTGGAGATGGGCGCGCTCTTGCAGGCGGCGGGGCGTGAGTTTGCCACCCGCCCGGCGCCGCCCGCGGCAATCCCGGAGGTGGCGCTGGATGCGGCCCGCCTGCAGGCGCTGCTGCCCGCCCCGCTGCCTGCAGCGGATGCGGGCGCCATGGCGGCAGAATGGGCCGCATTAGAGCCTGATATGGCGGATGACTAACCTGATGGAAGACACGATATGACCTGGCGCAAACGGCTGTTCGACCTGTTCTTTGCCAGCCTGCTGATCGCGGTGCTGGGCCCCGTCCTGCTGCTCTTGATGGGCTGGCTGCTGTGGAAGGAGGGGCGGCCGCTGTTCTATGCGGGGGAGCGGATGAAGGGGGTGGACCAGCCCTTCCGCCTCTGGAAGCTCAGGACGATGACGGTGGTGGACACCGACACCGGGGTGTCTGGCGGCGACAAATCGGCCCGCATCACCCGCACCGGCGCCTGGCTGCGCGGCAAGCGGCTGGATGAGTTTCCGCAGCTGTGGAACATCCTCAAGGGCGACATTTCCTTTGTCGGGCCGCGCCCGCCGCTCAGGCAGTATGTGGAGGCGGACCCTGCGCTTTACGCAGAGGTGCTGAAATCGCGTCCCGGGGTCACCGGGCTCGCCTCGATCACCTATCACAAGCATGAGGCGGCGCTGCTGGCGCGCTGCAAAAGCGCCGAAGAAACCCATGCGGTCTATTCCCGCCTCTGCGTGCCGATGAAGGCGCGGCTGGATCTGATCTACCAGCGCCATCAAAGCATGTGCTTCGATTTCGACATCGTGTTCCAGACCATTGGCAACATATTCCGCCGGGGGTAGACACAGTTTTAGTGATTCCCGCATAGCCTGCGCCGCCTGGCCGGGGCAAGCTGTCTAGGCGGCGGGCGCTGTCCGGCGGGTTTCCGCCGTCGGCCGTTTTGCGGAACAGGGGAAGTCGGCTATGATAGAAACTGTGTTTTATGGGCCGCGCACCGGATTTCAGCGCATCTGGGCCGTGTTTGATTTACTTTTTTCTGCTATCCGGCAGCAGGGCGCTTCCGGAACAGGCAAACGGATATAGAGCAGGGCAGGAATGCAGGCATTCAAGGGCAAACAGGCATGTACAATCTGATCAGCGCGCTGTCGCGCAGGCAGAAATCCTACGTCTTCCTGGCGGTGGACCTGGCGCTGTTGCCGCTGGCGCTGCTGTTCACCCTTGAGGTGCAGCCGCTGCCGGAGCCGGCGCTGGCCACCCTGGCGCAGCTGTCGCCGCTGCTGCCCTATGTGATGGCCGCCGCCGCGGCGCTGACCCTGTGGCTGGGGCTGCCCTATGTGCAGCTCAACGCCTATGAGCGCCACGCCGCGGCGCAAAGCGCACTGCTGGCTGCCGGCACCGCGCTGGTGCTGGCGGCGCTCACCGCCATCTTCGGGCCGGTGCTGGGCCCCGGCACCCATGTGGTGTTTGCGATCTGCTATTTCCTGTTCATGGTGGTCACCCGCGCCGCGATGCTGCAGCTGGTGCTGGCCGTCTACCGCCGCGCCAAGCCGCGCTGCCGGGTGCTGATCTACGGCGCCGGCAATACCGGCACCCAGCTGGCGCAGGCGCTGAAGGCGCACAGCGGCATCGACCCGGTCGCCTTTGCCGATGACAACTCCTCGCTGCAGGGGCTGACGCTGGTCGGGCTGCCGGTGTTCGCGCCGTCGCGGATTGCCGAGATCGTGCAGGCGCGCCAGATCCGCCGGGTGCTGCTGGCGATGCCCTCGCAGAGCCAGCCGCGCCAGGCGCAGATCACCCAGCGGCTGCAGAAACTGGGGCTGGAGGTGCAGGCGCTGCCCTCCTTTGCCCAGCTGATCGGGGAGGAGGCGCTGGTCGACAAGTTGACCCCGGTGGCGCCGCAGGCCTTCCTGGGCCGGGCCGCGCGCGATGTGCCGCTGCAGGAAGCGGCCGGCTCCTACCAGGGCAAGGCGGTGCTGGTCTCCGGCGCCGGCGGCTCGATCGGCTCGGAACTGTGCCGCCAGGTGCTGGCCTGCCGCCCGTCCAAGCTGGTGCTGTTCGAGCTCAGCGAGCTGGCGCTTTACACCGTGCATCAGGAACTGGGGCCGCTGGCCGAGGAAGCCGGCATCGAGCTGGTGCCGGTCCTTGGCTCGGTCACCGATCCGCGCCAGGTGCGGATGGTTCTGAATGCCCATGAGGTGCAGGTGGTGCTGCATGCGGCCGCCTATAAACATGTGCCGCTGGTCGAAGCCAACCCGCTGCCGGGGCTGGCCAACAACGTATTCGGCACCCAGACCCTGGCCCGCGCCGCGGCGCGCGCAGGCGTCGAGCGCTTCATCCTGATTTCCTCCGACAAGGCGGTGAACCCCACCAATGTGATGGGCGCCTCCAAGCGGATGGCAGAGCTCATTGTGCAGGACCTGGCCACCCGCTTCGGCAGCCGCACCGTGTTCACCATGGTGCGTTTCGGCAATGTGCTGGGCTCCTCCGGCTCGGTGGTGCCGCTGTTCCAGGAGCAGATCAGCCGCGGCGGCCCGGTCACCGTGACCGACCCGAATGTGAAGCGCTTCTTCATGACCATCAGCGAGGCGGTGCAGCTGGTCCTGCAGGCGGGCGATATGGCCAAGGGCGGCGAGGTCTTCGTGCTGGATATGGGCGCGCCGGTGCCGATCCTGCAGCTGGCCCGCCAGGTGATCGAAAGCGCAGGCCACACGGTGCGCGATGCAGAGCATCCCGAGGGCGACATCGCCATCGAGATCATCGGGCTGCGCCCCGGCGAGAAAATGGAAGAAGAGCTGACCCTCAGCGAGGAGCTGATCCACACCCGCCACCAGAAGATCTTCTGCGCCCGCGAAACCGTGCTGTCGGAGATCGAGGTCGCGGGCTTCCTGCGCAGCCTGCGCCAGGCGGTGGCGGCGGGCGACGAGGCGGCGGCGCTGCAGGTGGTGCGGCACTGGGTCGAAGGCTATTGCCAGGCGCCGGCCCCGGAGCGCAAGAGTTCCTGACAACGCGCCGGCCTCTGCGGCCGGGCAGGCGGGCCGGAGTGCGGCCCGGGGGCAGCAATGGCGGCAAAACCGCGGCCCCGGCGCTGCCGGCAATTGATCCGCCGCCCGCCCCATGGTCTAAGCGGGCCACAGACAACAGGCCGGGACCGCGAAGACCGGCGGCAGGCAGTTCCATAAGGCAGGTTTCCCCGTGACCCCGATCAAGACCCTTCTGCACAGCACCGGAGCGTTGGCGCTGCTGTGCCTGGCTGCCGCTCCGGGACAGGCGGAGGTGCCGCAGATCACCCGTGACGATCCGCAGGCGGCCCCGGGCACGGAAGCCGCGGCGCCGCGGCTGAAACCGCTGCCGCCGCCCAGCCTCAACTTCTACGGCAGCCCCGGCCTCATCGACATGCCAAGCGCCGAAATGCTGCCCGACGGCCAGTATGCGGTCACCTATTCCTGGTTCGCGGGCACTTCGCGCTACAACATCACCTTCCAGGCGCTGCCCTGGCTCAGCGCCTCGTTCCGCTACAACGGCATCCAGGACCTGAACCTGTTCGGCTTCAGCACCTATTACGACCGCGGCTTCGATGTGCGCGCCCGGCTCTGGCAAGAGCGCGGCTGGCTGCCCGAGGTCACCATGGGGCTTCAGGATTTTGCCGGCACCGGCATCTATGCCGCAGAGTATTTTGTTGCCACCAAGCGGTTTCAGGCCGCCGCCCTGGGCTGGGGCCGCGGTCCCGGTCGGCTGAAGATCTCGGCGGGCCTGGGCTGGGGGCGGCTCGGCAGCAACGGCGGCATCGGCTCAACCGGCACCCGCCCCGGCTTTGTCGGCGGCAGCACCGGCGGCAAGCTGGCCACCGATCAGTGGTTCCGCGGCCCCGTCGCGCCTTTTGCCGGCTTTGAATGGCAGCCGGATGAGCGCTGGAGCCTGAAAGCGGAATATTCCACTGACGCCTATGTGACCGAAACCCGCAGATCGGATGTGTTCGAGCATAAATCGGCCGCCAACTTCGGGGTGGAATACCAGTATTCCGACCGGGTGCGTCTGGGCGCCTATTACCTCTATGGCTCCGAGATCGGCCTGACCGCGCAGATCCAGCTCAATCCGAAGCATCCGCCCACCCTGATGGCGGTGCCGGCGCCGCACCCTGTCAACCCGCGCAGCCAATGGGCCACCGAAGAGGCGCACTGGAGCCAGGACTGGGCCGCCAGCGAAACCAAGTCCCGCACCGTCCGTGACCGCGCCGCCGAGGCGCTGAAGGCGGACGGGCTGGTGCTGGAGGCGATCACCCTCACCGGCACCAGCGCCGAGCTGCGCTACCGCAACATCCGCTACCGCTCGCAGAGCCAGGCAGCGGGCCGCGCCGCCCGCGCCCTGGCCCAGGCCCTGCCGCCCTCGGTGGAGAGCTTCCGGCTGGTGCCGGTGCGCCGCGGCCTCGGCCTGTCTGTGATCGAGATCCGCCGTTCCGACCTGGAGGCGCTGGAGTTCGACCCGGAAGCCGCGGACGCGCTGTTTGCCGCCGCCGGGGTGCAGGACGCCGGGCCGCTGCCCGCGGATGCGCTGTTCTCCAGCGAGCTGTACCCGGCGTTTGCCAGCTCCATCAGCCCCTATACCGAGCCCGCCTATTTCGATCCTGAAAAGCCGTTCCGGATTGATGCAGGCCTCGATTTTACCGCCTCTTATGCGCCCGCGCCCGGCTGGCGCATTGCCGGCACCATCCGCCAGCGGCTGGCCGGCAATGTGAAGAACGGCCGCGCCTCCAACTCGGTGCTGCCGCATGTGCGCACCGACCAGAGCGAATACGCCCAGTTCGGCACCACCCTGGAAAACCTCTATGTGAGCCGCCTGTGGAAACCGGGCCGCAACCTTTATGCCCGCGCCACCGCCGGCCTGTTTGAGACGATGTACGGCGGCATTTCGGGCGAGGTGCTGTGGAAACCGGTGAACAGCCGCATCGGCTTCGGGCTGGAGGCCAACTATGTGGTGCAGCGCGATTTCGACCAGCGGTTTTCGTTCCGCGATTACCGCACCTTCACCGGCCATGCCTCGGCCTATGCGGAGCTGGGCAAGGGCTATCTGCTGCAGCTGGATGCGGGCCGCTACCTGGCCGGCGACTACGGCGGCACCTTCAGCCTGAACCGGGAGTTCGACAATGGCTTCCTGGTCGGCGCCTTCTTTACCCTGACAAATGTTTCCGCCGAGGATTTCGGCGAGGGCTCCTTTGACAAGGGCTTCCGCTTCCGCATTCCGGTCGACTGGATGCTGGGCAAACCGTCGCGGTCGGGATTCGGCCTGACCATCCGCCCGACCCAGCGCGACGGCGGCCAGCGGGTGGCGGTGCCGGACCGGCTCTACGGTCCGGTGCGCGAGGCCCACCGCAAGAGCCTGGAAGACCAGCGCGCGAGGTTCTGGGAATGAGCATGAGCATGATCCGGATGGCCGCCGCCGCCCTGGCCGCTGCGCTGCTGCTGGCGGGCTGCAGCCAGGGGCCGGAAAAGACCCAGGCCGAGCTGGAAGTTGTGCAGGCGGTGGCAGAGCAGTTCAAACGCCGCCGCAGCCCGCCGCCGCTGCCCAAGCTGACCCGGGCGCTTCTGGACAACGAGACCCTGCCCCATATCGAGCTCACCATCGAGAATCGCGCGGTCACCGCCTACCTGACCCCGGGGCTGCGCCGCCGCGACAGCCATGCCGGCGAAATCGAGGTCTGGCGCAGCCGGGACAATGCCTCCGTTGCGCTGCGCCAGGGCATGCTGATTGCCACCCGCGGCCTGGGCGGCGGGCTGCTGTCGGCGCAGGTGCCGGCCGCAGACGGCAAGGGCGGCCCGGCGCGCGGCGGCGCGCGCCGCTATACCGTGCGCGCCGATGGCAACAGCCAGCGGGTGCTGAACATGGCCTGCAGCCTGCACGACCTCGGCCCGGAACCGGTGGAAATTGTCGAGATCACCCATCCGGCCCGCCACCTGCAGGAGCGCTGCGAAGGCGCCGGCGGGGCGGTGGTCAATGACTACTGGGTTGATTCCCGCCCGGGGCGCATCCGGGTCTGGCAATCGCGGCAATGGGCCGGTCCGGAGATCGGATATATCCGAATCCGCCATCTGCAGCGGTGAGGCTGCGCCGGTTTTCTGCCCTGTTCCCGCGGCATTGCGGCAACGGGCGGAAAAAATCTTCAATGCAAACGGGATTTCAACAGTTTTGCCGCTATTCCATACGTTGAAATAACCATCCGCCTCCCATAAGGTCGCCTCAACGCACCTATCACAGTTCTCCAAAGGAGTTTGAAAATGAAAAATCTTCTGTCCGCTCTGACCCTGGCAGCCCTGGCGTCGGCAACTGCCGTTTCCGCTCAGGAAACCGCTCCGGCACCGACCGGCGGCGAAAACACCGGCCTGCTCGGCACCGGCGTGACCGCTGGCACCGCTGCAGCCGTGGCTGGTGCCCTGCTGGTCGTCGGCATCATTGCCAACGACGACGATTCCGTCAGCACCACCACCACCACCACCACCAACTGATCTGACGGCCTGCCGCCGGCACCGGCGGCGCCGCAATCTTTGGAAAACGGGCCTCAAGCGAGGCCCGTTTTTTTGTCCGCCCCGCAGGCCGCATTCAGTTATTTTTCATAATACGGATTACAGGTGATAGTTGTAGGCGGGAATCGCTTGCCCGGCCGGCGCAGGAAAAAATGCCCTGTCGGCCCGCAAAGAGGCCTGCGCACAAGAGTACGCCCCCGCCGCGGGAGCTCCTGCAGCGAGGGCGTGGGAAACAGCCGGGAACACTGCCCTGCCGGCAGCGGACAAGCGCGGCCTGCTCAGGCGTTGCGGCAGGCGGGCACGCCCATGCGGATGATCTCGCGGCCGCTGATCTTGTGGACCCCGGAAATCCGGTTGCGGCCTTCTGCCATGAACCAGTTCTTTAGCGGCGCCGGATAATATTGCGCCATCACCCGGCTGAAGTAGTCGAATTTCTCCTGCGTCAGGCGGCGTCCGCCGCGCGAGGGGCCGTGGAAGCCGAAAGTGGTGGCCGGGTCGACGCAGGCGCCCGGCAGCCCGAGGAACATGGTGCAGGTGGAATAGCAGACCTTGCCGCGGATCTCGACCCGGACGCCGTTTTGCTGCAGGTTCTTCAGCTCGATCAGCCGGTCATGCAGATAACCGCCGCGGTCGCTGCCGACCACATAGGTCTGCTGGGCGGCGGCGGCAGAGGGCTGCAGCGCCATCAGCGCCAGGCCCAGCACGGCGGCGGCTTTTGCACCGGAGTGAATCAGGGTGCGGCGGACGGAGCGGCGGCGGCCAATTAGGGCGGCGGCGGAAGATGCGATGTTCTGTGCCAGCATGGTCAGGCCTCCAAAGCGTTAACGGGCGTTGGAGACTGATTAAGAAAGCGTTGCGCACTGACCGGGCTGGAGATGTGGCAAAAATTAGTACATTATCAACACTTTAGGTCTCATGTTAGGAAAATTTTAAGGATCTGCGCCCACAGGCCGCCTGGAGTGTGGACCTGCCTATGAGGCCTAAAGGGCCGAATTGGGCCTTGCTGGCCCGATCCCTTCGAGAGGGCTGAGCCGAATGCCCGTCTGTGTACCGCGGCAGCGCCAATTCAGACTATTTGAGGTTCGGAATTGCCCCTGCCGCTAACGGCGGGGGTTTTCAAACGACGGTTTTGGGAGATTACGTCCGGCGATTACATTGTTCTGCTGTTCTGGTGGGATTTGATCGGCAACATGGGAGCATCTCCGTCGTTGCTGCTGGTGATCTCGTCAGCCCGCACTTCCAGTGTTCCCTCGTCGATCCGAAGGTGCATCTTGCGCCAAATACGGCGTTTGGGACCACCATGCTTGCCGGCATTCCATTCACCTTCGCCCTCGGCTTTGATGCCGGTGCTATCGATCAGGAGGTTCAATGGACCGAGGGAACCGCGATACTGGAGGTTCACGTTCCGCGCCTTCTGACGACGGCACAGCGTGCTGAAGTCCGGAACAGACCAAATCGACGCAATAGGCTCGCGACGAAGCCGGTCGTTTGCCTCAGCGGTAATCCAAACAGCACCTTCATGGCCAGACAGGACTGGATCGCCGCATCGCAAAAGCGCTGTTGTCGACCGCTCTGCCGCTTGGTGGTGGTGTCCAGGTCATCTCAGGATCGAACCAGATTGTCAGCGATCCGCGCCGCTTCAGCGCATCATTGCAGGACGAGCAGTTCGTGGTCTGGTACTTCGTAGGGACCCAAATGCTCATGCCTTTCAGCTATCATGCTGGATCCGTGACATGAATCCCCAGTACCAATTTTGTGCAACTTCAAAAATTAACTGCGATCGGGAATAGGTTTTGCTTCTTTGAGATCTTCTCGCACAGTCCTCTTTCCGCTTTCATCGTAATAGAAAGAGAAGCCACATCCCTCTATCAAGTTGATTATCTCCCAAAACGTGTCGTCGTCCATTTGGTCGAAAATCGCCTCAAACAGATCGGCATTTGGTGATGGATTGAGCCTTGAAAGATGTTCCCGCTGAACTAGTTCGCGTGCTGTAGGAACGTTTTGCAAAGGTGCCTTCGGGAGCTGCATCCTTGGCATTGGCGCCCCATCGATAATCTGGAACACATTTGTTGTGCTACAATCATTCTCTTTTGGCATGTGATTACTCCAGTAAGACTACTTCCAAATTTGGCGCCTATTTTGTGGCAGCATACAACGCCTGTAATCTTCCAGTGTTTTTGGCACATCAATAAATTGCTCCTGCCGATGCTCGGTCGGAGAAGGAAGTGACGACCTCTTATTTTTCGCATCTACTTCTTATTGGCTAACCAAACCCAACCACACAACAAGCATTTCTGCCAAAGCCTTAAGCACTGGTAAACCTCCGATTCATTTTACGAAAGTTTTTGGGTTTTCAGCGGAAGCTTCCCCTGAGCATGGCTTTCCTCTGCAAAAGGAGTTGACGCCCGTAGCTCCCCTCCCTCAGACGGACGTGTCATGCTGACTCAGTGACGGGGACCCCTCTCGGCATTCGCGCCATAAAGCCTAGACAAAGAGAAGCACCATTGTTTTCAAAATAGAAACGTCACGCCATTCGCCGCGCCCCCAAAACCTTCAACAGTAACCGAATCCGTCATTTCTGAAGGAAATTTTTACCCAGCTACCCTGATTTCAAGCTGAGCTTTAGTGAATTTGTAATTTTTAAAAATTTATTGTTTCCAATTTGTTATCTCGACCTGCTCAAGATGAAAGCTGTGGTTGAGAGGTGTTGTTATGATCAGTGTGTCGGTTAACCAAGAATACTGGAACGCATTCGGACCAGATCAGTTTGGCGGAAATTTTCTCTTTATGAGAGATCGCCTTGGTGAAAATGGAACCTTCGATGAACTCTCTGCCGAGTTGGGGGTAGAAACACTGCGTTATCCTGGCGGGGCTATCACAGAGCGACTATTTGATATCAACGATCCAAACCGGGTGATCGGCTACGATGACGCTGAAGATGAAATGGAAGAACTCGTACCTTTATCCGAATTTTTGGCGTTTTCCGGGAAGGCTGGCCACTCAGTTACAATTGTTCTTCCAACGCGAAATTTTTTATCTGAGCGCACAGACGTCAATGGGAACAGATATCCTGATTTCGATCACGGTGAACTCACCAAGTTTATTCAGGACGTTGCAACCGGAGTTCATGGCGTTGCCGAAATCAAAGCATTCGAAATCGGCAATGAATACTGGGACGGGGGGCAGATGTCCTCTGTGGAGTACGGAAGACTAGCAAGCGAGATGAGCGTTGTCGTAGATGAAGCATTAGCCTCCATTGAGGGGGAATTCCCCCAGGCGCAGGACATTGAAATTGTTGTGCAATCCGCAACAAACTTCAATCACGCCAAGCTGGATGACCAGTATTCTGATCTGGAAACACCTCAAGAGATGCTGCAGCAACTGGCCCAAGATTACGAAGTGGAGCTCGGTGAAAGGTTCCTGAACGGTTCCGGTGATGTCAATTGGGCGGCGGTAAATGACGAGCTACTTCGAAACGAGTTCAGCGACACAGAGTTCGCGTCGATAGATGGCGTCGTTGCCCACATTTATTCCCGAGGTCCCGAACTCCCCGTTCATCGTGATTTCTCTCTGAAAAAAATTCAGCGGGGCTGGGAAGAGCGGGATCCAGATTTGAAAAAGTACGTCACAGAATGGAACCAAAAATCTACTGACAGTCTTGATGAAGAAAACGACTACGGTCTGAAACAGGCGCATGAGATCCTAAACATTATGGAGGAGTTCTCGGAGCACGATGTGGATACCGCTCACGTCTGGCCGCTTCTCCAGAACACAAGAAATACTCTCAGTCATGGCTTTGAGCATGAAGAACTTACACCGGCTGGTGAGATGTTCCGGCTTATGGAGGAGGCACTTCCTGGAACTCGTCCACTTGACCTATTTGGGTCAGAAAGTGACCAGAACGAATTGTCGCTTGAACAAGTCGACCTTCATGCATTTGCCTCACCTGAGAAACTTGTTTTGTTCGTCGCTTCAAAAACAGATGAGGTTTCCTCCACGATTTTGGACTTGAACGGATTGCTTACGTCCGGTGATGAGATCTCTGTCTCCTGCTTAGGTGTGGAAGATGGTGACAATCCTGGTAGCAGACACGCAGATGCTTTCTTGGACACGCCGTCAGAAAGCGAAGTTGAAACTGAGATCTACGTTGAAGGACACCTTCGCGCTGACCTGGATGGATTTGAAATTATGAGAGTGGTTATCGATCGCCCACAGTGGTCGCCTGCCATGGAGGAGTATTGGGCCAGACTGGATGATGCGCCAGACGATTCCGATGATCCCATAATCCCAGACGTCGATGAAGATGACGCGCCCGATCCTACAGAAGAATCGGAAGAAGACGGTGACGATGGGGGATTTGGAGCTCTCCTAGGGGCTCTCGCGATAGTCCCGATACTGATGCTCATGCTCTAAATAGCCAGAGAATGCTTTGCTGGTTCTCAATCAGCCTTTGCAGAGAACCTGGTCCTGTCACGTTTGTATGTTGCTTCCAGTTCTCATTTACGCGGCTTGAGCCTCGAAGTTCCACATGGCAGCTCCGGACCAACAGCATCAGTTTACTCAATAATGTAACCGTGACTTTGCAAGGGTCGCTATCTGCAGGCCGCTGCGCCAACGTCGCTCGCAGCATGAACCAGGGCCGGCTCAAATTCATAGGTGTCCGCTATTCGGGAAATTGTCCTGAGACCTTTGCGCGCGCAGCAGAGCACACGCCACGCTGAGTTCCTTCACGGCGCGGTAAAGAGCCAAACAACAATGTTCTGTATCACCCCTGCAGGCTAAGCAAGCGGGGACTATTTGGAGAAAGTGTGGACCGCCGTATGGGCTGGCATATTACCTCTGTCTGCGCTAGAAATTTTACTGAGGTCAGCGACTTCAGGAGAAGCCAGCCACTCGGCCATCCATATTTTATATTTGTTTTCATAGGTATAAATGGTGATGTGGCCGGTCATATAAAAACACTCTTCGGCGGCTTGCTGCGTGCCGAGTTTTGCCGGTACCGGCCAGGCGGGATCAGAGCAGGCCGAAATCCATGGCGGCAATGGCGGCGGTGGCAATTAGGGCATTAGCCAGCATATGCGCCTGCACCGCGCCGCCGGGGCGGCGGGTCCGCAGATACAGCAACCCGAAGATGATCCCCGCCCCTGCCCCCGCCAGCCAGCGGTCGTGCAGCGCGGCAAACAGCAGGCTGCTGACCGCCAGCCCGGCCAGGCGCCGCCAGGCGGGCGCGCCGGGTGCGTCGGCGATGCGCTCCAGCACATAGGCGCGGAAGAACAGTTCTTCGATCACCGGCACCAGGAGCACCGTGCCCAGCAGGCGGCAGGCAATCCAGAACAGATCCGGCGCCGCGGCGGTGCTGCTGCCGCCGCTCTCCGGCGCCGTCCACAGCCACAGCACTGCCACCGCGGCACCCGCCAGCCAGTCCAGCGGCCCGGCGCGCCAGTTGAACACCTTCAGCGCGGGCCAGAACAGCGTCAGCCCCAGCAGCATCAATGCCGCCCGCAGCGGGTAGCCATCGGAGGGGACCTCCCAGAACAGAGGTGTCAGCGTGCCGCTGATCATGAAGAGGATGAAGGGCACGATGCGGGCAAACAGCGGATCCGCGGCCAGGGACGAGGCGGCCCCCGGGGCCTTCGCCGCGGCCGTTTTTTGAAACAGCGCCATGTTGTGGGCGGCAATCAGGATGGCAATCGCCAGAAGGGAAAACACCAGCCAGCCGGCGTAGGAATGAAAGCCCTCCACCGCCAGCTCCGGCGAGACAAAGGCGCCGAGCCAGACCAGCACCGAGATGCGGAGGACATTGAAGAGCCAGCTCAGCAGAAGGGCTGCGGGGAACAGCAGCAGCCAATAGGGTTTCAGGCGCAGGCTGCCGATGGAGAGAAGCGCATAGCCACTCATGAAGAGCGTAATCAGGGCCAAGCCCTCAATCCCGGAGCATGGATCGCCAACCCGGACAGCAAAATCATTCAGGGCAAAAATACGATCTTCCGGCAGGCTTCTGACATCTGCGTGAAAAACTGACAGGACATGGCCAACAGCCGTAAAGGTGAGCCGGGTCAGGAGATGATTGTCGCCCCAGAGGAACCCGGTTGCATCAACGATATCCGGCAGCGCAAAGAAGGCCGCTAGGGTGGCCGGTAGGAACAGGCCGCTTGCGAACAACCCCTGCCGCCAGGCCCGGAGCGGCATCAGCCACAGCAGCGCCCCCAGGGCGGTACAAAAAGCGCCGAGCAGAAAGACAGGTGCCACCAATAGAAACTGCGCCTCCAACTCCGCAAAGGGCACCCGCCAGAGCGGCGCAAAGAGCAGCGCCAGGCCTGCAAAATGCAGCAGGGCAGCTTGCGGGCGGACCGCTGAGGCGGCGGCACCGGACAGGGCTGCCTGCCATAGGGATGGCTTCAGCGCCGCCGCAAACACCAGAGCCAGGCTAACATAGACCGCACGCACCGGCAGGGAGGTCATCCAGAAACACAAGCCCGGCGCCGCGGTTTCAGCGCAGGAGAACACCTCCCGGTATTGAAAGACAGACCGGATGGCATAAACTTCCGCCAGCATGATGATCGCAAAGACCGCCAGCCGGGGAAGGAGCGGTCTTGAAAGAATAGCCCGCATCGAACGCCTCTGCCTGCTTTTTCCCGGCACCATAAGCTAAACACGAGCCTTTTGTGTAGAGTACGCGGCTTGGCCCTAATTTTCCGAGGCCACCGAATAGTCCGTTGCTATCTCAGGAACCGTTGGCTTCCATTTTTAGGAGCACCCTTCTAGCAGAAATCAGCTTGCACCAACTCCTGAACCCGCGCCCTTCTGGAGATTGCATCCCAGCACACCTTTTAAACCGTATGATGAATTTTTTGCTGCACCTCGCCCCTGAGACTTGTCAGTGCGGCAGGCATTCACTAGGACCGGAGGCAAGCGAACTTTGACTGAGTATTTAATCATGTTGATTACCCCCGTCCTCCTGTGCGGAGGCTCCGGAACCCGTTTGTGGCCGCTGTCGCGCAAGAGCTACCCTAAGCAGTTCGTGCCCCTGATGGGCGAGGAGACCCTGTTCCAGGCCTCGGCCCGACGGCTGGCCGGGCAGACGGGCAGCCTGCGCTTTGCCGCGCCGGTGGTGCTGACCAACGCCGATTTCCGCTTCATCGTCACTGAGCAGCTACAGACCATCGGCATCGACCCTGGTGCCATCCTGATCGAGCCGGAGGGCCGCAACACCGCGCCCGCGGTGCTGGCCGCCACCCTGCGCGCGCAGGCCGTGGACCCCGATGCGGTGCTCCTGGTGGCCCCCTCGGACCATGTGGTGCCGGACACCGCCGCCTTCCACGCCGCCGTGGCCAAGGGCCTTGAGGCGGTGGCGGAGGGTCAGTTGGTCACTTTCGGCATCACGCCAACCCACGCCGAAACCGCCTATGGCTATCTTGAGCTTGCCGCCGCGCCAGAGACCGGGGGCGCGCCGGACGGCGCCGCGGTGCCGCTCAAGCAGTTCGTCGAAAAACCCGATGCCGCCCGCGCCGCCGAAATGCTGGCGGCGGGCAGTTTCAAATGGAATGCGGGCATTTTCCTGTTCCGCGCCGCCGATATGATCGCCGCCTTCCAGGCTCATGCGCCGGCCCTCATTGCACCGGTGCAGGCGGCGCTGGATCAGGCCAAACCTGACCTCGGCTTCCTGCGTCTGGCGCCGGAACCCTGGAGCGGCGCCGAGGATATCTCGATCGACTATGCGGTGATGGAAAAGGCGGACAATCTTTCGGTGGTGCCGTTTGATGCCGCCTGGTCCGACCTGGGCGGCTGGGATGCGGTCTGGCGCGAAAGCCCCCCGGATGCCCAGGGCGTTGTGACCAGCGGCGGCGCCACCGCGATCGGCTGCCGCGACACGCTGTTGCGCGCGGACAGCGAGCGGCTGGAACTGGTCGGCATCGGGCTTGAGAACATCATGGCGGTGGCGATGAATGACGCGGTGCTGGTCGCCGACAAATCCCGCGCCCAGGATGTGAAACTGGCGGTGGCGGCACTCAAGGCCAAACACGCGCCCCAAGCCACCCAGTTCCCCAAGGACCACCGCCCTTGGGGCTGGTTCGAGAGCTTGGCGGTGGGCGAGCGGTTCCAGGTGAAGCGGATCCTTGTGCATCCCGGCGCCGCGCTCAGCTTGCAAAGCCACGTTCACCGCTCCGAGCATTGGATCGTGGTCGAGGGCACGGCCAAGGTCACTGTGGACGGGGTGGAAAAACTGGTAACCGAGAACGAGAGCATCTATGTGCCGCTGGGCGCCGTCCACCGGATGGAAAACCCCGGCAAGGTGCCGATGGTGCTAATTGAGGTGCAGACCGGCGCTTATGTGGGCGAGGATGACATCGTGCGCTACGAGGACGTCTATGCCAGAGGGTGAGGTGAGGCTTGATATCCGGCCCATCAGCATTCTGGCGGGTCAAAACTGAGGAATAGTGGATAGATTTATGAGTGTGCAGGCAGATCAATTTCCCCCGGTGTTGTCTACACAGACAGCAGTTCTCACCACTCTCTACGAAAACGATAGCCTTGAGCAGTTTGACATAGCTGTCGGATCAATCGAAGCACAAGCCGGTTTCGGGGCTTACACCCGGATCTATCTGTGCTGCGATGGCCCGTTGCCTACTAGGCATGAGTCTTGGCTGGAGCAGAATGCAAGCAGATTCTACAAGATCGTCCGGAACGCGCAGAATGAAGGGCTGGCTAAATCACTCAATGCCCTCCTGGAAGTGCTAGAGGACGAGAGTTTTGTGTTCCGTATGGATGGAGATGATATCTCCCATCCAGAGCGGTTCCGGTCTCAAATCGCATACCTTGAGGCCAATCCGGAGCTTGGACTGATTGGCTGCCAAGTGACTGACATTGACGACTCGGGCAAGCCGTCCGGACAACGCAACTTTCCTCTGTCCCATGACGCTTGCACACGCGCCCTGAGATGCTTGAATCCAGTTCTACATCCGACTTACTGCATGCGTGGCGACGTTGCCCGCGATCCTGCAACGAGATACCCAGTGGCTTTTCTGAGTGAAGATCTCGCATTTCTGGTGACGCTGGTGGAACGCGGCGTGAAAATCGGAAACTGCCCTGACCGAGTGTTCAGCTGGCGCCTCGGCAGCCGATTCTTTGAGCGCCGCAGTTCACTAAAGCGGGGGCTGGCGGAGTTGTACTGGTACAGCCGGGCTATACGAGCCCGCAACGGACTGCTGACAGCAGATTATTGTCTTGCCGTTGCGCGCTTTCTGCTAAGAGTAGCGCCAGCAGGGTTCATGCGGATGATTTATCAGTCCCCGCTGCGCACGAAGGTCATGAACGGGCGGGCGTAGCGCTGGAAATGCCTATTACACATCAGGCGAAACCCTACCGCGCAAAACTGATGCTTGCATCAGCTTTTGTGCTGACACTGCCGTTCTGTGCGATGATCAAACCCGGGCTTCTCGGGAATTTCGACACCAATCTGTCTTTGCTACCTTTTCTGCTGCTGGCACCGCTACTCTTCCTGAATGGCGGTTTGCTCAAGCCTGTCTTGCAGCGGGGGCCAGAAGGGTTCTTCCTCCGCTGTTTCGTGATCATTTTCTTTCTGGTTTCGTTGCTAACTGTATTTCATGGGGCGCTGCTTAGTGCGCAGGGGGTTCAGGGTTACGGGCTGAACCCGGCCCGCAAGGCTATAATTACAAGTATCGTTCCGGTTTTCCTTTCTGTTCTCGTCGTGTTCTGCGTGGCAGTCAGCCAGCTGATGACGGCGCATAGGCTTAACCGTATGATCACGGCGGCATTTTGGATTACAGTCGGCTATACACTGCTCCAGATTGCGTCATCCCAGGTATCTAACCCGCTGTATGACCTTCTGTGGCCGTTGTTCGAGGGAGCCCGGGACAATCTCGGGCTGCCCTATATTGAAAGATTCGGCCGTTTGAATGGGCCAACAATGGAGCCCTCTGAGCTTGCCAAGCTGATGCTGGTGTTCTTCCTGCCCTGGTTTGCGCAGCCGCTGAGCGGCGGCCCTGCTTGGGGAAAGCTCACCATCTGCCTGCTTCTTGGGCTGGCCTCCCTGTCGATCATTGGTGTGGGGATGACGGTGGCCGCAGTGGCAGTGATGCTGACGCGCAGGCATGTGCATGGCCGCACCAAAGTTGTCCTGTTCGTGCTGCTGTTCCTGGCGCTGGTGCCGCTGATGGCGGCAGGCGACATTCTGTTCCAGAGAATTATCGACCGTCTGGCCAATGTGGAATACGATGCCTCCGCAATTATCCGGGCGGTTTATAATCTCACGGCGCTGGAGATTGCCCTGGAGAACCCGGTTTTCGGGATCGGCTGGTCGAACGAGATCTTCTATTTCCCCGAGCGTGTGGCCAAGCTGTCTTTCCTATGGGAAGTGCGGGAGAACCTGGCCAACGGCGATGCGCTGACAGCCAAAAGCCTCTTTTTGCGCTTGCTGATGTATCTGGGCATTCCGATGATGCTGCTGCTGTTGGGGGCCATTCTGATCTGCCTGTTCAGCCGCGGCTATGCGGGGTATCCCTATGACCGCAGCCGGACGCGGCTGACTTTTCTGATATTCGGGCTTTCGGCCTTCATGGATGGCGGCATTCTGACCTCCTTTTACATCTGGGCAGCTCCGGGGTTTTGCATCGGTGTCCAGATGCGCAGCGCGGCACAGCGCAAAGCGCGGCTGCGCGCGGCCCAGGAAGAGCAATATGCCCATGGGTGAGCGGGCCGGAGAGAGGCTGGTCGGCAAGGCGCTTGCCGCGCTTGCATTGCGTGTCCTGGCGGCGGCGGCGACCTATGCAATGGTCATGCTTCTTGGCCGCTGGCTGTCGGTCACGGACTATGGCCGTTTCGTTTCTGTCATCAGCTTTGTGACCCTGATGACGGCGTTTTGCGGCTTGGGTCTGCCGATCAGCCTGTTGCGCTATCTCGGGCAATACAATGCGGCACAGCAGCGGGCCGGGGCCCGTATGGTGATGCGCCATGCTGCGCGCCGGTCGCTGGCTGTCTCATCGGTCTGTGCGGCGGCGGGGATCCTGTGCGGCGGCGGTATCCTGCTGGCTGCGGGCCGGCTCCCGGACGGCGTATTGGGCAGCATTGCTGTTCAGGGCCTTGGGCTGATCTTGCTGCCGGCATTTGTTTCGGTTGAGGTGCATGGCGCGATGCTGAGATCCTTCGGCCGCATCTTCTTGGCTCTGGCGCCGCGCGATGTCATCTGGCGCCTGCTGCTTCTGCCTGCCGGGCTGGCAGTGGCTCTGAGCCTGCCGCCGGGACAGCAGTTTCCGGCTCTTCTGGCTGCGGGGGCGGTGCTGCTGGCGGTGCTGGCTTTGCTGCAGGCCCGGGTCCTGTGGCGGCTGGTGGCAGCGCCTCGGAATGGCAGCACAGGGCAGAGCGCAATCGATCTGGCCGAGGTCTCGAAAACCACCCGCAGCATCTGGGTGACAACTGTTTCTGCCGTCGGGTTCAGCAACCTGGATGTGGTTGCAGTTGCGGTTTTTATCTCGCCGGAACAGGCAGGCCCCTATTTTGCCGCATCGCGCACGGCAGCGCTTGCAGCCTTCACCTTGAACGCCGTCAACACGGTGATCGGACCGCGGATTTCCGCTGCCTATTTCGCAGGTGACCTGGACCGGTTGCGGCGGGAATTGCGGACCGGCGCGAGCCTGGCCTTTGTGCCCGCCCTGGCTGCCTTTGTTCTGGCGCTTGCTTTCGGAGAGCAGCTGCTGGCCTTTCTGGGGCCGGATTTTGTGCCGATGTATCCGGTTCTGGTGATCCTGGCTGCAGGGCATCTGGCCAATGGTATGAGCGGCAGCTGCGGCATGCTGCTGAACATGACCGGACATGAGAAACTGCACGCCAGGATCTCTTTTTGGGCTTTGGCTGCAGGCGTTTGCTGTATTGCGCTTTGCGGCTATGCCTGGGGTGTTCCGGGGATTGCGGCGGGGGCCGGTCTGGGCCTTGCAGGCTTGGAGGCCACGCTTTGGACGGCAGCGCTGCGCAAGACCGGATTTGATGCCTCGGTGCTGTCCTGGCTGCGCAAAGGCTGGCGGGTCACCGGTGCCTGAGCGGCGCCCGGCAGCAAGCGGGGCGGCTGCAGAATCCTGGCTGAGCCAGAGGCGGATACTGCTATTGGACACAACGGATTGGACAGCAGCCAGGCTGCAAGGGATAACGGAAGCATGTTGCGCAAATTGATTGGGGCCAACCCCTACCGGGAACGCAAAGGCGTTTTTTCAACAGCCGCCAAAGGGCTGCAGATGGCTGTTGCATCTGCGGAACTGCTGATGGTGCTTTACCTGCCGCCTTACCGGGCGCTGGTACGGGCGCGGATGAAACGGCCGGTCAGCCTGATGGTTGTCGGAGCCCAGAAATCCGGCACCACCTGGGTGCATGCGCAGCTGGAGCGGCAGCAGCTGGCAGCGGTTGCGCAGATCAAGGAATGCCACCATTTCGACCGCGGCCGGATGTGGAGCCTGCAGCGCTATCTGGCCCAGTTCGAAGGGCTGGAGAATGAAGGTCCGGTTGTCGAGGTTGCGCCGGATTACGGCCCGATGCCGCTGTGGCGCATCCGTGCCGTCCGGGCCCTGTTCCCGGACATGAAGGTGGTCTTCATTGCGCGCAATCCGGTGGAGCGCGCTTGGTCCGGTGCCAAGATGGAAACTGCCTTTGATAGGGGCTGGAGCCTGGCCGATGTTCCGGTGCGGGATCTGGCAGGCTACCTATGCCTCAAACGCTCCAGACGCTACAGCGACTATGCCAGCCAGCTGGAGCGCTGGAGCCGGGTGTTCGGCCGCGACAGGCTGCGCGTGTTTCCGTTTGAGCAGATCAGTTCCCAGCCGCAGGAGCTGTTGGAGGCGCTTCTGTCCCACGCCACGGACGGGCGCAGTACTAGGCCGGTCGGGGAGACCACTGCGCAGGTGTTTCCCGGCGAGGACGCGCCAGTTCCCGAGGCCGTGCGCAATCTGCTGCAGCGGATTTATGCACCGGAAATTGATGCTTTTGGCCGGTTTTTGGAGGGGATGCCGGATCATGCCGACTGGCAGCGGGTGCTGACGCAGTGGCACACCCAGGCGGAGAGCCTGACGCTGCCGCCAGACAGCAGCCGGACATTGCTGTATCTGTGCGGCTTTGCGCCGAACCCGGATGCCACATCCTCCGGCCAGAAACTGGCCCGCCAGAAGATCCTGGAAAAGGCCGGCGGCTACAAATCTGTGAGGCTGATGTATTTCATGAATGAGCTGGACCGGCTGGACCAGACAGACATTGAATGGCCAGCCAACGTGCAGGACCTGGGGCAGATCAGCATTTCCAAACCGCTGCGCCTGCTAGGCATGCTGCGCCACCCCTGGCTGCCCGGTTTTGTCTCAGCTCGGCGGCTGGCTGCAAAATCATGCCTGGAGCAGCAGCTCGCCGATCCTGCCCTGACCGATTTCTATGCGGATTTTTCGCAGGGTCTGGCGCCGGTGGACCCCTCCGCCATGCCCCTGTTCCGGTTCCGTCAGCACGATATCGTGTCCAAGCTGTACAGCCGGATGGCGGCTGCTTCCTCAGGGGGCAAACGGCTGTTTTACAGGTTTGAAACCTGGCGCGCTCAGCAGTGGGAGAAACGCACCTGGGGCGCGGTGATGGAGGTCAATACCCTGGCGCATGAGGACGCGGAGATGATCCGCAATACTGTGCCCGGATGCGCCGCTGCCGGTGAACCGGTCCGGGGAACGGTGTTTGTCGACCCGTCAAAGCGGACCGCGGAGACAATTGTGCCTGGCCGCATCGGTTTCTGGGGCAATATGGCCCGTCAGGAGAATGTGGATGCAGTCACGCATATGGCGCGCAGCCTGCTGCCGGCCATCCGCGCGGCCTGCCCCCATGCGCATTTCTGGATCATCGGAGCGCATCCGGCGGATCAGGTGAAGGCGCTTGCCGGCGAGGATGTCCATGTGACGGGGTTCATTGAGGACCCCACCGAGGTGTTTTGTTCCCTGGATATTGCAGTGGCGCCGCTGCGCCTGGGGTCAGGGGTCAAGATCAAGGTTTTCGAGACATTGGACACCGGCATTCCAACCGTTGTTTCCCCGGTCGGGGGGGAAGGCATCGGGGACCATCCGCTGCTGCATGTGGCGCAGGATGATCAGCAGATGATCGATGCCATCCTGCAGCAGCTCCAGCCGGGCCAGGACAGAAAAGCAGGCTAGCCCCTTCTCCATTCCCCTGCACACACGTCTCCGCGCTTAGGCGGGTGTGCGTGCAGGGAACCGGGGCAGCACACGATACAGCCACCTTTCCGTGGCATGGCTCAGGACGATCAGAAGCACCAGGCTGAACGCAAACCCGGCCGGGGAGTGAGAGACCTGCCATTGGATAAGAATGGGAAAATGCAGAAGATAGACAGCATAGGAAATGCTGGCTGCATATCTCGTGGCGGCTCGCGGTAATGCAACCGTTTGGATGATCCGGTTTCCGGGCCTGCTAAAGACAACAAGCACAAAGACCAAAGCAACGATGAAGTGGCGGAACGGGAGCACCGGATACGACCAGATTTTACCGATGCCGGCAAAGGCGCAATTCACGGCCGCAGCTATCGTCAGAACCGCCAGCCACCAAAAGGCAGGGCCTATAGTGGCCCAGCTGCGTCCGCCTTTCAGATAGGACGCGGCGATCATGGCTCCGGTCCACCATATTTGAAAATAAGCGGCGACTGCCAAAAAGTGATGCGGAAAGACGGTGTAGACCGCGAAACAGGCAACGGCCCCGAGCCCAATCAGATGCGAAGCGGCCCGCGGCGCTATTTGCAGAAGCAGCAAGGCGGCGGGAAACATGAGATAAAAAGCGACTTCGTAAGACAGCGACCACAGCGGATCGTTGGCCAGGAAAGGTTCCGTAATCGTTCCGGGCTTGAGCCCCGCGAGATCCTGGAGGGCCAGAATGTTTCCGCCCAAATTGACCCAGTCAAACTCCCTTGCAAAAGTCCCGTTATACTGTGCAACGGCAGCGGAAACACAAAATGCGACCAGGAGAGGGGGGTATATTCTCCTGACCCGGCGGAAAAGATAGCCCCGCAGATCCAGAGCCCTTCCGTGTTCACTGGCATAGATGACAAACCCGCTCATCAGGAAAAAAATGAGAACCGCTTCCTGCCCGAAACGGAACAGGTTCCAGAGGCCATCAAAACCGATAAAGTCTTTTACAACGTGATGCAGCGCAACATAGATGGCTGCTGACGCGCGGGAAAAATCCAAGAAGAGAGACGTGCGCTCTGAAAGGGTGTGGGGCATCTGTGTTATTCTTTATAAATACAGTTTTAGGCCAGGGCGCGGCTTCCGGCTGCACCGCAGGCTCCGGCAGAGCGGCCCGTTTGTGGGTCCGGGCCGCCCGTCGGCAGGTTTTTAATCCGACAGCGCGTTGATCGGCGTGGTGATCAGAGAAGGCGTGATCTGATCGATGGTGCGGCCCCAGCGGGTGACCGGGTTTTCAGCAACAAAGACAATGTCTCCAGGGCGCAGCTCGAACCTGGCGGCTAGCGGCAGATGGGCGGCATTGCGCACATTCAGATGCCAGGCTGTGACCGCACCGAATTCGCGGATGTCGTCAGAGGCGCGCAGCACATAGACCTCGGAGGCATCGCCGGTTTCCTTGGCAATACCGCCGCCGGTGTCAAACAGCGCATCGGCCAGAGTGGCCCGGCGCCCGAAGGGCAGCGTGTAGCGGCCCTGGGTGCGCACCTCGCCGCTGAGATAGACGTAATCCCGCTCCACCGCGTCCAGTTCCACCGCCTGGGTGAAATTCCCGCGGCGCTCTTCCAGGTCGGCGCGGCGCAGGTTGAGCGCAGCCGTCAGCTCTTCAACAGCGGCGCGGCGGCCGGTAATCGTGGTCTGCTGCAGCTGGATCTGCTGGGCAAAATAACGTTCGGCGCGATCGAGGTCGTAATCGGTATCCACAAACACCGAGTCATCCGCCAGCAGGGTAAGGCGCTGCAGAGCGGAGCGGGCATAGAGATCCTCCAGCGGGATCTGGTACATGGCGCCATCGCGGTAGATCCGCACCGAGCTGGTGTCGATATCCGCCACCGAGACGGATCCCGCTGCCGCCAGCGCCTCGCCCAAGGTGAGCGGCGTCAGGGTGATCGGGTAGACGCCAGGCTTGCCGACGGCACCGCCCACCGACACCCGGCGGGAATTGAACTCCGACACCTCCAGGCTGAAGGTCGGGTCGATCTGGCTTTCCACCAGCCGCTGGAACAGCAGCGCCGAGGCCTCATCCACGGTGAGCCCCTCAATGCGCACCCGCCCCACGTCCGGGATATTGATCGCGCCGTCATCCTGCACGGTATAGCCGTTGCGGCTGTTCTGCGCCGCCAGCAGGCCCGAAAGTTCGGCAACCGTGCCCTGCGTCGAGGGGGTGGACAGCGTCACCACATCGCCGGTGCCGATGGTATAGGGGCCGGGGTCAACGCTGGGTGGTGGGTCCAGCCGCAGCCCCTGGCGGCTGCCGTCCTGGGAGGACGGCGCATCAGGCAGCGCGCCCAGGCCGCGCGGGCTGGCGCCGGCGCCGGAGCCCGCAGAGATCCCGAAGACAGCCGGCAGGGTCTTCGGCTGATAGGCGGCGCGGTTGGCAACCAGCACCGTCTCCGGCGTCATTGCCACCACCCGGACCTTGCCGGCCTCCGACACGCCGGCCTTGACGGCTGGGCTGCGGTAGATGGTTGAGCAGCCGGAGGCCAGTCCGGCCAGGGCCAGGGCGCTGAGGGCAAGGGAAATGCGGCGCACGGTGCGTCCTCCAATCAACTTACATTCAATTCTCATCCGGCACCCTTTTCATGAAGAGGTTGCCTAGGAAGCTGCCGGTCCACTGCGAAGACTGCAGCACTGCCCCCTGCCGTATCCAATAGGTATTTGTGAAGCTTTCCGCCAGACCGTGGCAGCGCTCCTCCAGCTTCTGCACAGGTACCGGCACACCGCGCAGGAAGATGGTGTCCGCCCCCGGGCGCGTGACTTCACACCGGTAGGCGTGCAGCTCGATCTGGTCATTGCCGTTGAGAAAGCTGTGAAACCGCTCCACTGTGCCGGGCTGCGCGGCCAGCACCAGATCCACGCTCTGGCTTACATCCGACCCCGCAAGGCCGGAGCCGAAGCCCTTGGCGGAGGTGAGGAAGCCCTGCTCCAGCGTGATGGTGGCGCCATCGGCGGTGAGCCAGGTCTGCACCCCCGCACGTTCGGTTTCCAGCAGCATGACACCGCTCAGGCCGCGGCTCGGAAACCCCACCTCCAGCCGCGGCGGAATCGGCCGGACAGAGGCCAGCGCCGAGGCACGCGGGTGGAACCGGGGCGCATCGGGCTGCAGCGCGCCGCGCAGCAGCTCGAGGTCGTCTTTTGCCTCGCCGCAGGCGAGCAGCAGCAGGGCGGACAGCACGGACCACAGGCGTTTCATCGCATGAACCTTCCCCAGCCCTTGACCAGCTGCTGCGCGCGCGCCTCGCGGGTGACACCATAAAGCCGGTTGCGCACGTTGAGCCGGGCGCCGCCATCGCGCAGCACCGGGCGGATCACCTGGGCCAGCCGGTCGCGCGACGGGCGGCCGGTCAGCCAGGACACCGGGATCTCCAGCCGGATCCCCTTGTCAAAGGAGCCTTCGCCGAAGTCATCAAAGCTCACCGTGGTCAGGGTGAAAAAGGCACCGATCTTGAAACCATTGGCAAATTCCCGGTCCAGCGTGAGCGTGGCGCCGTAATCGCCGGCCAGGTAGCGGCCCGCGTCCACTTGGGCGTGGTAGCCGCCGGGCAGATCGTAATAAGCGGAGACATGGCCGGTGGCGGTGGAATACTCTTGGAATCCGAACAGCACGTCGAAATCGCGCTGGCGCACATAGTTCAGCTCAGCCCCTAGGGCCAGGCGGCTGTTGGCCGGGAACCACAGGATCTCTCCCGACAGCCCGCCATACATGCTTTCCAGATAGCCCAGCGTGGTGCGGGCATAGAGGTTTTCACCGGGCCGCCAGATATATTCCGCGGTCAGATGCTCAATGCGCAGATCGGACTGCTGCGCATAAAGCCCCCAGTCAGAGCGCACCCGCTGGATCACCGAGTTGGACTGGCGCTGGCTGTCGTCCAGGTTGCCGGCCGCGGGCTGGCGCAGCCCGGCTGACAGGGTCAGCCCCGGGGCAGCCGTGTAATCCAGCCCCAGCTGGGCGCCGATCTCATAGCGCAACGGCGCATCTGGATCGAAGAAGGACGCCTGCAGATAGGGGCCGAAGCGGTAGCTGAAATGCGGATAGGCGGCCTCGGTGAAGCCGCCCTTGACCAGAGAGATGCTGTCGGAGACCTCGGCACGGGCAAAGCTGCGCCAGGCGCCGTCCAGGTCATGCTCCAGTTCATAAAGATCATTGCGGGCAATCCGCACCGCGCTGAGCGGCACCCCGTTGGCCATCAACGCAATGTCAAAGCCCTGCACCTGCGTCGGCTGGGTATTGGCCAGCACCCGCGCGGTTCGGCCAATGGCCTGGGCGGCCTGGCCGTAGCGACCGTTTTCCACCCCGATGCGCAGGGTTTCGCCCGCCTCCTCAAGATAGACCAGCCGCAGCCCTTCCTGTTCGAGGCTGCGCGCCAGCGCCTGCTGGCGGCGGGCAGGTGCGGCAGGGCCGTCCGGCAGGTTCCAGCTGGCCAGCGCCACGCGGTCAACCGGCAGCAAGGGCGGCGGCGCCGCCCCCTGCCCGCCCGGCGCCACGCTCTGGCGCGGATCAATGAAATAGCTGTAGTTGACCCCCAGGGTGCTGCCGTACAAGTAGGAGGCGGTTAGCTGTGTGCCATTTTTGAACCGGTACTGGAGGCCGAAGTTGACCGGCGAATTGACCTCAAAGCCGATGCGGCTGCGCTCCTGAGTATAAAGATCCGGCGAATATTCCGCGAGTAGGGTCAGGCGGTCATTGTACTGCCAGCTAGCGCCGCCGAACAAAGCTGCATCGCCGCGGAACCAATTGCCAAAATCCAGCTGGCCGGTGGTCGCAATGCCGCCCGCATTTGCGTCAGGCCGGGTCTTGAAGCGATCAGACAGCATCCCCAGAGGGTTGGAAAAACTGCCACGCCCGACGATCCGGCCCCAACCGATGCCACCGGAGAGTTTCAGCCGCTCCCGGAAAGTCTTAGTGGCCACCAAATATTCCGAGGCGTAGATGCCGGTACCGCCAAAGTCGCGCAGCCCCAGGGCCAGGGCCGGGGATCTGCGGCCTTCCTCGCGCAGCAGGAAGTGAATGTCAAAGCTACGGTCGTAGCGGTTCAGTGCCCCGCCCTGGTCAAAATCTTCGATCACCGCATAGCGGAAGCTGCCATGCACCCAGGGCAGCATCTGAAAGGTCATTGTGGCCCGCAGCGTTCGGTCCAGCATGCCACTGGTGAAGGCCAGGGTGCCATCGGGATACATCTCGGCGGTGGGCGTCTCGATCAGCCCTGGCGTGCCGTAATTCGACGTGGTCTGGGCTGTCAGCGCTGCGGGGGCCGCCAGCATCAGCGCTGCCAGCAGCAAATGCCGTCCCTGAAGTCTCCGTTGTCTCATAACGCTTTTAAAAATCACTTGTCGCCCGCTTCCCCATATCCGTTTTCCGGCTGGCTGTCCCGCAGCCGGGCGGGACCGGATAAAATGTCTCCCGCCTGTGGCGAATCTGCCTGTCTCATTGCGCTTTTGCGCCGCCGCTGCAACCCTTGCTGGCCGCGCAGCGGCGCAGATAGGCCCGGGCCGTCTCCGGAACACCCCGCAAGGGTTGCGACGGCGGCGGAACACCGTAAAAAAAGTGAAGCATGGCGGGCTTTTGCAGCCGTGCGGCATTCTCAGGACAGACCGGGCATGATAGGCTCGCGCCGGATAGGTTTAGGAGATTGACGATGATCCGGATTACCCTCTTAGCACTGGCCCTGTCTGCAACCGGCGTTGCCGCCCAGACGGCCAGCCAGGACAACTGTGAAGAAAACCAGACCAATCAAGACGACGCCTGCACCGGCGCTGTGGTGGACGCCGGAGAAGCCGCCGCAGCGGCGGAAGCGGAAGGCGTCACCGGCTTTGTGCCGCTGATTGCCCCGGCCCTGGGCGCCGCCGCTGCTGCGGCCGGCCTTGCGGCCGCCGCAGGCGGCGGCTCGACCCCCTCCACCACCAGCACCGTCAGCACCAACTGATCCGGTCCTGGCCCCGGCTCACAAGAACGGCGCGTCCCTTGGGGGCGCGCCGTTTCTGCAAGGCAGGCCCCCCGGCCTGCCGCCTCAGCTGGCGTAGTATTTCGAGCCGTAATCACCGTAGCTGTAGCCGTACTGCTTCATCCGGCGGGTGTTGATCTGGCCCAGCACCATCCCGGTCAGGCGCTGGTTGTCGGTGTGGAACAGCCGCAGGGTTTCCTCCACATCCTGCGCGGCGGTGTCATCCCATTTCACCGCCAGCAGCACCGCATCCGCATTGCGCGCGATCAGTCGGGCGTCGGACACGATCAGCACCGGCGGCGTGTCGATCAGAATGATGTCGTAGCCTTGCCGCATCTCCTGCAGGAAGTCCCTGAACCGCTCCGAGGCAAACAGGTCAGCAGCATTGGCCGAGGTCTTCTCCCCCGCCAGGATGTCGCAGCCCAAAAGCGGGTCCTGGAAAATCGCCGCTTCGGCCGGGACATCGCCCGCCAGCACCGAAACGATGCCCTGCGGCGGCACATTGCTGAGCTGGGCGGTCAGGGTCCGGCGCCGGATGTCGCCCTCGACCAGCAGCACCTTCTTGCCGATGCCCACGAAGTTCTGCGCCAGCGCCAGCGCGTTGGTGGTCTTGCCTTCGCCGGGCAGCGAGGAGGTCATCACCACCACCTGCGGCGGCTGGTCCACATTGGACAGCATCAGCGAGGTGCGCAGGTTGCGCACCGCCTCCGCAGTGGCGGATGAGGGTTTTTCGGCCAGGTATTCCAGCACCTTGCGGCGGCCGTTTGCCGGGAACACCGGGATCTGCCCCAGCACGCTGTAGCCGGTCTTGCGCTCCAGCTCCTTGGCCGAGCGATAGCCCTTGCGCCGCGCCTCCAGGAGCAGCACCGCACCCGCCCCCAGCATCAGCCCCAGAATGCCACTCATGGCAAGAACCAGGGATTTCCGCGGGGCAGACGGGAACAGCGGGATCACCGCCCGCGACAACAGTCGGCTGTCGGCTTTCTGGATGCCCTCCTGAGCCGAGGTCTCTTTAAGGCGGGTCAGGAAATACTCATAGAGCAGACGCACCGCTTCCGCTTCGCGGCTGAGTTGCTGCAATGTGATCAGATCCTCGCTCTGCCGGGCAAGCTGGCTGCTCAGCTCGGCTTCCGACTGGACCAGCGTCTGCAGCTGCTGGCCTGCGCGGCGGGCTTCCAGTGCGGCCCTGGCCAGCAGTCGCTGGAACGCGGTGTCAAAGGCAGCCGCACCCGCTTCGGTGTCCGCCTGCGCCAGCAACCGCTGCAGCTGCCGGTCCTGGCTGATCTCCGTCTGCGCCGCGCGTGTCTCTGTGCCGCGCAGCCCGTCATAACGCGCCTGCGCAGTCTCCGCGGCTGATTTAGCCAGAGAAATGCGCTCGCGAAGATCCTTCAGCTGCACCTCCTGCGCCTGCAGCGCCTCTGCTGAGATCAGCGCGGTGCCGGCATTAAATTCACTGGCCTTGGCCTCGGCGGCTTCCAGCTCCGCCTTCAGCTCGGCCACCCGGTCGGTCAGCCAGGTGGTTGCCTGTTCGGTGGCGTCGAATTTCACCTCGATCTGGTTGAGGATATAGAGATCGACGATGGTATCGGCGATCAGCGCCGATTTGCGGGCGGATTCGGTCTCCACGACAACCTGGAACACCAAGGTGTTGGGAACATTGCGCACCGACACCTTGTCCAGCAGGGTAGAGACCACGCTGTCCCGGATTAGCTGCTCGACTAACTCCGGGGGCATTTCCACTCCCGGGCGCTGCAGGCCCAGGAGCGATTTGATCTCCAATTTCACCGTCCAGATCAGGGTCCCCAAGGCAGAAGGCTCCATCAACGTGCCGTTGAACTCTGGATCCTCCATCAGGCTGAGCTTGTCCACGACCTTGGTCATCAGCCCGCGGGATTGCAGCACCTCCAACTCGGAGTTTACTTCGGCATAATCGCCCGACAATCCGCTGACGACGCTTTGCAGATCCACCACACTTTGCTGCTTGGTCTCCAACATCACCACGGCGCTGGAAGTGTAGAGCGGCACCGCGGCCACAAAGGCATAAAAGCCGCCGATGATAATGGTGACCATAGTGGCCAGCAGCATGATCCACTTGCCGCGCCACAAGGTGGCAAACAGGGCGCCAAGATCAATGACGTCGTCTTCCGGTGCATCGCCCGGCG
>NZ_JWLE01000030.1:0-85105 GCF_000813785.1 Leisingera sp. ANG-DT
CCGGGGCCCGCCCCCCCGCCGGTGCGCCCGCCATGAGAGACGCTGCCCTTTTCGCCCAGTATGTCTTTGGTTTCCTGGTGTCCGTCCATGGACCTCTTGCGTTCAGCCATAATGGTCCTCCTCTCGTACACCGGACCAACGCACGAAACCCCGCCCGCGTTCCGGGCAAAAAACGCGTCGAAGCCACACGAAAAAGCCCGCCGGAGATCTCCGGCGGGCCTGAATAAGCCAATATGCGGCATGTGCCTTACATGCGCGAGGCGACGTTTTCCCAGTTCACCAGGTTGTCGAGGAAGTTCGACAGATAAGCCGGGCGCTTGTTGCGGAAATCGATGTAGTAGGAGTGCTCCCACACATCGCAGCCCAGCAGCGCGGTCTGGTTGAAGCACAGCGGGTTGACGCCGTTTTCGGTCTTGGTCACTGCCAGCGAGCCGTCAGCGTTCTTGACCAGCCAGGCCCAGCCGGAGCCGAACTGGCCCGCGCCAGCGGCGGAGAACTGCGATTTGAACTCATCGACCGAGCCGAAGGATTCCACCAGAGCTTTCTCCAGTTCACCCGGCATTTTGCTTTCACCCGGGCCCATCATTTCCCAGAACTGGTTGTGGTTCCACAGCTGGGAGATGTTGTTGAAGATGCCGTTCTGGGCAACCGCGCCGGCGTCATAAGTGCCTTTGATGATCTCTTCCATCGACTTGCCGTCCCACTCAGTGCCGGCAATCAGCTTGTTGCCGTTGTCGACATAGGCCTTGTGGTGCAGATCGTGGTGGTATTCCAGGGTTTCCGCCGACATGCCTTTGGCGGCCAGGGCGTCGTGTGCATAAGGAAGATCGGGAAGTTCAAAAGCCATTTTGGCCCCCTGTGAAATAAGTTTGCGTTCCTGCGCAGATACATGCGGTGTGCGCGCTATCAGGTCAAGGGGCCTAGGCGTGAAAACACCGCAGGACCCATGTGCAAAAAACTAGTGGCTACCAAGAATTCCAGGTCTCAATGCTGAACAGTCTTCAAGCAGCAACAGACCTTGTTAGCGCGCATATTGTCCACCAAAGGATGAGCTCGCATTGCCGTGCGACATTATCCGCGGACCTTGCAATTCTGGTTCCGAACTGTTTAGCCCTTCTTGACCTTGCACTTACCCCGCCCGCGCGGCAGGTTTTCGTAGCCGGTGATCACGCCACGGATCGACAGGGTGTTCTGCTTCATATTGAGAACCCCGGTGTACAAACCATCCACTTTGGTTCTGGCGTTGCCGACCGGGATATCATTTACACGCCAGTCCAAGTTGTAGGAAATCTCATTGCGCCGTTCAACGCGTGCCTCAAGAGGCTCACCAACAAGTTCGTGAATGAAACCATCATAAATCTTTGCCGACTCATCCTCATCGTTCCACATCACGATGACCCTAGGTGCAATCCAGCCATTGTTGGTGAAGGCTTTGATCTCACAATCATAAACCGTCTCGGCAAAGGCCACCTGCCCCGCGAAGCTGACGGAAGCTGCTATCCCGGAAAGTGCAAAACGTAGCATCTGTTTTTCTCCAAATTCATCCCGGGGTTGTTTGCAGCCGAAGAAAAGAAAGGCAAGCATATTCTAACGTCAAAAGAACACGTTTTCTACTATTGCGATATCAATGCGACGCAATTCACGCGTGCCAGCTAAGCCAGCAGGTCAGCCTTCGTTCTGAGCCAGCAAAGACAGGCTGCGGAGCATTTCGCAATGACCCTGTCCACGTGGCAGTACCCCATCCTGACCGCTGCGCTCTGCCTTGATGCTCATTTTGTGGTTCGCAGTGTTCAAAATCGCCCGGAATCGAGGCTTGGGCCGTCCAGCGTCTCCACCGACAGCCAGTTTCGGCAACGCCCAATTCAGCATATAAGAGGTTTCACTGTGCTGCATCACCCTAGCATTGACCGTCACGCCAAAGACCATATCGGTGATCACAGCGCCGCTGAAGTCATCCGCGAACTTCAGGCTGAAACGGCTGGGAATCCACTCTGTTCCGGAAATCGGTTTCAGGCTGCAGCGAAAGCCGGGCCCCGCGATAGCCGCGGCACCTCCAAGCGTTAGTACAAGTGCAAAGAACCCGCAAAACCGCAGACCCATGGGCAGCCCCCCGAAACATCGTCACGCAGCCACCTCCCCCCAAGGAAACAGCCAGAGTTCAACCGCTTGCAAAATGCGCAAAAGGAGACATTCCGGGAACGGGCAAAAAAAAGGTGCCCTGGAAGGTCTCCAGGACACCGTAAATGACGCGCAAAGGCGTCACAAGCAGAAAGCGAGTGATAATTTTAGTAAACACCCACTTTACTTTGCGGATGCGCCCCTGCGCTCAGCAGTTTGAACACATATTCACCAACCGAGCGGAAGCAGACGATGTAGAAGTTGCCGTCGTCGTTCAACCAGAAGGCGCCTGCCACCTGGGCCAGGCGCGAGCGGCGGAACTGGCCCGGTTTGAAGGCCGCAGCGTCAAAGTCCACCGGGCTCACCTTGCCCAGAACCTCGCGCGCACCCTCGCCCGACAGGCGGAAGAAGGCACGGGCGTCGGAGACGTTTACAGCCAGAGCATGCTCGCCTTTCAGCGCCTCGGCCACTTCCGCGGTCTTGGCAACTGCATCCTCATAGGGAACCAGCAGCAGCAGTTCGTCCGGGGACATCCACGCAGCGGCGCCGTTTTCGGCAACCGAGATGGAGCCCTGTGCCGGAACCTCGGCGCCGGTGGCGGCTTTGACAGCCGCCTTCAGCGCCGATGAACCCAGATCGCCGCGCAGGGTGATCATACCCTGCAGACCGGCATCCTCGACGGTGGCCAGACCCGAGAAACGGGCGCCGCTTAGTACGGAAACAGCCTTAGACATTCTGCTTCTCTCCATCCTTATCGTAGAAGACCGGATCAACGATCTTGGCTTTGTAGGTCTTGCCGTCAGTGCCGGGGAACTCGATCACTTCGCCCATCCGCTTGGGACCATGCTTGACCAGGCCCATGGCGATGCCGCGGCCCAGGGTCGCGGAGTGATAGGTCGAGGTGACCCGGCCGATCATGTTACGCTGGCCGTTGGCGTTGACGCCTTCACCCAGGGCATAGGCGCCGTCAGGCAGCACCGAACCGTCGACGGTTTCCAGGCCAACCAGCTGCCAGCGGTCCGGATCAACCATGTGCGAACGCTGCTGCGCGCGTTTGCCCAGGTAGTCTTCCTTCTTCTTCGACAGCGCCCAGTGCAAACCCAGATCCTGCGGGATCACGGTGCCATCGGTCTCGTCGCCGATCATGATGAAGCCCTTCTCGGCGCGCAGGATGTGCAGGGTCTCGGTGCCGTACGGCATGACTCCGAATTCCTTGCCTGCTTCCATCAGCGCATCCCAGAACGCCTGGCCTTCGGAGGCCGCAACCGCGATCTCGTAGGACAGCTCACCCGAGAAGGAGATCCGGTAAGCCCGGGCGTCAAACTCGCCGATCTTGCCGTCACGCCATTCCATGAACGGCAGCGCCTCTTTCGAGACATCCATGCCGCCGCCTGCTGCCGCATTCAGCTTCTCCAGCACCTTGCGGGCGTTGGGGCCGACCACAGCGATCTGGGCGTACTGTTCGGTCACGTTGGCTACGTAGACCTTCATGTCCCACCATTCGGTCTGCAGCCACTCTTCCATCCAGCCATGGATGCGCTCGGCACCGCCGGTAGTTGTGTGGCACAGGAAGGTGTCCTCGTCGATGCGGGCAACCACACCGTCGTCCATCAGGAAGCCGTTTTCGGTGCACATCAGGCCATAGCGGCATTTGCCCGGCTTCAGCGTCGACATCATGTTGGTGTACAGCATGTCCAGAAACTTGCCTGCGTCGGGGCCTTTGACCACCAGCTTGCCCAGCGTCGAGGCGTCCAGCAGGCCGAGGTTCTCGCGGGTGTTCTTCACCTCGCGGTTCACCGCTGCATGACGGTCCTCGCCCGGCTTGTTGATGGAGAACGGGCGGCGCCACTGGCCAACCGGTTCCCAATCAGCGCCGTTCTTGTCGAACCAGTCGTAGATCGGTGTCTTGCGCACCGGCTGGAAGATCTCGGCCCGTGCCTCACCAGCGATCGCGCCCAGCGAGATCGGGTGGTACGGCGGACGGAAGGTGGTGGTGCCAACCTGCGGGATTTCCGAGTTCAGGCTGTCGGCCAGAATGGCCAGGCCGTTGATGTTCGAAAGCTTGCCCTGGTCGGTGGCCATACCCAGCGTGGTGTAACGCTTGGTGTGCTCGACGCTCTCATAGCCTTCGCGGGCCGCCAGCTGCACGTCCGACACTTTCACGTCGTTCTGATAGTCCAGCCAGGACTTCATGCGCAGCTTGATGTCTGCCTTGGCAGGCATCAGCCACACTGCTTCCATCTGCGCTTCCGCTTCGGACTCGCCCTTGGCAGCCGCCACGGATTTCGCCGGGAATCCGGCCGCTTCAGCTGCTTTCGCGCCAGCCGCAGCTGCATCTTCCAGCAGCGCGCCCAGGCCGAACTCGCCGTTTGCGGCACCAGCAGGCACCACAAAGCCGTTGCCGTCGTGGCCCAGCGGCGGACGGGAGGCATCGGGGCGGAAATTGGCGTTCACTTCGTCCCAGATCAGCTTGCCGCCGCAATGGGACCACAGGTGGACCACAGGAGACCAGCCGCCGGACATGGCGACCGCATCGGCCTGCACGGTCTCACGCGCGCCGCCTTCGCCGTTCTGGGCGCAGATGGCGACCTCGGTCACGCATTTGCCGTCCTTCACCTTGGCGATGGCACGGCCCAGTTCAACCCGGATGCCCTTTTCGCGGACAGCTTCCATCAGCGCGCCGCCGCCAGTTTCGCGGGTGTCGACCACGCGGACCACTTCGACGCCAGCCTCATGCAGCACCAGCGCAGTGCGATAGGCATCGTCGTTGTTGGTGGCAACCACGACCTTCTGGCCCGGGTTGATGCCCCAGTTCACCACATAGTCGCGCATCGAGGCCGCCAGCATCACGCCGGGAACGTCGTTACCGGCAAAGGACAGCGGACGCTCGATCGCACCGGTTGCGGTGACGATCTGGGATGCACGGATCCGCCACAGGCGATGGCGCGGACCGCCCTGCCCCGGTGCGTGGTCGGTCAGGCGCTCATAGCCCAGGGCATAGCCGTGGTCATAAACGCCGGAACCCATGCAGCGGTCGCGCAGGGTGACGTTGTCCATGCCGCGCAGCTCTTCCAGGGTCTTTTCGATCCAGACCTCCGGCGCTTCGCCGTCGATGGTGCCGCCGTCAACCGGCGCACGGCCGCCCCAGTGGCTGTTCTGCTCCAGCACCAGAACCTTGGCGCCGGAGGCCGCAGCCGCCTTGGCCGCCTGCAGGCCGGCAACGCCGCCGCCGATGACCAGCACATCTGCAAAGAAGTAGAAGTGCTCGTATGCGTCAGCGTCCTTCAGTTCCTTGTCAGGGGCTGCGCCCAGACCGGCGGACTTCCGGATGATCGGCTCATAGACGTGTTTCCACAGCGGACGCGGATGGATGAACATCTTGTAGTAGAAGCCGGCAGTCAGGAAGCGCGACAGCTTGTTGTTCACCGCCAGAACGTCGAACTCCAGGCTCGGCCAGTGGTTCTGCGACTGCGCGGTCAGACCCGAGAACAGCTCGGTGGTGGTGGCGCGCTGGTTCGGCTCGTAGCGGTCGCCCACACCCAGCTGCATCAGCGCGTTGGGCTCTTCCGAGCCGGATGCGACAACGCCGCGCGGGCGGTGGTATTTGAACGAGCGGCCCATCATCACCTGGCCGTTGGCCAGCAGTGCGGACGCCAGGGTATCGCCGGCAAAACCCTGCATGGATTTACCGTTGAAGGTGAAGGCGATCTGTTTGGAGCGGTCGATCAGCCGGCCGTGTTTGGCAAGACGCGTGCTCATGGGCGCAGACCTTTCAAGAGAAAAGCGGGTGTTTCAATCAGGCGGAGGTTCATTTCTTGCCGTCCGCAAATTCGCGCCAGGCCCAGCCCGGGCGTTTGGCAGCGATCTTTTCCAGGATCTCCTGCGTCGGAACGCTGGTCTGTGCGGTATAGGTGCCAAAGACCTCCAGCGTCATGGTGCAGCGGGCGGCGTGAAACCACTTGCCGCAGCCGTTGGCATGGCGCCAGCGTTCAAAGTGAACGCCTTTGGGGTTTTCGCGCATGAACAGGTAGTCATGGAACTCATCATCCGAGGAACCGGGGCCATAGCGCTTCAGGTGCGCTTCGCCGCCCGCGGCCAGTTCGGTTTCTTCGGCTTTGACGCCGCAATAGGGGCATTCAAGGATCAGCATTGTGCTTGCTCCACAGTATTGAATTTTGCGGCGTTAGTGCGCCACACCGGCGGCGACGCTCTCGTCGATGAACTTGCCTTCTTTGAAGCGGTTGATCGAGAACTCCTCGGTCAGCGGCGAGTGGCCGGTGGCCATCAGCTCTGCCATCGCCCAGCCCGAGCCCGGGATCGACTTAAAGCCGCCGGTGCCCCAGCCGCAGTTGATGAAGCAGTTCTGAACCGGGGTCTTGGAAATGATCGGCGAGCGGTCGCCGGTCACATCCACGATACCGCCCCACTGGCGCAGCATCTTCAGGCGGCTGACCATCGGGAAGGTTTCGACCAGGGCGCGCACGGTTTCCTCGATATGGTGGAAGCTGCCGCGCTGGGTGTAGTTGTTGAACCCGTCGGTGCCGCCGCCGATGACCATCTCGCCCTTGTCGGACTGGGACATGTAGCCGTGCACGGTGTTGGCCATCACAACCACGTCCATGCAGGGCTTGATCGGCTCGGACACCATCGCCTGCAGGGCAACGGATTCCATCGGCAGACGGAAGCCCGCCATTTCCGACAGAACGGAGGCGTTGCCCGCAACGATCATGCCGATCTTGTCGCAGTCGATCGGGCCTTTGGTGGTGTCGACACCCACTGTGCGGCCGTTTTCAACGCGCACGCCGGTGACTTCACACTTCTGGATGATATCCATGCCCATGTCGGAGCACGCACGCGCATAACCCCAGGCCACAGCGTCGTGGCGGGCAGTGCCGCCGCGTTCCTGATAGAGACCGCCCAGCACGGGGTAACGGGGCCCATGCAGGTTGATGATCGGCACGATCTCCTTGACGCGTTCGGGGCTGATCCACTCGGTCTGCACACCCTGCTGCTGGTTGGCATGCGCGGTGCGCTTGTAGCCGCGGATCTCATGCTCGGTCTGGGCCAGCATGATCACGCCGCGCGGGCTGAACATCACGTTGTAGTTCAGGTCCTGCGACATGGTCTCATACAGGCTGCGCGCCTTTTCATAGATCGCAGCCGAGGGATCCTGCAGGTAGTTCGAGCGGATGATGGTGGTGTTCCGGCCCGTATTGCCGCCACCCAGCCAGCCTTTCTCGATGATTGCGACATTGGTAATGCCGAAGTTTTTTCCCAGGTAGTAGGCAGTGGCGAGGCCATGCCCGCCCGCACCCACGATGACGACATCGTAGTGGCGTTTGGGTTCCGGCGAGCGCCAAGCGCGCTCCCATCCGGTGTGATAGCGCAGGGCTTCCCGCGCGACAGCAAAGACTGAATAGCGTTTCATGAGCGAATCCGATGGTTCGTGTCTGATAGCGGGTATGCCCGAAACGCATGGCTGACCAGTGCCGTTTATCGCCCTGTTTCTGCGTTATTGCGACATATCGAAATGACGCATTGCAGCATCCCGCGGCAGATTGGCTCTTTTGTTCGCCCCGCCCCGCATATAGATGAAAACCAAACTTCGGAGACGGCATGATTTTCTGGACAGTCACCGCCCTCATCGCCTTTGCGGCCGCGCTGCTGCTGGCAATGATCATCATTCGCGCCCGTGAGCAAGGCGAACCTGCCGCGGCTTACGACCTGCGTGTCTACCGCCAGCAATTGCGCGAGGTTGACAAGGATCTGGCCCGCGGCGTCATCGCCGAAAGCGACGCAGAGCGCATCCGCACCGAGATATCGCGCCGCATTCTGGCCGCTGACACGCAGCTGCAAAAGCGCAAGTCCGGCCCCGCCCAGCCCCGCGCCCTGTCGCTTGGCTTTGCCATCACCACCGCAGTGCTGGTCACCGGCGGCACTTTGGGCCTGTACTGGCAGCTGGGCGCACCGGGTTATGGCGACCTGGGCCTGCAGGACCGTATCCGCCTGGCGGGCGAGCGCGCCGAAAATCGCCCCTCGCAGGCTGAAGCGGAAGCCGATGTTCCGGCGATTGAAAACCCGCAAGTGGAAGAGGGCTACCTTAAACTGGTCGAACAGCTGCGCAAAACCGCAGGCGAGCGCGAAGATGACGCCCGCGGCCAAGCGCTGCTGGCCCAGCACGAGGCTAACCTCGGCAACTTCAAGGCCGCCTATGAGGCCAAGACCAACTACATCCGCCTGGCCGAAGGCAAGGTGAACGCCCGCGACTTCACCGAACTTGCCGAGCTCAAGATCATGGCGGCCGGCGGCTATGTCTCGCCCGAGGCGCAGACCGACCTGCAAAAAGCCCGCGCCATTGACCCCACACACGGACCTGCCCGCTATTACTGGGGCCTGATGCTGGGCCAGATCGGCCGCCCGGACCTTGCCTACCGCGAATGGGCCGCTACCCTGCGCGACGGACCGGCGGATGCCCTGTGGGTCAAGGGCATTCAGGGACAGATCGAGGAAATGGCTTTCCGCGCCGGTGTCGAATACCGCCCGATCACCCCCGGCGGCGGCACCGCCCCTGCCCTGCCCGGCCCCAGCGCCGAGGAGATGTCGTCTGCCAGCGAACTCAGCCCCGAAGAACAGCAGGAAATGATCCGCGGCATGGTCACCCGCCTGTCGGACCGGCTGGCAACCGAGGGCGGCAGCGCTGAGGAATGGGCCCGCCTGATCGGCGCCCTGTCGGTGCTTGGCGAGACCGAGCGCGCCCGCACCGTCTATGACGAGGCCCGCGGCGCCTTTGAGGCCGACGTAGAAGCCCTGGCGCTCTTGGAAACCATCGCCGCCCAGGCAGGACTGACAGAATGATCCACGACGCCTTTGAAGACTTCGCCGCCGCCCTGCCTCCGATGCACTCGCTGATAGGGCTGGACCTGGGCACCAAGACCATTGGCGTCGCTGTCTCCGACCGCATCGGCGCTGTGGCGACACCCCTGGAAACCGTAAAGCGCAAGAAGTTCTCGGCAGACGCTGCCCGCCTGCTGGAAATCATCCAAGCCCGCGACATCAGCGGCATCCTCCTCGGCCTGCCCCGCAACATGGACGGCACAGAGGGGCCGCGCTGCCAATCCACCCGCGCCTTTGCCCGCAATCTGGGCCAGCTCACCGATCTGCCAATCTCCTTCTGGGATGAGCGCCTCAGCACTGTGGCAGCAGAAAAAGCGCTTCTTGAAGCAGATACGACACGCAAACGCCGCGCAGAGGTTATCGACCACGTCGCGGCCTCCTATATCTTGCAAGGCGCATTGGACCGGATGCGGCATTTGAAGAACGGGTGAACTGATGACTGACGACGTTTGGAAACGGGACGAGATCCAGTCCCCCTGCATCAAGATCTGCGTCGTCCACCCCGAGGCCCGCATCTGCACCGGATGCTACCGCTCCATCGACGAAATCCGCGACTGGTCGAAAATGACCAACGAGGAGCGCGCCGGTATCATGAACGACTTGCCGGAGCGCGCCAGCAAACTGGTCAAGCGCCGCGGCGGCCGCGGCGCGAGGTTAAAACGCAGCTAACGCGGCGCGCGGTGAGGTAACCGCTTGTCAATCATGCGGAATAAGCACTGACCCAATGTTTCGCGCGCGAAACATTTAGGCAGGATTGCTGACCTTTCTTTCAAAGATGCACTTCTCAACGTTTGGCAACTTCTGTGGAAGGACCTGCAAAAGGCTCCTATCCAATCAAGCAGCCTGCATTATCAAAGAAAAACATAACGCCGGCTTCCTTCGCAAAATTCAATTGGGGTTTCACAAACACTCTTAGTGCCAACACAAACTCATCAGGTGCCCCAGACCGGTACGGAGGCTGTCGATTGTCTTCGTATTCCCAGCCCCTCGCTTTAGAAGCCTCGACCAAGGCATCCTTAGTAAGGCAACTGAGAACCGACGCGTCCTTCAACAGACCACTGTAAGAACTATGAAAATTTCGGACGTTTCGAACATCCCACGCTATCAAAGATTGGTATGCGAGGAGCACAACAGCCACAAAAAACAAGAATGGAAGAACTACCCTCTTCATTCGAAATGCATTCCTTAGAATTGACGTTTAACACATTGAAAAGACCAGCTACCCTTCCGCCAGCCATCCCGTGGTCCAATCCAACAGCTCTGGCCGGAAGTACGCAATCATCCGTCCCTCTTCCGGCGCGCTTGCCCCCTCGCTCCAGGGCGCAACCCCATGCAGGCACAGCCGGTGCATCAGGTAGGACTCACCGGGTTTGGCGTGCACCGTGATCCGCGGGCAGGTCTCGAACACTTCGGCGCGGGCAGCCGTGTAGGCGTAGGTCACATCCACATCCGCCCAGTCCGCAGGCGATACCCCCTCAAACGCAGCAGCAAAGGCGCGGCGCATGATCCTGTGGCTGCCCTCCCAGATCACCAGGGGCGAAGCATCGGGACTGCTTTCGTTCAGCGGGATGCCCAGCACCCAGGCATGCGGCTCCTCCACCTTGCGGCGGCGGTGCTCGCCGTACATTTTCACCCCGTCCACATGCGCCGCATCGCGTTTGATGCGGTAGCGGAAGGCGGCCTCGCCCTCACCGGGGCGCGGGCGCGGATAACCGGGAAAGACCGAGGACACCTGCGCCCGGTGCAACTCGGGGATCGGGCCAAGGTTCTGCGTGATGAACTCCACCGGCGCCCCCGCCAGCGGCGGCCCGTCCGGCAAACGCCCGGCGGCATCATTGGGCAGCGCATCGACGCCGATGAACCAAGTGCGCTCGCACTGAAACCACTCGGCGCAGGCCGGGTCATCCAGAGACCGGATGCCGTGACGCAACGCATCCGCCGCCCACGCGGCGACCTGCGAGTCATGGGAAAAGCGCACCCAGCCCTTGTCCTGAAACTGTTCGAACTGCTCATTCATTGTCTTAGTACCCGAAAGCCTTGCGCAGCATGTTCAGTGCCACCAGCACCAGAAACGCCCCGAACACCCGCTTCAGCGGCTTGGGGTCCATCGCATGGGCCAGTTTCACGCCCCACGGCGCTGTAATCAGCGTCATGGCGATAACGATGAAGAACGCCACCAGATTGACCGCGCCGATGGTGAAGGGCGGCTTGGTTGCAGGGTCGACGTTCAGCAGCAGAAAGCCCGCCACAGAAGGTACCGCGATGATCACGCCAAAGCCGGCGGCGGTCGCCACCGCCCGGTGCACGGCAACTCCGTGCAGGGTCATCAGCGGCACCCCGAAGCTGCCGCCGCCAATCCCCATCAGCACCGAAAGGAACCCGACCGCAGGAGATAGCGCCGCGCGCTTGCCGCCCTTTGGCATGGCTTCGGCCAGTCTCCATTCCGAACGCCCCAGGCCAAGGTAGCAGCCAATCACCAGCGCCAGCCCACCGAACACGCCTTGCAGCACGGTAGAGCGCAGGGCGGAAGCAGCTAGAACGCCGACAACCGCGCCCAACGTAATGCCAATCCCCCAGGTACGCAGGATCTCCCAATCCACCGCGCCCTTCTTGTTGTGGCTCATGACAGAACGCAGCGAGGTCACGATGATGGTCGCCAAAGAGGTCGCCAGGCAAATCTGCATCAGCTGGTCGCCGCCATAACCAAGGGTCTGGAAGGCATAGAAAAACGCAGGCACCAGCACGATGCCGCCGCCAACCCCCAGAAGGCCAGCCAGCACGCCCGCAAAGGCGCCAATCACCACCAGAAGCCCTGCCATTTGCATCAGCAGCGCAGGCTCCGCCAGCAAGGCAGCGGTCACGGCAGGATCGTTCATCTGGGGCACCTCGGGCTTTTGCGTCTGCGGCAAAGGGTTAGCCGCCGCAGCCCGCTTGCACAAGACACTCGCGCATGAGGCGCCGCGTCACGCCGCCGCGCGGTTCTCCACCTGCGCCAGCGCGTCCAGGACCAGTTCCGGCCCGGCACCCGCCCGGCAGGCGCCCTCGGACAGCATCCGCCGCCACTGCCGCGCGCCCGGCTTGCCCGCAAACAGCCCCAGCATATGCCGGGTGATCTGGTTCAGTTTGGCGCCCTCGCTGAGCCTCGCCTCGATATAGGGCAGCATCTGCCGCACCGCCTCGCCCGCATCGCTCACCGCGCCGGTGCCGTATATCTCAGAATCCGCCGCGCACAGCAAATCGGCAGGCTGGTGATAGGCCGCCCGGCCCACCATCACCCCGTCAAGCCCGCGCTCCAAATGCGTCTTAGCCTCCGCCAGCGTGGCAATGCCGCCGTTGATCGAGACATGCAGGTCCGGAAACGCCGCCTTCATCCGGTGCACCAGATCATAATCGAGCGGCGGGATGTCCCGGTTCTCCTTGGGCGACAGCCCCTGCAACCAGGCCTTGCGGGCATGGATGGTGACCCGCTTGCAGCCAGCCGCGCGGATCTTCTCCAGGAAATCCGGCAGCACCTGTTCCGGCTCCTGCTCATCCACGCCAATACGGCATTTGACGGTGACTTCCACATCCACCGCTTCGCGCATGGCAGCCACACAATCGGCCACCAGTTCCGGCGTCTGCATCAGCACCGCACCAAAGGCCCCGGATTGCACCCGGTCGCTAGGGCAGCCGCAGTTGAGGTTGATTTCGTCATACCCCGCATCAGCCCCCAGCCGCGCCGCCTCTGCCAGTTCCTGCGGATCGGAGCCGCCCAGCTGCAGCGCCACAGGATGCTCCTCAGGGTTGAACTCCAGCAAATGCAGCGCCTGGCCCCGGACCAGCGCCGGCGCCGTAACCATCTCGGTATACAGCAGCGTCTCCCGGCTCAACAGCCGGTGCAGATAGCGACAGTGCCGGTCGGTCCAGTCCATCATGGGTGCCACGCTCAAACGCGCTGCTTTTTGTGCGTTATTTTTCGACACGTTAACTCCATATGACCTTTTTTTGGCCCCGTAGCACTATTCCCCCGATTTCGCCGGTTTTCCGCGGATTTCGGGGGTTCTCGATTCGAGCGTGCTACGGTGTAGCACATCCGAGGCTTACAAACAGCGGCGCCAATGCAGCTGGTTCCTGGCCCGGGCACCTCCGGTTCCATCTTCCGTGTTTCCTTCGGAATTCGGCTATCAAACCCCAAAAACTTTTCGTGCGCGCGAACCGAATTCCTTATCATCGAAATCAAGATGGGATGAATTCCATGACCAGTAGCAAGAACAGCTCGATGGATGTGCTCGGCTTTGTTGCAGAACTTGCTCAATGGCAGGAGCTATAAGATAAGGACGGACAACCCGTACAACACCGGTCTGCCCCCCCGCAAACTATCAGCCGCTGACGCCGCTGACCTTCCTGGAATGCGCCGCCAGCGCCTTTCCGGACCGCACGGCGATTGTGCATGAGTCCCTGCGGCGCAGCTACGCGGAGTTTTTTGCGCGGTCGCGGCGGCTGGCCTCGGCCTTGGCCAAGAACGGCATCCGCCGCGGCGATACCGTGTCGGCGGTGCTACCTAATACCCCGGCGATGCTTGAGTGCCATTACGGCGTGCCTATGTGCGGCGCGGTGCTGCATTCGATCAACACAAGGCTGGATGCAGCGGTGATTGCGTTCCAGCTCGACCACGCGATGTCGAAATTGGTAATCGTGGACCGGGAATTCATGCCGCTGATGCAAGAGGCGCTGGCGCTTGCCACGGTCTCGCCGGTTCTGATCCAGTATGATGACCCAGAGTATGACGGTGTGCCGGCAGATTCGGAGGCCGCCGACTACGAGGTGTTTCTGACCCGCGGCAACCCGGAATTCGCCTGGCTGATGCCGGAGGACGAATGGGATGCGATCTCGATCAACTACACCTCCGGCACCACCGGCGACCCCAAGGGCGTGGTTTCGCACCACCGGGGCGCCTATCTGCTCGCGCAGGGCAACGCGCTGACCACGTCGATGCAGAAACACGCGGTCTATCTCTGGACCCTGCCGATGTTCCACTGCAACGGCTGGTGCTTCCCATGGACACTGTCCGCCATCGCAGGCACCCATGTGTGCTTGCGGCAGGTGCGGGCCGAACCGATCTGGAACGCCCTGGCGGACGAGGGCGTGACCCACCTGTGCGGCGCCCCCATCGTGATGTCGCTGCTGATCTCGGCACCCGCAGAAGCCAAGCGTGAACTTTCCCAGCCGGTGCAGTTCTTCACCGCCGCCGCGCCGCCGCCGGAAAGCCTGCTGGCAGAGATGAAGGCCGCAGGCTTTGATGTGACCCATCTTTATGGCCGACGGAAACCTACGGTCCTGCGGTGGTCAATGACTGGCACCATAGCTGGTCGGATCTGCCGCCTGCCGAACAGGCCGCACTGAAGGCGCGCCAGGGCGTGCGCTACCTACCGCTGGAACAGCTGGATGTGCTGGACCCGGAGACGATGCGGCCGGTGCCGCGCGACGGCCAGACCATGGGCGAGGTGATGTTCCGCGGCAACGTCGTGATGAAGGGCTATTTCCGCAATCCCAAAGCCACCGAGAAAGCCTTTGCCGGCGGCTGGTTCCACTCCGGCGATCTGGGTGTCATGCACCCTGACGGCTACATCCAGCTCAAGGACAGGTCAAAGGACATCATCATCTCGGGTGGTGAGAACATCTCCTCGATCGAGGTCGAAGAGGCGCTTTACCGCCACCCGGCGGTTGCGGTTGCTGCCGTTGTGGCAATGCCGCACAAAAAATGGGGCGAAACTCCCTGCGCCTTTGTTGAACTGGTTCAAGGCCAGGAGGCCGACGCGGAAGTCCCGCGCAGCTGGTGCCGCGACCGTCTGGCGCCCTACAAGGTTCCGGGCAGGTTCGTGTTCATGGATATTCCAAGAACCTCGACCGGCAAGATCCAGAAATTTGCGCTGCGCGAGCAGGCAAGGGAAATCACGACCTGACCACTCAAGCACGGGGCGTCTGCATTCGATACGCTACAGAGGTGCGGCTTCCACTTACGCCGCCTTCTTGCTCCACATTTCGGTTCAGGGATCGATGCAGCTTCCGTCCCAAGCGAAGCAGTGTCCGCTCTGCGATGGCGTCAGAGTCTGGACTACAGCCATCATCCGGGAAACCGAGTATTGCGGTGAAAAGCGCTTGTCCGGGGCAACGTTGCGTAGAAACGGCTGGGACAGGCCGCTTTCCACCGTGCCGGGATGCAGCCCGACGGCAATGGCCTCTGGATTGCGGCGGCGGATTTCTATCGCGGCATTGCGGATGAACATGTTCAGGGCTGCCTTGGACGCCCGGTAGGAATACCAGCCGCCCAGATGATTGTCGGAGATGCTGCCGACACGGGCGGACAGAGCGACAAAGACCCCGCGCCTGTCACGCGGCAGCAAGGGCAGAAAGTGCTTTGCGGTCAGGGCCGGGGCCACCGTGTTGGCCGAGAAAAGCTCCAGGAGTTTCTCGGCGCTCAGCTCTCTCAGGGATTTCTCCGGCGTGATATCCCCCTGGTGCAGGATCCCGCTGGCCAAGATTATCAGGTCAACCGCGCCTTTCCCCGCGACCTGCCCCGCTGCGGCTTGCAGGCTGTCTTCATCCAGGTAATCCACCTGCAATGTCTGCACGCCGGGCGGCGCTGAGGCTTTCAGGCGACGGGACAGGCTGTGAATGCTGGCCTGCGGGTATTTCCGGGCCAGTTTGCTGAGGAAGGCCGACCCGATCGCTCCGGACCCGCCGCTGACAACTACATTGCGCATCGCTGAACACTTTCTTGCAGAAGGTTTCATGTGTTACGCCGCGCAGCCGGAGGCGGATCAGGTCTTGGTGCCCTGGCCGCCCATCGGGGTTTCCGGGCGTGCAAAAATTGCGGCGGCCCATGATCCAACTTCCACACCAGTCCGTATCCGGACTATGCTGACACAAAACTTGGACAGGCCGCCCGATAATTTCACCGTGCTTCGGGCTTCCCCTGAGGGCAAAGCAGTAGTGTCAAACGAGCAAACCTATTCGCAGCTCACCGTCTGGCTGCTGGCGGTGCGTGATCACCGTGACCGCGCGGCGTTCGGTGACATGTTTGACTACCTGGCACCGCGCCTGAAAGGCTTCGTCATCCGCTGCGGCGCGCGACCGGCGCTGGCTGAAGAGATTGTTCAGGACGTCATGCTGACGATCTGGCGCAAGGCGGGGATGTTCGATCCGCACAAGGCGCAGGCGTCGGCCTGGATTTACCAGATCGCCCGCAACCGCCATATCGATATCGTCCGCAAGGAAAACCGGCCCGTCCCCGATGAATTGGGCGAGGACCCCGGAACGGAACCCGATGCCAGCCAGATCCTGGCCCTGGAGCAGGAAACCCTGCAATTGAAACAGGCCATCGAGCAACTGCACCCCGATCAGAAAGAAATGATCGAGAAGGCCTATATCGGGGATTTGACCCATCAAGAGATCAGCACCCAGACAGGCTTGCCGCTGGGTACAGTAAAGTCACGTATCCGCCTTGGCCTCGGGCGGCTGCGCAAGGAACTAAAAGGATTGCGTTGAATGCCTGCAATCACACATCACATCCCCGACCCGATGATCGCGGCCTATGCCTCGGGCAGCCTGCCGCACGCCTTTTCCATGGTTGTTGCAAGCCACCTGTCGCTGTGCCGCGACTGCCAGGCGGCGCTTGGGGCGCATCAGGCGGTTGGCGGCGCGCTGCTGGAAGAGGCTGCTTGCGTGGCGGTGTCGCAGGACGCGAAATCAAACCTCATGGCGCAGCTGGATGAGCCTGCCGCGCCGGAGCCGCTCTATGACGCCAAGGGGATCTACCCGGGGCCGGTGATGCAGTCCCTGAAGGGGCAGCCGCTACGCTGGAAAACGCTGGGCATGGGGGTCAAGCAGAACATTCTGTTCGAGGGTCAGGGCGGATCTGCCCGGCTGCTGTATATCCCTGCGGGCCAGGCGGTGCCGGATCACAGCCACAACGGGCTGGAGCTGACGCTGGTGCTGCAGGGCAGTTTCAGCGACGAGACCGGGCGGTTTGGTGTCGGGGATGTCGAAATCGGCGATGAAACCCTGGAGCACACGCCAGTTGCGGATGCCGGCGATCCCTGCATTTGCCTGGCCGCCACCGATGCGCCGCTGCGTTTCAAGGCGTTCATGCCGCGTCTGCTGCAGCCCTTGTTCCGGATTTGAAGCATGCGGCCGAGGGCTGCCAGCCTCACTTGCCGCGGTAAACCAGCCAGTCGGGCAAAAGGTTGAACGCCTTGATTGCGTAAGAAAAAGGCCGGGGGAAGTCCGTTCTGAACCGGCGCGATTGCATGGCGGCCACCACATGTCCGGCGGCGTCCTCCGGTTCCATCAGCTGCGGCATCTTGAAACTGTTCTTGTCCGTCAGCCGGGTTTTGATGAAACCCGGGTTGACCACGCGCACGGTGACGCCGCTGTCCTTCAGATCATGCCGCATGGTTTCCGCAAGGCTGATCAGCGCAGATTTGCTGGCGCCATAGCCGATGGAGGCGGGCAGCCCCCGGTATCCGGCCAAGGAGCCGACCAGCGTGATATCGCCCCGGCCCGCCTTCACAAATTCAGGCACCACTTGTCCCAGAACCCGCAGCGCGCCTGTGAAATTCACATCGCTCATCCCCAGCGCAGCCTCGCTATCCCAGTCCTGAGTGCGCATCGGCTCATAGGCGCCTGCGTTGTAGATGACGCCATCCAGCTGCCCGGCAAGACGGGCAGCCTTTCTGACCGAGTGCATATCGGTCACATCCACAGGCACCGGCTTTGCCCGGCACAGCTCATGTGCCAGCGCTTCCAGCGCATCCTCTGACCGCGCCGAAAGGATCAGCCGGGCGCCGGTCCGGTCCAGCTGCCGGGCAATCTCGCGCCCCAGCCCGTGGCTCGCCCCGACCAGCCAGAAGGTCTTGCCTTCAAACTGCGTCACGCCTTGCCGCCCGAGAAGGTCGAGCTGTCGGAGATCAACGGTTCCGGCGGCTCCGGCTTCTTCAGAAACGGCGCGCGCTTTACCCAAAGCTTAAGCGCCTGCCAGTAGATCAACGCCACCACACGGGCAGCTCCCAGCGGCCTGCGCAGGGCGGCGCGCAGCAGCCCGCCGGTGGTTACCGGACGGCGCAGGCCATTCAGCGTCGCCAGCACGCCCTCGCGTCCATTGGTGTAGGAAATCCGGATGTTGAACGCCCGCTCCGTCATCTCGAAATTGAACCGGTAGCGCCCCGCCACCTGTTGAAACGGCGAGACATGCATCAGCTTCTCCGCTTCGATCACCTCGCTGCGCTGGATCGGACGGAAATCAGGATGGGCCGCAAAATAACAATGGCGGTCGCCGAAGGTGTTGTTCACCTCGGCTATAAAGGCCCGCGGGCTGCCATCCTTGACCGCGATCCAGAAGCTGACAGGGTTGAAATGAAACCACAGGAAACTCGGCTGGGTCAGCAGCAGCAGCTGAGCGCCTTGCAAGGGAAACCCGCGCCGCTCCAGCTCCTCTCGGAACCAGGCGGCGCCGCGCCCGTTGCCGAGGGGGCCGCCGTGGCGGCGGTCGTGGATCGAGAACAGGTTGAAGCAGTTGCGCGACAGCAGCGGCGGCGCGCCATCAGTCATGTCGGTCAGAATGAAGTCCACGCCGTAGCGGAAGGCATTCTTCAAGCGGCCCCGGCGCGCATGAAAGGTCTGTGCTGCAACATGTTCGATCATGCAGTGGTTACGCAGCCGCTGCCGCCCCGGATCACCCGCAAGCACAGTTTTATCGGGAAAGAAGTGATCCGCATTCTTGCTCCCGGCGTATCAGGTCCAAACATCAGCAAGGGAAAACCGACGCATGCTGGATCAAACTCAGGGACCGCGCCGCAAGATCGCCATCGTGGGAGGCGGTATTTCCGGGCTCTCCGCGGCGTATTACCTGTCTGAAAGACATGACGTTACCTTGTTTGAGGCCGCCCCCCGACTGGGCGGCCACGCGCGCACCGTGCTGGCGGGCAAGAATGGCGATCAGCCGGTGGATACCGGCTTCATCGTGTTCAACTATGCCACCTACCCCTACCTGACCCGGCTGTTCCGCGAGCTGGATGTGCCTGTGATCAAAAGCGAGATGAGCTTTTGCGCCAGCATCGACGACGGCCGTCTGGAATACGGGCTGAACAATCTGCGAATGCTGGCGGCACAGAAACGCAATCTGGTGCGGCCGCAGTTTCACAAGATGGTCGCCGATATCGTGCGCTTCGGCAAACGGGCCGAGGCCGCCGCCACCGACGACAACAAGACCATCGGCGAGCTGGTGGAGGAGCTGGGTCTGGGCAGCTGGTTCCGCAACCATTACCTGATGCCAATGTGCGGCGCGATCTGGTCGACCCCGGTCACCGACGTCGACGCTTTTCCGGCCAAATCGCTGGTCCGCTTCTTCCGCAACCACGCACTGCTGGCCGGGACGGGCAAACACCAGTGGTGGACCGTCAAGGGCGGCAGCATCGAATATGTCCGCCGCCTGGAAGCCGCCCTGGTTGCGCGGGGCTGTGAGATCCGCACCGGCAGTCCGGTCGAGCAAGTCACCCGTCAGGCGGGCTGTGTTTCGGTGCAGGCGCAGGGCGCGGACCCGCGCCTGTTCGATGACATCATCCTTGCCTGCCATTCCGATCAGGCGCTTTCCATACTGGGGGCTGATGCCACCCCGGCCGAGGCCGCGGCGCTTGGGGCAATCCGCTATCAGCCCAACACCGCGGTTCTGCATTGCGACAGCGGGCAGATGCCCAAGCGGCGCAGCTGCTGGTCCAGCTGGGCCTACCGCAGCCAGGACGGCGGCGTCGGCGTTACTTACTGGATGAACCGCCTGCAAAGCATTCCGGAAAGCGATCCGCTGTTCGTGACCCTGAACCCCACCCGGCCTATTCCTGCGGGTAAGGTTTATGACACGGTGGAATTCTCCCACCCCGTTTTCGACAAGGCAGCCCTGCGCGCCCAGCGACAGATCCGGACGATACAGGGGCAGAACAACACCTGGTTTGCAGGCGCCTACAACCGCCACGGCTTTCACGAAGACGGCATCGCCAGCGCCATGCGGATTGTCCGCATAATGAATTCTCTCACCCCTTACCTGGCCAAAGGAACAGATCATGGCATTCACGGACAAAGCCCTTCAGTCGGAATTTCTGACGGTCTGCGCGCGACTGCGTGAGGGCCGGCTGACGCTGCGCACCCCGGATGGCGCGCGCTATGAATTCGGCGACCGCGGCCCCGAGGCGGAAATGCAGATCAATGACTGGGCCGCGGTTTCCGCGATGGCGGCGCACGGCCAGGTCGGGCTGGGCGAGGCCTATGTGCAGGGCCTGTGGGACACGCCGTCAGTGGACGGCCTTATGCAGCTGGCAATGCGCAACCGCGAGCATCTGGGCAGCTACGATCAGGCCAGCCCCCTGAATCGCGCCAAGTTCCGCGTTGTCGACACCCTGCTGCGGGCGAATTCCAAACGCGGAGCGCGCAAAAACATCCGCGCCCATTACGATGTAGGCAATGAGTTCTACCAGCTGTGGCTGGATGACGGCATGACCTATTCCTCCGGGTTGTTCGAGGCGGAGGGCGATGATCTGGCGCAGGCGCAGACCCGCAAGAACGCCCGCATCCTTTCGCGGCTGGGCGGTGGCGAACGGGTGCTGGAGATCGGTTGCGGCTGGGGCGGCTTCGCCGAACAGGCCAGTGCCGCGGGCCGCGACGTGACCGGTGTCACCATCTCGCGCAACCAGCACAGCTATGCCGAAAGCCGCCTGGACGGGCGCGCCGACATCCAGCTGCGCGACTACCGCGATATCGAGGGCAAGTTTTCCAGCATCGTCTCCATCGAGATGATCGAGGCCGTGGGCGAGCGGTATTGGCCCAGCTACTTCGCCAAGCTCAAAAGCAGCCTTGCCGAAGGCGGACGGGTGCTGCTGCAGGCGATCACGGTGCGGGATGACTTCTTCCCGACCTACCGGACCTCCTCCGACTACATACGCCAATATGTCTTTCCCGGCGGTATGCTGCTGTCTGACCAGGTGATTGCGCAGCAGGCAAAATCGGCCGGTCTGCAGGTCGCGGACAGTTTCGCTTTCGGCCAGGATTATACCCGCACCTGCCGGATCTGGGCGCGTCGTCTGGCCGCGCAAAAGCGCCGGATCATGGATCTGGGATACGGCGAGGCCTTCTTCCGCAACTGGCAGTATTACCTGGAGATCTGCGCCGCCTCCTTTGCCATCGGCCACACCAATGTTGTGCAGGTGGAGCTCGCCCATGCGTAAGCTGCTCCTGACCCTCTGCCTGCTAGCGGTCCCAGCGGTCGGCTTTGCCTCTCCGGTTCAATCCCTGCTGCCGGGGGCCGAACAGCGTGGCGCGGCGACGTTCCGGCTGCTTGGCCTGCCAGTTTACCAGGCCCGGCTCTTCACCAAGCGTGCCGCGCCTTTGGACTGGTCGCAGGATTTCGGAATCGAACTGACCTATCAGCGAAAACTGAGCCAGGATGACTTGGTCGACGCAACGCTGCGCGAGATGCGGCGCCTTGGGTATTCCGCACCCGGCCGCCCCCGGTTCGAGGCCTGTTTCAAAGGCGTCTCCCCCGGCGACCGTTATCTGGCCGTGAGCCAGGGTCCGGACCGGGTCAGGTTTCTGCGCAATGGACGCACCGCCTGCACGCTGAACCAAGTGGGTATCAAGCGCAGCTTCATGTCGATTTTTGTGGGCGAAAACACCCGCTCCGCCCGATTCACCCGCGCGCTTCTGGGCTAATGATGCTGTATCCCCGGGTCAGCCTCTATGCGATGATGCTCGCCTCTGCGGGGATCCCTCTCTACATCCACCTGCCGCAGTTTGCGTCGGTGAACCTGGGGATAGGCCTGGGGACGCTTGGCGGCATCCTGTTGGGGATCCGCCTGTTTGATCTTGTCCAGGACCCGCTGATCGGCTGGGCCATCGACCGCTGGCCCGGGGCGCAGCTTTGGTTCGCGCTGCTGGCAGCGGGTGGACTGGCAATAGGCTTTCCGCTGCTGTTCGGCCTGACGGCAGGCCCCCTGGTGGTGCCCAAGCTTGTGCTGATCCTGCTTCTGCTGTTCTCGGCCTACAGCCTGGGCATGATCCTGCTCTATGGGCGCAGCGCCACTTTGGCCAAACGCGCTGCCCCGCGTGAACTGCTGACGCTGGCGGCCTTCCGCGAAGCGGGCATGCTGAGTGGTGTGATCTTTGCCTCCATCGCACCCGGCATCCTGGTGGCGCTTGGAGCCGCGGGTCAAGGCTATGCGGCCTTTGGCCTTGTGCTGGGAGGCTTTGCCCTGTTCACCGCCGCTGCAACCCGGCCGGTCTGGATGCGTTCGGCAGTCACCGGCCAGCCGCTGTCGGCGATGGCCCTGACACAGGCTGGCGCGCTGCGCCTCCTGTGCCTGGCGATGCTCAACAGTCTGCCGGTGGCACTGACCTCCACCCTTTTCTTGTTCTTTGTCGAGGACCGGCTGAACCTACCTGCATACGCAGGGCCGCTGCTGGTGCTGTTTTTCCTCTGCGCCGGGCTCAGCGTGCCGCTGTGGGCGCGCCTCAGCCAGCGGATCGGAGCGAAACAGACGCTGCTGATCGCCATGCCACTGGCCATCGCCAGCTTTGCCGGCGCAGCCTTTCTGGGGCCGGGCAGCCTGCTGGGCTTTGCGGTGATCTGCGCGGTGTCGGGTGCCACCCTGGGCGCCGACATGGTGCTGCTGCCCGCCATGTTCAGCATCGCGCTGACCCGCGCGGGCCTCAACGCCTCTGCGGCCTTTGGCATCTGGTCCTTTGCCGGCAAGCTGGCGCTGGCCCTGGCCGCCGCCCTGGCGCTGCCGCTGCTGGAGCAGCAGGGCTTCCGGCCCGGAACGGACAACAGCCCGCAAGCGCTTAGCGCCCTTGCTGTGTCCTATGCAGTCCTGCCCTGCGTCCTGAAAACCGCTGCCTTCGCCTTTGCCCTGACCCTGCCATCAGAAAGAGCAACAGCATGAAACTCCTGACCCTCTGCCTCGCGATCGCTCTTCTTGCGATGATCGCGAAAACCTACCTGTTCAGCTTTCGGTTCCAGTCGCCGCCGGATTATGCGGACACAGGCCCGCACTTCATCCTGACCGAACACCTGTCCGGTGAAATCCTGTCTGAAGGGGTGATCTTTGGCCCCACCGGTAAGATGGCCAACAGCTTTACCGCCAAAATGGTTGGCGAATGGGACGGCAGAACCGGCACGCTGAGCGAAGAGTTCACTTATTCCAACGGCGTCACCCAAAGCCGCAAGTGGTTCCTGACCCTTGGCCCCGGCAACACCTTCACCGCCACAGCCGATGACTTGGTGGGAGAGGCTCAGGGCATCGTGTCCGGCTCAACGGTGCAGCTCCAATATGAAATCACCCTGCCCGAAAGCGCCGGCGGGTACACCCTGAAAGCCACCGATTGGCTGTACCTGACCGCTGACGGGGTGATCATGAACCGGGCCGAGATGCGCAAGTTCGGCGTCAAGGTTGCCGAGCTGGTTGCCACCATGCGGCCCGCACCATGACCCGTCCTGGCGGCGCGGCATGACCGCAGAACGCGATCCGGCTGCAGCTGGAAATCTCATACTCATTCTAGGCGATCAGCTCAGCCGCAGCCTTTCCTCGCTGCGGGACGCGGACCCGTCCCGCGATATCCTGCTGATGGCGGAGGTTGCAGAAGAGGCGTCCTATGTCCGGCACCACAAGAAGAAAATCGCGTTTGTGTTTTCGGCCATGCGCCACTTCGCCAAGGAGCTGGAGGCCGACGGCTGGCAGCTGCGCTTTGTGCGGCTGGACGATCCCGAGAACACTGGCAGTCTGACGGGCGAGATCGACCGGCTGCGCGCGGACCATCCGGAGGCACGGGTGGTGGTCACGGAGCCCGGAGAATACAGGCTGAAATCCGCGCTGCTGGACTGGGCGGAACAGGCGGGCGCCGCCCTGGACATGCGGCTGGACAGCCGCTTTCTCTGCTCCCATCAGCGGTTCCGCAAATGGGCCGAGGGGCGCAAGCAGCTGCGGATGGAGTATTTCTACCGCGACATGCGCCGTGATACCGGGCTGCTGATGGACGGCGATAAGCCGGAGGGCGGCAAGTGGAATTTCGACCACGAGAACCGCAAACCCGCCGGGGGCGGATTGTTCCTGCCACGCCCGCCGCAAACCCCGCCCGACGGTATCACGGAGGATGTTCTGGACCTGGTCGACGCCCGGTTCGGCGGCCATTTCGGTTCTCTGCGCCCGTTCTGGTTTGCGGTCACCCGGGACGGCGCGCTGGAGGCGCTTGAAAGCTTCGTTGAACAGGCGCTGCCGGATTTCGGCGACTATCAGGACGCCATGCTGGAGGGGGAGCGGTTCCTCTACCATTCGGTCCTGTCGCATTACATCAATGCGGGCCTGCTGGAACCGCTTGAGGTCTGCCGCCGGGTCGAGCGCGCCTATTACGAGGGCCTCGCGCCGCTAAACGCGGCCGAGGGGTTCATCCGCCAGATCATCGGCTGGCGCGAATACATGCGCGGCATCTACTGGCTCAACATGCCAGGCTATACAGAGCGGAATTTTCTGGAGGCCACCCGCCCCCTGCCCGGTTTCTACTGGACAGGCGAGACAGACATGGCCTGCCTGTCTGCCGCCATCACCCAGACCCGCGACGAAGCCTATGCGCATCACATTCAGCGGCTGATGGTAACGGGGAATTTCGCCATGCTGGCGGGCGTTGACCCGCATCAGGTACACGAATGGTACCTTGCGGTTTACGCCGACGCCTATGAATGGGTCGAGGCGCCGAATGTGATCGGCATGAGCCAGTTTGCCGACGGCGGCCTGCTGGGATCAAAACCCTATGCCGCCAGCGGCAACTACATCAACAAGATGTCGGACCACTGCTCCAGCTGCCGTTACGATGTGAAGCACAAGTCCGGCGCGGGGGCCTGTCCGTTCAACCCGCTCTACTGGGACTTCCTTTCGCGCAATGCGGACAAACTGCGCGGTAACCCCCGCCTGCGTCAGGTCTACAGCATCTGGGACAGGATGAGTGCCGGACAGCAAGACGAATATCTGGAAACTGCCCGGCAGGTACTGGAGCGGTATTGTGACGAATAACCTTGCCTTATGTAATTTTGCCTGTCCGTCCACAAGCGCCGGATCGCGTTCCTATCGACAACTCAGAAAGTACTGGGGAATTCACCTTGTAGCTTGCATGCCATTAGTCGAAATATCCGCGTCTTGGATGCTGACACATACGAGGGTGGTTTTATTACCTGATCTACTCGTCACTTCGCACTCGCAAGGAACGGCTTTTCTATGTTGTTGCACCGCGGCATCCAGCCAAGAAAACGAATGCCCGGATTGGGCCGAGGCTGTGTTGAAACTCCCAGAGACTGCAAACTGCAGACGGGCATCGGCAAGTATTCATGGCATATTTTATTGAGGGCGTGAACTGGATGACATACCACCAGAAAAACGGTCCCGCTGCTCAGCTTGCCTCAAACTATGACAAGAAAAGACAGAGCTGCTGGCAAACGGAAGAAATTTAGCGCCGATCGCATCACCACTCTCCTTCATGTAACGTTGCGGACCCAGCTTGGAAACCCCATGCGGTCAAGGGCAGTCACTGCATCAAAGTCATCCTTAGACAACGTTGATTGCCAGGCTCACATTGCACCCCCATTGAACAATTTTCCTGAGCTTGCGGTCGCAGGTGTTTCTTCGAGATTTCGGTATGAACCCCGAAAAACGCCCTGCCCCGCAATGAACTGAGAGAAAGCAGCCTCTCAAAACGAAAACCGCGCAGTCGAAAGGAAAAACAGCCGCTCTTGAAGCCGTCAGCAACCCCGCCGCGGCGCTGCATAGGAAAACACCATGTTCGACCTTAGTCATGACACATTGAAAGAGCAGCGTGATTTCATGTCCTCACACGACGAGGCGCTTCAAAATGCGTCCGTCCTCCTGGGTGTCCAACCCGCTCTGCGCCGGACCCAGGCGCTTCTCGACGAAATCAAGTTGGCCCAAGGGCTAACACGAAGATTGAACGCACCGTTCACAAGGTGACGATGGAAGCGATCATCTTGGGCCGGTTGCTCGCAAAAGAATGGCTCGAAGGAAGTCTGGTTACAAAAGGATTGACCCGGCTGATCATCTTGGAAGCCTTACGGTCTCTCCGGGAGCGTGGGGGCCTCGTGGGCATCGACCAAGATCTGAGCGGGCTCATGGGAGAGCAAATCCGCAAAACACAGAATAAAATCCGCTACGGCAAAGGCGATGCCGCGATTTCGCAAGATGTGGATGTGGATTGGGAACAGGATCAAAAGGTCATCGAGTACGTGAACTGGCCTACCGCTGGAAACAATTCAAAGCCGCCAAGATCGCACTGGATGACAAACTGGCCGCCATCCGCGACGCAGATGTCCTTCTGGCCAAGATCCTGTGAGATATCAGCGGAATGGCCAGGACATTTCGCGCTGTCCTGGCACATTCATTTGGAGACCAAACAGAAAGGATGCATCCTCGAACAAATAAGGCCCGGCTTCACGATCAGGAAGGGACGGCTGCTACGTATGTGCTACACGCAAAATTCAGAACTGAAAAATCACACAAAATCAGCGCACTAAAATCAGTCGCACAAATCCGTCATCGGCGTCACGCTCAAACGCGCGGCCTGGTGCGGGGGGGCAAAATCTCTGATTCCGCGCCATATAGGCCCTGCACCGCCCGCTGCCAAGCCGCAGCGCAAAGCTCCCCGCTGCTAGCCCGCCAGGGACGGAAGGTAGAGAACAATCCCGGGGAAGGCGACCAGCAAGGCAATCGTCACTGCATCGGCGATGAAGAACGGCGTGACGCCGCGGAACACATCCTGCACGCTCAGATCCTCGCGCACGCCGGCCACCACGAAACAGTTCAACCCGATGGGCGGGGTGATCAGGCAGAACTCGGCCATCTTCACCACCAGAATGCCGAACCAGATCGCGCACATGGTGCCGCTCATGCCGAATGCGCTGTCTGCCGCGGCGACGCTTTCGCCGCCATTCAGCGCCATCACTGCCGGGTAGACCACCGGCAGGGTCAACAAGAGCATCCCGATGGCATCCATGAACATCCCCAGCACCGCATAGGCCAAGAGGATGCAGATCAGGATCAGCATCGGCGACATCTCCAGCGAGGTGATCCAATCCGAAAACGCCCCTGGCAGATCCGCAAAGCCAAGGAAGCGCACATAGATCAGGACGCCCCAGATGATGGTGAAGATCATCACGGTAAGCTTGGCGGTCTCCAGCAGCGCCGACTTCAGCTCCGCCCATTTCATCCCTTCCTTCAGCGCATAGAGAAACACGATGAAGGCGCCGATGGCACCGCCTTCGGTCGGGGTGCCCCAGGCATCGCCGCCAAAGGGGTTGTAGACAAAGCAGATGATGATCACGACCACCAGAACGATGGGCAGCGCGCCCGGCAGCGCCGCGAACCGCTGGCCCCAAGTAAATCCCTTGACCGGCGGGCCGACGGATTTGAAGACCACCGCGATGCCAACAATCAGCAGGCCATAGATTATTGCGGAGAAAGCGCCGGGGATGAAGCCTGCCAGCAGCAGCTTGCCCACGTCCTGCTCAACAATGATCGCGTAGATCACCAGAATGGCGGAGGGCGGGATCAGCGATGCCAGGGTGCCGCCCGCCGCCACCACACCAGCAGCAAAGCGCTTGTCATAGCCGATCGCCAGCATTTCCGGGATGGCGATGCGGGCGAAGACGGCGGAGGTCGCCACGGAGGCGCCCGACACGGCAGCAAACCCAGCTGTGGCAAAGACGGTGGAGACCGCCAGCCCGCCCGGCAGCCAGGCGATCCAGCGTTTGGCGGCCACAAACAGCGCGCGGGTCAGACCTGCGTAATACGCGAGATATCCGATCAGGATGAAGGTCGGAATAAGGCTCAGTGCCTGGCTGGACACCTTGGAGTGCGGCACCTGACCTGCGGTCTTGACCGCGATGGTCAGCGCTTTGCCAAAGCGCGCCGGGTCATAGCCGAACTTGGCCCAGAAGATCCAGATGAGACCCGCAAGCCCCGCCATGCCGGCAGCAAAGGCCACCCGCATCCCCAAAACCACCATGGCCAGCAGGCCGCCCGTGACCCACAGGCCGATTTCAATCGGTTCCATCTGCCTTACCCCTGCCCGCTGCCATTTGTGTCATGGCCCTGCATCTGGTCTGCTTCAGCCGCCGCCTGCTCTGCCGCGGTCTGGATCAGCGGCACCGCCACCGGCGCCTCCAGCCCCAGCACCAGCGCCCGCCCGTAGCCCCAGACCTGCAGCAGCAGCCGCAGGGCCAGCACCCCAAAGGCCACCGGCGCCAGCAGCTTAGCGGGCCAGATTGGCAACCCGATGTCGATGGAACTGTCGCGGCTCCACAGCGGCGCGGCGAAATCGAAGGAGCGCAGGAAATGCGACCAGCTGCCCCAGACCAGCGCCAGGATCAGCAGCAGGATCAGCACAACCGAGACCAGCTCGAACAGCCACAGTGCACGTCCCCTCAGTGCGCCGATAAAGATATCCATGCGGATGTGGCCGCCCTGACGCTGCACATAGGCAATGCCCATGAATGCAATCAGCGGCATGATCTGCTCGATCCAGTCGACATAGCCGGGCAAGGGCGCATTGGCCGCGTTTCGCCCGCCGACCGAAACCACCGCCAGGATCATCAGGGAGAACACCGCAAGCCCGCTTAGCAGCGCCAGCAGCTGCTCTGCTTTCAGCAATCTTCGGTCCAGCCTGCTGATCAGGCTGCCATCCTCCAGCACCGCCGCGCTGCCTGCCATGCCCTGCCCCCATCATTTCCGTAGTATCAAAGACAAAAAGGGGCCGGCGCTGTCCTGCCCGGCCCCTTCCAGTTCCGTCAGCCTCAGCTGCCCGAGCGGTGGTCGCTAAGGGTTTTCTGCACCAGGTCATAGAGCTCCTGCGCCGGCAGTCCCTGGGCGCTCATGTCCTCGATCCACTTGGCACGGATCGGGTCGGCGGCCACCTTGCGGAACTCGGCCAGCTGATCATCAGAGATCATCACCTTCTCGACGCCCTTCTCTTCCAGAACGCCGTCCCACTTGGTCAGCAGCGCGCCGTAGTTTTCCAGGTAGTGGGCAATCGCCTCCTCCACTGAACTGTCCAGTGCCTCGCGTTCGGCATCGCTCAGGGCATCATAGGCATCGGTGTTCACCACCACCGGGCAGTTCACTGTGCCGGGGTTCAGGTTGGCGGTCCACCAGTCGGCCTTGTTGATGGTGCCAAAGCTGAGATGCGCGTGCTGGGCAAAGGCGACAGTGTCGACAACGCCGGATTCCATGGCGTTGTAGGCTTCGGTTGCGGTCACCGAAGTGGGAACCGCGCCCACGGCCGAGAACGCCTGGCCGATGCCGCCGGTGGCGCGCACCCGCATGTCCTTGAACTCTGCCAGCTCATCGCGCGGCTCGCCGGTGCCGACGATATTGTACTGCGGCATCGGCGAAGTCATCAGCAGCTTGGCGTTCCAGCGCGCCAGATCGGCCTGCACCGCCGGGTGGCCATAGACCGCGTGGCTGACAGCGACCTCTTCTTCCAGCGTGTTCACGCCCAGGAACGGCAGTTCCAGCACGGTGATGGTCGGGTTCTTGTCGCGGTGGTATCCGGCGCAGAACTGCGCCATCTCAAAGGCGCCAATGGAGATGCCGTCGAGGTTTTCCTTGTTCTTGGACAGCCCGCCATAGCTGATATTCAGGGTGAACTCGCCGCCGGTTTTCTCGGAGACCAGCTCCGCCAGCTTCTCCACATGTTCAGTGAAGGCGCGGCGCTTGCCCCACAGGGACACGTTCCACTCGGTGGCCGCGGCCTCGCCAGCGATGGCAAAACCCACAGCAGCCGCCACGGCGGCAGTCAGAAATCTGTTCATGATGTAACTCTCCCGAATTGCGCCCTTGTGACTGCCGGCAAAAGGAAATCCGGCCTGGACGCTTGGCTGTCAGGCTAGCGGCAGGGATGCGCCCTGCCAAGCCCCCCGGCGGCAAAGGTGACGCAGCGACTCGCGCCGGGCATCTGGCGCCCGTTCCGCCCCGCCGGCACAATTTGCCGCAGGCTTCAGGCCGTCCCAGCCTGCGGCAGGACGCCGCTGCCGGGGCAATAGCGGCCCCGCAGGCAGCTATCAGCGTGCCCAGGACTTTACAGAAAAGGCCTTTAAAACAAGCGCTGGTATGCGCCGGCATGCAAATTACTTTTCAAACCCATCCTAAACCTTGAAATTCGTTTACAGATAAATCCTTTGATACCGGCATTTTATTCACAAATTTTCAGACTGCGGTATTATCTGGCCCCAGGAGGAAACGGTTTGACAGCCACGGCACAGCGTTGTCGTTTGTCTTGCCAATAAAATTCTGGGAGGAAACCGAATGAACGCGCTGCACGCAGACGCTGTCTATCCGCCGTCCGACGAAACCGTTGCCCGCGCGCATGTGAATGCCGCCAAGTATCAGGAGATGTATGAAGCCTCGCTGTCCGATCCCGAAGGGTTCTGGGGCGAACAGGGCAAGCGCATCGACTGGATCAAGCCCTTCACCCAGGTGAAGGACGTGAACTACAACTTCGGCAATGTCTCGATCAACTGGTATGCCGACGGCACCCTGAACGTCTCCGCCAACTGCATCGACCGCCACCTGGCGGCCCGCGGCGATCAGACCGCGATCATCTGGGAACCGGACAGCCCCGAAGAAGACGCACAGCACATTACCTACAGCGAACTGCACCGCCGCACTTGCCGGATGGCCAACATCCTGGAGTCGATGGGCGTGCGCAAAGGCGACCGGGTGGTAATCTACCTGCCGATGATCCCCGAAGCGGCCTATGCCATGCTGGCCTGCGCCCGCATCGGCGCCATTCATTCCATCGTCTTTGCCGGCTTCTCCCCCGACGCGCTGGCGGCCCGGATCAACGGCTGCGACGCTAAGGTGATCATCACCGCCGACGAGGCGCCGCGCGGCGGCCGCAAGACCCCGCTGAAGTCGAACGCCGACGCAGCCCTGCTGCACACCAAGGACAGCGTGACATGCCTGGTGGTCAAGCGCACCGGCGGCCAGACCACCTGGGTCGACGGCCGCGACTACGACTACAACGAGATGGCGCTGGAAGCGGATGACTACTGCGCGCCCGCCGAGATGAACGCCGAAGACCCGCTGTTCATCCTTTACACCTCCGGCTCCACCGGCCAGCCCAAGGGCGTTGTGCACACTTCCGGCGGTTATCTGACCTACGCCGCGATGACCCACGAGATCACCTTTGATTACCACGACGGCGACATCTACTGGTGCACCGCAGACGTGGGCTGGGTCACCGGCCACAGCTACATCGTCTATGGCCCGCTCGCCAATGGCGCCACAACGCTGATGTTCGAGGGCGTGCCGACCTACCCCGACGCCTCGCGCTTCTGGCAGGTCTGCGAAAAGCACAAGGTCAACCAGTTCTACACCGCCCCCACCGCCCTGCGCGCGCTGATGGGCCAGGGCAACGAATGGGTCGAAAGATGCAACCTGAGCGACCTCAAGGTGCTGGGCACCGTAGGTGAGCCGATCAACCCGGAAGCCTGGAACTGGTACAATGAGGTTGTCGGCAAGGGCAAATGCCCGATCGTCGACACCTGGTGGCAGACCGAGACCGGCGGCCACCTGATGACCCCGCTGCCGGGTGCCCATGCGATGAAGCCGGGCGCAGCGATGAAACCTTTCTTCGGCATTCAGCCGGTGGTCCTGGACCCGCAGTCCGGCGCCGAGATCGAAGGCAATGGCGTCGAAGGCGTGCTCTGCATCAAGGACAGCTGGCCGGGCCAGATGCGCACCGTCTGGGGCGATCATGAGCGCTTCGAGAAGACTTATTTCTCCGACTACAAGGGCTATTACTTCACCGGCGACGGCTGCCGCCGCGACGAGGATGGCGATTACTGGATCACCGGCCGCGTCGATGATGTGATCAACGTCTCCGGCCACCGCATGGGCACCGCCGAGGTCGAAAGCGCGCTGGTGGCCCATGCTGCCGTGGCTGAGGCCGCCGTGGTCGGCTACCCGCATGAGATCAAGGGCCAGGGCATCTACTGCTACGTGACCCTGATGAACGACCGCGAGCCGTCGGATGAGCTGCTGAAGGAGCTGCGCACCTGGGTTCGCACCGAGATCGGCCCGATCGCCTCTCCGGATGTAATCCAATGGGCGCCGGGCCTGCCGAAAACCCGCTCCGGCAAGATCATGCGCCGCATCCTGCGCAAGATCGCCGAGAACGACTTCGGCTCCCTCGGCGACACTTCGACCCTCGCCGATCCTTCGGTGGTCGAAGACCTGATCGAAAACCGTGCGAACAAGGGGTGATTGAACAATGAATATGGCAGTCATGACCCGTCCCGCCGTTCTGATCCTGCTGGGGCCTCCGGGCGCCGGCAAGGGCACCCAGGCGCGTATGCTTGAGGAAAAATTCGGCTATGTGCAGCTGTCGACCGGCGACCTCCTGCGCGAGGCGGTTGCCGCCGGCACGCCCGCCGGCCTTGCCGCCAAGGCGGTGATGGAGGCAGGCCAGCTGGTCAGCGACGAGATCGTGATCAACATCCTGCGCGACCGTCTGGCAGAGCCCGATTGCACCAAGGGCGTGATCCTCGACGGCTTTCCCCGCACCACCGTTCAGGCCGAGGCGCTGGACGGTCTGCTGGCGGAAACGAACCAGAAGATCAACGCCGCGATCAGCCTGGAGGTGGACGACGCCGCCATGGTCGAGCGGATTTCAGGCCGCTACACCTGCGGAGGCTGCGGCGAAGGCTATCACGACAGCTTCAAACAGCCCGCGGAAGCCGGCAAATGCGACAAATGCGGCGGCACCGAGATGAAGCGCCGCGCCGATGACAATGCAGAAACCGTTGCCAGCCGGCTGGAGGCCTATCACGCGCAGACCGCGCCGCTGATCGCCTACTACGGCGGAAAGGATGTTCTGAAAACCACAGATGCCATGGGCGGTATCGACGACATCGCCCAGGACATGGCGGCCATCGTGACCAAGGCCACCAGCTAACAACCAAGAAACGGGGCCTGCCCTGACCCGGCAGGACCCCGTCCCCGGACATTGGAATACCCGTCGGACCCGCCTTGGCGGACCGGAGGAGTCATGTCTGCGCGCCCGTGAATCCGGCGGCAGGCAAACAGAGGAGGTCTGCCCTGCGCTCCCGCACGGCAGGCATGGAGGAAGAAGGAGGAGCCGCCATGGCGGATCAAACCACAAACGCGGACAAAGCCGCCGAAGCCGACAAGGGCTATTGGGCGGCAAATGTGCGCATCATCATCGTCAGTCTGATCATCTGGGCTGTTGTTTCATTCGGCTTCGGCATTCTGCTGCGCCCGATGCTGGCAGGCATCAAGGTCGGCGGCAGCGATCTGGGCTTCTGGTTCGCCCAGCAAGGCTCGATCCTGGTGTTCCTCGGGCTGATCTTTTTCTACGCGTTCCGGATGAACAAGCTGGACCGCGAATACGGCGTGGAGGAAGAATAAGATGGACCAGTTTACCATCAACCTGCTGTTTGTGGGCGCTTCTTTCGCGCTCTACATCGGCATCGCGATCTGGGCCCGTGCGGGCTCCACATCTGAATTCTATGCCGCCGGCCGGGGTGTGCACCCCGTCACCAACGGCATGGCCACTGCGGCCGACTGGATGTCGGCGGCGTCATTTATCTCGATGGCGGGCCTCATTGCCTTTACCGGCTATGACAACTCCACCTTCCTGATGGGCTGGACCGGCGGCTACGTTCTGCTGGCACTGCTGCTGGCGCCCTACCTGCGCAAGTTCGGCAAATTCACCGTCTCCGAATTCATCGGCGACCGGTTCTATTCGCCCACCGCGCGCGTGGTGGCGGTGATCTGCCTGATCGTGGCCTCGACCACTTACGTGATTGGCCAGATGACCGGCGTCGGCGTGGCCTTTGGCCGCTTCCTGGAAGTTTCCAACACCGCAGGCCTGCTGATCGGCGCCTGTGTGGTCTTCGCCTACGCCGTGTTCGGCGGCATGAAGGGCGTGACCTACACCCAGGTGGCCCAGTACTGCGTCCTGATCATGGCCTACACCATCCCGGCCATCTTCATCTCGCTGCAGCTGACCGGCAACCCGATCCCGGCGCTCGGCCTGTTCGGCGATCACGCCGCAAGCGGCGAGCCGCTGCTGTCCAAACTGGACGCCATCGTGACCGAGCTTGGCTTCAACGAGTACACCGCGCATCACGCCGACACCTTCAACATGGTGCTCTTCACCCTGTCGCTGATGATCGGCACCGCGGGCCTGCCCCACGTGATCATGCGCTTCTTCACTGTGCCGAAAGTAGCTGATGCCCGCTGGTCGGCCGGCTGGGCGCTGGTGTTCATCGCGCTCCTGTACCTGACCGCTCCGGCAGTCGGCGCCATGGCCCGCCTGAACATCACTGAGATGATGTGGCCGAACGGCGGCATCGAAGGCGGCGCCGTCACCGTGCAGCAGATCGAAGAAGATCCCAAGTACGACTGGATGGCGACCTGGCAGCAAACCGGCCTCCTGGGCTGGGAAGACAAGAACGGCGACGGTGCGATCCAGTACTACAACGACAAGAACGCCGATCTGCAGGCCACTGCCGAAGCCAACGGCTGGGCCGGCAATGAGCTGACCAACTTCAACCGCGACATCCTGGTTCTGGCCAATCCTGAGATTGCCAACCTGCCGGGCTGGGTGATCGGTCTGGTGGCCGCAGGCGGCCTGGCGGCTGCTCTTTCCACCGCTGCGGGCCTCTTGCTGGCGATCTCTTCGGCAGTCTCCCACGACCTGATCAAGGGCTCAATCAATCCGAACATCTCGGAAAAAGGCGAGCTGCTGTCGGCCCGTATCGCCATGGCCGTAGCCATTGCTGTGGCGACCTACCTGGGTCTGAACCCGCCGGGCTTTGCCGCACAGACCGTGGCGCTGGCTTTCGGCCTGGCCGCCGCCTCGATCTTCCCTGCGCTGATGATGGGCATCTTCACCAAGGTGAACAACAAGGGCGCCGTGGCCGGCATGCTGGCAGGCCTGATCGTGACCCTGGTCTACATCTTCCTGCACAAGGGCTGGCTGTTCATCCCGGACACCAACTCCTTCACCGATGCAGATCCGCTGCTGGGCACCATCAAATCCACCTCCTTCGGTGCGGTTGGCGCAATGGTGAACTTCGCGGTGGCCTTCATCGTCTCCAAATCGACCGAGGCCATCCCGGCCGAGATCGAAGAGCTGGTGGAAAGCGTCCGCATCCCGCGCGGCGCAGGCGCTGCACAGGACCACTGACCTCCCCTGGGCGGGCTGACCTCCCGGCGGCCCGCCTCTTCCCTCATGGTCCCGTCCGGTGTTTCACTGGCGGGGCCATTTTTTCCTGAAGACGCCCAGGTATTCCCATGCCCTTATCTGACGCTGCCCTGCTCCGCTTCCTGTCCTCGGTCCACCCCTACGACAGCTTGGAACCCGCACTGCTGCAGGACCTGGCACCCAAGTTCCGCCAGATCGAAGCAAGCGCAGGCAGCCCCGTCTATGCCCTGAACGAAGATCTGGACGGCCTCTACCTGGTCCACACCGGCGAGGTGGAAGTGACCGACGAAAACGGCATCCCTGTTTCCATCCTCGGTCCCCGCAATTCCTTTGGCGAACGCGGCCTGACCCGCACTGGACGCGCAGTAACCTCGGCCCGAACCACCACGGACACAATCCTGCTGCTGCTGCCCAAGGCGGACTTTCACGCCCTGATGGCAAGCCAGCCCAAAGTGGCCAAGTTCTTCGACCGCCGCCGCCCCGGAAGCCGGGACAGCACCAGCCTTGCCACCACCCGCGTGGCAACCATCATGGCGCGCGACCCGGTCACCTGCTCCAGCGGCCTCACCTGCCAGGGTGCGGCGCAACTGATGCGCGACCGCCGCATCTCCTCCATCTGCGTAACCGACGGGGACAGACTGCAAGGCATCCTCACCACCCGCGACCTCACGGCAAAAATCCTCGCCGCCGGCAAACCCATCTCGACCCCGGTCAGCACGGTAATGACCCCGGATCCGCTGACCCTGGCGCCTTCCGCCATCGGGTCGGACGTGCTGCACATGATGATGGAGCATGGCATCGGCCACATCCCGGTGGTTGAGGCAGGCAGGCTCGCGGGCATCGTGACCCAAACCGACCTCACCCGGTTCCAGGCCGTCAGCTCAGGCGAGATGGTCTCCAGCATCGCCCGCGCAGGTTCCGCTGAGGAGATGGCCAAGGTCACCGCCGAAATTCCCCGCCTTCTGGTGCAGTTGGTGGCAGGCGGCAACCGGCATGAGGTGGTGACCCGGCTGATCACCGACATCGCCGACACCGCGACCCGCCGCCTGCTGGCGCTGGCCGAGGAGCAACTGGGCGCCCCGCCGGTGCCCTACCTGTGGCTCGCCTGCGGCTCGCAAGGCAGGCGCGAGCAAACCGGCGTCTCCGACCAGGACAACTGCCTGATCCTGTCCGATGACCTGAAGCCGGAAGACAACGCCTATTTCGAACAGCTTGCCAAGTTTGTCTGCGACGGGCTGGATACCTGCGGCTACGTCTATTGCCCCGGCGACATGATGGCCTCCAACCCGCGCTGGCGGCAGCCGCTGCGCGTCTGGCGCGACTATTTCCGCGGCTGGATCGCCAAGCCGAATCCTGAGGCGCAGATGCTGGCCTCGGTGATGTTTGACCTGCGCCCGATCGGCGGCGACGCCGTGCTGTTTGCGGACCTGCAGCAGGAGACGCTCAGGGCCGCCAGCGCCAATTCGATCTTCACCGCCCATATGACCGCCAACTCGCTGAAGCACACGCCGCCCTTGGGCCTGTTGCGCGGGCTGGCCACCATCCGTTCGGGCGAGCACCGCAACACGCTGGACATGAAGCACAACGGGGTGGTGCCGGTGGTGGACCTGGGCCGCATCTACGCGCTGCAGGGCCAGCTGGCAGAGGTGAACACCCGCGCCCGGCTGGAGACGGCGGAGGCCGCGGGTGTGCTCAGCCCTTCGGGTGCGCGCGACCTCATGGACGCCTATGACCTGATCGCCCAGACCCGGCTGGAGCATCAGGCGGCACAAATCCGCAGCAGCCAGGCGCCGGACAACTATCTGGCGCCTTCAGATCTGTCGGATTTTGAGCGAAGTCATCTGCGCGACGCATTTGTTGTTGTAAAGACCATGCAATCGGCAGCCGGGCACGGCAAAGGCATGTTAAGCTGACAGCAGCGCCAGCCGGCAGTGCGGGAGCCTGCGGCGCGAGTATTTAGACAAAGAAGAAGAGGCCTGGGGCCTTCGGGGAGATCGGATGTTTCTGGAACTGATTGCGGTGATCTTTGCGGGTATTGCCGCGGCGGGTGTGGTGATGCTCCTGAACCGGACATTGAAAGGCCGGCTGCCGCGCTGGTTCGCGCCGGTGGCGGCGGGGCTGGCGATGATCGGGGTGACCATCGCGTCCGAGTACGGCTGGTACAGCCGCACCAAAGCCGCCCTGCCCGAAGGCCTGGCGGTGGCCGAAACCATCGAGAACCGCAGTCTCTACCGCCCCTGGACGCAGGTGGTGCCTTACGTGGACCGCTTCGCCGCGGTGGATACCGCCACGATGAAAAGCCACGCCGCGCACCCGCAGGTTTTCCTGGCGGATCTCTATTTCTTCGGCCGCTGGGCGCCGGTCAGCAAACAGGCCGCGGTGCTGGACTGCGGTAAGTGGCAGCGTGCGCTGGCCGGTGGCACAGTGGCCTTTTCCGGCGACGGGCTGCCCAAGGGGCTGGACTGGATCGCAGCCGAGGCCGATGATGCCATCCTCACCACCGCCTGCGGAGGGTAGCCATGCACAGACGCCTGTCACTGCGGCTGCGGATTTTCCTGTTCTTCTGCCTGCTGGCATTTGGCGGCATCGCCGTCACCGCAGGCGCGCTTTGGGCCGGCTACAGCCGGGCAGAGCAGCCAGAGCTGTCAGATGCCTTCATTTTCTCCGGCCTGCTCAGCACCTTTGCCATTCTCGGCCTCTGCGCCGGGGTCTGGCTGCTGTTCGATGAAAACGTCGCCAAGCCGATCGAACGCCTGGCTGCGGGTATGCGCGCCCGCGCCCATGCGGGCGTTAGCAAAGAGCTGGATACCCACGGCGCCCGCTACCTGGGCGATCTTGCCGCAGCGGCCCAGGGGCTGGCGGGCCAGCTCGGCGCCTCTGCCATGAACGCCGCTGAGGCCATCGCCCGAGAAACGGAGCATCTGGAAGCCGAGAAAACCCGGCTGGCCGCGCTCCTGACCGACATTCCCATCGCCACCGTGATGGCCAGCCCCGCCCATCAGATCGTGCTCTACGACGGCCAGGCCGCGGCGGTGCTGGCGGAGGAGGCACCGCCGCGCCTGAATGCACCGCTGTCCGATTACCTGGACCTCACCGGGCTGGAGGCGGCCTATGGCCGGCTGGTGCGCAGCGGCATGGAGGTTCAGGCAGAAGTCAAAAGCGCCAGCGGCGCTCAGGTGTTCGACCTGCGCCTGAAACCGCTGGGCGGCGCGCCGGGCTATATCATCCTGTTTGAGGGCGCCCATGCGGGCCTTGCGCCAGAAGACTCCCGCCCGCTGGTTTATGACTTTGGTCTGCTGGAGAGCGAGCATGCGGAATTGAACGGGCGCAAGCTCAGCAACCTGAGCTATGTGGTGTTCGACACCGAGACCACCGGCCTCTTGCCCCACAAGGATGAGATCGTGCAGATCGGCGCCCTGCGGGTGGTGCGCGGGCGGATCATCGAAAGCGAAGCCTTTGAAACCCTGGTGAACCCGGGCTGCCCCATTCCGGCCTCCTCAACCAAGGTGCATGGCATCACCGATACCATGGTTCGGGGGCGGCCCGGCATCGCCAGCGCCGCGCGGCATTTCCACCGCTTTGCCTCTGACGCGGTGATTGTCGCCCACAATGCGCCCTTCGACATGGCCTTCCTGCACCGCCATGCCAAACGCACCGGTGTCACATGGGACCAGCCGGTGCTGGACACGGTGCTGCTGAGCGCGGTCCTGTTCGGTGCCTCCCAGAACCACACGCTCGACGCCTTGTGCGACCGGCTTGATGTCACCATCCCATCTGCCCTGCGCCACACCGCCATGGGGGACGCCCGCGCCACAGCTGAGGTCTTCTGCAAGATGCTGCCGATGCTGGAGGCGCGCGGGCTCATGACCTTTGGCGCCATTTTGGAGGAGACCCGCAAACACGGCCGCCTCATTGAGGACTTGAACTAGGTAGACAATCCGGGCCATGCGTGGCAGGTCACTGCCCGGAACGAACAAAAGGCGCGCGAGATGGCCGACACCAGCTTTATTCCCGGGCCGGAAACCGCCCGGGCCTACCGCGATGCGCTCGGCTGCTTTGGCACCGGGGTGACGGTTGTCACCACCCAGACGCCCCGCGGCCCGCTGGCCATTACCGTCAACAGCTTCACTTCAGTCTCGCTGGAGCCGCCGCTGATGCTATGGTGCCCGGCCAAGGCCTCCTTGCGCCACGATGCCTTTGTCGCGGCTGAGAACTTTGCGATTCACGTGATGGCAGAGGACCAGCTGCCGCTGGCCAAGCATTTCGCCGCTTTCGGCGAGGATTTCAGCGCCGCAGCCTGGCAGCCCAACGATCTGGGCGCGCCGGCGCTGGAGGGGGTGATCGCCCGTTTCGACTGCCGCCGCTATGCCGCCCATCCGGCAGGCGACCACACCATTGTCATCGGTGAAGTGGCCCGCGTCACCACCCGCCCGGGCAAGGGGCTGATCTTCAAGCGCGGTCTGTATGGCGGGTTTCTGGAACAGGGATAACCGGCAGCTCCGCAACAGGCAGATCCGTCCCGGCTTCATGGCGGGCTACAGGGGTGGATGCTCCAGCGGCCTTCCCCTCCGCCTCCGTCAGCAAATGCGGCAGCACCGCATAGGCGGTCAGATCCATGCCCGGTGTCATGCTCAGCGCCCGCTGCGGGCAAATGGAGACGCACAGCCCGCATTGGGTGCACAGCGATTCCACAAAATTCAGTGCTCCGGCGTTTTCAGTCAGGCTCAGCGCATCCGAGGGGCAGACCCAGACGCAGCTGTTGCAATTATTGCACAGGTCCTCCTGCAGGCTGACAGTGCCATAGGGTGCCTGCTCCGGCAGCGCCGCATGACCGGTGCTGGCCGGCAGCAGCGCGGCGGCGCTGGCCCGCGCGGTGTCCCTGCGGCTGCCCACCGCCAGCACCTCGGGCTCAACTGAGGGAAACGGCAGCAGCCGTGCCGCCAGACGCCGGTCCACGGCAGCGGCGCCGTTGAACAGCACAATCCGGCCCAATCCCCCCAGCGCGCGCACCAGGTCCACTTCCAGCCTCTGCGGCTCACGCCCCTGCGGCGCTTTGCACGCCTGCAAGTAGACAACGTCGAACCCGCAGGCCAGCGCATGCAGCAGATCAGCATGGGTGATCTTTTCAAGGCGGCACACCGCGACCGGCACTACATCGCTGTGCCCTACGCTGGCCTCTTCCAACCCTGCCGGCTCCAGCTCATACAGCACCAGGATCTGTGCCCGGCCGGTAGCCAGCTTGCGGCCATGGGCAGCCTGGCACAGCGGCATCAGCGGCAAGGCGCTGCTTCGGCTCCCCACATCCAGCAGGGCGGACCGTCCTTTGACCGCATACCTTGACCGGCATTCGGCAACTTCCGCCTGAGAGCAAAGGCATAAATGCTGCGGCCCATTGCCAGCAGGTTCATGCCGTTCAGAGATATGTCCGCACACCTCTCCCATAAGAGAAGGTTAACACAAATTTAAACAACCTGCGGATGTTTTTCCTTCAAGCCGGAATTTTGTTGCAATTTTAACCAATCCTCGGACATTTCACGCAAAACCCCGCCGGACAGGATCCGGCGGGGCTGCAAGGCTTGTTGCTGGTCCGAAGCCTTACTTCAGCGCCGCATCAGTGATGGCATGGGTCCAGGCGCCTTCCGGCTCCTTGGTGATCACCGGATCAGAGCCGCCGCCCATCAGGGTCGACACGGTGCGCTGGTAGTCCGCTTCGTCCAGCGCGCCATTGCTGCCCGCGGTCAGCTTGGCAATCTCACCCATCATACGCTTCTGGTGGGTCTCGGTCTGGGCACCCGAGGCGTCATTGTCCAGCACGATCTCCGCCGCTTCGTCCGGGTTTTCCTCGGCGTATTTCCAGCCCTTCATCGACGCGCGCACAAACCGCTCCATCTTGCCGGCAAAGGCCTCATCGCTCAGGTTCTCCTCCAGCACATACAGACCATCTTCCAGCGTCGCCACGCCCTGGTCCTCATACTTGAAGGTAATCAGCTCATCCGGCGACACACCCGCATCGATCACCTGCCAGTATTCGTTATAGGTCATGGTCGAGATACAGTCCGCCTGGCGCTGCAGCAGCGGATCGACGTTGAAACCCTGCTTCAGAACTTCCACACCGTTTTCGCTCTTACCCTCGGTGGAGATACCCAGCTGGCTCATCCAGCTCATGAAGGGGAACTCATTGCCGAAGAACCAGACACCCAGGGTGCGGTTGGCCAAATCGGCGGGTTCAGCAATGCCGGTGTCTTTCCAGCAAGTCAGCATCATGCCGGAGGATTTGAACGGCTGGGCGATATTGACAAGCGGCAGGCCCTTTTCCCGAGCGGCCAGAGCGGCAGGCATCCATTCCACCGTCACATCGGCGCCGCCGCCGGCAATCACCTGGGTCGGCGCGATATCCGGGCCGCCCGGCAGGATGGTGACATTCAGGTCCTCTTCCTCATAGAACCCCTTGTCCAGCGCCACATAATAGCCCGCGAACTGCGCTTGGGTCACCCACTTCAGCTGCAGCGTCACGTCATCCGCCGCCTGCGCCGCCCCCGCGGCCCCCATCATCAGCGCTGCCGCCGTCATCAGATGTTTCATGTCTCGTTCTCCCTATTGATTATGATGTGAAGCTTGCCCGGGTTTGACCATTCGTTCAAAGTTTTTTCTTTATGAGGCCGGCCTTTGACGGCACCTCGCGCAAGATTTCCGCAAAAACCGCCCCGCAGCCGGCGGGACGGTTCAACTTTCAGCCCCGCTGTGATGGGTGCCAGAAGGTAAAGCTCTTCTCGATCAGCGCCACCAGCCCGTAGAAGGCAGACCCCGCCAGCGCCGCCACCACGATCTCCGCCCAGACCATATCCAGCGCCAGCTGGCCGACGCTGGTGGAAATGCGGAACCCCATGCCGACGGTGGGCGAACCAAAGAACTCCGCCACAATCGCGCCGATCAGCGCCAGCGTGGTGGAAATCTTGAGCCCGTTGAACACAAACGGCAGCGCCGCCGGCAGCCGCAGCTTGAAAAACGCCTGCCAGTAGGTCGCCGCATAAGTCTGCATCAGATCGCGCTGCATAGCCGAAGTCTCGCGCAGCCCCGCCACTGTGTTCACCAGCATCGGAAAGAACACCATGACCACGACCACCGCGGCCTTGGAGTGCCAGTCAAAGCCGAACCACATCACCAGGATCGGCGCGGTGCCGACAATCGGCAGCGCCGCCACGAAGTTCCCGACCGGCAGCAGCCCGCGGCGCAGGAAATCGCTGCGGTCGACCAGGATCGCGGTCAAAAACGCCGCGCCGCAACCGATCAGGTAACCGCCAAGCGCGCCTTTCAGGATGGTCTGGGCAAAGTCCTCCCACAGGATCGGCAGGCTGGAGGCAAAGCGCGCCGCAATAACCGTCGGCGCCGGCAGGATCACCAGCGACACCGCCAGCCCCCTGACCAGCAGTTCCCAGACCACCAGCACGGTGATGCCAAAGATCGCAGGCACCAGCAGTTGCACCGCCCGGGTCTTCGAGGCCGGGCTGTTTGCCAGCCGGCTGTTCAGCCACCAGCCCAGACACCAGACAAGGATTGCAAGGATCACCAGTATCATGCCCGCACCCCCATCCGGTTCAAGACAACCTTCTCGATCAGGCCCAGAAGCGCCACCAGCGCCGCCGCCAGGATCGCCGCGGCAAACAGCGCCGACCAGATCTGCACGGTCTGCCCGTAGTAGCTGCCCGCCAGCAGCCGCGCGCCAAGACCCGCAACCGCACCGGTCGGCAGCTCACCCACGATGGCCCCGACCAGCGAGGCGGCAATGCCGATCTTCAGCGAGGCAAACAAGTATGGCATGGAGGACGGCAGCCGAAGCTTCCAGAACCCCTGGTTCGTGTTGGCGTTGTAGGTTTTCAGCAGATCCAGCTGCATCGCATCCGGCGCCCGAAGCCCCTTCACCATGCCGACAACCACCGGGAAGAAGCTGAGGTAGGCCGAGATCACCGCCTTCGGGATAATCCCCTGCACCCCGATGGAATAGAGCACCACGATGATCATCGGCGCCAGCGCGATGATCGGGATGGTCTGGCTGACAATCGCCCAGGGCATCACCGACATATCCATCACCCTGCTGTGCACGATGCCCACCGCCAGCAAAATGCCAAGGCCGGTACCGATGGCAAAGCCCAGCAGCGTGGCGCTCAGCGTTACCTGTGCATGATAGATCAGGCTGCGCTTGGAGGTGATCTTCTTCTCCACCGTGGTCTCCCACAGCTCCACCGCCACCTGATGCGGCGCGGGCAGCCTCGGGCGCTCCTGCACCCAGGTGTCGCCGATGGCAAATGTGTTCTGCGCCACCAGCCCGATCTCACCCCTGTCCCGGCGCTCCTTGGCGGTGGCGGGGGTGACTTCGACCCCTGCCCGCTCCGCCTGATCCAGCACGCCCTTGATGTTCATCGGCACGCAGGCCGCATACCAGAAGGCGATGATGGCGGCGAGCACGGTGAGGACGGCAACAAGGCTTTTCATGGTTGTGTTTCCTTCCGCCACTCGATCACCGTTCGCGCCGAACGATAAAGGTACACGACACCGAGCAACCCGAAGACCAGAGCACCAAAGTACTCTCCATCTGCCAACCGGGTTGTTACAAGGAATATTGAGCCTGCAATGAGGAGCCCCCAAAAGAGTAGGCTCCAAATTCTTTTTTGGCGCTCCAGCTTGGTCTGCGCTCCTGCCCAAGCCTCAGGTTCACCCCCCGGCGCATTTTGATTTTTCTCATCCATCTGCAACTGCCTCCCTTATCCGGCAGCTGCCCGGTGCACAGGGGGTGTACAGGCGGTGCACGCATGTCACGCCCCAATTCCGGCGGGACCGGCTGGCGAACTCAGTCATCGCCATGCCCCGCCCGCAGCCCCTCGCGCACCCGGTGGGCAATCTCGATGAACTCCGGGCTGTCCCGGATATCCAGCGGCCTTTCCTTGGGGAGCGTACTGTCGATCACATCATGGATCCGGCCCGGCCGCGGCGACATCACCACGATCTTGGTGGACAGATACACCGCCTCGGGGATCGAGTGGGTGACAAAGCCGATGGTCTTGTTGGTCCGCGCCCAGAGCTTCAAGAGCTGCTCATTCAGGTGGTCGCGCACGATCTCGTCCAGCGCCCCGAAAGGTTCATCCATCAACAGGATGTCAGCGTCAAACGCGAGCGCCCGCGCGATGCTGGCCCGCTGCTGCATACCGCCGGACAACTGCCACGGAAACTTACCGCCGAAGCCTGACAATTCAACAAGTTCCAGCACTTGGTTAACGCGCTTTTCCTGCTCCGCCTTGGAGTATCCCATGATCTCCAGCGGCAGCTTGATGTTCTTGGCGATGGTGCGCCAGGGGTAAAGCCCAGCCGCCTGAAACACATAGCCATAAGCCCGGTTACGACGCGCCTCATCCGGGGTCATGCCATTCACGGACAGGCTGCCGCCGGTCGGCGTTTCCAGCGCCGCAATACAGCGCAGAAACGTGGTCTTGCCGCAGCCCGACGGGCCGATGAAGGAGACAAAGTCGCCCTTGTTGATCTCCAGGCTGACATCTTTCAGCGCGTGCACCGGGCCATCGTTGGTCTGGAAGGTCAGGTCCAGGTTCCGGGCCTCGATCACACAGTTCGCGGGGGCTGGTGCGGAAGCGGCGGCCTCGGGTCGGATTGCCTGGGTGGTCGGTTCCATATTCATATCTTCGCCTTGATTTCACACAGGAAAACGGGCCGCCGATACCGGCAGCCCGCTCCTGATTTACACGCCTGTTGCCGGGATGCCGGTGCGTTCCACCGGGCGCGGCGAGGTCAACTCTTTCCAGGTCGACAGCGCCTTGTTCACCGTGGTGTTGGCCTCGCGCGAAACGAACTTGCCATGGCCTTCCTGGCAGCGGATCTCACCGTCATGCACCGCCACATGGCCGCGGGTCAGGGTAAAGCGCGGCAGGCCCTTCACCTCATGGCCCTCGAACACGTTGTAGTCGATCGAGGACTGCTGAGTTCCGGCCGAAATCGTCTTGCGCTTTTCCGGGTCCCAGACCACCAGATCGGCATCGGCGCCGACCAGAACCGCGCCCTTTTTCGGGTAGCAATTCAGGATCTTGGCGATGTTTGTTGAGGTCACGGCGACAAACTCGTTCGGGGTCAGACGGCCGGTCTCCACACCGTGGGTCCACAGCATCGGCATCCGGTCCTCAAGGCCGCCGGTGCCGTTCGGGATCTTGGTGAAATCGCCGACGCCATAGCGCTTCTGCTCGGTGGTAAAGGCGCAGTGATCCGTTGCCACCACCGACAGCGAACCCGACTGCAAACCGGCCCACAGGCTGTCCTGATGCTGTTTGTTGCGGAACGGGGGCGACATCACCCGGCGGGCGGCGTGGTCCCAATCCTTGTTGAAGTATTCGCTCTCATCCAGGGTCAGATGCTGGATCAGCGGCTCGCCCCAGACCCGCTTGCCCTGCATGCGGGCGCGGCGGATGGCCTCGTGGCTGTCCTCGCAGGAGGTATGCACAACATAAAGCGGTACGCCCGCCATGTCGGCGATCATAATGGCCCGGTTGGTCGCTTCACCCTCCACCTGCGGCGGCCGGGAATAGGCATGCGCCTCGGGTCCATTATTGCCTTGTGCCAAGAGCTTAGCGGACAGTTCTGCCACCACATCGCCGTTTTCAGCATGCACCATGGCGATGCCGCCCAGTTCCGCCAGCCGCTGGAACGACGCATAAAGTTCATCATCATTCACCATCAGCGCGCCCTTGTAGGCCATGAAGTGCTTGAAGGTGTTGATGCCCCGTTCCTGAATCACGGTCTTGATGTCGTCAAAGACCTGCTCCCCCCACCAGGTGACAGCCATATGGAAGGAATAATCGCAGTTGGCGCGGGTGGATTTATTGTCCCAGCGCTTCAGAGCGTCCAGCAGGCTCTCACCCGGGTTGGGCAGTGCAAAATCCACCACCATCGTGGTGCCGCCCGCCAGCCCGGCGCGGGTGCCGGACTCGAAATCGTCCGAACTGTAGGTGCCCATGAAGGGCATCTCCAGGTGCGTATGCGGATCAATCCCGCCCGGCATCACATAGCAGCCGGTGGCGTCCAGCTCCTCTTCGCCTTTCAGGTTCGGGCCAATCTGAGTGATCACCCCGTTCTCGATCAGCACATCGGCCTTATAGGTCAGATCGGCGGTCACGATGGTGCCGTTCCGGATGACTTTACTCATGGTTACAACTCCCTGAATCGGGGCGCATTTTAACGCCTCCATTTGTCTCGTTGCTGTCTTTCGCAGCTTATTTCATCTTTCCCGAAGTACTCCGGGGCAGCGGCCCAAAAGGCCGCGGGGGCAGCGCCCCCTACTCAACGATCTCCGCTGTCTCGACCACCGCGTGGAACAGCACGTTGGCGCCAGCCTCGGCCCAATCCTTGCTGATCTCCTCAGCCTCGTTGTGGCTAAGGCCATCGACACAGGGGCACATCACCATCGCGGTCGGCGCCACCCGGTTGATCCAGCAGGCGTCGTGACCCGCGCCAGAAATGATATTGAGATGGGAATAGCCCAGCCGTTCCGCCGCGCTGCGCACCGCGCTGACACAGCCCTCGTCAAAGGCCACGGGGTCAAAGCCGCCTACCTTTTCGAATTCGATTTCCACTCCCATCGTCTCGGCAATCTGGGTGCCCTTTTCGCGCAGACGGTTTTCCATGTCGGTGATCACGTCCAGTTCCGGGCTGCGGAAATCGACGGTGAAGACCACCTTGCCCGGGATCACGTTGCGCGAGTTCGGGTAGACGTCGATGTGGCCCGCGGCCCCCACGGCATGGGGCGCGTGGCTCCAGGCGATCTCGTCTACCGCTTCCAGTACCCGCGCCATCGCCAGGCCAGCATTGCGGCGCATGGGCATCGGGGTAGAACCGGTATGGGCGTCCTTGCCGGTGATCGTCACCTGCGTCCAGCTGAGGCCCTGGCCGTGGGTCACCACGCCGATGTCCTTGCCTTCCGCCTCCAGGATCGGGCCCTGCTCGATGTGCAGCTCAAAGAACGCGTGCATCTTGCGGGCGCCGGTCTCCTCCTCGCCGCGCCATCCGATGCGCTTCAGCTCATCGCCGAATTTCTTTCCCTCGGCGTCCTCACGCTCATAGGCCCAATCCTGGGTGTGCACGCCGGCAAACACGCCCGATGACAGCATGGCCGGCGCATAGCGGGTGCCTTCCTCGTTGGTGAAGTTGGTGGCCACAATCGGGTGCTTGGTCTTGATGTTCATGTCGTTGAGCGAGCGGATCAGCTCCAGCCCCGCCAGCACCCCCAGCACTCCATCGTATTTGCCGCCGGTCGGCTGGGTATCCAGATGCGAACCAACATAAACCGGCAGCGCATCCGGGTCGGTGCCCGCGCGCACCGCAAACATGTTGCCCATCTGATCGAGCCCCATGGTACAGCCCGCGGCCTCGCACCATTTCTGGAAAAGCGCGCGGCCCTCGCCATCTTCATCGGTCAGCGTCTGGCGGTTGTTGCCGCCCGCAACGCCGGGGCCGATCTTGGCCATCTCCATCAGGCTGTCCCACAGCCTGTCCCCGTCAATTTTCAGATTCTGTCCAAGCGACGTCATCAAGAGCTTCCTTCCCTGTGCGCCCATCTTTGCAGGCTTTCCGGCTTGGCGCCGTGTTAGGTGGCTTTGAGTGCCGGTCCCATCAAAGCTGAGGATTGTGCCCCTGTCTTTGATTTGACCAACTGGTCAAACTCACGCTATCACGGGTTCACCACCAGTCAAGAAATTGCCGCGTGGCTCTTGAAAAAATCGGTGCTTTTGCCGGAAATAGGTGAAATTCCGCGCTTCCGCTGGCGGCTGCGGCAAAATCAGACAAGGACGGACATGCCCGCAGACCGCGCGCCTACCCGCATTCAGAAAAAGAATCGCGCCGCTATCTTGGAGGCCGCGCTGGATGTCTTTTCCAGCCACGGTTTCCGCGGCTCCACCGTGGACCAGATCGCCAAGGCGGCAGGGCTCAGCAAGCCGAACTTGCTTTATTACTTTCCCTCCAAGGAAGCGATCTTCAATGAGCTGATGGCGGGGCTTCTGGACACCTGGCTGGACCCTCTCAGGGCGCTGGACCCGGAAGGGGAGCCACTGGAGGAGATCCTCGCCTATGTGCAGCGCAAGCTGCAGATGAGCCGCGACTTCCCCCGTGAAAGCCGGCTTTATGCCAATGAAATCGTGCAGGGCGCGCCGCGTCTGCATGACGTGATCGCGGCGGATCTTAATGTGCTGGTCGAGGAAAAGGCGCAGCTGCTGCAGGGATGGATGGATGCCGGCAGGATCAACCGCGCACACCCCAAGCATCTGTTGTTTTCAATCTGGTCGCTGACCCAGCATTATGCGGATTTTGACGCCCAGGTACGGACCTTGATGGGGGACGAAGACCCTTTTGACGCCGCGCCGCAGTACCTGGAAACCCTGTACCGTCGTATGCTTACGCCGAAAAGCTGAAGCAGCCGACCGCAGCAACTCCGCTGGCCAGCCTAGCTGCCTGCACCGGAACCAAATCCAACAAAAAAGCCCCGGCCAAAAAGCCGGGGCGCAAAGTCAACGGGGAGACCGCGCGCCCGCTTGGGCGCGTTTCAGTTATTCCGCAGCTGTTGCCGACGGATTATTCGGATGCGTGGTCCAGTTCGCATAGTCGCCTGAAACCACCTCACCAGTGCGCTCGTCGATCTGGCCTGCGGGAACCTCGACCATTGTGATGCAGTTTTCGACCGGGCAGACGTTCACACAGAGATTGCAGGCGACGCATTCGTCGTCCTTCACCGTGAACACCCGGTCCTCGCTCATCGCGATTGCCTGGTGCGAGGTGTCCTCGCAGGCCGCATAGCAGCGGCCGCATTTGATGCAGTCGTCCTGGCTGATCTTCGCCTTGGTGACATAGTTCAAGTCCAGATACTGCCAGTCGGTCACATTCGGGACCGCCATGCCGATGAAATCCTGGGTGGAGGTATAACCCTTCTCGTCCATCCAAGTAGACAGGCCGGAAATCATCTCCTTCACCACGTTGAAGCCATAGGTCATTGCGGCGGTGCAGACCTGCACGTTGCCCGCGCCCAGTGCCATGAATTCAGCCGCGTCGCGCCAGGTGGTGACACCGCCGATAGCAGAGATCGGCAACCCGTGGGTCTGCGGGTCGCGGGCGATTTCGGCGACCATGTTCAGCGCAATCGGCTTCACCGCCGGTCCGCAATAGCCGCCGTGGGTGCCCTTGCCGCCGATGGTCGGTTCCGGCGCCATGCTGTCGAGGTCCACCGAAGTGATGGAGTTGATGGTGTTGATCAGGCTGACCGCATCCGCATTGCCCGCATTTGCTGCTCGGGCCGGGTTGCGGATGTCAGTGATATTCGGCGTCAGCTTCACGATCACCGGCTTGGAGTAGTATTTCTTGCACCACTCGGTGACCATCTGGATGTATTCCGGCACCTGCCCCACGGCGGAGCCCATGCCGCGCTCGGCCATGCCGTGCGGGCAGCCGAAGTTCAGCTCTATCCCGTCAGCGCCGGTGGCTTCCACCTGCGGCAGAATGTCTTTCCAGGCCTGCTCCTCGCAGGGCACCATGATCGAGACGATCACGGCGCGGTCCGGATAGTCCTTCTTGACCCGGGTGATCTCCTCCAGGTTGGTCTGCAGCGGCCGGTCGGTGATCAGCTCGATATTGTTGAGGCCCAAGAGACGGCGGTCGGCGCCCCAGATTGCGCCATAGCGCGGGCCGTTCACATTGACCACCGGCGGGCCTTCGGCACCCAGCGTTTTCCAGACCACGCCGCCCCAGCCGGCCTCGAAGGCGCGGCGGACGTTGTATTCCTTGTCGGTCGGCGGCGCGGAGGCCAGCCAGAACGGGTTGGGGGATTTAATACCCAGAAATTCTGTTGTCAGATCAGCCATTTGATCTCTCCTCTTAAGGCTAGCTTGGGTGCAGTGGAACTGCTCCCGAGCTGGCTCAGCCCATCAGGCTGGAGTGAATGTCCATTGCAGCGTCACGGCCCTCGGCCACGGCGGTCACGGTCAGGTCCTCGCCGCCAGAAGCGCAATCGCCCCCGGCCCAGACACCAGCCATCGAGGTGCGGCCCGTGTCACTGACCTTGATCTTGCGCCCCTCAAGCTCCAGCGCATCCGGCTGGCCCTCCAAGGTTTGGCCGATGGCCTTGAACACCTGATCCGCGGCCAAACGCACGGTCTCGCCGGTGCCGGACACCTTGCCGTCGGTGACGTCAGTATACTCCAATTCGATCTCAGCTGCTGCGCCATTGCCAAGTACCGCCTTGGGCATGACGTTGAACATCAGCTTGACACCCTTGGAGGCTGCCAGATCCTGTTCAAAGCGGCTGGCGCCCATGTCCTCGCGGCCACGGCGGTAGGCGATGGTGACGTTTTCGGCGCCCAGCAGCTTGGACTGCACCGCGGCGTCTACCGCGGTCATGCCGCCGCCGATCACCACCACATTGCGGCCCACCGGCAGCGCGGTCAGATCTTCGGCCTGGCGCAGTTCCGCAATGAACTCCACCGCGTCGCGCACGCCGTCCTTGTCCTCGCCCGGCGAACGCAGAGCGTTTACGCCGGCCAGACCGATCGACAGAAAAACCGCGTCATAGCCGGAGGTCAGCCCGTCCAGCGACAGTTCCTCGCCCAGCTTCTTGCCGTAATCCATTGTAATGCCGCCGATTTGCAGCAGCCAGTCGACCTCTCGCGCGGCGAAGTCATTGGTGGATTTATAGGCCGCGATGCCAAACTCGTTGAGCCCGCCCGCCTTGGTCTTGGCATCGTAAACCACCACGTCGTGGCCCAGCATCGCCAGCCGGTGGGCAGCAGCCAGGCCCGCGGGGCCGGCGCCAACCACGGCGATCTTCTTGCCGGTGGTAGCCGCGCGGGTGAACGGATGCGCGCCCTTCTCCATCAGCGTGTCGGTGGCATAGCGCTGCAAGCGGCCAATCTCGACCGGCTTGCCCTCGGCGGTTTCGCGCACGCAAACCTCTTCACACAGGGTTTCCGTCGGGCAAACCCGGGCGCACATACCGCCGAGGATGTTCTGCTCCAGAATGGTCTTGGCCGCGCTTTCAGGGTGGCCAGCCTGGATCTCCCGGATGAACTGGGGAATGTCGATGCTGGTCGGACAGGCTGTCATGCAGGGCGCGTCATAGCAGAAATAGCAGCGGTCCGCCGCCACGGCTGCTTCATGCGCGTCATAGGCTGGATGCAGGTCCGAGAAATTCTCGGCAATGCCGGCAGCGTCAAGCCGCGCTGCCTGAATGCCGGATGCCTGATGGCTGGTCGCCATTGGGTGTCTCCCTGATTTTCTGTTGTTCTTGCTATCAGAGTGCCACAGTCTGATTTTTTATCAACTGGTAAAATTTTTTCGCGGGCAAAAAAATTGCCGCCCCTGGAGGAACGGCCTGCAACAGATTGGAAAAGCGTGTTTTTGCCTGGAAGTAATTCGGCCAAATTGCGCCTGAAGCCTCCCCCAGACATGCCGAAACTGCGGTTCCCCCCTCAAAAGCGCCTTTGGTCAGGCCTTACGGCAGCCATTCAGACCCTTGAAAGCATCGCTCCGGCACCCCGCGAAATCTCAGGATGGCAGCACTGCAGTGGCTTCGATTTCCACTTTGGCCTCATCTTCAACCAGGGCGGAAACCACCACCATGGTCATAGCCGGGAAGTGATAGCCCATCACCGCGCGGTAGGCTTTCCCGACCTCCGACTGGTGGGCCAAGTACTCCGCCTTGTCCGTCACATACCAAGTGAGCCGGGTGATATCCCCGGCAGTGCCGCCCGCGGTTTCAACCACCTCAAGGATGTTGCGCAGGGCCTGGCTCATCTGGCCGATGAAGTCCTCCGCCTCGAACACCTGATCTGCGGTCCAGCCGATCTGGCCGCCGACGAACAGCTGCCGGCCTTCTGCCACCATGCCGTTGGCATAGCCTTTTGCGGGCTTCCACCCTTCGGGATGCACGCTGATGGCCGGCATGGCGGTACTCCTTTGCTGATCATTGCCTGGGCCGACCATAGCGCCGCCGCGGCATTTATTTCAAGCTTAAAATTTCTTAGAGCCAACACCGCAAAAACAAAAGCCGCGCAGGTCCGGGACCTGCGCGGCTTGGCATTTCAACGTGGCAGCGCGGCTTACATGCCGAGCGCTTCTTTATACATTTCCAGCACCGCCTCTTCTTCGGCGATGTCGTTCTCGTCGCGCTTGCGCAGGGCGATGATCTTGCGCATCACCTTGGTGTCATAGCCGCGGCCCTTGGCCTCGGCCATCACCTCTTTCTGCTGCTCGGCAATGGTTTTCTTCTCTTCGTCGAGCCGCTCGAACCGCTCAATGAACTGGCGCAGTTCGCCAGCGGTCACGCGGTAGTTTTCGCTCTTTTCGTCTTCTGTGATGTCCATCTGCGGCTCCGTCGGCAAAGGCTGTCAGTTGCTGTCGGAGCAAGGGGATAGCGCCCTGCCCGCCGCGCCGCAAGACGGGAAAGCGGCGGAGGCTCACTGAGCGGCGAAAACCGGCAACGGTCCCGTGCGATCAGGGCTGAAACGCTTGCACGTGCAATGCGGATCGGCTAGCCGCGTCGCATCAAGACCTCTGCAGGAGCACCCAAATGTTCGATTTGATCGTCTGGACCGGAGCCGCCGTATCTGTTGCCGGCCTGCTGGGGCTGATCTGGTGCATCATCAAGGTCGCACAAGCCCGCCGCCAGAAACTGGACGACGAGGCGCTGCGCGCCGTGGTGCAATCGGTGCTGCCCTACAATCTGGGCGCCCTGCTTCTGTCCGTGCTAGGGCTGATGCTGGTGATGGTGGGCATCTTCCTGGGCTGACGCCCTCTGCCGCCCGCACCTGGCTTGTGTTCAAACCGGCACGTTGTCGAACATCTCCTCAACTGCTTCTTCGCACAGGGTCGCCTCCAGACGGCGCAGGCGTCCGGGAACCTCGGCACCAGTCTTGCGCATGTAGTCCAGCAGACGGATGAATTCCGGCCGCATGGCCAGCCTAGCAGCGCCGCTTTCCTTGCGGATCCGGGTTTCCAGGCTCTCGACGGTGCTGAGCAGATCTTCACGTGTCATAGCAGTCCTCCCTGTCTCATGATGAGGTTATCCCGGTATTTCACAACAGGCGTATGAATACCTGCGCCATTTGAGCATTCTGCCGCTTATTTACGCAGTTTTACCGGTCTTCTGGTGGTTTTTGCGGCCTCCCGACAGCGCAGAAAGCTTACCGCAGCGCAGCATTCCGGCGCCTTGACTTAAATCAGATGGAAGTGATGATTCAGCAGCCTTTCAATCCCGCCAACTGGCAGGCTTGAAACACATTCTTAAATTGTTATATGAATTGCGAACCCAAGGGAGAGCACCTCATGACCCCCGCCGTCAAAGCCTTTTTCGACGAAACAACCAATACCGTTTCCTACGTGGTGCGCGAACCCGAAGGGTCCGCCTGCGCGATCATTGATTCGGTCCTGGATTACGACCAGGCGGCGGGGCGCACCTGTACTGCATCAGCGGACGCAGTCATTGACTGGATTAAATCCGAAAACCTGCGCGTCGAATGGATTCTGGAAAGCCATGTCCACGCCGATCACCTGTCCGCGGCGCCCTATTTGCAGGATCAGCTTGGCGGCAAGATCGGTATCGGCGACCAGATCACGGTGATTCAGGACACTTTTGGCAAAGTGTTCAACGAAGGCACTGAATTCCAGCGCGATGGCAGCCAATTCGACAAGCTGTTCCGCGAGAGCGACAGCTTTATGATCGGGCAAATGCGCGGCGAGGTGCTGCATACGCCAGGCCACACGCCGGCCTGCCTCACCTATGTGATCGGCGATGCGGCCTTTGTCGGCGATACGCTGTTCATGCCGGACTTTGGCACGGCCCGTTGCGATTTTCCTGGGGGGTCCTCTGCCGATCTCTACAACTCGATCCAGAAGATCCTGGCCCTGCCGGACAGCACCCGCGTGTTTGTCGGCCACGACTACAAAGCCCCTGGGCGGGATGACTATGCCTGGGAGACCACGGTGGGCGAGCAGAAGGCGCTGAACGTGCATATCGGGGCCGGCCGCAGCATCGAGGAGTTTGTCGAGATGCGCGACGCCCGTGACGCAACGCTGGGCATGCCGCGCCTGATCCTGCCGTCGCTGCAAGTCAACATGCGCGCAGGCCAGATGCCGGAGCCGGATGAACAGGGCGACGTGTTCCTGAAGATCCCGGTCAACAAGATTTAGGCAGGCAAGCAGGAGCAAACGGATGGAAGCGGATTGGATCTGGGGACTGGGCGGCGGGCTGCTGATTGGCCTCGGCGGCGCGGTGTTCCTGCTGGGCAACGGACGTATCATGGGCGCCAGCGGCATCCTGGGCGGGCTTCTGGATGGCAGCGGCCGCTCCAACGCAGCTGAGCGTATCGCCTTCATCGGCGGCGTCGTGCTGGTGCCGTTTCTGATCGCACTTTCTACCGGACATGCACCGGATACCCGCGTCACGAGCAATGCTGCGGTGCTGATTGGCGCGGGGCTGCTAGTGGGCATCGGGACACGCATTGCCAATGGCTGCACCTCCGGCCACGGGGTTTGCGGTATCTCCCGTCTGTCTCTGCGCGGAATCGCGGCAACCGCTGTTTTCATGCTGGCAGGCATTTTGACACTGGCGGTTCTGCGCCAAATCCTGGGGGTGATCTGATGCTGCGTATTCTTCTGGCGCTTTTCGCTGGCGGGCTGTTCGGCAACGGGCTTATGCTCTCAGGGATGACCGACACCGCCAAAGTGCAGGGCTGGCTGGATATATTTGGCAACTGGGATCCCACGCTGGCATTCGTGATGGGCGGCGCACTGCTGCCGATGGCCTTGGCCTGGCGGCTGACACAGGGGCGCCGGCCCGCGGCTGGTGGCAGCTTCCCTGCCGCGCCGCACACCGAACTGGACAGGCGGCTGGTGCTGGGCTCCGTGCTGTTTGGAGCGGGTTGGGGACTGGCAGGCCTTTGCCCCGGCCCCGCCATGGCTTCGCTCAGCTACAACGGATGGCAGGGGATGCTATTCTTTGCAGCCATGGCCTGCGGCATGTTGGCAGCGCCCAGGCTCAGCCGGCATCTGGACCGTGCGGTTGCAAACGCGTAAAGACTAAGGCCATGGATGCACGCGTAATCACCCCCCGATATTCAGTCTCGCCGCAGATCTCTGCCGAGGACATGTCTGCCATTGCAGATGCCGGCTACAAGACGGTGATCTGCAACCGCCCGGACGAGGAAGTGCCGCCCAGCCACCAGGCCGAGGCGATCCGTGCCGCCGCTGAGGCCGCAGGGCTGCGGTTCGAGGTGCTGCCGCTGACCCATCAGACCATGACTCCGGATAATGTTGCGCTGCAGAGGGAACTGTACGAGGGCTGCGAAGGCCCTGTGCTGGCCTATTGCGCCTCCGGCACGCGCTGTTCGGTGGTCTGGGCGCTGAGCCAGGCCTGCGACATGGCTGCCGACGACATCCTGCAGAAAACCCAGGCTGCGGGGTATCAGCTGGATGGGCTGCGTCCGGCGCTGGAATCACTGGCAAGCAACTGAGCGCGGGCAGCTGATCTGCTCCAAGACGCGCTGCAGCCTGCCCGGCGGGGCAATTGATTGGGCATGCATCGAAGGCAGCAGTTCAAGCAGCGCAAAGGAAGTGAATCCTGAGACACTAAACAAGGCGCTGCCACGCTGTTTCAGCCAGGTTCACAAACCCGCTTGATCCCGCAAGCCGTTGATGGCCGGGGGAAAACTGGTATCGCAGGCGCCCAATTTTTCGGCTGTTCCAAACAAGGGGCTGGCCGCTGCCTTCAGCGCCTCAGCTTTCAGGCAGAGCGCCATCGAATCCGGCGAGCTGGGATATTTCATCCATATCCCCGGCCGCGAAATCGCCAAGATCACCGGCGGGGAAATCTGGCAGTTCGGGAAGATCAGGCAAATCGGTCAAGCCGCCGTCAAGCCCGTCCATGCTCATCGCGCCTTCACCTTCGAGCATGGGCATGCCCATCGGATCGGCCCCACCATCGAGGCCGCTGCCCAGATCACCGCCAAGCCCGCCGCCGAAACCTGCGTCCAGACCGTCACCAGCGCCTGCGTCCAGCGCTGAACCCTCCAGCCCCGGCCCAGCATCAAGCGCGGGCAGGCCCATGTCATCCATCGGATCCTGCAGCCCTTGGGCAGCAATCCCCATATCCATTTCCAGTGCTGGCGCCGGTTCCGGCATCGTTTCCATGCCGCCGCCTTCGGAAAATGCGGCCGCTTCAGCGCCGCCGTTACGCGGCTGGCTGTTTCTGGGCGGGTTCAGACGCACAGCCCGCGAGCCGTTCATCTGGCCAAGACGCCCCTGTGCAACCGGTTTGCCGCCAATGGTCAGCAGATCCGTTTCATAGAGAAAGGCCGAATCCAACGGGATGCTGTCGCCAATCTTGAGGCTGGCAAACTGCTGCACCGGCACGCGCATCTTGCACAGCACCGCTGTCAGCTCCGCACGGATCGAATCAAGGCTGGCGCCAAGCGACGGGCCATTGGCGCTGCCCTGGCCGTCTTGCAGTTCTTCCGCAGTTGGTTCTGGCAGGATCAGCTTCATCACGCCCTGCATGGCACCGCAGGCGAGATCCAGGTTCAGTTCGATTACCCGGTAGTCATCGGCCTCCATCCCCAGCACCAGGCTGCGAACGTTTTCGACCTGAGCACCGAAGCGGTAGCCGGAAAACAGGGACTGGTCCGTCTGACCGTCCAGCATAGCCACAACTTTGGCAAAGCTGCGCTCCAGGAAATCGGCCGTCATTGCCGCGTCGGTCGGTGTGTAGTGACGTTCAGACGGTGCCTTGCCGATCACCGCCCCGATGGTCTGCTGCTGGATCAGCGCCGTAACAGTAGCCGCATCCATGCTGGCAGCCCCCAGCCGCCCCTGCGGGCAGTCCAGCACCACCAGCAAATCCTTGTCGGATAGCTGATCGGCCAGGTCCTCGGACATCCGGTTGGACTGGCGCGCGGCCAGCACCGCCATCGGCAGATTGCAGAGATCCGCAGCCGCGCGCGCAACCGAACGGCGCAACGCCTTCAGGGTCAGGGAACTGGAGAGTCCCCCGGCGCCTTCCTTGGTCGCCGCCAGCTTACGTGCAAGCACACTTTGCCTGCCGCTGCCTGCCTCTGCTGCTTCTGTCTCAGACATAGGCTGTTTAACCTGCCCCTTGCGCGTCCCGTTTCCCCGGTTTTAACCGAAAGGGGGTTAACAACTTCTGTATTCCGGCGCTGGTTATGCAGCCTTTTCACCTGCAGCGGGCAGAGAAACCCGGAAAGCGCCGCCGCCGTGTCCAGGCAGATAGGAGACATCACCGCCCAGCCGCTGCATGACCTCGCGGCAGATCGCCAAGCCCAGGCCGGCACCGCCTGCCCGTTCCGGGCTGACCCGCGCAAATTTCTCGAAAATCATCTGCTGGGCGTCCGCTGGCACACCACTTCCATTGTCAAAGAAATCAACATGAAGCCGCCCGCCGGACATCGAGGCGGAGACAGACAGCTCCGGCTGCTCCGCGTCGCAATACTTCTGGGCATTGGCAATCAGATTGATGAACACCTGCGCCAGCCTGTCTAGATCGGAGGTCAGGCGAAACCCTTCCGCCTCCGGGCGGCGGCGGACCCGCAGCGGCTGATCCGACCCTGCCAGAGCGGCAGCAACAGCATGATCCAGCACTTCGGACAGGGTGCCGGCGGTAATGTTTAGGCTGACCTGCCCGCTTTCGAGCACACTAAGATCGAGCAGGTCATTCAAGAGCCGCGTCAGACGCAGTGTTTCATCATGAATGATTCCCGCATAGCGGCGCTGCTCCTGCGCATCGAGCTGCCCGGCATCCCGCAGGATCTCGGAGAATGCCCGGATTGAAGTCATGGGCGTGCGCAACTCATGGCTTACCTGGCTCAGGAAGGCATCCTTCTGTTCTGAAATCTGAGTAAGCTTCTCGTTTGTTTCCCTAAGCTTACGCGCTGTTGCCGACAATTCCGCCGATTGCGCCTCTAGACGGCTGGAATATTCCAGCATCTGTGCTGTCTCATCCGCCACCGCCAGCAGATCGGCAACCGAAACCGATGAGCCGCCGGCAATCTGGCCGATCATCGCATGCGCCGCAGCCGCCCCGATGGAGGCGCTGAGCTCCCGTTCCAGCCGTTCAAGAAAGGCGGGCGTCGGCTCTGGCAGCGGCCCTCGGCCGCCCTGGCGCATCCGCTCGCGCTGGAAGAACGCCTGCGCCTCCGTTGCGCCAAGAATCCGCTGCGACATGATCATCAGATCCTCGCATTGCGCCACCGAACCGGTCCAGCCGCGCGGACCCGCTGAATGGTCGAAGACATTGACGAACTGCGCCCCCTGCAGCCGCTCCAGCGGGCTAGGGAAGCTCATCAGCGAGACCAGGCAGAACACCATTGCATTGAGGCTCATCGACCACATCACCGCATGCACTGTGGGATCGAGGCCCTCGATCCCGAACAGCGCCTCGGGACGCAGCCAGCTGAGACCGAACAAGCCGTATCGCAAAATGTGCTCCGGCAGCAGCCCGCCGCCCAAGGCCGGCAGCAGCATGGTATAAAGCCAGATTGCAAACCCCACTGTCAGCCCCGCAAGCGCGCCGCTGCGGGTGGCGCCGCGCCAGAACAGGCCGCCCACCAGCGCGGGCAGCAACTGCGCCACCCCTGCAAAGGAAATGAGGCCAATGGCCGCCAGCGCCGCGGCGCCCCCGGAGAGGTGGTAATAGAAATACCCCAGCGCCATGATCGCCGCGATCGACACCCGCCGCGACAGCAGCACCACATCGCGCACATCGCCCGATACGGACGCCTGCCGGTTTTGCAGCCGCAGCCAGACCGGCATCACGATGTGGTTCGACACCATCGTCGACAGCGCCATTGCCGCCACGATCACCATGGAGGTGGCCGAGGAAAACCCGCCCAGGAAGGACAGCATCGCCAGCCCCTGCTGGCCTTGCTGCAACGGTACCGTAAGGACAAACATGTCGGGGTTCGACCCGGCAGGCAAAAGGTCCAGCCCGACAACGGCAATCGGCACCACGAACATCGAGATCAGCAGCAGGTACAGCGGAAAGGCCCAGGACGCGATGCGCAGGTGGCGCTCATCCTCATTCTCCACCACCATCACCTGGAACATCCGCGGCAGGCAGATGAAGGCCGCAGCAGCCAGGAAGGTGATCGTGGCCCAGCGGCTGCCATCGACATTCCACTGCCCGATCTGGGAGGCGTCGATGCGCGCCAGCGTTTCGCCGATGCCGCCGGCAATACCCCAGACAACAAAGATCCCCACCGCCAGCAGCGCGGCCAGTTTGACAATCGCCTCCAGCGCAACCGCGGTTACCACACCGTGGTGGCGCTCATTGGCATTGAGGTTGCGGGTGCCGAACAGGATCGCAAACACCGCCAGCCCCGCAGCAACCCAGAACACGATGGAGGTTTCGTTATACCCCCGCAGCGGGTCGGCCTCTGCAAAGATTGCAAAGGACAAGGTAACGGATTGCAATTGCAGTGAAATATACGGGGTGACGCCAATCACCGCCAGTATGGTCACCCCGGCGGCCAGCAGGTTCGACTTGCCATAGCGCGAGGACAGGAGGTCAGCGATTGAGGTGATCCGCTGGCTGCGCCCGATCCGCACCAGCTTGCGCAACCCCCACCACCAGCAGATCATCACCAGGGACGGGCCCAGGTAGATGGTCACGAACTCCAGCCCGGACCGCGCCGCATAGCCAACTGCGCCGTAAAAAGTCCAGGCAGTGCAGTAGATTGACAGCGACAGCGTGTAGATCAGCGGCGAACGCATCCAGGCCGCGCTCTTGCCCCGCGTTGCCATGCGGTCAGCCCAGAAAGCGATGAAGAACAGAAAGGCCACGTAGGCCAAACAAACGAAGGCAAGAACGTTGAGGGAGGCCATTAGCTGCCTGCCTCTCTGCCAGCGGGCTGCTCTGGGGAGCTTGTCCCGTCCGGTCCGCCGCCGGTCCAGTGGTCGGCCCACCGCTGCACCGCCAGGCTGAATACAAAACAGGCGGCGATCAGCCCGATCCAGACCGCAAAGATATAGATAATGGCCGACGACATGCTGACCCCTCCGCGTGCCGCTGGATGGGCCGAAGCCTCGGGCCACAGCAGCGGCAGCGCCAGCAACAGGGCGCCGATCAGCGGCAGCAGCCGGGAAATGTCCATCAGCCGGCGGCGGCGGTAGGTCTGGCGCTCTGTCCGGGTCCCTGCCTGTTCTTCGCCGCTTCCTAGCGCCATGGCGCCCTTATCCCTGTCCGGCCTGGGCATGCAGGTCGCGGACCGCAGTAAGAACCTCGGCGTTGGAGAACGGTTTGGTCATAAAGCGGGTGACGCCTGCCTTTTCTGCCATTTCGCGGTCGCGCATCTGGCCGCGGGCGGTCAGCATCAGGACCGGCAAGGCCTGCATGCCCTCTAACGCGCGCAGTTCGCGCACGATTTCCAGCCCGCTTTTGCCCGGCAGCATCAGATCCAGTATCACCAGGTCCGGACCCGCATCCCGGATCACCTCGACCGCGGTTGCACCATCGGTGTGCGCATCCACGCTCCAGCCGTCGCGCATCAGCAGAAACCGGATCGCCTCGGTGATGTTCGGTTCGTCTTCAATCAGAACAACATGCCTGCCCATCAGCAGAATTTCCTCCCGGCGCGGTCCTGCGGCCTGCTCGGCCCGGACACGCGGTTATTTTTCCGCAGGTTAGCCCCCTGCCCGCATGAGTGTCAAAACTCTTCCTTAAGGATCGAAGGTTCGCGCCGCGCCGGGCAGGCTTGGCGCGGGCAGATCCGGCAGCTGGCTCCCACCGGCTGCGGATCCTCGGCGTCCTTGGCCCCGGGCAGAATCAGCATCACTGCCCGGTACAGGGGGTCCTCACCAAAGTCCGGCTGTTTCTGCATCCAGGCCGTGGCCATGCAATCAAACGCCGCGGCATTGCGCCCGTGCTGCACCACATTGCGCCGGACCGGCACATTGGGGTTCACCAAAGCAGTATAAAGCGGCCAAAGCGGGCATGAAGCACCGAAGCGCGGCATCGCAAAGCCGGTCACCGGCTTGCGGAACAACAGCGTGCCGGAGGCATCGCAGATCACCAGCCCGGCCTCCTGGCTAAGCACCTCCTCCGGCAGCGCCGCGAGGCGGCGCAACACCACAGGCAGCCCGCAATTGAACCGGCCCGCCAAAGCAACCGGGTTTATGCCGCTTGCGGAAATCTCTTGTTCCAGAGCTTGCAGGGGCATCGCACGCGCGTCGGACTGGTATTGCTCCAGCGCTGCCTGGGCGAGGCTGCGGGCCGCCTCGCCGGTCAGGTCCGGCTCGTCCCGCACCAAATCCTCGGGCGTGGCAGAGCCGTCTTCAAGGGCTGGGAAATGAAAACCGCAGCCCTTGAAAAATGCCTCGGCCTCCTCCTGCGGCATGCCGCGCCGGTCCGCGCCACTGCCGTCCTCATCGAGAAAGCTGACCAGCGCCCGGCTGCTTTCGGACAGGCGCAGCGAGTCCTGGTTGAGGTTTTTATGGAACCGGTCCCGCCATTCCGGTTCCAGCTCACCGGTTTCCGCAAGGATCGAAGCGGTGGAGCGGATCGCAGCAGCGGTCGACAGCACCTCATGCACCGAGGCTGCCAGGTTGGGGTCATGGGTCAGCCTGTCAGACAGGGTTTCCACCGTGCGCTCCAGCGTGGCGATGCGGCGGTGCCCTGCTGCCAGAACCTCAGCCCAGCCCGGAAAGCGGCCCGCAAATTCATCGACCCGGTCCAGTTCTGCCACCGGCACCCCGCTGTCTGCCGCCGCCTCCCGCAGGGTGGAGATCAGCGCCGCTTCCGCCCCCTCGCTCAGCATCGAGGGCTCGACCCCCAGCACACCTGCAATCCCGACCAGCAGCTTGCCGCCGATTCTGCGCCGGTTGTGCTCAATCAGGTTGAGGTATGAGGCCGAGATCCCCGCCTCCCGCGCCAGTTCGGCCTGGCGCATGCCCAGGATCAGCCTGCGCTCGCGGATTCGGCTGCCGGTCAGGGTATCGCGTGCCATGATGGCGGGCCTCCCAAAACACTTCCATTTCAACGGCTTTCTGCAACGCAAAATAACTTTGTTTACAGATGGCCGAAACTTATTGTTCAGTTCTTTACAGAATTTTCAAGCAGTAAAAGGGTTTTATTGCCTGAGTTTACATGTGCCTCTCATACTGATTTTGCACGCAAAGTGCTGGTACCGCGCAGAAGTGAGGAGCTGCAAGGCACCAATCATATCAGGGAGGAATACATGTCTAAATTTGACGCATCGCGCCGCAGAGTCCTTAAGACCGGCGCAATTGCAGGCGCCGGCGTGGCGCTGCCAACGATCTTTACCGCCTCTTCCGCCGCGGCATTCACCAACGAGCCGACCGGCGGAACTGTTACTCTTGGCTTCAACGTGCCCCAGACCGGCCCGTATGCCGACGAAGGCGCTGACGAGCTGCGCGCTTATGAGCTTGCGGTTGAGCACCTGAACGGCGGCGGCGACGGCGGCATGATGAACACCTTCAGCTCCAAGGCGCTGCAGGGCAACGGCATCCTGGGCAAGAAGGTCGAGTATGTCACCGGCGACACCCAGACCAAGTCCGACGCTGCCCGTGCCTCTGCCAAGTCGATGATCGAGAAGGACGGCGCGGTGATGATCACCGGCGGCTCCTCTTCCGGTGTGGCGATTGCCGTGCAGGGCCTCTGCCAGGAGGCAGGCGTGATCTTCATGGCTGGCCTGACCCACTCCAACGACACCACCGGCAAGGACAAGAAGGCCAACGGTTTCCGCCATTTCTTCAACGGCTACATGTCCGGCGCGGCACTGGCACCGGTGCTGAAGAACCTCTATGGCACCGACCGCACCGCCTATCACCTGACCGCAGACTACACCTGGGGCTGGACCCAGGAGGAATCGATTGCAGCCGCCACCGAGGCGCTGGGATGGCAGACCGTGAACAAGGTCCGCACCCCGCTGGCTGCAACTGACTTCTCCTCCTACATCGCCCCGGTGCTGAACTCCGGCGCCGACGTGCTGGTGCTGAACCACTACGGCGGCAACATGGTGAACTCGCTGACCAATGCGGTGCAGTTCGGCCTGCGCGACAAGGTGGTGAACGGCAAGAACTTTGAAATCGTGGTGCCGCTCTACTCCCGCCTGATGGCCAAGGGCGCCGGCGAGAACGTCAAGGGCATCCACGGCTCCACCAACTGGCACTGGACGCTGCAAGATGAAGGCTCCAAAGCTTTCGTGAAATCCTTCGGCACCAAATACGGCTTCCCGCCGAGCCAGGCCGCGCACACCTGTTATGTGCAGACCCTGCTTTATGCGGATGCAGTGGAGCGCGCCGGCAGCTTCAACCCCTGCGCAGTTGCCGAAGCCCTGGAAGGCTTTGAGTTCGACGGCATGGGCAACGGCCCGACCCTCTACCGCGCCGAAGACCATCAGTGCTTCAAGGATGTTCTGGTGGTGCGCGGCAAGGAAAACCCGACCTCGGAATTCGACCTTCTGGAAGTGGTCGAAGTCACCCCGCGGGCACAGGTGGAATACGCACCGGATCACCCGATGTTCGCCGGCGGCAACCTGGGCGCCTGCAACCCGGGCGCATAAGCCAGCCACAGGGCACCGGAATTACCTTTGATTCCCGGGCTGGAGTCCGCACTGGACTCCGGCAGCCCCAACCGGCCCGTCCGCTCCCCCGCCGGACGGGCCTTCCCCAACCTGACGCACGGTGGGACCCATGGACGCCATTCTCCTGCAAATCCTGAACGGGCTAGACAAAGGCTCGGCCTATGCGCTGATCGCGCTGGGTTTGACACTCATCTTCGGCACGCTGGGCGTGGTGAACTTTGCCCATGGGGCGCTGTTCATGATCGGCGCCTTCTGCGCCGTCACCCTGCAGCGCATCCTGAACCTCAGCTTCGAACTCGTAGACGAAACCCAAACGGACTTTCTGGGCAACCCGCTCAAAGTGAAAACCCCCTATGTGGAGGCCTGGTTCGGCCCCGACATCGGCGGCAGCATCATCGACTGGGCGGTACCTTTGGCGATCCTCTTTGCGATCCCGATCATGATCGGCGTCGGCTATGTGATGGAGCGCGGGCTGATCAAACATTTCTACAAGCGCCCCCACGCCGACCAGATCCTGGTGACCTTTGGCCTCGCCATCGTGCTGCAGGAAGTGGTGAAGTACTTCTACGGCGCCAACCCGATCCAGACCCCGGCCCCGGATGCCCTGAACGGCGTTGTGAACCTGGGAGCCGCCATCGGCATGGACATCGTCTATCCGGTCTGGCGCGTGGTCTACTTCTTCTTTGCGGTGCTGATCATCGGCGGCATCTTCAGCTTCCTGCAGTTCACCACCTTCGGCATGGTGGTGCGGGCCGGCATGGCAGACCGCGAAACCGTGGGCCTCTTGGGCATCAACATCGACCGCCGCTTCACCATCATGTTCGGCATCGCCGCCGCTGTCGCCGGCCTCGCGGGCGTCATGTACACGCCAATCAATTCCCCCAACTACCACATGGGCATGGACTTCCTGGTCCTCAGCTTCGTGGTCGTGGTTGTCGGCGGCATGGGCTCGCTGCCCGGCGCGGTGCTGGCGGGTTTCCTGCTGGGCGTGCTCGAAAGCTTTGCCTCGATGAACGAGGTCAAATCGCTGCTGCCCGGCATCGATCAGATCATCATCTATGTGGTCGCAATCATCATTCTGCTGACCCGGCCGCGGGGCCTGATGGGCCGCAAAGGCGTGATGGAGGAATAAGACATGTTCGGACTCGACAAAAAAGACACATCAAAGCTGATCATCGTCGCCTGCCTCGCGCTGCTTGCGCCCTTCATCCTGAACCCGTTCCCAACGGACAGCGCCCTGGCGCAGTTCAACGCGGGCTATCCGGACCTGATGCAGCGTTTCGTGATCTTCGGGATTTTCGCCATCGGCTTCAACATCCTCTTCGGCCTCACCGGCTACCTGTCCTTCGGCCACGCGGCCTTCCTGGGTGTCGGCTCCTACTCCGCCGTCTGGATGTTCAAGCTGATCGGCATGAACGTGATCCCGGCGATCGTGCTGTCGGTGATTGTCGCGGGCCTGTTTGCGCTGCTGATCGGCTTTGTCAGCTTGAGACGCTCAGGCATCTACTTCTCGATCCTGACGCTGGCCTTTGCGCAGATGTCCTTCAACCTCGCCTATTCAGTGCTGACCCCGATCACCAACGGCGAAACCGGCCTGCAGCTGACGCTGGAAGACCCCCGCATCCTGGGCGTTTCTGCCACCGCGGACGGCTCGATCCCGGTGACCAACCTGTTCGGCCTTGAAATGCGCTCCACCTTCGAGATGGCGGTCGGCCCCTGGGCGTTCCAGTTCAACGCGGGCTACTACCTCTGCGCGCTGATCATGCTGGCAGCCTTCTACCTGTCGATCCGCATCTTCCGCTCACCCTTCGGCATGATGCTGCGGGCGGTGAAGTCGAACCAGCAGCGGATGAACTACACCGGCCTCAACACCCGTCCCTACACCCTGGCCGCCTTTGTGATCTCCGGCATGTATGCAGGTCTTGCAGGCGGGCTGATGGCCTCGATGGATCCGCTGGCAGGCGCGGAGCGGATGCAGTGGACCGCCTCCGGCGAGGTGGTGCTGATGACCATCCTCGGCGGTGCCGGCACGCTGATCGGCCCGGTCCTGGGCGCGGGCTTCATCAAGTACTTCGAAAACATTTTCTCCAAGATCAACGACAACGTGCTGCACACCTGGTTCAGCTTCCTGCCGGACGGGATGGAGGACGCGGTGGTGTTCATCATCCACCCCTTCATCGGCAAGGGCTGGCATCTGACCCTCGGCATCCTGTTCATGCTGGTGGTGATCTTCCTGCCCGGCGGCCTGGTTGAAGGCGGCCAGCGGATCAAGGGCTGGCTCAGCCGCCGCAAGGCCAAGGGCAGCAACGCCCCCGGCGAAACCAACCCCGCGGAATAAGGAGACGAAACAATGGGTATCCTTGAAGTCAAAGACGTGGGGAAACGGTTCGGCGGCCTGCAGGCGCTCTCGAACGTGAACCTCAGCGTTCAGGAAAACTCGGTCCACGCAATCATCGGGCCGAACGGCGCCGGCAAGTCCACGCTGCTGAATTGCCTGGTGGGCAAACTGATCCCCGACACCGGTTCCGTCATGTTCGACGGCCAGTCGGTGCTGGGCCGCGCGCCTTACGAGATCAACCAGATGGGCATCAGCCGTGTGTTCCAGACGCCGGAAATCTTCGGCGATCTGACGGTGCTGGAGAACATGATGATCCCCTGCTTTGCAAAGCGGGACGGCGCGTTTGAGCTGAACGCCCTCTCCGCGGTGCTGAAACAGAAGGACATCCTGCAAAAGGCTGAGCACATGCTGGAAGAAATGAACATGGCGGACAAGCGGCACATGCACGCCGCCGCCATGTCCCGCGGCGACAAGCGGCGGCTGGAGATCGGCATGTGCCTGAGCCAGGAACCGCGCCTGCTGCTGCTGGACGAGCCCACCGCTGGCATGGCCCGGGCTGACACCAACAACACAATCGACCTGCTGAAACAGATCAGCGACGAGCGCGACATCACCATCGCCATCATCGAGCACGACATGCATGTTGTGTTCAGCCTCGCCAACCGGATCACCGTGCTGGCCCAGGGCACACCCCTGGTCGAGGACGATCCGCAGAACATCCGCGGCAACCCCAAGGTGCGCGAAGCATACCTAGGCGAGTCGGCGTAAGGAGGAACCAAGATGAACGTCAAACCCGATTTCTCCAAGAATGCCAACGTCGCCACCACCGCACCGGCTTTCCTGTCGGTCTGGGATGTGCACGCCTATTACGGCGAGAGCTACATCGTGCAAGGCATCAGCTTCAACGTCCACGAGGGCGAGATCCTGGCGCTGCTGGGCCGGAATGGCGCGGGCAAGACCTCGACCCTGCGGTCCATCGCCCGCACCGGCTCCCCCATGGTGACCCGCGGCGAAATCTGGCTGGACCACAAGCCGCTGCACAAGATGGCCTCGCACGAAGCCGCCGCTGCGGGCTTGGGCTTGGTGCCCGAAGACCGTCGTATCATCCCTGGCCTGACAGTGGAGGAAAACCTGCAACTGGCGCAGATCGCGCCGCCCATCGGCTGGTCGCTGGAGCGTCTCTATGACCTGTTCCCGCGCCTTGGCGAACGCCGCAAGCAGGAAGGCGTGACGCTTTCGGGCGGCGAGCAGCAGATGCTGGCGATTGCCCGGGCACTGGCCCGCGACATCAAGGTGCTGTTGCTGGACGAACCCTACGAAGGCCTCGCCCCGGTGATCGTCGACGAGATTGAAAAGACCCTCATCCACATCAAGGAACAGGGCATGACAACCATCATTGTCGAGCAGAACGCGGTCCGCGCCCTGGAACTGGCGGACCGCGCGGTGATCCTCGATACCGGCGGCATCGTCTTTGACGGCACCGCTGCCGAGGTTCTGGAAAACGAAGAGCTGCGCGCCGAATACCTGGCGATCTGAAGCGCATCCAAGACATCATCTCCGCCGTGCCGGCCACCCGCGTGCCGGCACAGGGTGACTGAGGCCGGCTCTGTTCAGGGCTGGCCTCTTTTTTGCGTGGCCTGCGAAACTGACTTCGAAGCCACAATTTGCTAGGATGTATGAGAAGGCTCGCAGCGGCACGGCGCGGCCTCGCCGTCTAACTCTTCACTTCCCGGCACCCCGTGCCCCGGACCCGCTGCGCGAATTGCCGTCATCGGGGGCTGACCATGAGACCACAGACACAATACGCCAAGAGCGGCGATGTCCATATCGCCTATCAAACCTTTGGCAGCGGACCGCGCAACCTGGTGTTCGTTCCGGGCTTCATCTCGCAGATCGAAACCTATTGGGACGAGCCAGGTTTTGCCCGCTGGCTGGAGCGGATCGGCCATTTCACCCGGGTGGCAGTGTTTGACAAGCGCGGCACCGGCCTGTCGGACCGCGGCGTGGCGACCCCGGACATGGACAAGCGGATGGATGACATCCGCGCTGTGATGGATGCAGCCGGCTTTGACACCGCATCAGTCATGGGAATTTCTGAGGGTGGCTCCCTTGCTGCAGTATTTGCTGCCTACCACGCGCGCCGCTGCGAGCATCTGATCCTTTACGGTGCGTTTGCCAGCTTCACCTCCTGGTTCCCGACGCAGGAGGCGCTGCAGGAGCTGTTCGACTATGCCGAGTCTGCTTGGGGAACCGGAACCAGCCTGCCGCTGTTCTGCCCCTCCACGGCGGGGGATCTTCAGGTCCAGGACTGGTGGGGCAAATACGAGCGCACCGGCGCCTCGCCCCGGGACGTGATTGAAATCATGAAAGTGAATAGCCAAATCGACATCACCGCCATCCTGCCTGCGATCAAAGCGCCTGCGCTGGTGCTGCACAAGACAGAGGATGCACTGATCGATATCGAGGGCGGACGCACCCTGGCCGCCGGAATTCCCAATGCCCGGCTCATAGAGTTGTCCGGAACCGATCACTTTCCTTTCATCGGGCCGGAGGCCGGGCAGATTGTTGCAGAGATCGAGGAGTTTGTGACCGGCTCCAAGGCTGATCCGGTGGTGGACCGGGTGCTGGCCGCCATCGTGTTCACCGACATCGCTGGCTCCACTGCCCGCGCCGAGGCAATGGGAGACAGCGCCTGGCGCAGCCTGAAGGACGCCCATGATGCACGGGTGCGCCAGGAACTGCAGCAGTATGACGGGCGGGAAATCAAATCGCTGGGCGACGGGTTTCTCGCCACGTTTGACGGCCCCGGCCGGGCCATCCAATGCGCAGGTGCCATCCGTGACGCCATTTCCAGGCTTGGACTTGATATCCGCGTGGCGGTCCATACCGGCGAGGTCGAGGTCACCGAGGACGATGTGCGCGGGCTGGCTGTGCACATCGCTTCACGGATTGCGGACCTGGCGCAGCCAGGCGACATCGTTGTCTCGCGCACGGTCAAGGATCTGGTAGCAGGGTCCGGCTTCTGCTTCGAATCCCTGGGCTCGCACGAACTGAAGGGGCTGCCGGACAGGTGGCAGGTCTACAAAACCGCCGCCTGAGTTCCGGTTGCCGTCACCTGCCTTCCGCAAGCCGCTTGCGCAGCTCGGTTTTCAAAACCTTGCCATAGTTGTTCTTGGGCAAGGCTTCGATACGCAAATACGCCTTGGGGCGTTTGAACCGCGCGATCCGGCTATTGCACAGGTCATCCAATTCCGCATCTGGCGCATCGCCCACGACAAAGGCCACCACTTCCTCGCCCCAATCCGCGTGGGGGCGGCCCACCACAGAGACTTCACGCACCTGAGGATGCAGCAGCAAGACCTCCTCCACCTCGCGCGGATAAACGTTGGAGCCGCCGGTGATGATCATGTCTTTGGAACGGTCCTGCAAGGTCAGATAGCCGTCCTCGTCCAGCACCCCCATGTCGCCGGTCATCAGCCAGCCGTTGACCAGCGTCTTGGCGGTGGCTTCGGGGTTGTCCCAGTACCCGGGCATCACCGCATCGCCGCGCACCATGATCTCACCATGGCTTCCGGCTGGCAGGAACTCTCCCTCAGGCGTGCCGATCCGAACCTCCACCACGCTCTGCGCCCGGCCAACACTGGCCAGCCGCTCTTTCCAGCGCGGATGCGCGCGGTCCTGCACGTCGTGGCGCGGCAGCGCGGTGATCGCCATCGGGCATTCGCCCTGCCCGTAGACCTGCACAAAGACCGGGCCGAAATGGTCCACCGCTTCCATGATGTCAGCGACATACATCGGGCCGCCGGCATAGACGACCGTGCGCAAACCCTCGCCCTTGCGTCCCAGCCGCTTGGCTTCTGAGGTCATGCGCGTGACCATGGTGGGCGCAGCAAACATGTGCACACGGCCAAAATGTGCGGCCAGATCAAAGATCTCCGCCTCGTCAAAACCGCCGGACACCGGGCAGACATGCCGCGCACCTGCCAGAACATGCTGGATGGCATAGATTCCAGCGCCATGGCTCATCGGCGCCGCGTACAGAGCGTGATCCTCCGCGCTCACCTGATCGACATCCGCGAAATAGGCAATCGCCATGTTCATCAGCATCCGGTGGGTAATCATCACCCCCTTGGGCCGACCGGTGGTGCCGGAAGTGTAAAACAGCCAGGCCAGATCTTCCGGCAGGCGCGACGCGGGTTCCGCCACGGGATCTGCCTGCAACGCGGCGGCATAGTCCGCGCCGGTGATATCCACGCAGCGCACCTCAGCCTCGGTACCTTCGACAGCCTCCGTCAGGACCGGCGAGGTGAACACCAGCCCGGCACCGGAGTTTTCAAGGATGAACTCCGCCTCCTTGCCGTGCAGCTTGGCGTTGATGGGCACCGCCGCCGCGCCGGCATACCAGATGCCATAAAGCGAGATCAGGTAGTCCGGGCAGTTCTTCATGAAAATGCCGACCCGGTCCCTGGGCGCGATGCCCTGCGCCCGCAGCCAGCCCGCCACCGAGGCCGCGCGCGCATGGAACCCGGCGTAATCTGCAACCAATTGCTGCCCCAGATACAGCGCCGGCCGCGCCCCCTCTGCCGCGGCCATCCTCGCCAGCCACACTGCTATGTTCATCCCAATCGCCTCCCCGGCTTGCCGTTGCGGCCGGAAACTGGCACGCACAAGCAAAGTCCTTCAATTCCGCAAAAATACCTGCGTAAGAATACCATATGAGCGATCTTGCCTTTGACCATGCCCCTGTAGGCCTTGCGGTTCTGGAACGCCGCGTCATCACCCGGTGCAACCTGCAATTCGCGGCGACCTTCGGCGGCGCGCCCGGCGACTACACCGGCGTGCTGATTGCTGAGCTCTATCCCAGCCAGGAGGATTTCAACCGCATCGGTGCCCTTCTGCAGCAGCCCGAGGCGCAAGGCGGCACTTACAGCGACGAGCGCATCATGCGCCGCCGGTCGGGCGGCTTGTTCTGGTGCCGGGTGCGGGGCCGGTCAGTGACGCCGGAGGCTCCGTTTCAGACCGGGATCTGGTCCTTTGCCGATATTTCGGACGACCGCCCTGTGGTCTCCCTCACCCCGCGCGAACGCGAAGTTGCGATCCTGACCTGCAAGGGGCTGTCGGCCAAGGAAATCGGCAAACAGTTGGATCTGTCCTACCGCACGGTGGAAAGCCACCGGGCGCACCTGTTGCAGAAATTCGGCGCCCGCAAGCTGCCGGAGCTGGTGGCCAAACTGACCGGGATGCCTCTTTGACCAGGAATTTCCTGCCGGCAATTGCGAATCCGCGCCATAGCCCTCATGTTACAGCCCAGTTCAGGAGTGCTTTCCTTGCGGTAATCCTTGCCCTATAAGCGCCCTAATTTCCTGCCCGCCCCTCCGGCGGGCCTGTCGGAATTGGCTGAGGACAATATGACCAACAAATCTCACGAAGCTGACGTGGCATTCATCAAGGCGCTGGCGGAGCTGCTGCGCGAAAACGACCTGACCGAGCTGCAGGTCAAACGCGACTATGGCGACGACGACAGTCTGAACGTGCGTGTGTCGCGCCAGACTGCAATGGCAGCTGCACCGGTGCAGGTACAGGTTCCTGCCGCAGCTGCCCCCGCACCGGTTGCTGCCGCAGCCGCGCCTGCCGCCGCTGCCGCTCCTGCAGCCGCAAACGACGATCCGGCCAGCCATCCCGGCGCCGTGACCTCGCCGATGGTCGGCACCGTCTACCTGCAGCCGGAACCCGGCTCGCCGTCCTTCATTTCGGTTGGCGCGCAGGTCAGCGAAGGCGACACCCTGCTGATCGTCGAAGCGATGAAGACCATGAACCACATCCCGGCCCCGAAATCCGGCACCGTGAAGCGCATCCTGGTCGAAGACGGCGCCGCCGTTGAATTCGGGTCTCCCCTGGTCATCATCGAATAAGGGTCTGCCATGTTTGACAAGATCCTGATTGCCAACCGCGGCGAGATCGCCCTGCGCGTGATCCGCGCCTGCCGGGAGATGGGCATCAAGTCCGTCGCGGTGCACTCCACCGCAGATGCCGACGCGATGCACGTCCGCATGGCCGATGAATCGGTCTGCATCGGGCCGCCCTCCGGCACCCAAAGCTACCTGTCGATCCCGGCCATCATCTCCGCTTGCGAGATCACCGGCGCCCAGGCGATCCACCCGGGCTACGGCTTCCTGTCGGAAAACGCCAACTTCGTGCAGATCATCGAAGATCACGGCCTGACCTTCATCGGCCCGTCGGCGGCGCATATCCGCATCATGGGCGACAAGATCACCGCCAAGGAAACCGCCAAGAACCTCGGCATCCCGGTGGTGCCCGGCTCCGACGGCGGCGTGCCTGATATTGGCGCAGCCAAGAAGGCCGCCGCGGACATGGGCTACCCGGTGATCATCAAGGCCACCGCCGGCGGCGGCGGCCGCGGCATGAAGGTCGCCAAGGACGAGAAAGAGCTGGTTTCGGCCTTCTCCACCGCCCGCTCCGAGGCCAAGGCAGCCTTCGGTAATGACGAAGTTTATATGGAGAAATACCTCCAGAAGCCGCGTCACATCGAGGTTCAAGTCTTTGGTGACGGCAAAGGCACCGGCATCCATCTGGCGGAACGCGACTGCTCGCTGCAGCGCCGCCACCAGAAGGTGTTCGAGGAGGCCCCCGGCCCCTGCATCACCCCGGAAGAGCGTGCTCGCATCGGCAAGATCTGCGCCGACGCCATCGGCAAGATGGGCTATTCCGGTGCAGGCACCGTCGAGTTCCTCTATGAGGACGGCGAGTTTTATTTCATCGAGATGAACACCCGCTTGCAGGTGGAACACCCGGTAACCGAGGCCATCTTCGGCGTCGACCTGGTGCGCGAGCAGATCCGGGTGGCCGAAGGCCTGCCGATGTCCTTCACCCAGGAAGACCTGGAGATCAACGGCCACGCCATCGAAGTGCGGATCAACGCCGAGAAACTGCCGAACTTCTCGCCCTGCCCGGGCAAGATCACCCAGTACCACGCCCCCGGCGGCCTGGGTGTGCGGATGGATTCGGCGCTTTATGACGGCTATTCGATCCCGCCTTACTATGACTCGCTGATTGGTAAGCTGATCGTGCACGGCCGCGACCGAACCGAGGCGCTGGCGCGCCTGAACCGGGCCCTGGGCGAGCTGATCATCGACGGTATCGACACCACCGTGCCGCTGTTCCACGCGCTGCTGCAGGAGCAGGACATCCACACCGGCGATTACGGCATTCACTGGCTGGAACGCTGGCTGGAAGAGAACACACCGGGTTAAAAACCTGCGGGGCGCACCATCCGGATGCGCCCCGTTTTACATTTCCCTGCCATTGCCCTTTATACTGGCGGCATCATGAGCCTGACTGCCGATCTTTTGCTGCACGCCTATTCCGCCGGTGTTTTCCCGATGGCCGAACACCGCGACGATCCCGAAGTGTTCTGGGTCGACCCCAAGCGGCGCGGGATCTTGCCGCTGGACGGATTCCGCATCTCCCGCTCTCTCGCCAAGCGCATCCGCAACGGCGGCTTCGAGATCACCGTGAACCGGGATTTCGCAGGTGTCGTGGACGGTTGCGCCGACCGGGCAGAAACTTGGATCAACAGTGAAATCCGCGACCGGTATCTGGAACTGCACCTGATGGGCAACGCCCACTCACTCGAGGTCTGGCACCAGGGCGAACTGGCAGGCGGCACATACGGCGTGTCTCTGGGTGGCGCGTTCTTTGGCGAAAGCATGTTCTCCCGCCGCCGCGACGCCTCCAAGGTGGCACTGGCCTATCTGACGGACCGGCTGGTGCAGGCGGGTTTCACCCTATGCGACACCCAGTTCCTGACACCGCATCTGGCCTCCCTTGGCGGCGTCGAAGTGACACGCGCACGCTACCGCGCGCTGCTGCGCGAGGCTTTGGACAAGGATGCGGATTTCATGCGGCCGACAGTTCCGGATCCTCAGCTGCTTTTGCAGCGGATGACCCAGACGTCGTAACGGTTGTGGTCCAGCGCGTTCAGCGCCGGGCTGGAGGCAATCATCCAGCCCTGAAAATGCTCTGCCCCGTTTTTGGGGTCCTGAACCGACAAATAGGCAAAGGCATCGCCCGTCGGGTTTTCCGCCGGATAGCGGCAATCCCGCACAGTCACCAGAAGGCCGAACATCTCTGCGCTGGCGCCAATGGCGACCTCAGCATCGACGGAATGCCCGTTCACCTTGTCAAGCGCGCGCAGCACCGCAGCGGTGCCTTGTGCGGCCTGCTCCTGCCCCCAGGCGGGCATAGCCAGCACCACCGCCGTAAGCGCTGCGGTCAGCCGCTTCACGACTCTTCCTCACCGCCGCCAGCCACGAATTTCACCAGCAGCGAAATCAGGCTGACCGCGCCTTGGGTATCTTCAATCTCGTCACCCGCCTCAAAGGCAAAGGGCGATCCGCCCGGCATGATCTCAACGAAATTGCCGCCCAGCAGGCCTTCGGAGGAAATCACCACGGCGCTGTCGTCGGGGATCTCGATACCATCTTTAACCGAAAAAACGGTATCGGCGCGGAAGGTTTCCGGGTTCAGGCCCACACCGGTCACGGTGCCGATCTTGACCCCGGCCAGCCGCACGTCGGTGCCGACGCTGACGCCTTCCAAAGAGCGGAAAGACGCATTCAAATCATAAGTGGAGCCGGCACGCGACAGGCCAGCCGCCTGTCCTGCATAAACGGCAAAGCCGATGGCCGCCGCCAGCACGATGCCGCCGGCAAAAACTTCAGTAGGATTATGGGACATGAAATCAGCCTTTTGGCAGATGTGTTTACTCGGGCACCCAGGCCTCGTAATCGCGGCGCTCTTTCGGCTCGCCGCCCGCGCGGATCGACCCGGCCGGCGCATAGGCCATGTTGGTGCCGGTCAGGTTTTCCTGATGCGGCTTTTCCCAGGCCTTGTGCTTCAGCGGCTTTTCGCTCGGCACCTCGTCAAAGGTGCGGTGCAGCCAGCCGTGCCAGTCGGGGCTGATGCGGGAGGCTTCCACTTCGCCGTTGAACATCACCCAGCGCTTGCTGTCATCCGCGTTGCGGTAGAACACGTTGCCCTGGTCATCTTCACCCACCTTGATGCCCTTGCGGGCGGTGAAGATCCGGGTGTTCAGGGTGGAGCCGTTCCACCAGGTCACAGCGCGCAGAAGTGTGTTCAGGATTCCCATGGGTGCCTCCGGATTTTTCCGACTTCGATATGGCCCAATTTCCCGCCAAGGTCCAGTGGCTTGCGCCACGGGCAGCCTGTGACTTGGCGGGATTTGGCAGATTTGCCTCAGCGGCCTCTGTGCCGCTGGCAGGGTCAGCCCTCAGCGGGTGCCAGCGCGGTCAATTCGATCTCGATCCGGAATTTGGAGTCAATCAGATTGCATTCCACCATGGTGGCCGCCGGCGGGTTGGCGCCAAAGGTTTCCGCCAGAATGGGCCAGCAGGGTTCGAACTCCGCTGCATCCGGCAGGTAATAGTTCACCCGCACTGCGTCGGCAAAGCTGGCGCCTGCCTTCTCCAGTGCCGCACCTATGGTGTCCAGCGCCGAGCGGCACTGGGCCACCACGTCGTCGCCCTGCCCTACGGTTCCAGCAACATGCACGAAACCGCCGGCGACCACAGCGCGGCAATAGCCGATCTTGGCCTCGAACTCGCCGCCCGAAGAAATCCGCTTGATCATGTTTCTCTCCTCAACATGAAAGCGGCGCGGAAATGACCGCGCCGCTCTATCAGAAACTTTCGCCTGTCAGCCCGCTGACGCCGGCTCTTTCTCCGCATCCGCGTGGATCATCAGCGGCTGCGCGTCAGAGGTCACGGCCTCCTCGTTCACAACCACCTTGGTCACACTGTCCATGCCCGGCAGGTCGAACATGGTATCCAAGAGGATGTCTTCCATGATCGAGCGCAGGCCGCGGGCGCCGGTCTTGCGTTCGATTGCCTTCTTGGCAATCGCGCTCAGCGCCTCGTCGGTGAAGTCCAGCTCTGTGTCTTCCAGCTCGAACAGGCGCTGGTACTGCTTGACCAGGGCGTTCTTCGGCAGGGTCAGAATGGTGACCAGCGCATCCTCGTCCAGATCTTCGAGTGTTGCCAGCACCGGCAGACGGCCGACGAATTCCGGGATCAGGCCGAATTTCAGCAGGTCTTCCGGCTCCAGATCCTTGAAGATCTCGCCAACGCCGCGCTCGTCATTGTCGCGCACATCAGCCCCAAAGCCCATCGCCGAGCCCTTGCCGCGCTGCGCGATGATCTTGTCGAGGCCGGCAAAGGCGCCGCCGCAGATGAACAGGATGTTGGTGGTGTCCACCTGCAGGAATTCCTGCTGCGGATGCTTGCGCCCGCCTTGCGGCGGCACAGAGGCGACGGTGCCTTCCATCAGCTTCAGCAGTGCCTGCTGCACGCCCTCGCCCGACACGTCGCGGGTGATTGAGGGGTTTTCCGACTTGCGGGTGATCTTGTCGACCTCGTCGATATAAACGATGCCGCGCTGAGCACGCTCAACGTTGTATTCCGACGCCTGCAAGAGCTTCAGGATGATGTTCTCGACATCTTCCCCCACATAACCGGCCTCGGTCAGCGTGGTGGCATCCGCCATGGTGAAGGGCACATCCAGGATCCGCGCCAGCGTCTGCGCCAGCAGCGTTTTGCCGCAGCCGGTCGGGCCGATCAGCAGGATGTTGGATTTCGCCAGTTCGATGTCAGAACCCGCCTTCTGGGCGTGGTTCAGACGCTTGTAGTGGTTATGCACCGCGACCGACAGCACGCGCTTGGCGGTGGCCTGGCCGATCACGTAATCATCCAGCACCTGGCAGATATCCTTGGGCGTCGGCACGCCGTCGGTCGCCTTCAGCCCGGAGGCCTTGGTCTCTTCACGGATGATATCCATGCACAGTTCAACGCATTCATCGCAAATGAATACGGTGGGGCCAGCGATCAGCTTGCGCACTTCATGCTGGCTCTTGCCGCAGAAGCTGCAATAGAGGGTGTTCTTGCTGTCGCCGCCTGAATTCGTCGCCATGGTCTACCTTTCAGTCCGCCCGGTCCGCTGCGCCCGCGCTGCGGGGCAATTCATCTTTTGGCCAGCTTAAGCCAGTGCTTAGGCCGCCACAATGTGAAAGTGCGCCCCATCTGAAACGCGGGGCACACGGCTGTTCACAAGCGCAGGCGTCAGGCCTGCTCGTCGTCGCCCTTGGCGCGGTTCTCGACGATCTCGTCGATCAGACCGAATTCCTTGGCCTCTTCCGGAGACATGAAGTTGTCGCGCTCCAGCGCATTGACGATGGTGTCGTAATCCTGACTGGTGTGCTTGACGTAAATCTCGTTCAGGCGCTTTTTCAGCTTCAGGGTTTCCTCGGCGTGAATCATGATGTCGGTCGCCTGACCCTGGAAGCCGCCTGAGGGCTGGTGCACCATCACGCGGGAATTCGGCAGGCTGAAGCGCATGCCCGGCTCGCCGGCGGTCAGCAGCAGTGAGCCCATCGAGGCCGCTTGGCCGATCACCAGGGTCGAGACCTTGGGCTTGATGTACTGCATGGTGTCGTAGATCGACAGGCCGGAGGTCACAACGCCGCCGGGGCTGTTGATATACATGGAGATTTCCTTCGACGGGTTTTCCGCCTCAAGGTGCAGCAGCTGGGCCACGATCAGCGAGCTCATCCCGTCATGCACCGGGCCGTTCAGGAAGATGATCCGCTCCTTCAGCAGGCGGGAAAAGATGTCATAGGCCCGTTCTCCCCGGCTGGTCTGCTCAACCACCATCGGGACCAGGGTGTTCATGTATGTTTCTCTGGGATCAATCATTGCAACCTGCCTGCGTTGTTTATGTCCGGCACCATACCCGACAGTGTGTTACCCGAGTCTTAGTATCGCCCCTTTTGACCTGCAAGAGGCGGCAGGCATTTTCCGGGTGACGCAAACCTGCATGTGGTGTCGCAATCCGCTGGAACGCTGTCGCTATTCTCGGGCTGCGCGCGGCACCAGCGCCTTAGGAAGCAAAATCAAGTCCGAATTCCGCCCGGTGTCTTTCACCGGGTGCTGCGCTGGGGTCCCGCCATGTCCGATGACAGCTTCGTTCAGAAAGGCGCCGCCGCCAATCTCGCCATTCCATTTGAGGGCGAGCCGCAGGATTTCTATTTCCTGCTGCTGCCCAAGGCGACGATGCTGCCGGTGGCCGCTGCTATCGAACCCCTGCGCATTGCCAACCAGGTGACCGGCACCCGGCTCTACCGCTGGTACATCATGACGGAGGACGGCCAGCCGGTGCGCTGCTCCAACGGCATGGTGGTAACCCCGGACACCCAGTTGCAGCCGCTGCCCTCGGATTCGATGGGTTTTGTCTGCGCAGGCGTTGAACCGCACGCGGCCGCCAGCGAAGTCACCTTGAACTGGCTGCGCCGCGAAAGCCGCTTTGGCCGCTCCATTGGCGGTATCTGCACCGGTGCCTTTGCGCTGGCCCAGGCCGGTCTGATCAAGAACCACAAGTTCACCCTGCACTGGGAAAACCAGCCGGGCTTCCTGGAAAGCTATCCCAGCCTGGAGCCCTCCCCAAACATCTTCGAAATCTCGGGGCCCTTGATGACCTGCGGCGGCGGCAATGCCGCCACCGACATGATGCTGCACCTGATCGAGGAGCGCCACGGCAAGCAACTGGCGATCATCGTCGCCGATATGTGCCTGCATGTGCGCTCCGGCGGCCAGGCGGCGCCGCAGAAGTCGAACTATGCGGTGGCCATCGGCAGCCGCAACCAGCGCCTGCTGAACGCGCTGCAGCTTATGCAGGAATCGATCGAGGAACCGTTGTCGATCGGCGAGTTGTGCGACCGGCTCGACATCTCCCGCCGCCAGCTGGAGCGGCTGTTCTCGCGCTATCTGAACCAAAGCCCGATGCATGTCTATTTTGACATGCGCCTCAGCCACGCCTTTGCGCTGATGAACGAAACCTCAATGTCTGTCACCGAGATCGCGCTGGCCTCGGGCTTCAATTCGGCCACCCACTTCTCACGCCAGTTCAAGCGAAAATTCGGCGCTTCGCCGCACTTCTTCCGCAAGGGCTGGAGCTGAGAAAGGCTGCATGGCCGCCCGCCTTTGTCCCGAGCGGGCGGAAAGGCGCTATTTTTACAAAAACCAAAATTGGCAGCATTTCTTTTGGCCGCGCCGTTCAACTCTGGTAACAGCTCCTACATATTATATTGTTAGTACACAGAAGTTACGCCAAGTATTCGCCAGCACGGATTTCAAAAAGGAGTAAGGCGCCCCGGTGCCACCAGGAGACACAAGATGCCACTACCCGAGTTTTCAGCTGATATGGATCCGGAAGAAAAGGAGCAAATGGTTGCAAACGCGACCAAGGCTTCCAACTTTCTCAAGGCCATCAGCCATCAGGGGCGGCTGATGATCCTGTGCCATCTGGTCTCCGGCGAAAAATCCGTCACGGAACTGGAACAACTTCTGTCGGCCCGACAGGCTGCCGTCTCCCAGCAGCTTTCCCGGCTGCGCCTTGAGGGCCTGGTTGTCCCGCGCCGCGACGGCAAAGCGATCTACTACAGCCTCGCGGATGATAAGCCCCGCCGCGTTCTGGAAGTGGTCTACGATATTTTCTGCAACGACGGCGATTGACGCCATCGGGCTGCAGAATACTCTGCGTTCCGGCAAAACCGCGCAAGCCGCCCCCATGCGGCACGCCAACCGGAGCGCAGCAATGAACCGCAGGCAGATCATCAATGACCCGCAGACCGGCAACAAGGCGGAAGCTTTTGAAGCCGCTGATGACTGCCCCGCCAACCCGATCCGTCACCGCACCATCGGAGATGTGATCTCCGCCCGCCATGGCCGCCGCGCGGTGCTTCAGGGAATGCTTGGCACTTCTGCCTCTGCTGCCCTTTTTGGCGCGACGGCTCTCACTCAGCCGCACCGGGCCGCCGCGGCTGTCTCAAGTGCTCAAAGCCGTTACGCCTTTGACGAACTGGCATGGGGCAACGACGAAACCCACCATGTCGCACCGGGCTATGACGCGGACATCCTGCTGCGCTGGGGGGACCCCATCACCGCGGACGCGCCGGATTTCGACGTGATGAACCAGAGCGCCGCAGCACAGCTTCAGCAGTTCGGCTACAACAACGACTATGTTGGGTTCCTGCCCCTCAACGCAGAAGGCACCCGCGGGCTTTTGTGCGTGAACCATGAGTACACAAATGAAGAGGTGATGTTCCCCGGCCTTGGCCGCCAGGACAAGGCAGAGTTTGCTGGCATGACGCGGGAACTGGCGGAAATCGAAATGGCCGCCCACGGCGGCTCCGTGGTGGAAATTGCCCGCAACCAGGAGGGCAAGTGGGCCGTTGTCCGTGACAGCGAGTTGAACCGCCGCATTTCCCCGCTGAACACGGTGATGGCCATTGATGGCCCCGCCGCGGGCCACCCGCGGATGCAGACCGGCGCTGATCCTACCGGGCGCGAGGTCATTGGCACCCTGAACAACTGCGCCGGCGGCATGACCCCCTGGGGCACCTGGCTGATGGCTGAGGAGAACTTTCACGGCTATTTCTGGACCGATCAACTGGGCGCCGAGGGCGAGCCCGATCTCACGGGCCAGCCAGAGGCCGCACAGATGGCCCGCTACAACGTGCCTGCCCTGTGGTACGCTTGGGGCAAATACCACGACCGTTTTAACATTGATAAAACTCCCAATGAAGTGAACCGCTTCGGCTGGGTTGTTGAAGTTGATCCGCTGGATCCGCATTCCACGCCGGTAAAGCACACAGCGCTTGGCCGCTTTGCGCATGAGGGCGCGGAAACCACCCTGTCCGCCGACGGCCGCCTGGTGGTCTACATGGGCGACGATGCCCGGTTCGAATACCTTTACAAATACGTGTCCCGCGGATCAGTTTCGCAGGACCGCGCCGCAAACTCCCGCCTGCTCAGCGACGGGACGCTCTATGCAGCCCGGTTTGATCCGGACGGCACTCTGCACTGGCTGCCGCTGGTGCAAGGCCACGGGCCGCTCACGGCGGACAACGGCTTTGCCAGCCAGGCAGACGTCCTGATTGACGCCCGCCTGGCCGCGGATGTTCTGGGCGCAACCCCGATGGACCGCCCCGAAGATGTCTCGCCGCGCGGCGACGGCACTGCTTTCGTGATGCTGACCAACAACTCCAAGCGTGAGCCGGGCCAGACCAACGCCGCCAATCCGCGGCCTGAATCTGATTTCGGCCATGTCATTGAACTGAAGGAGGACGGCGGCGACCACGCCGCCACCCGCGGCAGCTGGTCCATCCTGGTGCAATGCGGAAACCCCGCAATTGCTTCCGTAGGCGCCCAGTGGAACCCGGAGACTTCGGCAAACGGCTGGTTCTCCTCCCCGGACAATTGCGCCATCGACGCCGAGGGACGCCTCTGGGTCGCCACCGACCAGGGCCGCAAGTGGGACAAGACAGGCAAATCCGACGGGCTATATGGCGTGGAGACCGAAGGGGGTCTGCGCGGCCACTCCAAACTGTTCTTCCGTTGTCCCGTGGGGGCAGAGCTTTGCGGTCCCTACTTCACCCCGGACATTGAAACTCTGTTTCTGGCAGTGCAGCACCCCGGCACCGACGGAACCAAAAACCTGAAAGGCTTTGAACGCGAATCCACTTTCGATGACCCGGCCACCCGCTGGCCGGATTTCGAACCGTCGATGCCGCCCCGCCCCTCGGTGGTAGTGGTGACCAAACAGGGTGGCGGCAAGATCGCAACCTGACCGGGCGCCTCAGCCCCCACAAAATTGTGAGCCGCAGCCCCTCGGTTATGCCCTAGATGTTTCAAGCACGCCTTGGAGAAGCCCCATGTCTTTCATCCGTCTGACCGCCGCCTTGATCCTGACAGCTTCAACAGCCGCCGCTGGCAACATCTCCCCGCGTGACGGCTGGGCGGTGCATGAGACCTCCAAACCCTTCGAGCAGCTGATTGCAGATGTCAAAGCCGCAGCCAAAACCCAAGGCCTGGGCGTCGTCACCCAGGCAGGCCCCACAGGCGCTGCCGCCGCCCGCGGCATCACCATCCCCGGCAATCGGGTTATTGGCCTCTTCAACAATGATTTCGCAGTGAAGATCCTGGCACTTTCCACCGCTGCGATGATCGAAGCCCCTGTGCGGATGTATGTGACAGAGGAAGCTGACGGCACCGCCACGCTGTCTTACAAACTGCCCACTCATGTCTTTGCCCCATACGCGGATGAGGGCGGCGCAGGCCTGGCAGCTCTGGCCGGTCAACTCGACCGCCGATTCGCGTTGATCGCTGAACAGGCCCAAAAGTAGCTGCAGCTTCTTTCTGGTCACAAATACCCAAATCCCCCCGTTTGCGCCAAAAACCGCCGCAGCATTTCTCACACTGGCGTGAGAGGGCTTGCGCGCGGGCACAGGCTCGGCATTCTGGCGGCAAATCAACGGATTGGACGAACAAGATGACAGAACCCTCACGCGCAGCCGATGTTCTGGCCCGGCGGCTCTATGAGGCAGGCTGCCGCCATGCCTTCGGGATGCCCGGCGGCGAGGTGCTGACCCTGGTCGATGCGCTTACACGCGCGGGTATCGCCTTTCACCTGGCCAAGCATGAGAACTGCGCCGGCTTCATGGGCGAAGGCGTGCATCATGCGGACGGCGCGCCGGTCATCCTGGTCGCCACCCTCGGCCCTGGTGCGCTGAACGGCATCAACGTGGTGGCCAACGCCCATCAGGACCGGGTGCCGATGCTGGTGCTGACCGGCTGCGTCGATGCAGCGGAGGAACAAAGCTATACCCATCAAGTTCTTGACCACCGCGCAGTGTTCACCCCTATCACCAAGGCGACCTTCCGGCTGGACGCCGAAGCTGCGGACCTGATCGCAGACAAGGCGGTCGCCATCGCAACTGAACCCCGAAACGGGCCGGTGCATATTGACGTGCCGATCTCGGTGGCAGATGCGCCGGCAAAGGACCGCGGCGTCCGCCGCGCGCCTGCAAGTGCCAGCGCGCCAAGCGGAGAGGCACTGGCGCAGGCGCAGTCCTGGCTGGCTGCAGCTGAACGTCCGGTGGCGGTCATTGGTCTTGATGCGCTGCAGGAAAACGCAGGCACTGCCCTTCGCAGTTTTCTTGAGAGACACCAGATCCCTTTCGTCACAACCTACAAGGCCAAGGGTATCCTGCCTGAGAACCACCCCCTCTGCCTGGGCGGTGCGGGCCTGTCACCGCTGGCGGACAAACACCTGCTGCCGATGGTGCGCGAGGCCGATCTGGTGCTCTCCATCGGCTATGACCCGATTGAGATGCGCCCCGGCTGGCGCAATGTCTGGGATCTTGACACCCAGAACGTCATTGACGTCGCGCCAGAGGCCAACACCCATTACATGCATCAGGCCGGCCTGAACTTCCTGACGGCCATTACCCCCACGCTGGAAACCCTCTCCGAAGGCACCGCCCCGCGCGAAACCTGGGCCAATGGCCGCCCTGCAGCAGTCAAATCCGCGCTGGCAGCTGCCTTCCCGCAGGATGTGGACTGGGGCCCGGCCGGCGTCATCGCCGAATGCCGCGCGACCCTGCCGCCGGAAACCCTCGCCACCGCCGACAGCGGCGCCCACCGTATTTTGCTCAGCCAGATGTGGGAATGTTCCGAGCCGCGCAGTCTGATCCAGTCTTCCGGCCTCTGCACCATGGGCTGCGCCGTGCCAATGGCCATCGGGCGCAAGCTGGCGCAGCCGGACCGCCCGGTGGTCAGTTTCTCCGGTGACGCGGGCTTTCTGATGGTCGCAGGCGAGCTCGCCACAGCTGCCGAACTTGGCGTGGCTCCCATCTTCGTGGTTTTTGCGGACGCCAGCCTTGCCTTGATTGAGCTGAAACAGCGCCAGCGCCAGCTTGCCAACGGCGGTGTCGATTTCGCCGAGCACGATTTTGCCGCCATGGGCCGGGCGTTCGGCGGCAACGGTGTGAAGGTCACCAACCGAAGCGAACTGCGCGCCGCGCTGATGGACGCAATGAAATCAGACAAATTCACCGTCATCTCGGCTGTGATCGACCGCGGAGGCTACGATGGCCGCATCTGACCTGCTGCCCCACGGCGCCCTCAAAGGCGTCAAGGTTCTCGACCTCTCCCGCATCCTGGCAGGCCCGACCTGCACCCAGCTCCTGGGCGACCTCGGCGCCACGGTGATCAAGGTGGAAAACCCCAAGACTGGCGGCGACGACACCCGCCAGTGGGGGCCGCCCTATGTTGTCGATGCGAACCGGCAGCAATCCGATCTCTCCGCCTATTTCATGGCGGCCAACCGCAACAAACGCTCGGTCGCCATTGATATTGCAACAAAAGACGGCCAGCAGGCCATCCGACGCCTGGCGGCTGAGGCCGACATCCTGATCGAGAATTTCAAACCCGGCGGGCTGGCGAAATACGGGCTGGACTATGCCAGCCTCAAGGACGATCTGCCGGGGCTGATCTACTGCTCCATTTCGGGCTACGGCCAAACCGGCCCCAACAGCCACAAGCCCGGCTATGACATCATGGCCCAAGGGTTCGGCGGCATCATGTCGTTGACTGGGGAGCCGGGCGGCCAGCCGATGAAGGCAGGCGTCGGCATCGCCGATGTGATGTGCGGCATGTACGCCTGCATCGGCATCCTTTCCGCACTGCACCACCGCGAGAAAACCGGCGAAGGCCAGCAGATCGACCTGGCGCTGGTCGACGCCCAGATCGCCTGGCTGATCAACGAGGGTGTCGCCTATCTGAACACAGGCCAGAACCCCAAGCGCCGCGGCAACGAACACCCCAGCATCATGCCTTATGGCGTCTATGAGACTTCGGACGGCCACGTGATC
>NZ_JWLE01000031.1:0-78958 GCF_000813785.1 Leisingera sp. ANG-DT
CCGATCGCCGGCATGCCGGTCTTGGAATGCTGGAAGGCGAAACAGGTGTTTGTCTCCAAACGCGGCCAGGGCACGGGGTATTCCGGCATCGAGAACCCCCTGTTCTTCAAGGAAAACACCCGCATGTTCTATGGCGATGCAAAGCAGAGCCTCGATACGCTGCTGAACCAGATTGCGGCCTGAACACTCTCAAGAAAAGGATTTGGATATGACCACTGATCCAAAACGCGCAAACGCCATGGACGCCTATTGGATGCCGTTCACGGCCAACCGGCATTTCAAGCAAAACCCGCGCATGGTCGCTGCCGCTGAGGGCATGTATTACACTACCACCGACGGGCGGAAGGTGATGGACGGCACCGCGGGCCTGTGGTGCGTCAACGCAGGCCACGCCGCGCCGCGGATCACCGAGGCGGTGCAAAAGCAGGTGGCGGAGCTGGATTACGCGCCAGCCTTCCAGATGGGCCACCCCAAGGCCTTTGAGCTGGCAAACCGGCTGGTGGAGCTGGCACCGGGGGACCTGAACCATGTGTTTTTCACAAATTCCGGCTCGGAATCGGTGGAGACCGCGCTGAAGATCGCGCTGGCCTATCACAAGGCCAAGGGCGAGCCGGGCCGCACCCGGCTGATCGGGCGCGAGAAGGGCTATCACGGGGTCAATTTCGGCGGCATCTCGGTCGGCGGCATCGTCAACAACCGCCGCCATTTCGGCAGCCTGCTCACCGGCGTCGACCACCTGCGCCACACCCATGATCCGGAGCGCAACGCCTTTACCAAGGGCCAGCCGGAGCATGGCGCGGAGCTGGCGGAGGATCTGGTGCGGCTGATCGAGCTGCACGGGGCCGAAACCATTGCCGCGGTGATCGTCGAGCCGATGGCGGGTTCCGCCGGGGTGATCCTGCCGCCGAAGGGGTACCTGGAGCGGCTGCGCGAGATCACCCGCGAGCATGGCATCCTGTTGATTTTCGACGAGGTGATCACGGCCTATGGCCGCCTGGGCCGCGCGTTTGGCGCGGATTACTATGGCGTCGAGCCGGACATGATCACCACCGCCAAGGGGCTGACCAATGGTGTCATTCCGATGGGCGCAGTGATGATCAGCAGCGAGATCCACGATGCCTTCATGACCGGCCCCGAGCACATGATCGAGCTGTTCCACGGCTACACCTACTCGGGCAACCCGGTCGCCTGCGCGGCGGCGCTGGCGGCGCTGGACACCTACCGCGAGGAGGAGTTGTTCGAGCGCGCGGCGGCGCTGGAAGGCTATTGGACCGAAGCGCTGTTCAGCCTGAAGGGGCTGCCGCATGTGAAGGACATCCGCTGCTCGGGCCTGGTGGGCGCGGTGGAGCTGGAGCCGGTTGAGGGCCTGCCGACCAAACGCGCCTTTGACACCTATCTGCGGGCCTGGGACAGGGGGGCGCATCTGCGCACAACCGGCGACATCATTGCCATGTCGCCGCCGCTGATCATCGAAAAATCTGAAATCGACGAGCTGATCGGCATCCTGGCCGAGTCGCTCATCGCGTGACCAACCGGCTGCCGGTCCGCCGCGGAGGAGCGTGCGGGGCCGGCAGCCGCCAAGGGAGAGACAACATGAAAGACGTGCAAAGCAACGCCCGCATCAATGGCAGCCGCCTGTGGGATTCGCTTATGGAAATGGCGCAGAAGGGCCCGGGGGTGCGCGGCGGCAACAACCGCCAGACGTTGACCGATGCCGACAAGGAAGGCCGCGACCTGTTCAAGCGCTGGTGTGAAGAGGCCGGCATGACGGTGGGCGTCGACAGCATGGGCAACATGTTTGCCCGCCTTGAGGGCGCCGAGCCGGATCTGGACCCGGTGATGATGGGCAGCCATCTGGACACCCAGCCGACGGGCGGCAAATACGATGGCGTGCTGGGCGTGCTGGCGGGGCTTGAGGTGGTGCGCTCGATCCGCGATCAGGGCATCACCCCGCGCCGTCCCATCGTGGTGGTGAACTGGACCAATGAGGAAGGCACGCGGTTTGCTCCCGCGATGCTGTCCTCGGGTGTTTTTGCGGGCGTTCATACGCAGGACTGGGCCTATGCGCGCGAAGATGCGGAGGGCAAGAAGTTCGGCGAGGAGCTGGCTCGCATTGGCTACGTGGGCGACGAGCCGGTAGGCAGCCGCAAGATGCACGCGATGTTCGAGCTGCACATCGAGCAAGGCCCCATTCTGGAAGCCGAGGGCAAGGACATTGGTGTCGTCACTCACGGCCAGGGCCTGAACTGGCTTCAGGTGACGCTGACAGGGCAAGAGGCGCACACCGGTTCCACCCCGATGCCGATGCGCCGCAATGCGGGCCTTGGCGCGGCGCGGATCACCGATCTGGTGCATGAAATCGCGATGAGCTACCAGCCCGACGCTGTCGGTGCCGTTGGCCACTGCGACTATTACCCCAACAGCCGTAACATTGTTCCGGGCAAGGTGGTGTTCACCATCGACTTCCGTTCGCCCAGCTTTGACACCCAGACCGATATGGAGCAGCGCCTGCGCGAGGGTGCGGCGAAGATTGCCGAGGAGCTGGAACTGGAGCTGGAGATCAAACGGGCAGGGCATTTCGACCCGGTGACCTTTGACGAGGGCTGCGTCGATGCGGTGCGCCGGGCGGCGGAGAAGCTGGGCTATTCGCACCGCAACATTATCTCCGGCGCGGGCCATGATGCCTGCTGGATCAACAAGGTGGCGCCGACCGCGATGGTGATGTGCCCCTGTGTCGATGGCCTTAGCCACAATGAGGATGAGGAAATCAGCCGCGAATGGGCGGCGGCGGGGACCGACGTGCTGCTGCATGCCGTGCTGGAAACCGCAGAGATCGTGGAGTGAGCGGCATGAGTCAGAGAACCGTGATCAAGGGCGGCACCATCGTTGCCGCCGACCGCAGTTATGAGGCAGATGTCGCCATCGAGGGCGGCAAGATCGTGCAGATCGGCGCGGGCCTGAATGGCGATAAGGTTCTTGATGCCGAAGGCTGCTATGTCATGCCGGGCGGCATCGACCCGCATGTGCATCTGGAGATGCCCTTCATGGGCACCCATTCGGCGGATGATTTTGAAAGCGGCACCCGCGCGGGCCTCGCTGGCGGCACCACCATGGTGGTGGATTTCTGCCTGCCCAGCCCCGGCCAGTCGATGCTGGCGGCGCTGGAGGCCTGGCACGCCAAGTCGAAACGCGCCTGCGCCGACTACTCCTTCCACATGGCGGTGACCTGGTGGAGCGAGCAGGTGTTCAACGAGATGCAGCAGGTTGTGGATCTCGGCATCAACTCCTTCAAGCACTTCATGGCCTATAAAGGCGCGCTGATGGTGGACGACGACGAGCTGTTCGACTCGTTCCGCCGCTGCGCCGCGCTGGGGGCGCTGCCGATGGTGCATGCGGAAAACGGCGATGTGGTTGCCACCATGCAGCAGAAGCTGCTGGCCGACGGTATCACCGGGCCGGAGGGGCATGGGCTGTCGCGCCCGCCGGAGGTTGAGGGCGAGGCCACCAACCGCGCTATCATGATCGCCGACATGGCGGGTGTGCCGCTGTATGTCGTGCATACCTCCTGCGAACAGGCGCATGAGGCGATCCGCCGGGCACGCCAGAAGGGAATGCGGGTCTTTGGCGAGCCGCTGATCCAGCATCTGGTGCTGGACGAAAGCGAATACCGCCATCCCAACTGGGACCACGCCGCGCAGCGGGTGATGTCGCCGCCATTCCGGGACAAGGCGCATCAGGACAGCCTGTGGGCCGGTCTGCAGGCAGGCTCCCTGCAGGTTGTGGCGACCGACCACTGTGCATTTACCGTGGATCAGAAACGCTTTGGCATCGATGACTTCACCAAAATTCCGAACGGCACCGGCGGCCTTGAGGACCGGATGCCGGTCCTTTGGAACGAGGGAGTGAATACAGGCCGATTGACTCCGAACGAGTTTGTCGCCGTCACCTCCACCAATATCGCCAAGATCCTCAATATCTACCCGCGAAAAGGAGCGATTGTGGAAGGCTCCGACGCCGACCTGGTGGTGTGGGATCCCAAGAAATCCAAGGTGATTTCTCCAGAAACCCAGCAATCGGTTGTGGAATACAACGTGTTCTCTGGCCGCGAGGTCACCGGCCTGCCCCGCTACACGCTCAGCTGCGGCGAGGTGGCGGTAGATGACGGCACCGTCTGCGCCACCCCGGGCCACGGGCGGTTTGTGGACCGGCCCGCGTACCCCGAAGTCAACAAGGCGCTGTCCAAGTGGAAACAGGTGACTGCGCCGCGCCAGGTCGTGCGCTCGGCTGAAAACATGCCGGCCTGCGTCTGATCATACCCCCGGCACAGGCCGGGGGCTTTCGCATCTGCGGCCCTGTGGAGGACGGGGCGGCAGTAAGCCAATAACAGGGAGGAAACTGAAAATGGCTGATATCACCAGCGGGTTTTCCGCATCCGGTGCCGAGGCGCCGCCGCGGACCGATCTGACCGGGATCGACCCGGAACTGTATAACGAGGACCAGCTGCCCACAACGGCGGCGGAACGCACCTGGGACTGGCTGGCGATTGCCGCGCTTTGGGTCGGTATGGTGGTCTGTATCCCGACCTATCTGCTGGCCTCCTACCTGATCGGATCGGGCATGAGCTGGGACCAGGCGGTGCTGACCATTCTGGCGGCCAATGCCATCGTGCTGATCCCAATGGTGCTGGTTGGCCATGCGGGCACCAAATACGGCATTCCCTTTCCGGTGCTTCTGCGCTCGTCCTTCGGACCCAGCGGCGCCAAGATCCCGGCGGTGGCCCGCGGTATCGTTGCCTGCGGCTGGTTCGGCATTCAAACTTGGGTTGGCGGTTCGGCGATCTTTGTGATCCTGAACACCCTCACGGGCGGCGCGCTGGCGGGCGAGGCGCTGCCGGTGCTGGGCATCAGCGCGGGCGAGTTCATCTGTTTCCTCGCCTTCTGGGCGCTGCATCTCTACTTCATTGCAAATGGCACCGAGTCGATCCGCTGGCTGGAGACCTATGCGGCACCGTTCTTGCTGGCGATGGGGCTGGCACTGCTGGCCTGGGCCTATGTCAACGCGGGCGGCTTCGGAGAGATGCTGTCGACCCCCAGCGCCTTTGATCCGGGCCAGCCGCAGGAAGGCCAGTTCTGGGTGGTGTTCTGGCCGAGCCTCACCGGCATGATCGGCTTCTGGGCGACGCTGGCGCTGAACATTCCCGACTTTACCCGCCACGCGCGCAGCCAGAAGGACCAGCTGCTGGGCCAATTGGTCGGCCTGCCGGTTCCGATGGCGCTGTTTGCCTTCATCGCCTCTGCCGTGACCTCGGCCACTGTAGTGATCTACGGCGAGGCGATCTGGGATCCGATCCAGCTGTCCGAAAAGATGGGCGGATTTTCGGTGATCATCGCGCTATTTGCCCTGATTGTAGCGACGCTGACCACCAACCTGGCGGCTAACGTCGTGGCGCCAGCGCACGGGTTCTCGAACTTGGCGCCGAGCAAGATCAACCTCAAGCGCGGCGGCTACATCACCGCGGGCATCGGCATCGCCATGTTCCCCTGGATCCTGGTGAACCACATCATCGGCTGGCTGATCGCCTATTCGGCGCTCTTGGGTCCGATTGCGGGCGTGATGCTGGCGGACTACTACCTGCTGCGCAAGACCAAGCTGGAAGTGGCCGATCTGTTCAAGATGAACGGCATCTACTCCGGCAGCAACGGCACCAACTGGGCCGGTGTCTGGGCGCTGGTGATCGGCATCCTGCCGAACCTGCCGGGCTTCCTGGCAGGTGTTGGCCTCACCGCCGGTACCTCGGACTTCTTCGCCACGATCTATACCTATGCCTGGTTCGTGGGCCTGTTCGTGGCCGGTGCCGCCTATCTGGTGCTGTCGAAGATCCTGAACAGGTAAGACAAGGCTCCGGAGCGGAAAATCCGCTCCGGCGCGTGCTGCAGACATTATTCTGAAAGAATGCCCAATGCCCAAAGCCTACTGGATTGCACATGTCACGGTGACGGATCCCGAGCCCTATGCCCTTTATGCCGCCGGGGCGACGGAGGCTTTCCGAAAGTTCAACGCGCGGGTGCTGGCGCGCGGTGGAACCTGCGAGCAGCTCGAAGGCGACGGCCATCTGCGTAATGTTGTAATCGAGTTCGACACGCTGGAGGCCGCGCTCGCCTGCTATAATTCGTCTGAATACCAAGCTGCAAAAAATCACCGCATTGATGCGGGCATCGCCAACATCGTGATTGTTGAAGGCGCTGATGCCTGACTGAAAAGGCTCACCAAAGGCATCCTGATATCCAGGTGGAAGGCAATTGCTGTTTTCCACCCTCTCTAAAAAGGGCGACCCGGGGTACCGAGCTGTCTGTACCCCCAGCTAGCTTACTTACACCGTCAGCTGCCTTGGCCGAGGTTGCTGACGGGCGGAGTATGGTCTTTGAGTCTTGTGGCATGAATTTTTAGTTTCGGGTTTTCTTCCCCCGACATGAACGGCATGTTTCGCAGCCGCAATGCGGCGGTAAGTTTGTCGCTGTTGCCGCAACTTCCGCGCTGCAAGCGCACGCGGCGGGAAAATCCAAGGTACATGCTGGGCTCACTGCCGCCGAATGCATCGGCAGAAATGGTGTTCTCGGATGACTTCCGAGAACAGGCATCCACTCCGCTTGTACGATGACATCGTCAGCGCGGTAATGATGTCTGGGGTTGGCGGGAGCACTATGCCAAGAGTCCAACTTCCCGCTGTCATCCCGAAACGAAGAGCCTGGAACAAGGGCCGGATCATCGGCCAGAAACGGCCACTGTTGCCGAAACAGGTCTGGGCGATCCGCGCGTGGCTCGAACTGGCGGGCAACCTGCGCGATCTAGCACTGTTCAACGCGGCAATTGATAGCAAGCTTCGCGGGTGCGATCTGGTGAAAACCCTCACTGTGAAGCAATGACAGGAGACAAAAACAGCGATTTCCAACAGTCGAAAAAATGACTTTCGTAGTTGTGAGCGTGCCTTGGCCCGCGGGGGCGCGGTGGTGCTGCAAAAAGCTCTTCTAATGCGCTCTGCCAGGGTTTAATTCCTGCGCCGTCAACCAGTGCGGCTCCATGGGGCAAGTGATCCGTAAGTCCATCGACGTTGCTGACAAGCAGCCTGCGTTCCGCTGCCAGGGTTTCAATCGCAACCAGCCCGTAGGCTTCCCATCGCGAGGGCATCATTACTGCGTCAAGACCAGCCATGGCCGCCACCGGGTTGGAAGAAAAGCCTTTGAAATGTATGCGGGGATCGTCGGCGGCAAGGTCGCGGAGCAACGTCTCCTCCGCCCCCTGACCATAGATATGAAGGGCAATGCCGGGATCGCTGAGTTCGCGGAAAGCCTTGATCAGGATATCAAATCCCTTCTGCGGTTCCAGCCGCCCAATGGCACCGATTGTCTTTACCGCGCCCTCTGGCGGTGCCAGTTCCCGGAAAGCAGACAGATCAACGCAGGAGGGAATGACATGCAGGGCGGCCGGCCGCACGAAACCCTCATCCCTCAGCCACTTCCCCTGCGCGGCACTGACGGCAACGACATCGTGGAACAGGGCATATGAAAGCTTGAGGAGAGCGCCGAACCGCCGTTTCCGCCTGACATTTTGAGCTGTGAAGCACTTGGTGTAGCTGTGCTCGACATGAACAAGCCGTGCTGTGGGGTTCATGACACGCAAGGCGGCCAGCAAGGGGAGAAGGCGCCAGCTGATCGCAAGATGCGAAACGATCACATCCGCTTCCACCCGCCCTATGCAAAGCCTGTTCCGTTTCACCTCCAGCAAGCTGTGATCAGCCTCGCGCGTAAGATCAGGCGTTGTCATCATGTGACTGATGACGCGCATCACTCCGCCTGCAGTGGTGTCATCAACCAAGTGGGTTACACGGATAACGGTCATGACATGGCCTCGTTCCGGTGTGCCCGTGCGGCCAGTTTCATTGTCTTTCGCAAAGCCTTCGGCCCGGTCACGGCAAGCAGCGCAGTCGCCGCCAGGGTTGCCCCGGACTTCAACGGCTCCTCCCAAAGCGGCCGCAGGGAGCAGGCAAGCCACGCCCTGGCAAGACGTACTGCGCGGCGGCTGTCCAGATCGCTGATGGCGCGCCGGTTGAGGTAGCGGAGCTGATATGCCCGCGCCACTCCTGTTTCTTGCGCAAAAAACTTGGGGTTGGTCTGTGACAGCTTACGAACCATCCGCTCCCAGGCGGCAAGCTGGCGGTCAGTCGCCGCCGAAAGCCCGCCTGAATTGATCCGGTAGCGTGTGAGCAGGCCCGGGATCCCTTCGAACGCCCAGTTGGTCGTCAAGGCAATCCGCAGCCAGCATTCGATGTCCTCGGATTGGCGGAAAGTCTCGTCGAAATACCAGTCGCGCTCGGTCTCGGACCGGGGCCGGAAGGCGATTTCGTCAAACACTGCTCGCCGGATCACGGCCGCAGATCCGTTTCCGACCGGGTTGCGCTTGAAAATGTGTTTGGCGTCGATGTTTTGCAGCCGCGGCCGCTGCGCCTGGCCCGTAAGGGCGCCATCTTCCGAGATGAAAGCAGATCCGGCATAGCTTATGCCTACCTGGGGGTTGGCCTCCAGATGGCTGATATGGCGGGCCAGCTTCTCCGGCTCCCACATGTCGTCTGCGTCGCAAAACGCCACCACATCGCCCTGTGCGCCAGCAATACCCGAGTTGCGCGCTCCGGCAAGGCCGCGGTTTTTCTGGTGGATCACGCGAAAGCGCGGATCGCTGCAAAAACCCGCCGCAATCGCGGCAGTTGTGTCCGTGGAGCCGTCATTGACCACAATGACCTCAAACTCCGTACAGGTTTGCCTCTGCAAGGAAAGAAGAGTGTCAGCGAGCGTTTTCTCGGCATTGAAAGCGGGAACGACAATCGATGTGAAGGCCATGGTTGTGAACCTCGAAAAAGTTAACGGGAAAACAGGTTCCGGCGCAGGGGCCGGGGCAGGAACGGCGCCAGCAGTGAGCCGGCCAAGGTCAGGCCGCCCCTGCGGAACGGGGAAAAAAATCCGCGCGGGCTTTTGAGAATGCCGGACACAGATTGTTTCAACGCATAAGCCGGTGCCCCATTCAGACGAAGCGCCCGGCGGGCAAGGTAGCGGTGGTGAATGGCATGAGAGGCGGCGCTTGGAACCACGCCAAAACCGGCGGCAGTTGCAATTGCCTGTTCACGGCCTGCCCGCATTGCCTCAAGATCCGTCGACAATCCGCCAACGGAAGTGCGGTAGTAGGTATGCAGGCTGTCGATTCCGGTCACCCGCGCGCCGCCGCCAACCAGGCGGATCAGCCACTCCAGATCTTCGTTGTGGACCATTGCCTCGTCAAAGCCGCCGCTCGCCGCAAAGACCCTGCGCCGCACGGCAAAGTTGGACATGGTGCAGACCGGGTTTTCCCCGAGCAGCATGGCGATGGTCAGATCCTGCTCGGGAACTGTTGAAAACACGCTGGCATCTGCGGGGGTGGCGCGGAAGAAACCGATCCGCCCATAGGCTCCATCGGCGGCCCCCTGCCGGAAGCTCGCACGGAGCTGCGATAGCTTTTCCCGGTGCCAGATATCGTCCGCATCGCAGAACGCGATCACATCACCGCAGGCGTGCTCCATTGCGCCGCAGTTGCGGGCCGCACTGGGGCCCTTTCCGGGGTTTTGCACCAGCTGGATCCGGGCATCGGCAGCGGCAGCGGCCCGCACCAGGGCGCGGGTCTCATCCGTGGACCCGTCATCAACCACGATCGCCTCCCAATCGGCGCAGGTTTGAGCCTGGAGCCCGGCCAGGGTTTCCCGAATCGTGGCGGCAGCGTTGAAGCTGGGAATGACAGCGGAAATATATGGCATGTCTCAAACCTCTGCGGTGCGGTGGCGGAAGGCCCTGGAAAGGGTTGGCAGCGATGCGCCCGTCATCATCAGCGCGGCGACAACGGCATAGCCTGTGGCGACCGCTGTCAGACCATGGGGCGCAAGCAGGCAGGTGTTCAGTATCAGCGCCCCGGTGGTGGCAAGCGTGACCCGGAATTCCTGGCCCGGCTTGCCGTTTGCCCGCAGCCAGCCCGCGGTTGCGGACCACAGCGTGGTCGGGATCGCAACCAAGCACAGGATCGACACAACACCTTCGATGCCTTTCCAGCCCGCCCCGAACAGAACCGGGACATAGAGCGGTGCCAGCAGCGACTGCGTGATGACAGCCGGTGCGATGATCCCGATCGCCAGCAGCACGCTTTGGCGCAATGCCTGCAGCTTGTCGGCGCTGGCGCAGAGATGCGGGAACAGAACAGTGGAGAAAGCCACGGTGAAGGAGTTGGATAGGCTGAGACCGGCATTGAAGGCCATGAAATAGAGGCCAAGCGTCTCTGCCCCCATCAGCGCGCCCACGATCACCTTGTCGGCCTGCAGGCGCAGCGCCTTGACCAGTTCGACGCCCAGAACCGCCCACCCATAGGCTAGGAACGGGCGCAGCGGTGCATAGCCTTGGGACGGATCGGGGCTCCAGGGATGCAGGCGGCGCATTGCGACCAGCCAGAACGGCGCTGTCAGCAGGCGCGGCAGCACCAGCACCAAGGCGGACGGCCAAAGCAGCGCCATCACCACCGACATCAGGTTTGACGCCACTATCTGTGTGCCCGAAATGGCTGCAGTCTGGCGCAGCTTTCCTGCCCGCATGGCGAGGCCCGCCTGCACCATCCCGGCGGGCATGAACAGGTATTCACCCGCCAGAAGAAGCACCAGTGCCAGCAGCATGACGCTGCCGCCGCTGGCATAAAGCACTAGCCCCGCCAGCGACTGAAGCAAAAACAATCCGACGCACCAGACCCAGAAAATACGGTGCGCGGTAGCACAGGTCTGCTGCAGCTGAGCCTGCGGGGCCGCGATGATCTTTTGAATGACGCCATTTTCCGTCAGCGACTTGACAATATCGGCCGCCGCCAGGGCTGCCGCGGCAATGCCGATCTGATCCAGGTCGAGCGTGCGCGCCACTGCGACAACCACCAGAAGCCGCGAAACCTTTGCAGCCGCCTCAGACGCACTGTAGGCAAAGAGGTTCTTTGCGAAGGAGGGAATTTGAAAGGTGCGGGGCATCGGGACCTGTCCATAGAGCTGTTGGATCAAGTCATAGCGGGCTGGAGAACCTGCTGTCCCTTGCCCCCAGGGACAGGGCAATGGTGCAACAGAACTGTTCCATATCCGAAAGGATAGCGCTGCGATATCAACGGGCTCTCGACCGCTGTGGCCGAATTCCGTATCACCAGTACAACCCGCAGTGATCCCGCGAGCAGTTCAATGAAGAAACCCCTCAGAAATGGAACGGCAATTCTGGCGATCTTGTCTTTGAGCGGCTGCGCGCAGATCGACCCGCCAGACAACCTGGAGCCGGTTGCCTCTGGTGACGGGTATCAGGCGCAATACCGTGAACCGGAGGTGTCCCGCAGCGAATCCGGTTTTCTGCAGTCTCAGACAATGAACGAGTCCAGGTGCCGCCCCGCCGTCGGCGGAACCGGCGGCAAGGGCGCTGGAACAGCGCAGGCTGCGTTGGCAGGCGAGCGGTTCACCCGCAATGACCTGGTGAACGTGCGTGTCGGCGATGATGAGACCTTCAATGGCGACTACGTTATCTCGCGGGATGGCACGCTGAAGCTTCCCTTCCTTTCACCGATCCGTGCGCAGGGCCGAACGGCCATCCAGATCGAGGAGGACATTGCCGCGAAACTGATCGCCGAAGACTTCTACTCTGACCGGCCGCGGCTGTCGGTCCGGGCAGCTGATTTTGCCTCGGTCACGGTCGGTGTTTCAGGAGCTGTCTTTGAGCCTAAAGCCGTAGAAATCGGCGGTGTTCCAGGTGACGAAGTGGATTCCCGCAGGCAGGGCGCACTGGGGGCCTCGACCGAAGCGCGCAACCTGTCTGCCGCATTGCGTGCGGCAGGCGGGGTGCGCCCGGATGCGGATATCTCGGCAGTCGAGGTGCGGCGCGGCAGCAGCCTTTACCGGCTGGACATGCGCGGAGTGTTCGAAGGCCAGAATGCCGTCGATATCATGCTGCTGACAGGCGATCAGGTGCATGTGCCCAGCCGCGGATGCTTCCAGGAAGACCTGATGCGGCCCAGCCCCATCAGCCCGCCGGGGGTGACGCTTTTCTTGTCGAACCTCACCCAGCCGGCCGCCGGCAACGCGCTCTCCGCCATTGGCCGCGAGGTGCGCGAGTTTCCCTATGGCACACGGTACCTGCAGGCGGTGGTGGACACCAACTGCGTGGGCGGCGCCCGCGCCACCAGCGCGCACCGGTCCTCTGTTCTGTTCTCCCGCAATCCGGTCACACAGGTGTCTGTCGTCATCGAGCGGAGGATCGAAGACCTGCTGCGCCGCGCTGACCGGGACGATTATGACCCCTTCCTTTTGCCCGGGGATGCCATTGCCTGCTATGACAGCACAATCACCAACCTGGGAGAGGTCGGCCGCCTCATCGGCGCCTTCAACTACTAAGTCAGGTTGAGCACCGGTTTGGTGGCAGCCCAGGCCTTCCTCAACGGGCTCAGCGCGCCTTCGGCCGCTTGGCGGTCCTGGCTGAGCGCCGCTTTCTCAAGACGGATCAGCGCACTGCGAAGCTCCGGAAGCCCGAAGGTTGCGGCGCTGCCGGCAATCCGGTGGGCTTCGACTGCGGTTTCATTCGTAGCCAAATCCTGCCCGTTCTCAAAATCTTTGAGGAAGGCTTCCATTTCAGCTGCAAAGCGGTTCAAGAGGGGGAGCAACGCCTCGGCTCCAACCGTTTCTTCCAGTTCAATCAGTTGCTGAGACCGCAGCGCAGCAACTTCCGGTGCTGGCGGAGCTGGGGAAGGGTGGTCTGCAATCAATTGCAACAGGCCTTCACGCGTCAAAGGTTTGGTCAGCACATCATTCATGCCGTCTTTCAAAAAGGCTTCCTGCTCCTCGGCCATCGCGTTTGCGGTCACGGCAATAATCGGCGCGCGCGCTGACGCGCCGCTGCCAGTCCGGATCGCCCGCGCGGCGCTGCGCCCGTCCATGACCGGCATGCTGATATCCATCAAGATCAGGTCAAAGCCCGTTTCTTCTGCCATCTCGATCGCTTCCCGGCCGTTGTGCGCTTCGGTCACAAAATGCCCCTGTGCTGTCAGCATTTCCCGGGCGACATGGCGATTGATCTCGTTGTCTTCCACCAGCAGGACATTTGCCCGCTTCCTGGCGGGCGCAGTAAACCGGGCCTCTCCCTTCGGCTCAGGCGCCGCAATGGCCTGAACAGGGAAGCTGACATCAAAGACACTGCCTTCTCCCGGAGTGCTTTCGACAGTGATGCGGCCACCCAGCGCTTTCACAAACCGCTGGGCAATCCCCAGACCCAGCCCGGTTCCCCCGACTTCCCGGTCATAGGAGCTGTCTCCGGTCGCGAAATCATCGAAGATATGCGGCAGCAGGCCCGGGTCGATACCTATACCTGAATCCCGTACCGAAATGCACAGGATGGTCTTTCCCTCCTCAGCGGCACTGGCCTGAGCGGTGATGGAGATCCGCCCGTTTTTCGTGAACTTGACTGCATTGCCGACGATGTTCATCAGAATGTGCTGAATGCGGTCCCGATCCGCGTGAACCCAGTTGAGCGGTGCCCCTGTCCAGCCCCACTCCAAAGTGCTGCCGTTGCCCGCCGCTGCACCGCTTAGACTGTCCACGATGTCCTTCAGCAGAGTGCTGATATTCATGTCCACCATGTGCAGCCGCAGTTTGCCCGCGTCGAATTTGGTAATGTCCAGAACATCCGAAATATGGCTCATCAGCAGTTTGCCGGACGTCTGCATGTTTCTTATGTAGCGGGACTGCTTGGCACTGAGCCGGGTTTCCTCGAGAAGGGTCAGATTACCCAGCAGCCCATTCAACGGGGTTCGGATCTCATGGCTCATGGTGGCCAGGAAATCGGTTTTGGCTTTCTCGCCGGCCATGGCACGGTCGCGGGCCAGAACAAGCTCGGCCTCTGCTTGCACCTGACTGGAAATATCACGCAGGAACGCGATGAAGATTTCCCCGTCCTTGGTGTCCGCCGCCTGTATGGCAAGCTCCACGGGGAAAACTTCGCCGTTCGCCCGCTTCGCTTCAAGCTTGAAGCGCCCACTTCCAACAACACGCTTTTCGCCTGTTTCACGCAGGCGGGCCATACCGGCCTGATGCGCAGCCCTGTGATGTTCGGGCACAATCAGCTCGCCCAGATCGCATCCTACTGCATCTTTCGCGGAATAGCCGAAAATCTGTTCGGCAGCGGCGTTGAAATCCGTGATGCGCCCTGACGTATCCGCCACGACCACCGCGTCAAGAGACGTGCTTGTCACGATGTTCATGCGCTCACTGGCTTCGATGACTTGTGTCCTGCGCCGCACGTTCTGAGCGTTCAGCACAGCCAGGTAACAGGCAAGCACGGCGAGCGCTGCCACCAGCGCGGCAATGGCAATCGCCAAATGCATCAGGGTGCCCGAAAAGGCCTCGCGCCGGAAGTCGGACTCCTCAGCGAAATAGTTGAGGCCGGATACGGACAGCCGCCGCACATCCGGGCGGACAGCCCCGGTTTTCTGTTCCAGCGCAGGCAATAGGGCGGGCAAGGCACCTTCATCGCTGTCAATCACAGGGACGGCGCGGTCGAGGAAGGCTGCAACTGTCGCCAGATTGGCCGCGAACGTTGGAACTGCGCGCAATTCGCTGTAGATGGATGCCTGCTGCAGCGTGCGTATTCGGCTGAAAAAGACGTCGAACTTGCGCCGGAGGCTGCGAATGTCCGGGCTGTCGCCCTGCAGCGCCCGCGCCAGTTCAAGTTCGAACTGGAGAAACTCCACCTCGGTCTGAGACAGGTTCCATTGAATGTTGTCGGAACTGGCAGAGTTCAGCCGCGTGATGTCGCGGGACACATTCAACGCCAGAAATGCAATGGCTGCGAGGCCCAAAAGGGCGGGCAGCAAAAAAGCAGCCAACCGTAGCCACATCTTTCTGCGTTTTGTGCCGGCCATTGCCATCATCCTCAAATGCAGGCAGCCAAGCCAAAAGCGCCGGGTTCAGCGCTCGCTACTCAATCACTTCGATGCGGTCGAGCTGCCAAATGCTGCGGGAATAAACCACCTCTGATTGATATTCGGTTTTGCTGTCATAAGGGTAAACAATCCAGAGCGGCCCCTTGTCACGCACGGACATTTCCTCGCCGTTGTGCTTGTAGGCAATGATCGGGCCCCCTTCGACAGCATCCGCCAGCGGGATGTCCACCGAATAGTCGTTGATGGCGGTGGCCCGCAGCGTGGTTCCGGTGATGCCCAGATGGTCAACCAGCTGATTCAGCGGCACGCCTTCAAAATGCTGCACGCCCTGCGTCCAGATTGTCGACGTTTCAAACTCCACGGCACCCAGTCCTTCCAGCATGGCCAGATCGAATTGCGCTGCTTCCCCTGCGTTTTCCGCTTTCGGCGTGCCAGATACCTTCAGCACCACCTCTCCGGCTGGCTGGTCCAGATTTCCCGCTGCCAGCGGCTGCGCGGCGAACACGGAAATTGCAACTATCTTGAGCGCTTTAAAAAGCATTGCGCGGCCTCCTTTGATGATTGACCCAGATATGGCACGACGTGGCGCGGGCGCCAAAAGGTTAGACGGATACCCGCCTATCCTTTCGAATAGGTCCGGCAATCATGCCGCCTGCAGAACCGGGGCGACACGCCCGGCAAGAAAGCCGGACAATTCATGAGCCAGTTCCGGCCGGTCCAGAGCAAAGGCCGCCGTCGCCTGCACAAATCCTTGCACACTGCCGCAGTCGAACCGTTCGCCGTCAAACCGGAACCCGGTTACACCTGCTGAGGGAAGGTCCGCGTTGATGGCGTCCGTCAGCTGCAGTTCTCCGCCTGCGCCTGGTTCAATCGCAGCCAATGCTTCGAATATCGAAGGCTCGAGAATGTAACGGCCGACGACGGCATGTGTTGATGGCGCCTGCGCAGGATCCGGTTTTTCCACCATTCCGCGGGCGTGAGCGAGTTTTCCGGCCTCCCTTGCGACATCCAGGATGCCGTAGGAAGAGGTCTGCTCGCGCGCAACTTTCATGGTTGCTACCATGTGGCCGCGGCTTACGGCATGCGCCTCCACCATCTGGCGCAGCGCTCCGCGCGGCGCGCGGATGACATCATCGGGCAGCAGCACGGCAAAGGGTTCGTCTCCTACCAGGCGTGCGGCCAATCCCACAGCGTGGCCAAGGCCCAACGGCTTGCTTTGGCGAACAAAGGACAAAGCCCCCTCCGGCATCCGCGTCAGAGCAATGGCATCCAGAGCAGCAGTCTTACCGCGCGCTTCCAATGTGTTTTCCAGCGCAGCGGCAGTGTCGAAGTAATCCTCCAACGCGCCCTTGCCTGCGGCAGTGACAAAGATGAATTCCTCAATCCCTGCCTCCCGCGCTTCGTCCACCGCGTATTGGATCAGTGGTCGGTCTACCAGCGGCAGCATTTCCTTGGGGATGGATTTGGTGGCAGGCAGAAAACGGGTTCCCATGCCGGCAACGGGGAAAACGGCTTTGCGGATATGTGTCATGGCTTGTCTCCTAAATTAATGGGTCAGTAGGCGCCGCGGCCAGAAACAACCGCGCCAAAGGTTCTGAGGATGAGCTGGAGGTTCAGTTTGAGCGAGCGGGCCTTAATGTAGCTGAGGTCCATCTCGATCATTTCCTTGAAGCCGACAGAGGCCCTGCCTGACACCTGCCAGACACCGGTGATGCCCGGTTTGACCTGCAGACGGCCAAGCGCACGGGGCGGGTAATCTGCAACCTCGCACGGCAGTGCCGGGCGGGGGCCGACGATAGACATATCCCCGCGCAGCACGTTGAACAGTTGCGGCAGCTCATCGATGGAGCTCCTGCGCAGCCAGCGGCCGACACGGGTGACCCGCGGATCCTGGCGCGACTTGAAGCAGAGGCCGTCCCGGTCCGAGCCGTGCAGGATCTCCGCGCGCCGGGTTTCCGCATTTGCCGTCATCGAGCGGAACTTGAACATGGTGAAGGTCTTGCCGTTCAGCCCGACCCGGGTCTGTTTGAAGAGTGCGGGTCCTCCGCTGTCCACCCTGACCGCCAGAGCCGCCGCAAGCAGCAGCGGCGACAGCATCAGCAGGGCCAGAACCGCAACTGTGATGTCCAGACCGCGCTGCTGGACGTCGGCGAGGCGCTTCTGCCGCAGTGCAGCCAGTCCGGAATGAGCCAGGAAGCTGACGTTACCGGTCAGGTAGCGGCGTGCCATCCGGCGTGGCTCCATCGCCAGCCGCCAGCCCCACTCCATCCTTGCAGCCCTGACCGGTTCCGGCGCCCGTGCAACCGAGCCCGACAGAAAGTCGAACAGCGCGCCGACCCCTAAAGTGAGATTGGCTGTCAGGTCATTCGCATTGCGGTGCAGCCACAGCTCCTGCATCGGCACGCCAAGCGCAACCAGAACGATGTCGGCGCCGCTTTCGTTGATGTCCGCAACAACCGCTCTAGTGTCCTGCGCTCCGGAAAACCCATCGCGGGTGCCAGCAATACGCAGGCCGGGAATGTCGTAGACCAGCCGCGCCGCGGCTGCATCCGCAACGCCCGGCCGCCCGCCGAACAGGTAGACCGATTTGCCCATGCTGGCCGCACGCTGCAACAGCTGCGGCACAAAGTCGGTGCCGTTCAAATTGGTCGTCAGAGAATGACCGGTGAACTTTGCCGCCAGTTCAACTCCGATGCCATCAGGCAGAAGGATATCCGCCCCGGCGACAGCCTCGGCATAGTGCGGGTCGCGGCGGCGGATATTGCAGCAATGCGCGTTCATGAAGAAAGCGCGCCGGCGGCCAGGCGACAGCAGCTTGGCAGCAGCCTGATCAGCGCTGCTGTCAACCAGATGGAGGTCCAGAGCAGGCAGGTAAGCCGTGTTCAGAAGGTCGGTTTTGACTGTTGGGGCAGCACCGAAACTGGAAGAGGAATATGCAAGTGTCATCTGCTAAGTCCTTGAGCTGTCATTGGTTGCTCTCAGACTGTTGCAGGCGGCCGCTCCTCTCAACGGAGCGGGAGGACAGGTCGCGGGCCCGTTGGCATCCCCGGCTTGCCTTGCGGCGTGCGAATCTATCCGCCCGGATCAAAATCTATCCAAATGCTTTCCAAGCTGCGGCGAATACACACGACTTTTGCCGTGCAAGCGCCGCATTCACGCGTTACGTGTAGAGGCAGGGATCAAGGAGCATGTTATGAGAGTACTGATTGCCGATGACCACGACCTGCTGCGTGACACGCTTGTTCTGTTCCTGGAAGGCCAAGGTTCCTTCAAGACCAGTACCGCGGCGGATCTGGATCAGGCATGCAAGCTGATCGAGACCGAAGATCCCTTTGATCTGATCCTGCTGGATCTGAATATGCCCGGCATGAACGGGCTGGCCGGCCTCAAGCGGGCGATGGCCATGAGAAACGGGCAGCGGGTTGCCCTGATGTCCGGTGCGGCCACCCGTCAGATCGCTGAACAGGCGCTGGAGGCCGGCGCCGCCGGGTTTGTGCCAAAGACCCTGCCGGCAAAATCAATGATCAATGCAGTCAAGTTCATGGCGATGGGGGAGCAATATGCACCCATTGATTTCATGACTGCCGCAGATCCGGAAACAGACCACCCGCTGGCGGAGAAGCTCTCGCCGCGGGAGCTTCAGGTTCTGAAAGGCCTGACCGAGGGCAAGTCCAACAAGGAAATCGCCCGCGATCTGGACATTACCGAACCGACCGTGAAGCTGCACATGAAAACGCTGTACCGCAAGCTGGAAGTGGCAAACCGCACCCAGGCAGCACTGGCCGCGCGTGAGGCGGGGCTTTTCTGACTGCCTGCGGGAGGCGCAGCCCTAAAACCTACTCCAACGGATAGCCGCGAATACGGATGCGCACCGGGATAGCCTTGCGCGCAAGCGCGGCGGGTAAGGTGCCGGGATAGTCTCTGGTTGAAGGAGACTGACATGCTGCAGAAACTTGCCGGAAAATTTGATGCTCCGCGGCGGCTTTGGCACCGGAAATCTCTCCGCCGCATCATCGTCGGCGGGCGTTTGGGCGACACCAGCCGCATCCGCCGCTACCTGGCATTCTTGCTGCTTGGGCTGGCACTCGTCTGGGCGCCGATCAACGGTTATCTGCAAACCGCACCGCTTGCCTTCAAATCGCATGCGTCGCTCATCCTGCCAGGGTCCGGGGCGTCAGCCTCAATGAACCTCAATGGTATTGGGCAGGCGTCTTCCTATGCCAATTCCGCATTTGCCAGCAACTCCGTCAGCCCGACCGAAACATACAAGCGCCTGATTGGTGCTGACCGTATCCTCGCCGCGGCTGCCAGCGCGATGGGGCTGACACGCCGTGAATTCGGCAAGCCGCGGATCCGGCTGGTGGATCAAACCAGCCTGATCCACGTTGAAATGACAGGCCCCAGCGCAGAAAACGCCCAGCAGCGCGGCAATGCCCTGCTGCAGGCTTTCTTCGAAGAACTGGACGCGCTGCGAAAGGATGAGCAAGCCACCCGCGAGGACAGCGGTCTGGCCGCCATTGGTGATTACCAGAGTTCAGTTGCTGCCACACGCTCTGACATCGGCAAACTTCAGAAATCCTCCGGGCTGCTGTCTGGCGAGGAGTTCGATGCAATGGTCGAAGACACCCGCGAACTGGAAGGCCGGGTTGAGGACATTGCCGGTATTCTTGAGGAAAAGACACAAAGCGTTGCCGCGCTTGAGCAAACCTTGGGCATCCAGGCCTCCGCCGCGGCCGCAACCCTGAAACTCTTTGCCGATGCAGACTTCCTCGCTCTGGAAGACGAAAGCGCCATCCATGCTGCAAAACTGGCCGAAGCCCGTGCGTCCTACGGTGAAGGGCACCCGAAGGTGCAAGCCGCACGTGCAGCCCAGGCTGCGGCGGAACACAGTGCAAGCCAACAGGCAGCGGCAGTGACAGGTATCCAAATTGATGAGCTGAAAAGGCTTGATTTGGCCCCGGACGGGGCGCGGGCAGAGTTGTTGGCTCAGCTTGTGCGGATGGATGCAGAGCGCATGGGCACAGCCCGGCAGTATGAAGCTTTGGCTCAGCGTCTGGTGTTCGAGCAGACCCGGCTGCAACAACTGGCGGCTAGCGCAGCACGGCTGAAGGATTTGCAGCGAGATTTCTCTGTGGCTGAAGCAGTGTTTGCTTCTGCCATCGCCCGAACCCAGTCGACGAAATCGGATGTTTATGCCTCATACCCGCTGGTTCAGATACTCGAAAACCCGTCCCTTCCCGAGCGCCCCTCGTCGCCTGACCGTAAGCTCGCCTTTGCCGCCGGGGCAGCGGCCACCTTCATGCTTGTGATCGCGCTGCTGCTGGGCTGGATCAGATCCGCTGTCATCGGCCGTCTTCTGGCCGCGCCCAAGGCAGCCGAAGCATGACCCTGCAAAACCCGGCAGAGCGGATGATCTACCGCTCCATGGTCCTGACTTGGCCCTTCTACGCCGTTGGTGCGCTATACGTCGTGGGCCCGGTTCTGGCCTGGGTTCTCGCCGCTCTGGCGGTGCTGGCACTCTACCTTGGCCCAGCGTTCCGGCCCGACTTGCGTGCTACCGGTCCGGTTCCGGTGCTGATCTGGGCCTGGATCATCGGCATGGCCATTTTGCTGATTGCGCTGTGGATCGGGCACCTCGACTGGGGGCTCGGCCTCAAGAAGACAATCAAGTCCTCGATCGGCTGGGCCAAAGGCTGGGCTCTGCTGGCGCTGTTCCCGCTGGTTGGTGCGGCGCTGCCGATCCGCCGCGAGGTCCTGATCCGCGGTCAGTGCGTGATCGGGGCCTGGACGCTGGCGCTGGCACCGGTTCTGCTGGCAGCGCCCTACCTTGGCCTGCCGGAACAGATCTTCACGTCGCCGTTGAAGGCAGTTGGCGGGCCGGGTCCGGAGTATTTCAGTGTCTACCTGTTCACCTATGATCCGGCCAGCTGGACACCGCGCTGGCAATTCTACGCCCCCTGGTCTCCCTTCGCGGCCCTCTTGGGCGTCATCATGGTGCTGTTTGCGCTGGAAGAAAAAAACCGAAAGTGGATGCTGGCCGGTGTGGTTGCCGGGGTCCTGATGATTTTGGCGTCAAAATCTCGAATGGGGCTGGTGGGGCTGGTGGCCTGCACCGTTGCGCCGCGCATGATGCCCCTGATCCTGCGCGGCTGGGCCTGGCATGTAACGGCAGGGCTGACCGCCTCATTGGCCATCACCGGCGGAACCTTGGCGGCGCTGGTCGCGGATGCGGTGGCCGCGTTCAAGGGGGCCCGGGCAGACAGCACCCGGGTCCGCGAAACACTGCAGCGGATCGCCAGCGAGCGCTGGCAGACCGAAGCCTTCTGGTTTGGCCACGGCACAGTTCAACCCGGGTCCCATGCCGTGGAATACATGCCCATCGGCAGCCATCACACCTGGTACGGGCTGCTGTTCGTTAAGGGGGCTGCCGGTTTTGCCGCACTGCTCATTCCGCTGGTTTGGCACATCGGCTTTGTCATGGCGGATGCAGCAAAACACGCGCGCGGCCGCCTGCCGCTGGGAATACTGATGACAATGGTGCTGCTCTCTTTCGGGGAGAATATTGAAATCGAAGCCTATATGCTTTGGCCGGGCCTGATCTTGCTTGGCGTTCATCTTCGCGAAGCCGGGGCGGCTTAGGCCAGTAGCGGTTTCCTGCTGGAAGAATTCGCCCGGGTCGCTGATACCGCTGCAGCTTGCTTGAACGGCTGATCTCCGAGACAGCGGCCGTTCGCCTGGTCGGGCTTGGACTAGCAGTGAGCGGGACGAAGCCGCCGTCGACAGTTCTGAAATTAATGCCTGCTTGTCTGCATTTTGCAGTTGAACAGATGCTTCGCATTAGGGTCAGGGTTCATAGCCAATAGCTGACCATTGCTGCGAGGGCGATTGCTGATGGGAATACCTTCGGGCACGTATCGTATCGGGTCGCCACGCGCTGCCAATCCTTCAACCTGCCAAACATGATCTCTATCCGATTGCGGCGGTTGTAACGGCGCTTGTCGTGTTTCACCGGTTTCTTCCGCTGTTTCCGGTCGGGGATGCAGGCGCGTATCCCTTTGTCTTTCAACGCTTCTCGGAACCAATCAGCATCATGGCCTCGATCTCCCAGCAGCCTTTCCACCCTTGGCAAGCCGCCCACCAAAGCGCGGGCGCCGATGTAGTCGCTGACTTGCCCAGCTGTAACGAACAGGTCCAGCGGGCGTCCCTGGCTGTCGCAGATGGCGTGCAGCTTGGTATTCATGCCGCCTTTGGTTCGACCAATCAGGCGGCCACGCCCCCGTTCAGCAGGGAATTGATCCCCCGGATCAATTCCTGGCCCGCTTCACTTGACGCCCAAACTGGCCGCTGTGCGGTGTGCCTTCAGATAGGTCGCGTCGATCATCACAGTCTTCTCTTCGCCGTGTTCCGCGGCCAGACCGGCCATCATCCGGGCGAAGATACCCTTGTCGCTCCACCGTTTCCACCGGTTGTACAACGTCTTGAGCGGGCCATAGGCCGCCGGAGCATTACGCCACCGCAAGCCATTGCGAATAATAAATAATGCCGCTCAATACCCGCCGGTCATCAACACGCGGCTTGCCGTGGGACTTGGGAAAGAAGGGTTCAAGACGCGCCATCTGCGTGTCGCTCGACCAGAAAAGATCAGACATGTCACCGCTCGTCTTTGGAACCGTGAAACACGCAGACAACCGGAAATCAATGGGTCCTGACCCTACCGGGCGAATTGAGTGGCTTCGGTTCCTATACTGGCGCTGGCGATTTTGAATGACCTCTACTGGATCGAAGCCAGTGAACTCTATCACGAAGACCCTTACTTCTATGTACGCCCCAACTTAGTGGTCAGCCGACTGCTGGGGCAAGAACAAGCTCTACTTCACTCGGGCACTGTGTGCCCGGACCTGAGAACCGTTGGGCCAGACCCTGATGTATCTGAACAAGTACCCCGCTTGCGCTGATCCGGATTTAATGCTGATCATCAAGGACCACTGGCGGGCTCTGTAAATATCAGGGCTTAACCTCGGTGTGCCGCTGGCGATCACCAATTTACCGAGCACGGATTAGGAACCGAAGGTGTTCCCGCCGCTTCGTAGGAAACGAAGCATGCGGCGCAGCTAGTGCGGTAACCGAACCGATGCTCTCAGTCTGCTTGGTACCGGTGCACTCAGATCGGCAATGCCATCCCGACTTTGGTACGCTCCATCGCCACAGAGGTCCGGAACCGGCGCACATTGGAATTCTCAAAGAACAGCCGGTGTGTCAGCGCCTCGAAATCCTGCATGTCCTGGGCGGTACAGATCAGGATGAAATCGGCGTCGCCCGTCACATAATAGCATTGCTGCACTTGGGGATCAGCCTTGGCGCGCTTTCGAAAGTGATCCAGCTGATCCAGCGATTCCCGGTCCAGTTCAACCAGTACCACAAAAGTCATCTTGTAGCTGAAGCGCGCAGGGTTGAGGATAGCGACTTCCTGCTGGATCAGGTCCGACTCCCGCAGCTTCTTCAGCCGCCGCTGCACGGAGGGGACGGATAGAGAACACTCCTGCGCCAGTTGCTCCAGGCCGATTCGGCAGTCTTTCTGCAACAGGCGCAGAATGGTCAGGTCGGCTTCATCCAGATTGGTTGTCATGAGTCAAACCCGCCACTGCAGCCATTCAGGCAGAGAAATTTTATCGACCATACCGCCGATGATGAAAAATTCAAGCAATCGGCCTGTGGTAATTTCCTGACCATGGAACATTCAGACACTCTCAGCTTCAGCCCGGCTTTCGAACGCGCCCTAGACTTCTTCCAGGCGCAAGAAAATTACGAGGCCTCACCGCTGCGCACTCTGCGCGGCCCGAATGATGTAACCGTTCTGGCCAAAGACGAAACCGGCCGGATGGGGCTTGGCGCCTTCAAGGCGCTGGGAGCGCCTTACGCGGTCGCACGGATCCTGGCCCAGGCCTGGCAGCAGCAGACCGGCGAGACGTTGCCGCTGGAGCGCCTGAAGGACGGCGATGTCCGCGCCTTTGCCGCAGACTATACCTTTGTTTGCGCCAGTGCCGGCAATCACGGGATGGGTGTTGCGGCCGGTGCCCGTGCGACGGGCGCCAAGGCGCGTATCCATCTGGCAAAAACTGTACCGGAAAGCTTTGCCGGGCGCCTGCGGGAGCTGGGTGCAGAAGTGGTACGCTCCGGTGATGTTTATGACGAAAGCGTTGCTGCGGCGATTGCTGACGCCGGGGAGAGCGGTGCGGTGCTGCTGGCTGACGGAACCTGGGAAGGCTACACCGAGATCCCGAAATGGGTGATGGAAGGCTATTGCGTCATCGCCGAGGAAATGCGGGCAGAGTTTGAAGCCTCCGGTAATTGGCCCACCCATGTTTATCTGCAGGCGGGTGTCGGCGGCCTGGCGGCGGCGATGGCCTATATGATCCGCCACAACTGGGCCCAGCAGCCCGAGCTGATCGTGGTTGAACCTGACGCGGCGGCTTGTCTGCAAACCAGCCACAAAGCCGGCGCGCCCATCCGCGCTGATGGCCCTGACTCCAGCATGGGCCGGCTCGACTGCAAGGAACCCTCGATCGTGGCCTGGCACGCGCTGGAAAAAGCCGGCGTGTCCTACGTGACACTGTCGGAAGAAGAAGGCGAGGCCGCCGCCAGCGCGGTCGCTGCCCTCGGCATCGAAACCACCCCTTCGGGCGCAGCCGGATACGGCGCGCTTTGCAAAGGGGCACCAGTTCCTGATCAAGGCAAGGCATTCCGCCCCCTAGTGATCATTTCGGAAGGCGCCGCTTAGGCGGCGAAGGAGAGGACTATCCACATGACTAACTTCACCCGCAAGCTGCTGTCATCGGCAGTGCTGGTTGCCGGCCTGGCAACATCAGCTGTCGCGGACACCTGGAAATTCGCGTCTGAGGAAGACAAAGGCGACGTCCAGGACATCTTTGCCCAAGCCTTTGCCGACAGCATCAAAGAGCAGTCGGACGGCGACATCAAGGTGCGTATCTACTACTACGGCCAACTGGGCACCGAGAATGACATTGTCGAGCTGACCTCCAAGGGCACCGTGCAATTCGTGTCCGTGGGTACCGGCCACCTTGGTTCCTATGTTCCCGAGGCGCAGGTTCTGGATCTGCCCTATGTGCTGGGCGGCGACACCGATGTGATCCGCAAGGTGCTGACCACCAGCCCGACCATCTATGAGGGGCTGAGCGAGAAGTTCGAGAAAGTGAACCTCAAGCTGCTGACCATGATTTCCGAAGGCGAGATGGCCTGGGGCGCCAACAAGCCGATCCGCTCGCCGGAAGATTTCGACGGCCAGAAAATCCGCACTTTCACCTCGACCATTCCGGTGGAAACCTACAAGGCATTCGGCGCCAACCCGACGCCGCTGTCCTGGGGCGAGGTCTATGGCGCGCTGCAGCTGAAGACCGTCGATGGCATGGTGAACCCGGTCTACTTCATCTACAACGCCAAGTGGCATGAAGTGCAGGACTACCTGATCTTCCCGGGCCAGCAGCCTTATGTTGGTACAGTGTCGACCAACAGCGAATGGTTCAGCGGTCTGCCGGCCGAGCAGCAGGAGATGGTCCGCACCGCGATCGCAGCAGCGGAACAGGCGGCGCATGACTACCAGATCTCAATCAACGCCGAGAACATGGAAAAGATCAAGGCAGAGCGCCCGGAGCTGGAAGTTGTGGTGCTGACCGAGGAAGAACGCGCCGTGTTCGAAGAGCTGAGCACCACGCTGCATGAAACCTTCTATACCGTTGTCGAAAATGCTTACGGCGACGCAGAGAAAGCCGACGCCCGCGATGGCGCCAAGGCGATCCTGGAAGGTGTTCTCGCAGATGTCGCGGCCGCCAACTAATCCGGCTTACTGAATCTGGAGGGCGCGGCTTCCCGATGAGGGAGGACCGCGCCTTTCCTTGGAGCGCGCGCCGCGCAGGCGCGCGGGGGAGAAAGAGATGAAGACCCTGCTGCTTGCTCTGAGCAAAGGCACCGAGCTCATCGAGAAGACCGTCATCATCCTGGCGATCCTTCTGATGATGCTGAATTCCACCGCCAACGCAATCGGCCGCTACGGCTTTGGCAAGAGCCTGTTCTTCTCGGAAGAGCTGAACCAGTTTCTGATCGTTGCGGTGACTTTCGTCGGATTTGCCTATGCGGTCCGAAAGGGGCGCAACATTCGGATGACGGCTGCTTATGACACTCTGCCGCCGCGTGGGCGCAAGGTGCTGATGATGTTGATCACCTTCACTACCAGCGCGCTCTTGATGTTTCTGGCCTATCAGGCGGTGTTCTATGTGCTGGAGATTAAGGCTGTGAACCGGCTGAGCCCGGCGCTGCAGTTTCCGGTCTATATCATCTATGCCGTGATCCCCGTCGGCCTGGCGATGGCCGGGCTGCAGTACTTGATCGCCTTTCTGATGAACCTCACTCACGAAGGAACCTGGCTGTCCTATGAGGTTGAGGAAAGCGAAGCCGAAGAGATCGGGGTCTGAGATGGATTTTCTGAACGATATCCTTGCCGGTGAGCTGGATACCTATGTCATCACCGCGGCACTGGTGGTGCCGATGGTTCTGCTGCTGTTTCTCAGCTACCCGATGGTGGTGCCGCTGGTGGTGGCGACGCTGATCGGCCTGGTCCATTTCTCGCAAAGCGACACCGGCGTGGTGATCCAGCAGATGGTGACCGGGATTTCCCCCAATGCGCTGATTGCGGTGCCGATGTTCATCCTGGCCGCTGACATCATGGCCCGCGGCCACACTGCCAACAACCTGCTGGGGCTGATCCAGGCCTATGTTGGCCATCGCCGCGCCGGTCTGCCGATCACCGCCTGTATCGCCTGCACGCTGTTCGGCTCGGTCTCCGGCTCGACCCAGGCGACGGTGGTGTCGATCGGCCAGATCATGCGGCCGCGGCTGCTCAAGGCCGGTTACAAGGACAGCTTTGTCATGGCGCTGATCATCAACGCCAGCGACATCGCCTTTCTGATCCCGCCCAGCATCGGCATGATCCTCTATGGCACGCTGGCCAATACCAGCGTCGGCGAGCTGTTCATCGCGGGCATCGGCCCGGGCATCGTGCTGGCGCTGCTGTTCTCGGTCTACTGCTACTTCTACAGCGTCTGGCAGGGCGATCTGATCTCGCTGGTGCCCAAAGCCACGGGCGCGGAGCGGCGGGCGGCGATCAGGAAGGCGATCCTGCCGCTTGGCTTCCCGGTGCTGATCGTCGGCGGCATCTATTCCGGTGCGGTGACACCAACCGAGGCGGCGTCCTTCTCGGTGCTTTATGCGCTGATCGTGGAATGCGTGATCTACCGCGAGCTGAAGCTGGACGACGTGCTGGATTCCGCGCTCAGCACCGGGCTGATCACCGCGGTTGTCTTCATCCTGGTCGGGGCAGGGCAGGCGTTCTCCTGGTACATCTCCTTTGAGCAGGTGCCGCAGGGGCTGCTGGAGCCGCTCAACCTCGAAGGCGCCTCGCACGAGTACATCCTGTTCATCATCGCGCTGTGCTTCTTTGTCGGCTGCATGTTTGTCGACTCGCTGGTGGTGCTGGTGATCCTGACGCCGATCTTCGTGCCAATCATCGACGCCTCCGGCCTGGACCCGGTGCTGGTGGGGGTCATGATCACGCTGCAGATGGCGATCGGATCGGCGACACCGCCGTTCGGCTGCGACATCTTCACGGCCATTGCGATCTTCAACAAACCCTATCTGCAGGTGATCCGCGGCACGCTGCCGTTCTTCCTGATCCTGGCGCTGATGACGGCACTGCTGATCTTTGTCCCTGGGATTGCCCTGTTCCTGAGAGACCTTGCAGCGCTGTAAAGCGGTATGCACCACAATGAGGCGGAGCGTTTGCTTCGCCTCATTGTGGCGGCCGCAACCGGAGGAAATAGCATCCTTCAAGTACCCAGCCGGCGCTCAAAAAAGCTCCTGCCTCAGCTGCTACTACGGAACTGCGGTTATGCCGACCGGCTCACGGGTGTCAGGACGGAACGTCTGTTTGCGGTCCTGAACTGGTGTGATTCCGTAGAACTTTCGGTAATGCAGAGTCAGCGTTGATGAACTGGCATAGCCGACGGCATGGGCGATGTCTGAGATGCTGTCCCAGGAATGACGCACCATTTGCCGGGCGGCCTTCAGGCGTTGGCGGCGGTAGTATTCGCCAGGACTGAGGCCGGTGGCAGTGCGGAAGCTGCGCTCCAGCTGCCGGGGGGAGATGCCGGCCATGCGGGCGACATCGCGGATGCCGACAGGGGACTCAACGTTTTCCGAAAAGATAGACATCGCCTGTTTGACCGCTGGCGGCATTTCGTCAACCGTCCGGCCGCTTTGCAGCACCGGAACTTTCTGCCGACTGTTTGCGCTGCGGATGATGGGGTGCTGCAAAATGCAGGCAACCTCGTTCATTGCAGCCTCACCCAAGGCGTGGCAGACTAACTCCAGGCATACCTCGAACATGGCCGACGCTCCGGAAACTGTGAGCACCGAACCGTCACGCACAGCCAGCCTGTCTACAACCGTGCAATCCGGAAAGGCGGTTTCAAAGGCGGTCCGGTAGCTCCAATGCACGGCACAGCGCCGCCCGGACAGAACACCGCTTCGGGCAAGCGGGAAGACACCGCCTGCGACCGCACCAAGGGCGACGCCGTGACGGGCCAGGAAACGCAATCGGCCTGAGCTTGAGACCGGATCCTCTAAAACCGCTTCCGGCCCGGACAGCAGGAACAGGCAGTCAAGTCCCTCAATCTCTGCCAGGCTGAAATCCGCAGAAAACTCCATACCGGCAGAAGCTGTCGCAGGAGCGCAGGTCTCGGTTATCAGGCTCCAGGTGAAGACCTGACGTCCTGCAATCTCATTAGCGCTCCGCAATGGTTCAACGGCTGAACTCAGGCAGGCCAAGGGAAAGCCCGGCAACAACAAGAAGCCGATGCGGCGGTGCGGTGCAGGTCCGAAGTCGCTGGAATGCAAGGTCATGACATTACTCCAATCCCAGGGCTTCTTTCTTGGACCGCGCCCAAGTGGTGACCAAATGGTCCACCATCAGTCCCATGAAAGCGACGGCCAGGCCCAGCACCAGCCCCTTGCCCACATCTGTGGAAGACAGTGCCCGCTGCATTTCTTGGCCGAGATCCTGGGTGCCGATAAAGGCGGCGATGATCACCATGAACAACGAGAACATCACCGACTGGTTGACCCCGACCATGATCGTCGGCAGCGCCATCGGCAGCCGCACCTTCCACAGGGTCTGCATACGGGTAGCTCCGGACATGTCGGCCGCCTCGATCAGGGTTTCCGGCACCTGGCGCAGCCCTTCGATTGTGTAGCGCACCAGCGGTACCGCTGCGAACAGGACGACTGCGCCAACCACAGCCACGTCATTGACGCCGAACAGCATAACCACCGGGATCAGGTAGATGAAGCTGGGGAATGTTTGCAGGGTGTCACAGATTAGCAGGGCGACGCTGGCGCGCTTTTCATTGAAAGAGCCCCATATCCCCAGCGGGAAGCCCATTGCTGCGGCAATACAGACAGCGACGACGACTGTATAGACGGTGATCATGGCACGGTCCCACCAGCCGGAGATGGCGATAAGGCCGAAGAACGCCAGACACACCAGTGCAGAGCGCAAGCCACCGATGGCCCAGCCTACCGCTGCCAGCAGAGCCAGTACCGCGGCATACGGCATCCACAGGAAAGCATCGCGGATTGGAATAAGAACCCAGGTAATCAGGAACCAGCGCAACCATTGGGTGACCGGGTCGATCAGAACGATGAACCAGTCCGCCACAGCGTCAATCGGCTTGGAAATCGTGAAGGCGTCTCGGCGGCCGACCTGATCCATCAGCGGCAAAAATTGTGCGAGCACCAGACAGGCCAGGGACAGGCCGATGCCAAGCAGCAAGAACTTATGGCGGACAACAAAGGATGTGCCTTTTTCAAAGTGCTCAGGCTGTTTGATGGCCCAGGCCTTGGTGCAGCGGTCCAACATGACGGCCAGCAGAACGATAGTGATGCCGATTTCAACTGAACGGCCGATCTTCAGCGCCTGCAGCAGCTGCAGCAGCTTCTGACCCAGGCCCGGCATGCCGATAAAGCTGGCCAGCACCACCATCGCCAAGCATTGCATGATCACTTGGTTCACGCCGACCAGAATCTCGGTCCGCGCTGTTGGAATACGTACATAGCGCAATAGCTGCCAGCGGGTTGAGCCGCACATATGGCCGCTTTCGATCACCTCGTGCGGAACCTTTCGCAGCCCCAGCAGCGACATGCGGATCATAGGCGGAACTGAGAAGATGATGGTGACAATGGCGCCTGCCTTGGGTCCGACACCGATGAAGACCACCACCGGGATCATGTAGGCGAAATGCGGCAGGCTTTGCGCAACGTTAAGAACGGGATTCAGGATCCGTTCAAACGTCTTGGAACGCCAGGCGAGAATGCCCATCACAAGGCCGAACAGGATAGAGAAAGGGGCTGCAACGACGATCACGGAAAGGGTCTCCATCGCCCATTTCCACTGGCCCATGACGGCGATCCAAACAAAAGTGCCTCCGGTCAGAAGTGACAGCCGCCAGCCCTGCAGGGCATAGCCTATGACAAAGCCGATGCTAGCGATCACGGTCCATGGAATGGGGCCGACGCGGGGCCAGCGGTTTTTGCCGTACAGCAGGTTGGCAGTCACATCGAGCAGCCATTCGACCCCATCGGCAAAGGCTCGGGTCAGATAGAGCAGACCCAGATCGTCGCGCAGAAAAACAAAGATCGCGTTGATCCAGTCAGCGAAGGGTAGGATCAGCCACTCCGGCGGCCGCACCAAGCCGGCAGGCAGGACATAATTTCCGGCGGCCAGAACACAGGCCAGCGCGAACAGTGCCCAGCCGGTTCTGGCCCGTGTCCAGGTCTGTGGTTTTCCAGTCAGTATTATGGCTTGATCCGTCATGATGCCTCTCCCAGAAGCACATCCAGTGCTTCCTGGCGGTTCATTGCGCCGATCAAACTGCCTGCATTGTTGGCTACCGGCAGGAAGTCGCGGCTGTCATTGACCAGCAGCCGTGCGAGTTCCAAGATGGTCTGTTTTTCTCCGACTGGTGCGCCTGTCAGGCTGTGACCGTTCACATCGCGCGCCAGAACACCAGCGTGGACAACGCGTGATTTCTCGATCTCTTCGGTGAACTTGGCGACATATTCGGTGGCCGGATTCAGCACGATCTGATCGGGGGTGTCGCATTGCTCGACCACGCCGTCCTTCATGATGGCGATGCGGTCAGCCAGGCGCAGCGCCTCGTCGAAATCATGGGTGATAAAGACAATGGTCTTGCCCAGCATTTCCTGCAGGCGCAGGAACTCGTCTTGCATTTCGCGGCGGATCAGAGGGTCCAGTGCAGAAAACGGCTCGTCCAGGAACCAGATATCGGGTTCGATCGCCAGGCTTCGTGCGATGCCGACGCGCTGCTGCTGGCCACCTGAGAGTTCCCTTGGAAAATAGTCTTCGCGGCCTGAGAGGCCCACCAGTTCGATCACTTCCAGCGCGCGGGCGCGCCGCGCATGGCGGTCCTGGCCGCGCATCTCCAACGGAAAAGCGACATTGTCCAGCACGGTGCGGTGCGGCAGCAGTCCGAAGCTTTGGAACACCATGCCCATCTTGTTGCGGCGCAGGTCAATCAGCTCTTTCTCGGACATTTCGCCAATGTTCCGCCCTTCGACCTGAACTTCGCCGCCGGTGATGTCGATCAGCCGCGAAAGGCAGCGCACAAAGGTCGATTTGCCAGAGCCGGACAACCCCATGATCACCAGCATCTCTCCCTGGGCAATGTCCAGCGACACATCCCGCACCGCAGCGATGTAGCCAGCCTGACGGATTTCATCAAAGCCGGGGTTGCCGGTCAGCGATTTCAGGTACTGTTCCGGATTGGCGCCAAACAGCTTCCAGACGTTCTTGCAGGAAATGACGGGGGAGGCGGCGGTCATGGGTCTACTTTCGTTAGTAAGAAATCCGGGGCAGTGAACCGCCCCGGTGAGTTGGAGAGAAAAGCGGACGTCAGGAACCGGTCCAGGGTTTCCAGAGATCCTCATTGGCCTCCAGCCACTCGGCGGCGGCGTCTTCAGGTTCCATCTCGTCAATGTCGACCAACTTGGCCATCTCGGCGATCTGCGGATTGGTGAAACTTATCTGGGTCAGCGTTTCGTAGGCCGCTGGCCATTTGTCCTTCATGCCGTCCCAGGCGGCCTTCTTGAGATAGCCGTTTGCCGGGTTGCCGCAATCGTAAGTGGCATCCGGGTTCGGCCCGACCGCTGGGTCCTTGTCGCAGCCGTTTTCCCAGGCTGGGAACTCGACAAACTCGCCCGGCCAGACAGCTTCGGCGAAGTTCGGGGTCCAGTTGAAGATAACAACCGGTTTCTTGGTTTTCTCAGCCGCTGCCACTTCGGCCCACAGGGCGGATGCAGAGCCTGCGTTTACCACGGTGAAGTTCATGTCCAGCGCTTCCACGCGCTCGGCATCATGTTTGAGCCAGTCAACAGGTCCGCCCAAGAAGCGGCCCTTGTCACCGGTTTCCGGAGTAGCGAAGACCGCTGCGCAGTCGTTCAGAGCCTCCCAGCTCGGCAATCCCGGGCAGGCTTCCTTGGTCCAGGCCGGATACCACCAGTCCTCGCGGGTGACCGCGTTGTGGTCACCTGCGTCGTGCAGGCCGCCCTTGGCCAGTGCTTCGTTGAATGATTTGCCGAATGCACCTTCCCAAACTTCCAATTCCAGTGTCACGTCACCCAGGCGCACAGATTCATAGACTGCCTGGCTATCGGTCGAGACGTATTCGACATTGTTGCCCATCGACTCGAAGATCTGGCCGACAACGTGACTCATCACAATCTGGCTGGACCAGTTGTGAATTGGAATGATGATGGGATCGGAGGAGTCTTCGGCCATCGCCATCGGAGCTGCCATCGCCAAGGCCGCAGCACTGGCCATAAGGTGGTTCCGGAATTTCATGTGTGTCTCCCTGTTGTCGCAGCCCCGGTCCTGATGGCCTGAGCGTTGTTGCTGAGTGAAAGCCCTGCTTTCGGAGACGGAGGCTAGGCCGCAGATGTGAACAGGTCAGCCTGAAGGGATGAACGGGCTGGCTATTTATGTTAAAATTTGTTAACTGGCGGGAATATTGATGGGGTGAGACCTGTATGGCGCATATTTTGATCATTGAGGACGAACCGGTTACCCGGAGCACCCTCGCCAATTACCTGGATGCGCAAGGCTATACGGTTTCCCAAGCCGAAACCGCCGAGGAGGCCGAACGGATATTGCAGGCAAGGGACGTTGACTTGCTACTGGTCGACATCAACTTGCCCGGCAAAGACGGGTTGCAGATCACTCGGGAGCAGCGGGCGAAATCTGAGATTGGAATTATCCTGGTGACGGGCCGGGATGACGAGGTCGACAGAATTGTTGGACTGGAACTTGGTGCGGATGACTATGTCTGCAAGCCATTCAACCGGCGTGAGCTTTTGGCCCGATTGAAGAACCTGCTGCGCCGTACGAAAGAGGCACGGCGCCTGGCACGGCGGGTTTACAATTTTGGAAATTTCCGGTTCGACGTAGCAGCCCGGCATCTGCAAACCGTTGAAGGCGATAGCATTCCGCTGACCCGGGCGGAGTTTGAAGTGCTGGATATGCTGATCAGCCGGGCGGGCGAGGTCGCGTCTCGCGATGCGTTGATGAGCAGGGTTACCCACCGGCAGTATGGTGCAAACCCTCGCACCGTCGATGTGCTGATCCGGCGTCTGCGCGGCAAGCTGGAGGAAGAGCCTGCCAATCCCCGGGTCATCACCACCGTGCATGGTGAAGGCTATGTTTTCACTGCACCCTTGGGCTGATTTCTGTAGTCGCGTAATACGCTGTCTAGCGACTCCAGAATTTTGGGAGTTAGAGCGCTCAGTTCCCTCATGTGCTTTGCAGCCACTGACTGGTGCCCGTTGGCAGCCGCTTCTTCCAGTTCAGCAAACAGGCCAGCCAAGTCTTGTTGGCCAAAGCTGGCTGCGGCGCCCCTGGCACGGTGGGCTTCTTTTGCAAGCTGGGCAAGATCCTGCGCGGTATGGGCCGCGTCCATTCTCTCAAGGCCCCGGGGCAGTTCCTCCTGGAAGAGTGCGGCGATTTCCAAGGCCTTCTCGGCTCCAAGATCCTGTGTGTTTTCCTGCATCTGCCTATGTAAACTGGTATGCCTGTCCCTCTCAGGTGAATGCTGGCGGGCTGACAGGTAGACCGCGCCTTCGCGGCCTTGGATGACGCTCTCCAGTGCTTTTGCAAGTCGTTCCGGAGAGACTGGCTTAGCCACAAACCCATTCATTCCGGCTCGAAGGTGAGTTTCGATCTGCTCCTCCTGCACATGTGCTGAAATACCGATGACAGGAAGATTGGACAGCCGAGGGTCCGGCATCGCACGCAGGCGGCGGGTGGCTTCAGTTCCGCTGATGCCTGGAAGGTTCACGTCCATTAGAACAAGGTCAAAACGGGATGCAGGCAGCAAGGCCAGCGCGTCTTCTGCGGCAGTCACACATTGGCAGTTGTGGCCCATACGCTCAAGGTAGCCCTGCGCGACCATCTGGTTGATTTCATTGTCCTCCACCACCAGTATCGAAAGCGCAATCCCGGCATGGTTGATTTGAACCGGCGGCTCCTCGGGTTCCAAGGCCGCAGGATCGCCTGGCGCCAGCTCTACTGCCAAGGTGAACACTGAGCCGACATTTTTTGTGCTTTCCATAGACAAACGTGCGCCGATGGCTTGGGCGAAATGCTTGCTGATCGCCAGCCCCAGCCCTGTGCCGCCGAACTTGCGGGCGGTGTCTGTGTCCTCTTGCTCAAATGCTTCGAAGATGCGCGCCTTGGCCTCTTTTGAGATACCTTTGCCGGTATCGCTGACCTCGAATGTGACCCGGTGCATCCCGGCTGTCCTGCCAGTGGTGCGGGCCCGCAGAATGACTTCTCCCTCATCAGTGAACTTGAGTGCGTTGGAGAGCAGATTGAACAGGATTTGCCGCAGCTTGGCAGCATCACCTTTCACCACATCAGGCAGTTCCTCCGGTGCATCGAGCCAGAGGTGCACTCCCTTGTCGTCCGCCCCCGGGCGCAGAAGGACGACGATGTCATCCACTAGGCTGCGAAGGGAAAATGTGACATCATCCCGTTTCAGCGCGCCGCTTTCGATCTTGGAGTAGTCCAGGATGTCGTTCAGAATTTTAAGCAGGTTCTGGCCCGAGACAAGCGCCGCCCGCAGGCGTTCCATTTGCCGGGGCGGCAGACCGTCGTCAGAGAGGCTGCGCAGCATACCCAGCACACCGTTCATTGGAGTGCGGATTTCGTGGCTCATCATTGCCAGGAATTCAGATTTGGCCTGATCGGCAGCTTCTGCCTTCTGCCGGGCCTTATCATGGGCTTCGACTTCTTCCCGCAGACGCTCGGTTTGATCATCCACCAGCGACTGGAGATTGTTGCGATGCTCCCGCAACTCTTGCTCGTTACGGTCGCGGACCTTTTCCAGTTCCATCTTGTCGAGCGCTTGCTGGCGGAACACCTCCACTGCCGCCTCCATACGGGCAATTTCATCCTGCCCGCGGGGGCGGACCGGGTGGTCCAGTTGGCCGCGCATAAGCGCGGCCATGGTGCCCGCAAGATTGTTGAGGCGGTGGGTGATGCTGCCTCGAACATAGAACCACAAGACAGCCAGCGACAGAAGGAAGCCGGTGATGGCGGCAAAACCATTGCGCAGCTGTGCCCGCTGAATGTCGGCGGCGGCGGCATTGCCCGAACTGATCGCCCGCGCTTGCGCCTGATCAGCGACGGCCGATGCCTCATCACCCAGCTGCAGCGCGGTGTTCTGCAGTTCCTGCTTCAGAGCGGTGATGCGGGTTTCGGTCGTCAGTATCCGGGCACGCAGGACGAACAGGCCTGCGTTGCTTTCTGGCAAGGTCTGCAACTGCGCTGCATACTTTTCTGCCTGCTGCCGTCGGCCGGGATCGCGAATTGCCTGGATCCGTCTGGATACGATCTCCAGGCGGCTGGTCAACGCGTTTTCAATTTTCTCCAATTCCTCCACAGTTCCGGCTTCCTCGATCCGGTTTATCAACAGTCCGATTTCTGCAGTTTGGGATCTGAGTTCGAACATCAGGCCAAGCTGAAACAGGTCCACCTCAATCAGCTTGTCCAGCAAATCGGTGCGGGCCTGCTCCTCCACTGGAGAGCTGCCCGGCCCGTAGAGGCTCGAAATGACGGCTGTTGTGCCCATTTCGGCATTTGCAACCAGCGTGTCGGCCATGCTCAGCAGGTTATTCGCGGCGGTCAGGTTGCGGGTGGTCAACTGCTTGAGCCCGCTGTGCAGCGCGATGCGGGTTTCTACCAGTTCATCAAGCAGCGCCAGTACCCTTGCAGCATCTGTAACGGTTTCCCGCAGAGGGCTGGATCCGGCTATACCGCCACGCTCCAGCGCGTCCAGCCGCCGGGTGAGCGCCCCGATCTGAGCGGACAGAAACTGCGCCCGGTTTGCCCGCTCCGCCTGAGTTGCGACACCTGCCAGTTCCGGGGCAATGGCTATGATCCGGGTGCTTTCCTCAGCCATGCCGCGGACCTCGGCGATGGCGGGAATGGTCTGGCTGATCACTTCTGCCTGTCGCCGTGCAAGCACACGCAATTCGATCAACCCAAGAATCCCGGCAAGGGTTGGCAGTCCCGCAATCACGATGAATGCGAGGCTCAGTTTTCCGCCAAGGCCGAGCTTTCCTAACATTCAGGAACTTTCGCCTGCATTTGCCGATTTCGCAAATTTGAATTTCCCTTTTCGGTTCCGCTGCCTATCCTCCAACCTTGGAGAAGGGGACCTCATGCGCGCAGTGTGGCTATTGCTTTTCACGTGTTTCAGCACAATGGCGACTGCGGACAGCTGGCGGCTGCAGGTGCCGCGGACCGCTTTTGACTACGGCAGCGGGCTGGAGGCCGTGGACTATACGCCGCTCGAACGGGCGGAGCAGGAATGGCGCCTGTGTATTGCCTATCCGCACTTGAAAGATGCCTATTGGCTTAGTGTTAACTACGGCATGGTGGCGGAAGCCGCCCGGCTGGGGGTGTCTTTCAAGCTGGTCGAAGCAGGAGGTTATCCCAATCTCAGGCGGCAAATACAGCAGACTGAGGCCTGTGTCGCAGATGGTGCTGATGCGCTGATCCTTGGTACTGTATCTTTCGCAGGCCTTACCAGCACGGTTGAGCGGATTTCGGCTTCTGTTCCGGTGATTGCTGCTGTCAATGACATTGCCGATGCCGGGATCACGGCCAAGGTAGGGGTGTCGTGGACGGAAATGGGGGCCGAAGCAGGCAGGCTCATTGCCGCGCGCCATCCAAAGGGGGCACCAGAAGTCAAGGTTGCCTGGTTTCCAGGGCCGGTGAAGGCGGGTTGGGTGACCTTTGTCGAGGAGGGTTTCCGCGCCGCACTTGCTGGCAGTTCAGCCAAGATCGCGGTTACAAAATATGGTGATACCGGGCGCGAAATTCAGGTGCGGCTAGTTGAGGAAGCATTAGATGCGGTTCCGGACCTAGACTACATTGCAGGCTCCGCGCCTGCTGCAGAAGCCGCAGTGTCAGTGTTGCGTGCCCGTGGTATGCAGGGGCAGGTTCAAGTTGTGTCGGACTACATGACTCACGCGGTCTACCGCGGGGTCCTTCGCGACCGCATCATTGCTGCGCCGACGGATTTTCCCGTGCTTCAAGGGCGGCTGGCAGTCGAAATGGCAGTGCGCGCAATCGAAGGCCGATTGAATATCAAACACGCCGGGCCTGCCATCAGGATCTTCGACCGCAGCACAGAGTCAGGAGACTTGCTGGACCAGACCCTGGCTCCCGCTAGTTTCGTGCCTGTTTTCGATTTTAAGCCGCATCAGTAGGGCAAGGGTGTCAGGGCTACGCACATCCGGCTGTCCTGTTGTTGACCGCTAGCCTGCGGCCGGCCATCCTTCGGCTGTGGCCGCCAGCTGCCGTTTCGGACAGCACAGATTTATTGCGGCTGTCATGACAGCGAGACCTGCCAGATGCTCGAGGCGCAGCAGAAAGGCTATTTGCACGACACCCACCGGCTGTGTGATCCTGCGCAGACGCTCGCAAGAGTGCGTCCGCATCTGACTGATATGGGGATTACCCGGATTGCCAATCTGACCGGGCTGGACAGAGTGGGCCTGCCCACGGTTATGGTTACGCGGCCGAACTCCCGGTCAGTTGCAGTGTCGCTGGGCAAGGGGCTGACGCTGGAGGCGGCGAAGGCCTCCGGTGTGATGGAGGCTATTGAGGCCTGGCACGCGGAGCGGATTAACCTGCCGCTGCGTTCAGCCAGCTTTCATGAATTGCAAAAAGAGGCCATGGTTGCGGATGTGGCGCGGCTGCCGCGCGTGACCGGTGCCAGCTTTGACCCGCAACGGCGGATGTTGTGGATTGAAGGCACCGACCTGGCAACTGGCACCCGGTTTTGGCTTCCCTATGAAATGGTGGATACTGACTATACCGGTCCTCCAAGCGGCGGGCAGGGGGCGTTCCCGCGCACCACAAACGGGCTGGCGTCGGGCAATAGCCTTGCGGAAGCTTCCTGCCATGCGATTTGCGAGCTGATTGAACGCGATGCGATAACTCTGTGGCACCATGCGGCACCAGGCCCGCGTATTGATCCGGACACGATAAATGACGCACGCTGTCAAGAAGCGATCGGCCGGTTTGCCGCGGCGGGACTGGACGCCGGTATTTGGAACATCACTTCTGACATTGGAGTTCCGGCTTTTCATTGCATGATCAGCGAGGCTGGCAGTCGGGCCGGCCATATCGGCATCGGTAGCGGCTGTCACCCAGACAGGGCTATTGCTGCGTTAAGGGCGCTTACAGAGGCGGCGCAGACCCGGCTGACTTATATTTCCGGCGCACGTGATGACCTGAACCCTGAGGAGTTTACGCCAGCGGCTTCCGCTGAGCGAGCATCATATGTTCGCCTTTTGCTCTCCCAGTCCAAGGCCGTGGTCCGGTTTCAAGACTGCCCGGCGTTTTCCTCCTCTTCCTTCGAAAAGGATCAGTCATGGTTGCTCGTCAGGCTGGCAGCAGCTGGAATGAAGCAAGTGCTGACAGTGGATCTGTCGCGTCCGGGGTTGGGAGTATCCGTGGTGCGTGCAGTGATCCCTGGGCTGGAAGCGCCGCACGACGATCCTGACTTCATCGCTGGTACGCGGGCGCTACAAGCAGCGGAGGCAAGCCAGTGACTGCAGTGGTGTTCGCCGGACCGACTATCGGTGCGGAGGAGGCGCAAGCTCTGCTGCCAGGCTCCATCGTGCTTCCCCCTGCCGGTCAGGGGGATATTTACAGAGCAGCTCGCCAGGGTGCCGAAGCAATTGGGCTGATCGACGGTTATTTCGAAGGGGTTCCCTCGGTCTGGCACAAGGAGATCCTGTGGGCGATGGAGCAGGGCATAACCATGTTCGGAAGCGCCAGCATGGGTGCCTTGCGGGCGGCAGAGCTTTCGGCCTTTGGTATGATTGGAGTTGGCAGAATCTATGCGGCTTATGCCTCAGGCGCGATCGCCGACGATGACGAGGTTGCGGTCCTGCACAGCCCTGCCGAGCTAGGTTTTGCACCGCTGAGTGAGCCAATGGTCTCGATCCGTGCGACGGTGGACCGCGCGGTCAGCGGCATGGTTTTGGATGCGGCACAGGCGGCAACGGTCCTTGAGACAGCTAAGACGCGTTTCTACCAGCAGCGGACTTGGAAACAGATTTTGGCAGATCTTCCGGTGTCGCCCTGGCGGGACCGGTTTTCTTCTTGGCTGGAGACTGGCGCGATTGATGCCAAGCGCAATGACGCGCAGGAGATGCTGGCGCAGATGGCGGTGTTTTCTGGCGCTGGGGCGCCGGGAAATAGCCAATTGAGTGAACAAATGGAGGAGACTCTCGCCTGGCAAGGGCTGGTGCGCCGCGCGGAGGCGCAGGAACAAACATTGCAGGATGCAGAGCGGTGGGTACTGGACGAACTGCGGCTGAAACCCGAGCGCTTTGCCGAGTTCAGGAACCGGGCTGCGCTACGCTGCTTGGCACTGCAAAAGGTGCGCAGGGCAGGAGTGCCGCCTGAGCGCAAGGCTTTGTTGGCGCAGCTGAACAGTCACCGGCAGGAGCACAGCCTATTGCGCAGCAAGGATCTGCAGGCGTGGCTGGTAGCTAATGGGCTAACGGCTATGCAATATGAGGCAAAACTTGGGGAAACGGCTCAAATCGCCAAGGCTGTCAGTGCTTTGCAGAAAGAGCTGGAGCCCTGCTTGCTGGCGGAACTGCAGTTGGCAGGCGCTTTCGCCGGATTAAAAGCGCGGGCCGAGGCCAAGGAAAAGCAGATAGCGGAGCAGGCGCAGCCAGACAGTCAGAAGCAGCAGAGCGAGCGGTTGCAGATGACGGCCTGGTATTTCGAATACGTCCTCCAGCGAGACATCCCGGAGGATCTTGAGGCGCACGCGTTGTCGGTCGGGCTTGGCACCGAGGAATTCTTTGAGCTGATCCGGCGTGAATTCATGTATCATCAGGGTGTCAACACAAGGCCTGCGCCGGACAGCAGGGACGAGGCAGGACAAGCCGGGTGATACCTCCGCAGGATTGGAGGATGTATGGACGATCCTTTTGTGACGGCAGAAGAAGCGCCGGGAACGCGGTTTCTGCTGTTTCCGCAATCACCGTTCCGAACGGACGAGCCGGTGCTGGAGCTGGTCGAGATTTCAGCCCCGCCGGGCACCATTGGTCCGGGGCCTTCGGGGCCGCGGATGTATACAGTTAACGCGCAGGGCAAGACGATCCCCTATGGAGCGATCGTGCAGGGGCCTGAAGGGCCAGGCATGTATCTGCCGCCCTGGCACGGTGAGCTGCATGCACCGCCTGAACCGGATGAGGACGGGCACTTCTTTCATATTGAGCCTTCCGACCCGAGGTTCGAAGCAGCACATCTTTTTGCCGCGGCGCATTTCACCTTGGATGTGTGGGAGGCCTATTTCGGCCATAAAATCCCCTGGCACTTCGCCCGCGATTACGACCGGCTGGAATTGTCGCTGCTGCCAAGCCTGGATAACGCGCACATCGGTTGGGGTTTTCTGGAAACAGGGGGTACCAGCGAACACGGCGATGAGTACCGCGCCTACAGCCTGAATTTTGACGTGGTTGCCCATGAGATCGGACATGCCATCATTTACAGCGTCGCCGGGATGCCGGTTTCCGAGGATGTTCCGGGTGAATACTATGGATTTCACGAATCCGCGGCAGACATGGTTGCATTGATTGCATCGCTGCATTTCGGATCGGTGGTTGAGGAGTTGCTGGAAAGTACCCGGGGCAACCTATACACTTTCAACCAGCTAAACCGTTTCGCAGAGCTTGCCGGAAACGCGCAAATCCGGATGGCCGCAAACACACGGTTGCTGGATGATTTTGTTTGCGGCTGGAACAGCGAGCACGCGCTGTCCGAACCCTTGACCGGGGCAATGTTCGATATCCTAGTGGATATCTTCCATGAGCGGTTGCTGGTTCATGAACTCATTACACCGGAAATGGAGGATTTGTCCGACCAACTGGAAGACAGTCCCTATTACGGCGAGGTTATGCAGGCCCTATTTGATGACCGTTATGCTGCTGATCCGGAAGGGTTCCGTCTGGCGCTGCTGGAAGCTCGGGATATTCTAGGCTCCTATCTGGCGGCGGCGTGGAGCATGCTGGATGCGGAGACTCTGACCTATGCCGCGGTAGAGCAGGCATTGCTGCTGGTCGACGGAAATTCGACGGGCGGTGCTTTTCATTCGATCATCGAGGGCAACTTCCGCATGCGCGGAATCGGCTTGGTCGAGGCCGGTCCGCGCCTGGGCGAAGCGGGCGACGACAGCCACGCACATTCCGTGCGGACACGGGTTCCGGATGGATTGTAGCCGTTACTTCTGTAATTTTTTTCCTGTTTGTGATACTTTCATCCTGAGGGAGAGTTTTGCGGAAGCGGGGCAGGCGAGGTTTGCAGCCGGCACCTTGCGGAAGGATCTTCTGGTGTTGTTGTCATAGCCACGGGAGTATGTACGGTGGCCGAGTCTTTGCTGAGTTTCTCTGAAGTGCTGTTATTTGGACGCCTCCTGAAAGATCTGCAGATCGTCAGATCGGACGTCAAAAAGACGGTGCGCGTGGCGACTGTCGAGAAGGTGAACCTGAACAACATCGACACAGAACTGGACGGCGTGGAAATTGCCGAGAACGATTTGGTTCTGGTACGGCGAAACAACGCAAACGAGAATGGTGTCTACAAAGTTACCTCAGGTGCTGGCAACACTCTGAAGCTGGTCTCGGAGATGAAGGTCTCTGCCGAGGAGCGGGTTGCAGTTCTGGAGGGAACTGAGTTCGGCGATACCGTCTGGATCCAAACCAAAGACATTCCAAAGCAAATTTACAAGCAGGCCGGGCTTCGCGGCCGTGGCCGGAACAATCTGCTGGATGCCCAGCTCAGCCTGCACGCAAAGTTTGCACGGATATATGGGTTTGCTTACGAAGGCACCTATTTTGAACTGCCTGAGCCGACGCTGTTTCTGGTGCATGGAGAGGGCAGAAGCGCGACAGATAACTTGCCAGCCAATCAAGGCGCCCGTGCGCCTTTGGATCCGTCAGTGACAGGTGTTGCGTCAGCCGAGTACCAGTTCGCAAACGACATCATGGTCTGGGAGTATGACAAGGCAGATTACTCGATCCGCATGGATGTGATGACCGGTATGCTGGAGCAGGTGCTTCTGGATGTCTACTTTGGAGGCGGCCCAGACATTAGTGGAGCGAAGGTGAGCGGTGCCAAGGTCAGTGGCGCAAAAGTAAGCGGTGCTAAAGTAAGTGGTGCCAAAGTCAGCGGTGCCAAGGTCAGTGGTGCAAAAGCGCGTGGCTCAGGTGATTGAACCGGCACGCGCGGGCCACGCGAACTGCGGAACCTGCTGGTTCGAGGACCCGAGTTAAAAACCTGCCTTCTTCAGGCCCTCCACGAAATGCAGGGTGTCTTCCTCCAGGCGGTCAGGTTGAACCTTCGTCCAGCGGTCCAGCGAAAAATTCGGATGGGCCTCGCGGTGACGGGCAGCCATGTCACGCGCCATTTCCATCTTGCCGAGTTGGGCATAGCTGGCAGCCAGCATCCGCTGGCCCTCTGTCGGGTTATTCATCTTAGTCAGCGTGTCAATCACTGCATCGTATTCCTTGAGATTGTAGTAAGCCCCGCCCAAGTGCCACAGGTACTGATCCGGGAAGTAAGGATTGAGCCGCATGGCCTGTTTCAGGTTGCTGATCGCGGTTTCATTGTCACCGGAATGTGCCAGCGCGTCAGCGTAATCCGACAGCAGATCGGCATCATTCGGGTTGAGTGAGAGGGCGCGCCTGTAAGCGCCAAGAGCGGCATCATGCTCCTTACGGTAAAGGTGAACAAAGCCCAATTCGCCAAAGCCGCGGGCGTCGGTCGGGTCCAGTTCCACAGCTCTTTGCGCAAAGGCCAGGGCTGTGTCCAGCGCGTGGTCCGCATCCTTGGCCCAGGAATACCGCCAATCGATATTCATCGTGCGGGAAATGGCTGCCGATGCCCTGGCATAGTCCTGGTCCCGGGCCAGAGCCCTTTCATACAGCGTTTGCGCTTCGTGATTGTCTTGCCGTGTGTAACGGAAGATATACTGCTGGCCACGCAGCACATAGCCGTAGGCGGCAAGGTCAGCAGGGGCGGCTTGCGACATGCGCTTGCGCTCGTGCGCTTCGATCAAAACCGCGGTGGCTGCAACGATGGCGTCTGTGACCTCATCCTGAATTGCAAAGATATCATCAATATCCCGGTCATAGCGTTCACCCCAGATGGTCCTGCCGGAATCTGCATCAATCAGTTCTATTGCTATGCGGATCCGGGACGCTGCCCGCCGGACACTGCCCCGTGCCACATAGCGCACCCCCAGTTCTCGCGCCGCGTCCTGAGGCGGCATTGAGCGCGCCTTGAAGAAGAATGCGGAATTGCGGGCAATGACAAAGAGGTTTTTGAACTTGGACAGGTTCAGGATGATGTCCTCTGTCAGCCCATCGGCAAACCAGCTGTCGGTTTCCTCGCCGCCCAAGCTAGTAAAGGGCAGCACCGCAACCGATGGAATGCCCGGCAGTTGCGGATGCGCAGGCGGGCGGTCCGGGCGTAAAGTCGCGGCCATCGCGGCGCCCTCGATTTCGCTGCGAACACAATAGGAAGGAACTGGATCTGCAATGTTCTTGAGCTGTTGGGGGCCCAGGAATTCAAAGCCAAAGCGCAACCGGTTTCGGATCTGCTCGTACACAGCTGCACTGACATACACCCGGCCCGGTTCGGCGATTTCTTGCAGGCGGGCAGCAATATTGACGTTGTCGCCGTGAATACCGCGGTCGTCGACAAGGATTTCACCCATATGCACCCCCGCCCGGAATCGCAGCTGCTGATCTTCCGGGCGCGAGTTGTTGTTCTGCTCGGCAATACGGTGCAGCTCGACCCCGAACTTCACCGCATCCGTGGCCGTTTCAAACAAGGCAAGTACACCGTCGCCCCGAACAGCAACAACCTGCCCGTCATGTGCCTGACAGGCGGCTTCAAGTTGCTCCAAGAGGGATTTGAGGGCACTGTAAGTATCGATTTCGTCGTTGCCCATAAGCCGGGCATAACCAACCACATCGGCAAACAGTACCGCCCCAAGTTGACGCCGGACTGTAGAAGTCTTGTCTTTGCCGCTCACAAGCTGACCTCCTCCTGCGAGAATGGCTGAGACCGGCCGCAAGCCGGATCCGCTGCCGTGCGGTACCAGGGCGGGCTAATGCTGTTCATCCGTCTGGCGGATCTTGCGGGCCTGGCGGCCAAGCCCAGCCAGAATCAGCTCCGCCGCGGAAGCCGACGCTGCAGGAGGCGTCTAGTTCCCGTGCCAGTACCTGGCGGCGGTCGTTCCAATCGCCGAGCAAAAGTCCGACACTGACCATGTCGAAATGCCGGCCTTCGGCGAACCAAGCTTCGCGCATCCTGCCTTCTGTTGCAAAGCCGGCGCGTGATGTCATTTGCTGGCTGTGCTTATTGTCGGCCCGGTAGTAGGATGTAACGCGATTTAGCCCGATCTGGCGGAAGGCAAAGTCCAAAACCAGTGCCATTGACCGGATGCCAATTCCTTGCCGGCGCCATTGCTCTTCTACGAACAGCGCTATGACGGCATCACGGTTCACGGCTGAAATGCTTTCTAAGCCTGAAATCCCGCAAAGTTCCCCGGATTCTGCAGTAATAGCAAACCAGCATTTTGCGGGGTTTCTTTCTGTTTCTTCAGCCGGACCCCAGGAAGTCTCCATTGCAGCAGTATTGCAGGGTGCCCTGGCAGAGCGGTCAAAGCGGGCCAGATCAGACACATTTTCGAACCAGACAGCCATTGTGGCGAAATCATCCGGTTCCAGCGGCCGGAGCCGGAAAACTGCAGACTCGCTCTCTGGCATCGGCGGCCTCCTTTGCCTTGCCGTATCTGTATCCCGGTGACAGGGCAGCCGGAAAATGAGTGGGTGCCTGACACTAGCACAATCTTTAGCAGATTTATGCACCCTTGGTCAGGCCTCTGTTAAGGAGCACGCATGCGGGGGCTGCAGCCGGACGGGGCGAATGCAAGCACCGGAGGAACTGCTGCTGGAAGCGCCAGAGCATATCTTGATGGCCAGAATCTTTGAACGCAGTATTTTTTGGGGTTGCGGCCTTGGGTTGGTGTGGTTAAACCCCGCCGCAGTGGACCGATAGCTCAGCTGGATAGAGTACTTGACTACGAATCAAGGGGTCGGGGGTTCGAATCCTCCTCGGTCCGCCACTTCCCAAATTGTCAAATGCCAAGCAAAACTGACCTTTCTGTCAGATTGTTGACCCAATTCCCGTTATCTGCTCGCGGGATCTGTTAGGTTTGATCTGACTTCCTTCAGGAAAACTAGGGCTGATTTGCAGGTTCAATCGGCGAAGCTGCCTGTTCCTGCTGTGCCACCAGCTGCTATGAGCACCAGGCCAAATTGCTGCGGGCGCAGTCGGTCACTAGCAGCCCTAAGCGAACCTCCGGCCTGCCTCGCAGCTGGGACTGGTACTCATGCAAGTCGGGCGGTAAGCGGCCATTTGCTGCGACAGCGAGGACAGTTCGTGAGACCAAAAAAGAGGACAATCCCAACTGGGAAGTTTTAGGGTCCAAGCCGTTTGATTACCAAGGTCGGCAAAGCCCTGTTTCCGGATTTGCAGTGCCGACAGGGTGCGTGGAACTCGGCTCGCTCGCCGTACTTCGTTTGCCTGCCGGGTCGTGCGAACAGCCTTGATGCCTCAGTTCAAATCTCGCGCGATTGAACGGGCAATCACCGGTGCTTTCTTTGAGATCGCCCGCAGCGATCCGCCAAGGGGCGGCGGCATCAGCGCGAACCGAAGCCCTGGCCGAACGGCCGTCCCGCAGCATCGCGGCCGTCCGGCTTCGTCCAGCACTCCAAGATGCCCGGCAATGCTTTCCAGCCCGCTGCGGTAGCCTGTCGCTGCAATAACAAAATCAGGCCGCAGTGTTCGGCCGTCATCAAAATGCACTTGATCGGATGCGAACCTGGCGATCTGCGGAAACACCGGGATCTTGCCGCGTTTCAGCTCTGCAACGAAGCCGCGGTCCACTGATGGTGCCACATGTTCGTTTTTCAGGCGGGACGCCGCTCCCGCGCGGCATCGGTTCAGCCCGAACTTCGACAGATCGCCAAAAGCAAGCCGTTCCACCCCGGAAAGTACCGCATCAGCCAAACGTGCGGGCAGATGTTCCAGAAGTGGCGCTGTCAACTGTAAAGGAAAGCCGAATAGTTCCGCGGGCACCGTCGTGCTGCCAGCACGCACCGAAACACTCAGATCAGCGGTTTTAGCACGGGCCAGTACGTTCAGGCAGTCTACTGCCGAGTTTCCGGCGCCCGCGACCAGCACTGACTTGTTTCGGTATCTTCTTGCATCACCCATGTCCCGGGAATGCAAAATCGAACCGGAAAAGCCGCAGGCCCCGGGCCAATTCGGAACAACTGGAGTGTTATCGAAGCCGGTTGCAAGAACAACCTGATCGGCACGTATCCTGCCCTTGCCGGTTTTCAGAAGCCATGTGCCTGCGTCGCGGTCCAGTTTTTGCACCGTGCAATTCACTTCGATCCGGCACCGGGATTGCCCGGCAATGCAGTCGAGATAGGCGACATAGTCTGGTAGCGCTGGCCAAGTGCCTGCGGTGCGTGGTATCGGCTGGCCCCTCAGGCCTGAGTTTACACGGTGCGTATTCAACTGAAGTTGCGGATGGCGGGACCGCCAGGCGGAGGCCACTGCGCTGCCGCGTTCCAGAATGAGCGGGTCAAACCCCTGTCTGCGGAGTTCACGCCCCAGCGCCAGCCCGAACGGGCCGGCGCCGACGACAACAATACGTTCATGCCTCATACCGGCGCCTCTTTCCGGCTGACGAACCAGACGTTCATCGGGTCATGCGGCAGAACACTGCGCACCGGTCTCTGGAAACCTGCCTGGCGCAGCATCGTTTCAGCCGTCTCCCAGCCCCACATGGTGCCGAGGCCCTTGCCCCCCTGCGCCAGAGACACTGGAGTGCAGTGGCTGCAGGAAATGGCATAGAGAAAGGCGGCGAAGGGAAAATCGAGGTTGTTTTCGAGCCGCACCGACCCGCCGATGTCCTGCATGAGGTGAACGCCGCCAGGACGCAATGCCCGGTGATAGGATTTCAAAAGTTCCTCGGGGTCCTTGGTGTCATGCACAGCATCGAAAGAGGTGATCAGATCGTAGGCTGAGGCTTCATCGAAACCGGACAGGTCCCGCACCTCAAACCCCACATTGCTCACGCCGCGTGACGCTGCGGTGCCCTGGGCCATCTCGATAGCATCCGGACAAAGATCAATCCCTTTGAACCGGCTGTTTGGATGCAGTTCAGCCAGCCGGATCAGCGCAAGCCCGGCACCGCAACCGGCGTCCAGAACGTCGATGCCCTGATCCAGCCGTTCGGCGAGATCGGGGGCCAGTGTTTGAATGATCTCGCCAATGCCAGCGACAACGGTCTGTTCACTGTCCTCGGACATGATTTGGTGAAAGCAGGGGTAATCGCTGTACGGAATTCCTTCGCCGTCTCGGAAGGCTTGCATCAAGCGGTCCTCGACCTTGCCGAAAAGCGCAACCGACTGAGCATAGACAGCCAGGTTCCCGAACGGTGCGCCGGCAGTCAGGCACGCGGCGTGTTCGGACGGCAGGCTGTAGGTTCCTTCTTGCGGCACATAGTCAACGATCTGCCCCGTCACCATTACCGCAAGCCATTCCCGCACGTAACGCTCGGCCAGCCCTGCGGTTTTGGCAATTGTGGCGCTTTGACTGGGCGGCAGTGAGGTAAGCGTGTCAAACAGACCCAGGCGGTGGCCGACTGAAATCATAGCGGCCACGGCACCGTTGTTCAGGGTTGCTGCAACTGTGTCAAGAAATGCTTCGGCCCTGGTTTGGTCGAACACAGGAGGGAGGGCAGCGTGGTGGGTCATTGGTGGTTCCTTTCGAAATTGCTACCCCTGCCTACCCCCGGCCCGCGCATGCCGTCAGATCGGCTATGGACAGAAACGGCCCTTTTCGGACAAAATCCCACATGGAAGGTAAGACCCGGGACACAAAGTTTGCGCTTTTGGCGCTGCCCCAAGCGACGCCGCTGGCCTTGTACGGGCTTTATGAAGTGTTCCAATCGGTCGGCCGGGCATGGTCGGACATGACGGGCGAAGAAAACACTCCTGTTCGCTTCTCACCGGCAATCGTAGCGCGGTCCCTTGCCACAATTCCGACCGCAATCGGCATTGAGATCACGCCTCAGGCGAAACTTGGCCTGGCCGATGTTGTGATTGTGCCGGACATCGCCGTCGGAGCTTCATTTGATCCGCGCGGCAGCTGGCCGGAAGAATGCGCCTGGTTGCGCGAATGCTTCGACCAAGGAGCCATTATCTGTTCGGTCTGCACTGGCTCGCTGGTTCTCGCTGAGGCTGGGCTTATCAACGGGCAGCAAGCTACCTGCCATTGGGCGAGCGTTGAACAGTTCAAAAAATTCTATCCATCGGTAAATCTGGCGCCGGAGCGCATCCTGAGCACAGCTGGCGAGGCGGACCGCATCGTGACCAGTGGCGGAGCGTCGTCCTGGGAAGATCTCGCGTTGTATCTTGTCGCGCGGTTTGCCGGTGGACAAGAGGCGGTCCGGATCGCAAAAATATTCCTGTTTGGCGAGCGGGCAGAGGGGCAGTTGATGTATGCCGGCGCGCGGACCGCCCACCGGCACGCGGACTCCGTGATCGCGGATGCCCAGAGCTGGATCGCTGAAAACTACCACGAGAGTAACATCGTTGGCAGGCTTGCGCGCCGCTCTAACCTCAATGAGCGAACATTTAACCGGCGTTTCCGGGCGGCGACCGGTTATACACCTATCGACTACGTTCAAACTTTGCGCATCGAAGAAGCAAAACAATTGCTGGAAACGACCAGCCTGCAGATTGATGAGATCAGTGAAGAAGTGGGATATGCAAACCCCTCCTATTTCCGCAAGCTGTTCCGGCGGCGGACAGGTGTGTCGCCGGCCCGCTACCGGCAAAGGTTTTCCCCGATTGCCTTGGCAGGAAATTTACCGAAGCATAACGAAACGTCCTGAAGCCGCAGGCCGGCAATATACTGGTTTCGTCATATTTCGCCTTCGTCCGGTAATTCTATTGCTTGAGGCCGGCCGTATGAACATTCGCTTCTTCCATCAGGGCAATTCGACCCGATGGCGGCTTCGGACTGAGCTGCCGCCATCCAGATGGTCTGGCGATCTCGAGACGGTGAAGGCACTGGAGCTGCGGTACCACAAGGCAGCTTTGAGCTGAGTCGCCTATATCGAAGGCGTTAAAACCGTTACGCTTGTTCGGGCACACGGACCGACGCCAACGCGATGACCTAAACACTGGAGGAGCGAATGATAGAGTTTGAACCACCGCTGCGACTGGCCAGGGAGTCGGATGCATCTCAGCTCGCCGATCTCGTGAACTATGCCGGAGAAGGGTTGCCTTATTACATCTGGACGAGCCTTGCGGAAGATGGCCAAGACCCTTGGAAGATCGGCCGCGCAAGACAGGCCGAAAAAGCGCGTGAGGGACAGATTGTCGTGGTGGATTTCGGAAGCGGTGCGGTGGCGAGCCTGACCGGCTACAAGATCGGGGCGGAACCGGTGGAGATAGGCGAGGATTTCCCGGCCCTGTTTCGGCCATTGCAGGAATTGGAGAACCAGGCACTCGAAAGCTGGTATGTGAACGTTCTGGCTTGCTATCCCAAACACCGCGGTAAGGGCTATGGATCACGCTTGCTGGATCTGGCAGACGAAATTGCTCGGGCCGAGGGTTTAGCCAGGATGAGCGTCATCGTGGCCGGAGACAACATTGGCGCGCGGCGTCTGTACAAACGAAAGGGATACAAAGAGACCGCTCAAGCCCCGTGTCTGAAAGAGGATTGGGAAACAGATACCGAGCGCTGGGTGCTACTGGTGAAATCGCTGTCGTGATCACGATCCTTATGGGGCCGCGCTGCCGGATTTCCCAGACACCGTGTTTGAGAAACTTCAGCGATAGACCACAAGGAAGGGCCGCACTGCGGCATCAAGGTGCCAGGTCGAGCGTCGGGTGCGGGCCCATTCTGCAAATGCTGAGTATTTCACGAAAGACCGCTTTCCTGAAAAACTGGTTTCGCGGCATCCTTTTTTAGAGGCCGCCAATCTGAGTACGCGTAGGAATTGCAACAGCACCGGCCTTGCTTGCGGCATCGCGCCCAACCTATTTATTCCCGGCCCCTTTCGCAGGTGGAATATCGGCAAAGTAATTGCGGCCCAGCCAGGTTGCGATGTCCCGTTTCAATCTGCCGGAACCGGACAGCCTGATACGATAATCGCGCAGGGCCTGTCCCAAGGCTGTGTCCCCCATCCAGACGCCGGTCAGCGTGCGGATGTCGGTCGTAATCGACATATCAATATCATGCCCGGGGTCCTTCATGCAGACGTCGACCTCGCCACTCTCGACAACCAGCCACCAGCGGCGGGACTTGGCGGTGAAGTCGCTGAACTCGACATAGATCGTTGTCCTGCCGTCACCAAAATAGTCGACATTCATGGTTCTGTGGATGTCCCACATGAGCATGGAAGGATCCAGCTCGTCCGGCGTAAGGTTGCTCCGGGCCCAACGATGCCCCCAGATCCCCATCTGCACGATGATTGGCTTCAGCTCGCGCCCTGCCTCCGTCAGCCTATACCTGACGCCTCTGCCGACTTCGATGCGCGAGACCACGCCAGCGTGTTCCAGAGATTTCAATCTCGCTGACAGTGTCGAGGGCGGGATCAGCGGCATCCCGCGCCGTAAGTCATTGAAGGTCTCACTGCCGGCACCCAGCTCGCGGATCACGAGATTGGTCCAGCGCTCTCCGAGGATTTCGGAGGTTTTGGCGATCGGGCAGAACTGTCCATAGGTACTCATGCCCGAAAGCCTAAAGGAAAAATCAAATCCATTCAGTACAAATTTCGTATCAAACTTTCCCCCGGTAAAACTAACTCGCCAATCGTCGAACCGGTATTACTCAACAATAACAATAAGTAAAACTTGCATCGACATAATTCCAGCGCCATCGAAGATGAACTAATACAATCTTCATACTGGAAATTTTAGGAGCCAGTTTCGATCCTCTAACCGTGAAGACTTCCAAAGGAGGGAACGAAATGCTGCCTGCAATACTCAGATATTGGCTGTTCGATACGATGTCGGTGAAAACTATGCGCTATGTCCGCGCTGTACCTGCCCGCAAGGCCACGGGCTTGACGAAAACGGTCTACGACATGATCCGCGAGGACTTTTTCAAAAACGGCTCTCTGACAAGCCGGTCGAAAGTGCCCGAATTGATGGCCGCTATCTGGACCGGCGGGCGTGAATCCATGCTTGTTGCAGACCGGGTTGACCGAACCACAAAGGACGCCATCAGCGCCGTGCTGTCACAGCTGAACGATTGCCCCTATTGCGAGGACATGCTTGTCAGCCTCGTGCATGCCGCCGGCGACCACGAAGCTGCCGGAGACATCTTCGCCCGCAACGAACTGAGAGCAACGGATGCAAAGCTGCGCGCCCGCCTGGACTGGGTCCGGCAGGTCGCGACACCGGGAAATACCGGGGTCTCCAAGCCGCCCTTTACCCCGGAGCAGATGCCAGAAGTTTTGGGAACGATCATGGGCATGGGCGATATCAACCGCTTTAGCCATGTGGTGATGGAAGATTCGCCCGTGAGTTCCCCGTTCGGACTACAGGCGGCCAAAGCCATTCTGCTGCGGCTGTTTGGATCCGAGCTGGAAGTGACACGAAGACTCCCGCTGAAGCCCGGCCGTGCGCTACCACTATTGCCAGAGGCAGAACTGCCGGAAGACATGAATTGGGCGAAGCCCAATCCCCGCGTCGCAGATGCCTTGGCACGCTGGACCTCCGCCGTGGAACGCGAAGCCAATCAGGCAGTGTCACCGCGCGTGAAGCAAGTCGTTTCTCAGTCGCTGTCGGTCTGGCAGGGCGAACAGATGCCGCTCAGCCGGTCTTGGGCTGCGCACGAAGTGCAGGGCCTTTCAGGACAGGAACGGGCGATCGCAGAGCTTGCCATCGTTCTCGCCAAGGCTCCTTATCAGGTGGATGAAAAGATGGCCGAAGCAATTTTGGATTTCGACCCCGACGAGGCCCGCTTTATCCGGATCCTTGCCTGGGCATCGTTCTCCGGCTCGCGCCGGGTCACACAGCTTATCGCAGAGCGAGCGCAGCAAGCGATGCCTGCGCCTGCGGTACCGGTGGAGCGCAACCTGCAATCTGAGGCGCGACTGGTGGCATGAACCCACGATCTGCGTTGGGTAATGAGCGTCAGATGCAAGCCCCTAAAAAAACCGGCTCCCGCAAAAGGGAGCCGGCTACCGCTTTTTGCTGTTTGTCCGGGATCAGCGCCTGCAAGCTTGATTAATAAAGAGCAGCACGCATCAAAGATAGCGGGCCTACTTAAACAGGAAGCAAACTTTGGTTTTGCAAGGCCTGACGGCTGCAAAAGTCCGGCACACTGTGAGTTCGCCGGTCATCAGATTTTTCTCTTGCAGTGAATGGCGGCAATGCGGGCTGCGGCTGCAGCATCGAGATCAGCTGCTGGATGTCGGCTCAGGGCCGACCTCGCCCACCAAGGCCTTCAGGACGCGCCTAGGGCCGCCGCGGCGCGGAGATCGGCCGGTTTGAGCCCTGAGCGGAAGTGTCAAAATTTCGCTGCGCGCGCTCGCAGCGAGAGAATTACTGCGACCGCATCGTTTTCGGAGCGGCTGCGCGGCGTGAAAACCAGCCGTTCATGCATGTCGCCGCGAGGAAGAGAACTTGGATCTACAGGTTGCCGGACAAAGCCGCCGCTCCCGTCGCCGGAAGCAATGACGGCAGGCAGCCCAAAACAGACGTGACCGGAACCGCTGTTTGGCCCTTCTCACTCCTGGAGGGTGGGCGGTCTCCGGAAGTTCGCCGCACATGCGTGTGCATGCTTGAGCGACTGCAGAAGCGGCCCTTCATCATGAGCCTCAGTCCGGAACCTGACTGGCCGACACTCCACACGGTTGACAGTGAGTGCGTGCGTGTTCGCGTTATATGCCGCGTCCTGTGCGACCTTGTAGATGAGCAGCTGTTTCGCTGGACGTTAAATTCTGCATAAAGGAATGTAATTTTACATATTGAAATTAGAGATCGGATTAGGTAGCAAAACTAAAGCAAGAGATTCTGAGAGCAACGTGCGGGGTGAAATGGTGAACCTGGTCAATCTGGCAATGGATGACGGCATTGCTGTTGTGACGGTGGAGAACCCGCCGGTGAATGCTCTTTCGCACGCGGTGCGCGCTGGCTTGCAGGACTGTTTGCGGAGGGCGCTGAACAGCGCGCAGACCAAGGCGGTGGTTATCTGTTGCGCGGGCCGCAGCTTCTTTTCCGGAGCGGATATACGGGAATTCGGCAAGCCGCCCCAGGCGCCGGTTCTGCCGGATCTCATTAATGAAATCGAAGCGGCGCCTGTGCCGGTCATTGCCGCGATGCACGGAAACGCGCTTGGCGGCGGGCTGGAGATTGCCCTGGGGGCGCACTACCGCGTTGCAGTGAAGGATACCCGGTTCGGCCTGCCGGAGGTGTCGTTGGGGCTGCTGCCCGGCGCAGGCGGCACTCAGCGCCTGCCCCGGTTGATCCCGGCGGCAGATGCAGCCCGGATGATCACCGGCGGCAAACCGGTTGATGCCGATGCGGCGCTCTCGATGGGATTGATTGACCGGATTGCGGACAGCAGCGATGCCTGCGCCGAAGGCGTTGCCTTCGCACGGGGCCTGATCGCGACTGGCAAGGGGCCGCGCCCGTCCGGCAGCCTGCCGTGCAATACACTGGAGCCGGCGGATATGGCGGCCTTCCGGGCCAAAACAGCCCAGGCCGCACGCGGGGCTGTTGCGCCAATGGCCTGCCTGGATGCGGTGGAGGCGGCAATGTCGTTGCCGTTCGCCGAGGGGCTGAAGAAAGAGCGCGCACTGTTTCAGGACCTGATGGCTTCCGATCAGAGTAAGGCTCTGATCCATGCCTTCTTTGCCGAGCGGCAGGCTGGAAAGCTGCCGGATGCCGAAAGAGTTGAACCGCGTGAAATCTACCGGATGGGTGTAGTCGGCGGCGGCACAATGGGGACCGGGATAGCCGTCAGCGCTTTGCTTAGCGGCCTTGACGTGACCCTGGTTGAGCGCGATGAGGCGGCAGCGTCAATGGCAGCGGCCAGTGTCGGAAAGATGCTGGACAGTGCAGTGAAACGCGGCAAGCTGTCCGGGCCGCAGCGCGATGCCATGCTTGCCGGAGCCTTCCGCTGCACCACTGCGTACGAGGACTTCGCACAGGCGGATCTGGTGATCGAAGCCGTGTTTGAAAGCATGGACGTCAAGAAGGACGTGTTCACCCGGCTTGACAAGGTCTGCAAGCCAGGAGCCATTCTGGCGTCGAACACCTCGTACCTGGACCTGAACCGGATTGCGGCAATGACCAGCCGCCCGCAGGATGTGATTGGTCTGCATTTCTTTTCGCCGGCGCATCTTATGCGGCTGCTGGAAGTTGTGGTGGGGGCTGATACTGCCCCGGACGCAGTGGCGACGGGCTTTGCACTGGCCAAGCGGCTGAAAAAAGTGGCGGTGCGCGCGGGGGTCTGCGACGGCTTTATCGGCAACCGGATCCTGTCGCACTACAGCAAGGCGGTCTACGGCATGGTGCTGGCAGGGGCGAGCCCCTATTCGGTCGACAGGGCGCTGACGGGCTTTGGCCTGGCGATGGGGCCGTTTGCAGTGGGCGATCTGGCCGGGCTGGATATCGGCTGGGCGAACCGCAAACGTTTGGCTCCGGCGCGTGACCCAGGGGAGACCTATCCCGAATTTGCCGACCGGCTTTGCGAATTGGGCCGGTTCGGGCGCAAGACAGGGCGCGGTTTCTATATCTACGAGGAGGGCGCCAGCAGCCCTCGTCCTGACCCTGAGGTGGAAGAGATCATCGCGGCGGAACGGGCTGCCAAGGGCATCACGCCCCGCAGCATCGGCGAAGCGGAAATCATCCGCCGCTACATGGCTGCAATGGTGAACGAGGCTGCGCGCGTGGTCGGGGATGGCATCGCTCTGAGACCGCTGGATGTGGATGTGACCCTGCTGAACGGTTACGGGTTTCCGCGCTGGCGCGGCGGGCCGATGCACTATGCCGATACCATCGGGCTGGACAGGATCCTGCAGGATATCTGCCGCTTCCACGAGGAAGATCCCCTGCTCTGGCAGCCTGCGCCGCTGCTGGAACGTCTGGCCGCCGAAGGCCGGACCTTTGCCAGCCTCAACACCTGAAGGAGTTTTCAATGAAACAGGCGGTCATCGTCTCCACCGCGCGCACCGGTCTGGCCAAATCCTACCGCGGGGCATTCAATGAAACCCATGGAGCCACTATGGCGGGCCATGCCATCAGCCATGCGGTGCAGCGTGCCGGCATTGCGCCGGACCTGATCGAGGACGCGCTGGTCGGCTGCGGCTACCCCGAAGGCTGGACCGGGTCCAACATTGCCCGCCAGTCGGTGATCCGCGCAGGGCTGCCGGTGTCCGTTTCCGCGGCCACCGTGAACCGCTTCTGCTCTTCCGGGCTGCAGGCGGTCGCCATGGCGGCGCATTCGATTGTGATGGAGGGCGCGCCGGCCGCGATCGGGGGAGGGGTGGAAAGCATAAGCCAGATGCCGCCCGCACGCCCGCCGCAGGCGCGGGAAAGCTGGATCCTGGAAAACAAGCCGGAACTGTATCTCCCGATGATCCAGACCGCTGACATCGTCGCCGAACGCTATGGCATCAGCCGCGAAGCGCAGGACGAATTGGCGCTGTCCAGCCAGCAGCGCACGGCTGCGGCGCAGGCAGCGGGCCGTCTGGATGATGAAATTGTGCCTATCACCGTGACTCAGGCCTTCAAGGACAAGGAAAGCGGCGAGATCACCCGCAAGGAAGTGACATTTGCCATGGACGACTGCAACCGGCCCAATACCACGCTCGAAGGACTCGCGGGGCTCGCGCCGGTGCAGGGCGATGGCCATTTCGTGACCGCGGGCAATGCCTCGCAGCTCAGCGACGGCGCTGCGGCTCTGGTGCTGATGGACAGCGCGGTGGCCGTGCGCGAAGGCGCTGAACCGCTGGGCGCTTTCAAGGGCTTTGCCGTGGCGGGCTGCGAGCCGGACGAAATGGGCATCGGCCCGGTCTATGCGGTGCCGCGCCTGCTGCAGCGGCACGGGCTGACGGTCAGCGACATTGATCTGTGGGAGCTGAACGAGGCCTTCGCCTCCCAGGCGCTCTACTGCCGCGACCGGCTGGGGATCGACCCGGAGATTTGCAACGTCAACGGCGGTTCGATTTCGATCGGCCATCCGTTCGGCATGACCGGCGCGCGGATGACCGGGCACCTGCTGCTGGAAGGACGGCGGCGCGGCGCCAGGCTGGGCGTTGTCACCATGTGCATCGGTGGCGGCATGGGCGCGGCCGGCTTGTTTGAAATCTTCTGAGGGGCACCACGCGATGGATCTGAACTACACCAAGGAAGAACAGGCGTTCCGGACAGAGGTCCGCCAGTGGCTTAAAGAAACCCTGCCGCGTGAGCTGCGCGAAAAGGTGCGGCTGGGCAAGCGGCTGGCCAAGGCGGACATGGAACTGTGGCACAGCCTGCTGAATGCGCGCGGCTGGCTGGCGCCGAACTGGCCGCAGGCCTATGGCGGCTGCGAGTGGAATGCGGTGCAGCGCCATATCTTCGAGGAGGAAGCCTGTCTCGTCCATGCCCCGCGCAGCCTGCCGTTTGGCCTGTCGATGCTGGCGCCGGTCCTGCTGGCCTTTGGGTCCGAAGACCAGCGCCAGCGCTTTCTGCCGCGCATTCTGAACGGCCAGCACTGGTGGTGCCAGGGCTATTCCGAGCCGGGCGCGGGCTCCGACCTCGCCGCGGTCAAGACACGCGCGGTGCGCGAGGGCGATCACTATGTGGTCAACGGCCAGAAGACCTGGACCACGCTGGGCCAGCACGCCAACTGGATCTTCTGCCTGGTGCGGACGGATCCGGATGCCAAGAAACAGGAAGGTATCTCCTTCCTGCTGATCGACATGCAGACGCCCGGTGTCACCGTGCGCCCCATCGTGCTTATTGACGGCGAGCCGGAGGTGAACGAGGTGTTCTTTGAAAACGTCCGGGTGCCTGCGGAAAACCTGGTGGGTGAGGAGAACAAGGGCTGGACCTATGCCAAGTACCTGCTGACCCATGAGCGCACCAATATTGCCGGGGTTGGTTTTTCGAATGCGCTGCTGACCACGCTGAAACATGTTGCCGGGCGGGTGAAATCCGGCGGGCAGCTGCTGGCGGAGAACCCGCATTTCGCGGCCCGGATGGCGCAGGCAGAGATCGACCTGATGGCGATGGCGACTACCAACCTGCGGGTTGTCTCGGCAGCGGCCAAGGGGCAGGCGCCCGGCGCCGAAAGCTCGATGCTGAAGGTCAAGGGCACGGTGATCCGGCAGGAGCTAACATCGCTGCTGCGTCGGGCGATGGGGCCGGACGCGCTGCCGTTCCAGCCTGATTTTCTGGACGGCGGCAGCAATGCAGCCGCGTTAGGGCCGGACCACGCGGCGGCGGCGGCGCCAACCTATTTCAACATGCGCAAGCTGTCGATCTTCGGCGGATCGAACGAGGTGCAGCGCACCATCATCACCAAGGCCATTCTGGGGCTGTAACGGGGGCAGGCGACATGGATTTCAATCTAACCGAAGAACGGGCGATGCTGCGCGATACGCTGCGGCGGTTTCTGGCGGACAAGTATTCACACGAAAACCGGCGGGCGCTGATTGCCTCAAGCGAACCTTATGATGCTGAGATTTATGCCGAGCTGGCCGAATTGGGCGTACTGGGTGCCATGTTCCGCGAGGATCAGGACGGTTTCGGGGGCGAAGGCTTTGACCTGATGGTGGTGTTTGAAGAGGTTGGCCGCGCCGGAGTGATTGAACCGGTGCTGCCGGCAGTGCTGGCTGGCGGGCTGATTGCCGCACTGGGCAACGACCGCCAGCGCGAGCTGGTGGATGAGATTATCGCCGGAACCCATGTGGCGGCGCTGGCGCAGGGCGAGGCAGGCGCGCGTTATGACCTGAACCATGTGGAAACCACGGCGGTTGCCGACGGCGATGCCATCGTGCTGAACGGTATCAAGACCCATGTGCTGTATGGCGCCGGGGCGCAGACCCTGGTGGCTTCGGCGCGGGAGACCGGCGCTGCGGCGGATATGGCAGGCATTTCCCTGTTTCTGGTGCCGGTAAACACGCCGGGCGTGACCGTCAATGGCCATCGCAACATGGACGGGATCCCTTCTGCGACGGTTACCTTGGACGGGGTGCGGCTGACGGATGCGGCCCGGCTGGGTGCTGCCGGAGAAGGGCTGGACGCGCTGGAAGCCGCTGTTGCCCGTGGCCTGACAGCCATCTGCGCAGAGGCGTTGGGGGCGATGGAGGCCGCCAAGGACCTGACCATCAGCTACCTGAAGGAGCGCAAGCAGTTCGGTATGCCGATCGGCAAGTTTCAGGCGCTGCAGCACCGTATGGCGGACATGTTGATCGAGGTGGAGCAGGCGCGCTCAGCCGTGATCAACCTGGCAGGCAACCTGGATCAGCCGCGTGATGTGCGCAAAATCCACGCCAGCGCCGCCAAGAACCTGATTGGCCGGGCCGGGGCGCTGGTGGCCGAGGAATGCATCCAGATGCATGGCGGCATCGGCATGACTGATGAATATGCGCTGTCCCATTTCGCCCGTCGGCTGACGATGATCGACCATCTGTTTGGCGACTCCGATTACCATTTGGAGCGCTTCATCGCGCTTAAGGCAGGATAAGCTATGCCGTTGGTCCGCCCTGACAGACCCCTGCTCCCGCTGTTTGAAGCGATGGGTTATGGCGTCGAATTTGACCCGGACGCGATTGAGGCGCATTGCGCGCTGGAGATTTCTAGCCTGCACCTAAATCGCCAGGGCGGCTTGCATGGCGGAGTTGCAGCGACGCTGCTGGACACTGCCAGTGGTATAACTGCCAGCCTGTCGTGCGATCCGCGGGGCACCACCCCTTTCCTCACCCTGTCGCTGAACGTCAATTACATGGCAGTGGCTCGGCATGGTCGCGTGCGGGCGACCGGACGGATCACTGGGGGCGGGGGCACAACCAAATTTGTCTCTTGCGACCTGCGGGACGAAACGGGGCGGCTGATCGCAGCCTCCACCGGTGTTTTTAAACGCGTGCGCGGAACAGCATTAGAGGATGCGGCATGAGTACGCTCTATCGGCATGAGGTCCGCGACAGGACCCTGGTTATCTGGAACTGCAACTCAGCAATGCGCAATGCCCTGTCTTATGAATATTACCAAGGCTTGCTGGACGGATTGGCGCGTGCGGCAGGGGACCCTGCGATTGCGGCAGTGATCTTGGCGGGCGAGGGCGGGTTCTTTTGCTCCGGCGGCAACTTGAACATGCTGAAAGAGCGCCGCGCGATGTCCTTTGAAGAACGGCAGGTGCAAATCGGGAAGCTGAACGCCTTGATCCGTGCGGTCCGGAACTGCCCCAAGCCAGTGATTGCAGCAGTCGAAGGCGGCGCGGCTGGGGCCGGGCTGTCCCTGGCGATGGCGGCTGACATGATCGTCGCGGAAGACGGGGCCAAGTTCACTCTGGCTTATGTCAAAGCGGGCCTGGTGCCAGATGGCGGCGCCACCTATGCCCTGACACAGGCACTGCCGCGGGCAACTGTGGCGCGAATGGCTATGCTGGCGGAACCGCTCAGCGCTGAGCGGATGCATCAGCTGGGTGCGGTGACGGAGCTGGCTCCCAAGGGGCGCACCTTGGCGCAGGCCGAAGCCTTGACCGATGCGGTGGCCCGTGGCCCTGAGATTGCGATTGCGGACATCAAGAAGCTTCTCAATCAGGCCGAAACCGCCAGTTTCGAGGACCAGCTCGACCATGAACGCGATGCCATGGCCAAGGCCCTTGGCGGTGACGAGGCCCAGGCGGGCATCGGCGCCTTTCTCAGCAAAACTTCCCCAGTATTCCGGTAAGGAGACCGACATGATGCATACTTCTGCTCTTCCTGCGATTTTCGACACGCCTGTGACCCGGACCTATGGCACCCGGCTGCCGGTTGTGGCGGGCGGCCTGCAATGGCTGGCCAATGCCGAATATGTATCGGCTGCGGCACGGGCGGGGATAATCTCTTTCATCACTGCGGCCAGTTTCCCTGAGATGGACGATCTGCGTACCGAGATCCGCCGCTGCCGCGAGATGTGCGAAGGCAAGCCATTCGGCGTCAATGTCTCGATGATCCCCAAGTTGGTGCCGGGGGAGAAGACCGAGGAGGTGTTCAGGTTGATCGCGGACGAAGGCGTGCAGTTTGTTGAAACCTCCGGGCGCAGTCCCGAGGCGTTTATACCCATCCTAAAGGATGCCGGGATCACCGTGCTGCATAAGGTGCCCAGCCTGCGCTATGCGGTGAAGGCCGAACAGGTGGGAGTCGATATGGTGTCGATTGTCGGCGCCGAATGTGGCGGCCATCCCGGAATGGATATGGTTGGCAGCATGGTCAATGCAGGCCTGGCTGAGGACCGGCTGACCATCCCCTGGCTGATCGGCGGCGGCATCGGGCACGGCAAGCAGATCATGGCCGCGCTGGTGATGGGTGCGGCGGGCGTGGTGATGGGCACAAGGTTCCTGGTTGCCAGCGAGCTGACCGCGCATCCGGATTACAAGCAGGCGATGGTGAATGCGAGCGAGCTGGACACGCAGCTGACCATGCACTCGGTGCGCAACACTGTGCGCAGCCTGCGCAACCAAACCACCGAGACAGTTGCCAAGCTGGAGCGCGACAATCCGGAGATAGGCATTCAGGAACTGCTGAAGCATGTGTCCGGCAAGATAGGGCGCCAAGCCTATGCCACTGGCGACGTCTCCCAGGGGCTGCTGTCGGCGGGCCATGCGCTGGGGTTTGTGGACAAGGTGGAGCCTTTTGTCGAAATCACCGCCCGGCTCGAGGCTGAGGCGCTGGCGACTTTTGGGCGGCTGGGCCTGGCGGCGTGACTGCGCAAGGGAGGAGGAAAGACATGCATAACCGCGTACACGGGCTGCTGCAGGCCGCTGCTGAAACCCGCCCCGATGCTTTGGCGCTGATGGATCAGGATGGCCGCCGCCTCACCTGGCAGGAGATGTCCCAAGCGGCACATGCCGCGGCGGAGCAGCTGAAGTCCGCAGGCGTGCGGCCCGGCGACCGGGTGGTTCTGGTGTTTGAGAACTGCGTCGAGGTGATCGCATTCTTCTATGGCGCCAGCCTGTTGGACGCATCCGCGGTTGCCATCAATGCCCGGCTCACCACAGCTGAGCTGGACCGAATCTTTGAACATTCCGATCCCAGTGCCGTCCTGTTCACGGCTGCCGCATCCGCGGCGGCCCGGGCCCATGCGGATCACTACGGCGCCCGGGACGTGCAGGGTGTCTTTGGCGCGGCGGCCCTGATGCCGCGCGCTGGCGCCGTGCCGGAACCGGTGTCAGAGGACGGGCGCGAACAAACCGCCCTTCTGCTTTATACCTCGGGCACAACCGGCACCCCAAAGGCCGCGATGCTGACTCATGCCAATCTTCTTGCAGGGGCGGCGGCCTCAGCCGAGGTGAGGGGCATTCAAACGTCGGATGTGACCTATCTGGCGCTGCCGCTCAGCCATATTTTCGGGCTGGTCACCATGCTGTCCGTCACCTTGGCGCAATCGGCGATGCGGATGGAGGCGCAATTCTCGGCAGAGCGTCTGTACCAGGCATTGCAGGAGAATGTGACCCTGCTGCCCGCGGTGCCGCAGATGCATGCGCATCTGTTCAACTATGCCCGCGCGCACGGAAAGCCGCGCTATGATGCGGGCAAACTGCGGTTTGTCTCCTCGGGCGGTGCGCCCCTGGATCCGGCCTGGAAACGCGAGGCGGAGGCCTTCTATGGCCTGCCGCTGCAAAACGGCTACGGGCTAACTGAAGGCACAGCCGGTGTTTGTGCAACCCGCAACGCATTCGGCGACCCTGACATCAGCGTCGGACTGCCGATGGGCGATTGCATCCTTGAGCTGGATCTGGACGCGCCGGGCGCCACCCGGGAAGCAGGTATCGGCGAGATCCTTGTGGGTGGTCCGCAGATCATGAAGGGCTATTTCCGTGATCCGGTGCAAACAGCTGCAGCGCTGACAGAGGACGGGTTTTTCCGCACCGGCGACCTTGGCCGTTTTGACGATGAAGGGCGGCTGCATATTGCCGGACGCACCAAGGAACTGATCATCAGGTCCGGCTTCAATGTCTATCCGGTGGAGATCGAGGCGGCGCTGACCGAGCATCCCGATGTGATGGTGGCAAGCGTGGTGGGCCGTGCCGTTGAAGGCAACGAGGAGGTTCTGGCCTTTGTCAGCGCCGCCACCGGCAGCAGCGTGAAAGAAGCGGAGCTGAAATCCTTTCTGCATGACCGGCTTGCGCCCTACAAACGGCCGGCACGCATTATCGTGGCCGCGGCCCTGCCTGCCGCGCCGACAGGCAAAATCCTGAAAGCGAAACTGATCGAAACCTTTGCAAGCGAGCTGGCTGAAAGCGTGTGATCTGTTGCGTCAACTGCTTGGCCTGCACAAGGGCAGAAGAGGTTTTCTTGTTCTGCTGCGAGCCAAATGCAGACCGCATCAAGAAATTCCAGTATGTGAAATAAAATTCTGGACAGCGCCTTAAAATTCCACATAGTAAAACTAACGAATGGCTTTCGAGGAGGAGATGCCAGTCATGGGAATGATCAAGAATATTCTGGGAGGGCTGACCATTGCGGCCGGTCTTGGTGCAACGGCAGTATCTGCGGAGACCGTGATTTACTACGGCCACAGCGGCCCCGACCGGGGCACGGTTCCTGCCGCGCTGAAATGGTACAACAGCCGTATCGGCGAGCTGTCGGAAGGCGATCTGCGGCTGGACGTCCAATGGGGCGGCGCGCTGTTCAAGGCAAGCGCTGCGGTACAGGGGATCAGTGACGGGGTGGCGGATGCCGGTTCGATCATTGCGGCCTATTTCCAGAAGGAAATGGCGGCCTACTCGCTGGCTGACTTCCCCATCGGCGGTCCGAATGCCTGGGTCGCCATGCGTGCAGCCGACCATCTGATGCGCTCAGAACCCCAGATCACCGAGCATCTGGCCCGCCAGAACCTGATCTATATCGGCACGTTCACGGCCTCGGCTGTCAATGTTGCCTGCGCCGGAGAGCCGATCCGTTCGGTTGAGGACATCAAGGGCAAGAAGGTCCGCGGCGCGGGCGTCTACGGCAAGGTTTTCGGCGAAATGGGCGCAACCCGTGTGAACCTGTCGGTCTATGAGGCCTACCAGGGTCTGGATACCGGGCTGATCGACTGCAGCCAGGGCTATGACTACATCGTTCCCTCGCTGAAATGGGACGAGGTGATCGATAGCTATACTGTCCTGAATTGGGGGCAGATCGGCGGCTATGGCATGTTCATGAACAAGCAGGTCTTTGACAGCCTGGAGGCTGGCCAGCAAGAAGTTCTGATGCAAGCGGGCGAGGAACTGGCGGATCAGTTCGCCAAGATCGTGAACAGTGCCAACAGCAAGGCGATGAAGGCGATGACCGCAGGCGAGACCACCCGCAAGATTGAGGTCATCGAGCTGAGCGAGGCAGACAAGGCTGCGCTGAATGCTGCCGCGGAACCCTTTATTGCCGACTGGATGGAAAATGCCCGCAGCGTCGGTTTGGATGCCGACCAGCTGATGGCAACCTACACCGCCGCGGTGGCTGAATTCACCGCCGAGTTCGAAGCCGAAGGGTACCCCTGGACGCGAAGCAACTGATCAGGGCGAAGCAGAGACCGGGCGGCGGCTGTAGGGCCGCCTGGCAATTCCGAGGGAGGACGTGATGCTGCACAGGCTTGAGCGGGTATTTGTTGATGTATCGGCTGCGGCCATCATCCTGCTGGCGCTGCTGATATTTGCCGATGTCGTGGCGCTGAATCTGTTCAACAGCTCAGTGCCGGACACCATTGTCATCGTGCGCGAGCTGATGGTTCTGGCGATTGTGATGCCCTTGGCCGCCGCAACCGCGCAGCGGGCGCATATCGCGGTGGAGTTTCTGACCAATCTGCTGCCGCCGCGCGTGTCGGGATGGCTGGCAGTGTTCGGCACCCTGTTCGGCCTGCTGGCGCTGACGCCGATCCTGTATTCGGGTGGCCGCGAATTCCTGCATCAGTGGCAGACCGGTAGCGTGTTTTACGGCGATCTGAACCTGCCGCAATGGCCGGGACGGCTGGCCTTTACCATCGGGATTGCGCTGGGATGGCTGCGGCTTGCGGCGATGGCTGCTGGCGATGCGCTGACCTTGCTGCGCGGCGGCGAGATCGCGCTGCGCAAAACCTGACACCCATCTGACATTCAACAGACCTGCCGAGGAGACTGTCCGTGGATCCTGCCCTGATCGGCCTTGTGGCCTTTGCCGTTATGCTTGTGCTTCTGGCCATTCGTGTGCCGATTGCCTTTGCCCTGATCGGCGTGGCGACGCTGGCGGCCTTTACAATCTTTGCGTTCCGCACTGGCACCTTCATGCCGGAACGTGCATTCCGGGCGACCTCGTCGCTAGTCTTCAACAACTCGTTCGATCTGCTGCACTCCTTCGATCTGTCGATGATCCCGCTGTTCATCGCGCTGGGAAACATTGCCTATCGCGCCGGGATCACCACAGCGGTTTATGACGCAGCCAAGGTCTGGCTGCTGCGCCTGCGCGGCGGCATTGCGGTGGCATCGGTGATGGGCTGCGGCGGGTTTTCCGCCATTACCGGCTCCAGCCTGGCCTGTGCGTCGACCATGGGCAAAATCTGCACGCCTGAAATGCTGCGCCTTGGCTATGACCCAAGGCTGGCAACCGCCAGCGTCGCTGCCGGAGGTACACTCGGCTCTCTGATCCCCCCGAGCATTCTGTTCATCATCTATGCGATCTTCACCGAGACCTCGGTGAACAAACTGTTCATTGCCGGCATTCTGCCGGGGCTGCTGACGCTGGCGGGTTTTGTCCTGGTCATTGCGATGTGGATCAGGGCGGACCCGGCGGCGGTACCAGCCCGCGGCGAAGCTGCCAGCTTTGCCGACAAGCTGACAGCGTTCCGAAGAGCATGGCCCGCAGCCGTGATCTTTGCGGTGATCGTGATCGGGATTTACGGCGGGTACTTTACCGCCACCGCGGCGGCGGCAGTGAGCGTTGTGCTGACTGTGCTGATCGGCCTGGTGCAGCGGCAGCTTGATCTTGCAGGCATCTGGCAGGCGGTCCGGGAAACCTGTGTTCAAACTGCCGCGATCTTCTTTGTAGCGGCGGGTGCCAAGATATTCGTTGCGGCCATCGCGCTGACGGGCATGGCCCCGGCGCTGGTGGATTGGGTTTCGCAGGCTGAATTCTCGACCGCGACGCTGCTGTTTGCCATCTGCGTGGTCTATCTGGTGCTGGGCATGTTTCTGGATCCGATCGGGATCATGGTTCTGACCTTGCCGCTGGTGGTGCCGCTGGTGGAATCCTACGGGCTGAACTTGATCTGGTTCGGTGTCGTCGTAGTGAAATTGCTGGAGATCGGCCTGATTACGCCGCCGGTGGGGCTGAACGTTTTTGTCCTTTCAAATGTCGTCGGGAGAGAGGCTCCTGTCGGCATGGTTTTTTCCGGCATCTGGCGGTTCCTCAGCATCGACGTGATTGTGCTGCTTTTGCTGGTGGCTTTCCCGTCAATCTCTCTGGTGCTGTCAAATGCGGTTCAGTAGTATTGAGGATGAGCGAACAGTGAATACCCCGTGCAGGCCTGACGCCCGCATAGATACAGGAAACACCATGCCAGCCGATTCCTCGGACAAGAGATTTGCAAACACACTGGCGCGGGGTCTTACAATTCTGCGGGCATTCCGCCCGACGGATGACGGCCTGGGCAATCTCGAAATCTCAGAGCGCACCGGCATTCCGCGGCCGACGGTGTCCAGGCTTACCTTCACCTTGTGCGCGCTTGGATACCTGACCCATGGGCGGCGGCACGACAAATACCGCCTCGGCCCGGCGGCGCTTGCATTGGGGAACATCGCGGCCGCTTCCTTTGCCTTTGTCGAGATTGCTTCACCGGTGATGCAGCGGCTGGCAGATGCAACCGGCACTTTGACAGCGATCAGCATCAAAGATGACCAGCGGATGCTGCTGACCAGGGCCTGGCGGCCAGTGAATTCATCTGCGATCTGGCTGGATGTCGGCTACCGGATGCCGCTGCATACGTCTTCCAGCGGCAAAGCGTATCTCGGGGCGCTCAACGATGAGGAATTTGCCCGTTTTCTTGAAAGCCAAGGCGATGAGCCAGAAGAGTTGCTGGCGGAATTCGCGGCAATCAGACTTGCCGCGCACGACGAGATCCTGGCTGACGGCTACACTCAAGTGCGGGGGGGAAACCGGTTTTCCGAGACCATCAACGCCGCCGCTGTGCCATACCGTCCGTCTGACTTGGGGGAGCCGGTGGCTTTTCTGGCAAGCTCGACCTCAAAGCAGCTTACTGATAAGCGCATCTCTGACGAGGTTGGCCCGGCACTTGCCGAGGCTGTGTCTGAGGTCCGCAGGATGACAGGTCAGCAATCGGCGCTGGTAATGAATGAATAGGGAATCCCGGTCGCTACCGCCCCTGCCGGCGAATTTTCGGTGTTCTGTCATCCCTCGCGGCGCGTCAGGAGCCATCGTTTGATGGCAGCTTCTCAGGTCGTTTAAGACAATTGTGCGTTTTGCAGCATTCGCCTGGTTGGGCTCGCAGATTTCCTTGGATGGACAAGCCTGGCTAGTCGCCTTCAAAGCACGGTATTTCTTTCGCCCGCCGGTATCCTGACCGCGGTTCGGCGTTGATGCTGTAACCGCCCCAGCGCACCTGAAGACGGATAGATCGTTTACTGATCTCCTAACCGGCTCAATCCCGCGGCGGGTCACAGTATGCCGCCCGCTGCTGAACGATAACCGGGATATTGCCAGTTCACTCAAGCTACAGCTTTCAGAACACAGCGCCCTGCAGTGAGCAAGGCCCTGTTCTCTCGACAATGCGCCGGAAAGCGACAATAGTCCAATACCGCCCACACAGAAAAGCGGCAGGTATGACAAATACAGATATGGCAAGGCTGGCCGACCCGCTCGGGCAAGCAAGTATTCTCATCGTGGACGATGAGCCAGGAATGCGTAATTTCCTAGCGAAAACACTGCGCCCTCTATGCCAGTTGGTGGATGAAGCCGAAGACACCGGAGCCGCAACCGCCCTGCTCAATACCCGGCAATATGATGTGATGATCCTCGACAACATCATGCCTGGCCAGAAAGGCCTGGACTGGCTGGAGGAGCAGCGGCGTGAAGGCGGCTTCACCGATACCATCCTGATTACCGCCTATGCCGATCTGCAGACGGCAATCGACGCGCTGCGGGCCGGGGCGTCGGATTTCGTTCTGAAGCCTTTCCGCTCCAACCAGATCCTAAATGCCCTGCGCCGCTGCATCGAGACGGCGCGGCTGAAGCGCGAGAACATGCTGCTGCGGCGGGAGCTGGAAACCGCTGGCCCTGGCCGCCGCCGCCGCCGCGAGCTGGTCGGGGCGTCGCCTGCAGTTGGCCAGGTGCGCGCCTTGCTGGACCGGGTGGCCCAGGTCTCGACTCCGGTGCTGATCACCGGCGCCTCCGGCACCGGCAAGGAGGTTGCCGCACGCCACCTGCACGCGCGCTCCAGCCGCGCCGGAGCGCCTTTCGTGCCGGTGCAATGCGGCGCCATTCCGGCGGACGTGATTGAATACGAGCTGTTCGGCCATGCGCCCGGCGCCTTCCCCGGTGCGCCGGCCGGGCGCGAAGGCCTATTGGCCTCGGCGCAGGGAGGCTCCGTATTCCTCGATGAAATCGGCGAACTCAGCCCTTCGGCACAAACCGCGCTGCTGAGGGTGCTGGAGGATGGACGCATCCGGCCAATCGGCACCGAGCGGACGGTGCAGCTCGATGTCCGCTTCGTGATGAGTTCCAGCCGCGCGCTGGACGAAGCGGTGGCGGCGGGCACTTTCCGCGAGGACCTGCTGTTCCGCATCAATGTGATCGAAGTGGTAATGCCGCCTTTGCGGGAACGCGGCACCGATATCGTTGAGCTTGCCGGGCTATTCCTGTCCGAAATCGCTGCCCAGCTGCAGCTGCCGCCGCTGGAGCTGTCCGCCAGCGTCAAATCCGCCCTGCTGCGCCATGACTGGCCGGGCAACATTCGCGAGCTGCGGAACTTCGTTGAACGCTCCTTGATCTTCGGCTGCTTTTCCCTGGACACGCTGGCCCCGGCCCGTCCCGCTGCCGACATCCTGCCGCTGGAGGAGGTCGAGCGCCGCGAAATCCTGCACGCGCTGGAAGCGGCCGGCGGCAACCGCAGCGAAGCGGCGCGGCGGCTGGGTGTCTCGCGCAAGACCATTGACCGCAAATGCGCGGCCTGGGGGCTCTGAGCCGTGCGCAGGCTGCGTTCGCTCATGCGGTCGGTCCGGGTCCGGCTGCTGCTGATCGCACTGCTGCCGATGCTGGTGCTGATGCCGCTGCTGCTGGGCATTGCCACCTGGCGCTGGTCGGAAAAGACCGACGGCCTTTTGATCAGCAAGGTGAACGGTGACCTGACCATCGCCGACCAGTATCTGGCCAGGCTGACCGCCACCTCGGGCGAGCTGCTGGATGCGGTGGCGCAATCGGTCCGGTTCCGCAGCGCGCTTGCGGCGGGCCGTTCCGCCGGTTTCCTGGCCCAGGAACAGGCCCGGCTCGGTCTCGATTTCCTCTATCTCGCAGGACCCGATGGCCGGGCCGGTTTTACGCCCGCTGACTGGCCTGTCATCCGCGGCGCGCTGCAGGGGCAGTGGCAGAGCGCAGTCGACATTCTGCACGCTGCCCAGCTTGACACGCTGGCCCCCGGTCTTGCCGCCCGCGCGGCCATCCCGCTGGTGGAGACCGAAGCGGCTGTGCCCACGGACCGTACCGCCGAGACCCGCGGCATGATCATCCACTCCGCGGCCCCGGTGGTCCTGCCGGACGGCCAGAAGGCGGTTCTGGTGGGCGGGCGCCTGCTGAACCGCAACCTGGACTTCATCGACACCATCAACGCGCTGGTCTACCGCGAGCAAAGCCTGCCGGAGGGCAGCCAGGGCACCGCCACGCTGTTTCTGGAGGACGTGCGGATCTCCACCAATGTGCGGCTGTTCGAAAACGTGCGTGCGCTCGGCACCCGGGTCTCGGCCGAGGTGCGCGGCCAGGTGCTGGGGCACGGTGATGTCTGGCTGGATCGGGCTTTCGTTGTGAACGACTGGTACATCTCCGCCTATGAGCCGATCCTGGACAGCCGCGGCAACCGGGCCGGAATGCTTTATGTCGGCTTTCTGGAAACCCCGTTCCGCCAGGCCAAGCGCAGCACGGTGCTGACGCTCGGCGGGGCCTTCCTGCTGATCGCGGCGATGTCGGTGCCGATTTTCCTGCGTTGGGCCGGCCGCATCTTCCGCCCGCTTGAGGGCATGACCCAGACCATCGCCCGGGTCGAACAGGGGGATCTGGCCGCCCGCAACCAGCCGCAGCAGGACGGCGGCGAGATTGCCCGCGTGGCGGCGCATCTGGACAGCCTGCTGGACCAGGTGCAGGAGCGCGACCGGCAATTACGCGGCTGGGGGGAAAGCCTGGAGGCCAAGGTCGAGGAGCGCACCGCGGATCTGCGCGAGGCAAACCGGCGGCTGGAGCGGACCACCGAACGGCTGATCGTCTCGGAGAAACTCGCGGCGGTCGGCGAAATCACCGCCTCCGTCGCGCATGAGATCAACAACCCGGTGGCGGTGATCCAGGGCAACCTGGACCTGGCCCGGACGGTGCTGGGCAGCCATGCGGAGCCGGTCGAGGAGGAATTCCGGCTGATCGACGATCAGGTCTACCGCATCGGCGTGATCGTCTCCAAGCTGCTTCAATTCGCCCGGCCCGAGGAATACTCCGGCGCTTCCGGGCTGATTTCCCCGGCCGAGGTGGTGGCCGACTGCCTGGTTCTGACCCGCCATCAGATCGAGGCCACCGGGATCGAAGCAGAGGCGCATCTGGCCAGTACCGGCCAGGTCCGGATGTCGCGCACGGAATTGCAGCAGGTGATCGTCAATCTCGTCCTGAATGCGGTGCAGGCGATGCCCGGCGGCGGCCGGCTCACCCTGACCGCCGAGGATGCCGCCGGTGGGGTGCTGCTGACCGCAGAGGATACCGGGACCGGCATCCCGGCGGACCTGCTGAACCGCATCTTCGACCCGTTCTTCACCACCAAGCAGGCGCAGGGAACCGGGCTGGGATTGTCGATCAGCCATCAGCTGGTGAGTCGCGCCGGCGGCCGCATCACCGTGCAGTCAGAACCCGGGCAGGGCAGCCGGTTCGAAATTTTTCTGCCCTCGCCCGCTGCCGCCTGATCCGGACAAATTGGCGCGAAATCGCAGGCCCCGGCTCCCCGGTGCGGACAGAATGTCCCGCAACCGTCTGCAGAGGCCTGGCAGGGTAGACAAAATGTCACGATAAGACATTGTTATTGCTAAATTATTTATTTGACAGCTGGGTCATCTCTCCGCCTTTGTCAAGCTACGGCACATTGCCGCGGGCCATTCGGGGCGGCCGCAATAGGAGGTTGCAGCCGCCGGAACAGCACTAGGGAGGACACCACATGAGTACGCCATCATCCGGCGGGCTGAGCTTTCTGCACAAGGACCACATCACCGCCAAACCCGGCTTCAACCGCTGGCGGGTTCCGCCAGCATCCATCGCCATCCACCTCTGCATCGGCTCGGTTTATGCCTGGTCGGTGTTCAACCCGCCGCTCACACGCGAGCTGGGGGTGGTGGCCTCCAGCGCCGATGACTGGAGCCTCGGCTCTGTTGTCTGGATCTTTTCGGTCGCCATCGTCTTCCTCGGGCTGGCCGCCGCATTTGCCGGCAAATGGCTGGAGGAAGTCGGCCCGCGCATGGTGGGCGTTGTGGCAGCGCTGCTGTGGGGCGGCGGCTTCATTGTCGGCTCGTTCGGCATTTCCAGTCATCAGCTGTGGCTGGTCTATCTCGGTTACGGCGTGCTTGGCGGCTGCGGGCTGGGACTGGGCTATGTCTCGCCGGTTTCAACGCTGATCCGCTGGTTTCCCGACCGGCGCGGCATGGCAACGGGCATGGCCATCATGGGTTTCGGCGGCGGAGCGATGATCGCCGCACCGGTTAAGGGCTGGCTGCTGGATTTCTATGAAACCGCGCCCACCTATCTGGGCGCCAGGGATGCGGTGCAGACCGTGGTCGAAAACGGCCGGGTCTTTGCCGAAACCGCACAGGGCAAAATCGAGGTGGTGATCGCCAGCGCGGCGCAGGCTGCCGAGTTCGGCGGCGAGGCCGGCGCCTATGCGGTGGGCACCGGCAATACCGGCGCAGCGCAGACATTCATGACCCTGGGCGTCGTATACTTCGTCGTGATGATCCTGGCCGCCTTCCAGTACCGGGTTCCGGCCAAGGACTGGAAGCCTGAGGGCTGGGAGCCGAAGCCTGCCGCCTCGGGGCTGGTGACGCAGAACGACGTGCATATCGACCAGGCGCTGAAGACGCCGCAGTTCTGGCAGCTGTGGGTGATGCTGTGCTTCAACGTCACCGCAGGCATCGGCGTGATCGGTGTCGCCAAGACGATGATGTCCGAGATTTTCGGCTCGGTGATGCCGCTGGTGGCAACCGCCGCTTTCGCCTCGACCTATGTGCTGATGATTTCGGTCTTCAACATGGTCGGGCGGTTCTTCTGGGCGTCTGCCTCGGACTACATCGGGCGCAAGGCAACCTACATGTGCTTCTTCGTGCTGGGCACTGCGCTCTACCTGTCGATCCCCTATTTCGCCTCTGCCACCGCGGCCAATCCGTCTCTGGTCTACCTGATGGGCTTCTACCTGGCCACGATGCTGATCTTCTCGATGTACGGCGGCGGCTTTGCCACGATCCCGGCCTATCTGGCCGACATGTTCGGCACCATGCATGTCGGCGGCATCCACGGCCGCCTGCTGACTGCCTGGTCAACCGCGGGCGTGCTCGGGCCGCTGGCTATCACCTCGCTGCGGCAAATGTCGGTAACTAATGCGGTGCAGGACCTGGCCGCCAAGGTGGACCCAGCCGCCTTTGCCGCGAAATTCGGCGCGCCCGTTGCGCAGCTTGACCAGCTGGTGGCAGCCAAGACCGTGACCATCGCCAAGCTGATGGAAGTCGCACCGGCCGGCACCGTGGATCCGACGCCGAGCCTCTACAATACAACCATGTATTGCATGGCGGCGTTGTTGGCGGTGGCCTTCTTTGCCAACCTCTTCATGCGTCCGGTGAAAGAGCACCACCACCATGACGAACCCGAGCTGCAAGCTGTTCCGGGTGAATAACAATGCCAGCCGGGGCGTCTTCTGCGCTCCGGCTTGTGACCCGCATTCAAGACAGCAAATTTCCAAGCAGAACTTCAAATTACTGCCGACGTAACCGGAAATGCGGCAAACTTTGTGCGGGTACCATTCCTGCGCCTGGCTATCCACAACGCGGCATCCGTTACGAACTGCAGCGTGTAACTATCTCCGAATGGCCGCTTGCCGATTCTCAGGACAGAAATAGGGCTATTGCAGAAGGCACTAGCTACTCGCCCGCACAACTCAGGGGTTAAGTTGCTTTGGGTTGATTGCCGTCGTTGCCCCGAGCGGCTGCAGCGGGTGCTTTGTCCCGCTCCTCCTTGGTCGATCCACGTTGCGGCGGAAGGGTGGATTGAATTTGGCCCCTCGGACTGACTTTCAACGGCCGGTTTGGCGACACATGCTGCTTCACAGCGAAAACCACGCCGCACCCGCGAGCGAATGCTGCGTCAGCAAACACCAGGAAGGGCAACGGCAGCAAAGTCCCGCACTGTGTGAGCTCACCGGCTGCATAACCTCGCAGTTGCAGCGAACGACCGAAACGGCGGGCCGCGCCGCAGCAGAAAACCTCGGCTGGCTGCGTCAAACGGCCGAGTTTGCAAAGGGCGCTATCTGCGCAGTGCGACTGCCCTAGGCCGTTCTTGCTGCGCCTGCAGCGAACGGCAGCAAGGTCCCGCTCTGCTGTGCTTCGGGTGCCGGTCATGGAACGGCCGCACAGCACCACTTCGCGACATGCCGCACATGCGAGAGGATACCAGGGGGCGGACGGCCGCAAAGGGCTCATCCCGGGATCCTCTGCTGACCAGTTGGCAGCCCGTTTTTGCTGATGTCCCCGCCCAGCCCTGGGATCTACGCGATCGGCGGTATGGGGTAGGATGCAACTTGATATCTTCCGAACGAGAAAGAAGAAGCAAAATCTCTGACTAGTTTCCTTACACCTTGCCAAGCGCTGCACGTCCTTATAGGAAAAGGTTGACATAGACCTTCGGGGGAGTTGCGGGTTCGATTCCAATTGCAGCCATCACACTGCTCATCAGCATCAATTTTCTAACGTTTCTGAGTCTACTCGGAAAATCAATTGGAGGAGAGATAATGATGAACAATAGTAAAGAGACTTGCGAAGAGAAGACCAAGGCTTGTGATGACAGTAAAGCAACGAAGCACGTACGGTTCTACAAACGATACACTTCTCAATTTATTGAGACCGCGGTGTCGATGAGCGTAAGTGTGATGGCGGCTGGTTCCGCCTGCCTCATCCTATTTGCAGGGACTGCGCCACATTGCGTTGGTGCGGTCCCTGTTTCTATAGATGTCTTCGGGTAGACTTGCCTTATACAACCGTTTAACGCCGATATCTACCTGCCGCACCTGCACGATGTAATGAGACCGCAAACGGCCGCTTTGGGCTCGCTCCTGCCGTACGCCGCGTCAGGCGCAGTCGGACCGAAGAGCCCACAGTGACTGATGCCGCGGTATGAATAAACGACCGGTTCCTAGGGTTTGATCGACCCAGAATGGCGGCGAAGAAGTGCGGAAACGTGATCCAGTACGTCAACGCATGTCGCTCCATAGTCAACAGGCCAAACAGCGGCTAGTGTTCCGATGGAAGCTGGCGGCAAGTCCAGGGACCTAGCAAGCCCCCTAGGTGAAGTGATGCCGCGCCTGATTTTTGAGCTGAATACATGACGTCCATACCAGTAGCCTGGCTTATCTCGATTTTTGCGCTCTTGATTGCCGCCATCGTGTTCCGGCAGGTGCGCATGCCGTTGTTTGCGCGGGTGAGCTTCGGTGTCGCGCTGATCTCGATCGCTGTTGTCGCCGTCTTCGTCGGCGTCCGGTTTCAGTTCAACGACCCAGCCTTCCTCGTGTTGCAGCCCTATCTGGCAGCGGTGACCGCCCCGGCTTTCTGGGCCGGTTTTCACGCGCTGACCACCCAGGATGGCATGCCATCCTGGGATACAATGAGACGGGGCATTGGCATTGTTTGCCTCGCCTGGGTGATCACGGCGCTTCCCTTTGCGTGGTCCGCCTCAGCTGCGGTGATCCTTGTTAACTCGGTTTATGTCATGCTTCTCTTCGGCCTGCTGCGGTTACCGGCCGAGAGATATGTCCATGTCCCGCCTCAGGCGTTTCCCGCGCTCAGGATTTCCCTTTGGGGCAGCATGGCGTTCCTGCTGCTTGTGCTTTTGATCGATTCTACTGTCCTAGGCACCGGCCTAGCCGCTGGTGAGGCGCGCGCGATGAGGCTTTTGTCCGATGCCGCCGTTGCTGTTGTTGCAACAATATGCCTGGGTGTCGCCGCAGGCCTTGCGTTTGCCATTGGCGCAGGCCGGCAGCCGGAAGATGATGCGAAGGTCTCGTCCGAGCCTCAGGACGAAGATCTCAAGGTGTTTGCGCGCCTGACGGAAATGATGGCGGAGACAAGCCTTTACCGGGATTCTGAGATAACTGTCGCCCGCCTCGGCCGGCGATTGGGCGTACCTGCGCGATCCGTCTCCTCGGCGGTCAACAGAGTGACCGGCGAAAACATCTCGCGCTATATCAATGGATTGCGGGTGCAGCACGCGGTCGGCTTGCTGAAGCGCTCTGACCTCCCCGTGACGGACATCATGCTTGAGGCCGGGTTCACCAGCAAGTCCAGCTTCAACACGGAGTTTCGCAGGATCACCGGCAAAACACCATCCGAGTACAGGAAATCTGGAGGCGGTGTTGCGCCAGACGTTCTGAAACCGGTTTCCGCACGTTCGGCATCGTGATACCGGGCGCGGCCGGCCTGACATTTGTTCTCTTTCTGCTGCAGCCCCAGGAACCCCGGGGCGGATCTGCAGCAAGGGATGACCGACCAATGACCCAATCAACTACAAGATCCATACACGCAGCAAAATATACCGCGCTTGCAGCTGCCCTGGCCGTTGCGCCCTTAGCGGCACCGCTAGCGGCAGAGCAAACAGCCGGCGACCGTGCCGTGATAACCATTCCCACGCCCAGGTCTGCCAATCTGCTGCAGCTGCGCGGGATTGGTGGGCGCGGTACCGCGCTTTTGCAGGTTGATGGTGAGTGCTACGGCATGCCGGTGCGGCTGGTTGCGGGCGACTTTGCAGGGCTACAGGCGGGCGTGCCGCGCAACACTCCCATCGTTCTGCACATCCGGGACCCGCACATTGTCAACGCGCTCCTGAACGGCACGGACATTGTCAGCGACGGGTCAGAGGTGGCCAATTATCCGGCAAAACGGTCTGCTGGCATCCTGATCCAGTCGGGCCTCACGGCGGAAACGGGCTTTGTCATCAATCCGGGCAGCAATCTCTTGGCTGACATCTTTGGCGTGCACGCTTCGCAAACACCCTGCGATGAAATGGACGCGGCCCAGCCGGCAGGGCCAGAGGGCTGACTGATGGCAACGCTTCCTGTTCTACCGCCTGTCCTTCGTTTTTCTTTCATTGTTCTCTACGGTTACGGAGCGGCTGTCCACGTCGCCAACATGCTCAGTTGGACCGGCTTTGACTGGGGGGCGGCCCCCTTGAAATGGCAGGTGCTCGACGTGGTCTATCTTGCTCTGGACTTGGCTGTGGCTGCAGGCCTGCTGTTGCAGAAGGTATGGGGCATGGTTGCCCTCATCTTCGCAGCGTGCAGCCAGATCCTGCTCTATTCCCTGTTTCGAAACTGGGTTTTGGATGTGCCGCCTGAATTTGAGGTCGGACCGTCCGAAGCGGCATATCTGGATGGCCTTCTCTTGTTCCACACCGCCTGTCTTCTTGCGATCAGCATCGTGGCTTTGCGCAGCCGGATGCATTAGCCCCGGTCTGATTGATGCACAGCCTTAGATCCCAAGGTTTTGTTACTGCCTGCGGTAAAACCCGATATGCCGGTTCAGCAGGCGATCCAGCCGCAAGGAGGTTTCTCGTGTCATATAATTTCCGCATCGCCCGTCCAAGCGACATCTGCCGCTGCATCGCCATTCGCGCGCGCACAAGAGAAAATGCAGTGTCCGAAGCAGAACTGGCCCAGAGGGGTGTAACTGAAGCCAGTTGGCGCAAAGATGTCGAAAACGGCCTGCTCAAAGGCCATGTGTGCGAAGTTGATGAAGATGTTGTGGGGTATTGTTTTGCTGACCAGACGACGGGTGAGATTGTGGTGCTGGCTCTTTTACCTTCCCACGAGTTCAAAGGCATCGGAAAAGCATTAATTTCACTGGTAACAGACGATTTGCGCGGGCGGGGCTTCAAGAGGATCTTCCTGGAATGCACCGCCGATCCAAATGCCCGTTCCTATGGTTTCTACCGGCATCTGGGATGGGTACCTAATGGTGTTCGCGCTGGGAATGGCGATGAGGTTCTGGAACTCATTCTCTGACAGGCGTTCCCGAACACAGGTCATGATGCAACGCCTTGACTCAATCTTTTTCAAGCCAGCCGTTTTGCCTAACCGGATCTCCAATAAGTGGTGGATCAAAAGGGCGTCGGAATGCCGTCATTGTTGTCAGCATAACCAACGACCGCTCCGTCCGGCTCAACCGTCTTTGCCAGGCGGACTTTCAACGGCCGCTTAGTACCGGTTCGTGACGTGCCGCGCGCGTAAAAGACCGGGAAACGATCAAGGTCCGCATAGGGCTCATGCCGTCGGCGGTTTGGGGGGCGAAACACCATGGGAGTGCAGGGGATTGCGCACATTTTCGGTGTCTTCCGTTGACTATAAGGTCCTTTCCCATAAACTTTTCTCAAAGGTTCCCCTCCGATGATAAGAACCCAAGGGGTTCTCCGTTTAGGTAGTCGGAGGGGTCGTGACCTCATTCACTATCAATCCAATCAAGCAATCCCTGCTTGAGTTGTCTTCTTGCGTCAACGATCAGATACAGTGTTTGGTCGATGACCTCCTCGTCTTTTGATGCATAGGCTGCTTCGAGAAGAGCGAATTGCTTATCTGGATTTGCTGCGAGTTCTCTGTCGCCGGTCTCTGACTGTTCTGGAATATCCATAGATTTGCCTCTCATTGCTTTGGATGGCTAACCGGGCGGTGTTTCACACCGCAAATCGGGCACCTGATGGTCAAGTTTGCCGTCCGCTGAGTTCTGCTGGAAGTAAATCCCGCCGGTAAACCCGGACAAAGCATGCAGTTTCCTCAATTGCCGGGATTTCTGCACGGTCCAGTTTTCGCGCCATGTGAATTGGCGCTATCTTTGCTCCCTCAGCTATCTGGCCCAATGTCAGGTAACGGGTTTCAAATGCCCGTATGCTGTCTTGTGTTATGACAGCGTGGTGGTGGTTGGTGTCCGGATTCTGCCGTACGATCTGTTTTAGGATGCCTGCATTGCGCAGAGCCCGGACAGAGCTGATTCCAATCTGAAGGTATCTGGCGGTCTCCGCCGGTGTCAGGTCGCCTAACAAATCTTGTTGCGTTCTGACAGAACCTTCTTTGCAAGGCACGTGGATGGACCGCAGCCCTTCACCGCCTCCGGACCGCACTAGTTTCTCTAATTCTCCGTTTTGCCAAAGCTGGATTATCCGCACCAATCCGATTCCGTTCTCCCTGCAATACTGGCTGATGGGCAGGTACCCCTTGCTGTTATCAACCTTGGGCAGCTCAGATACTGCTTCCGTTAATCTGTCCAGGTCCTCCAGATAGACATACCGTAACGCGGTTCCGAATTTGATGGATCGCAGCAGCCCACAGTTGATCAATGCCTTCACTTGGACAGGCCGCACTTGCAGAGCCGCAGCTGCGGCTGTGAGATTACATAATCCGCTCCAGAATTTGAGCGCCCTGGCCAGTTGGTCAGGTGTAGTTTCTGTCAATTGTCTGACGTCAGCGCCAA
>NZ_JWLE01000032.1:0-58120 GCF_000813785.1 Leisingera sp. ANG-DT
AGGATCGCGCTCAGACAGCGCTTGGGTGAAAAAGCCGGTGTCACGGGTCGCTTCAGTCATGGTGGCTCCGTTGGAGTAGGGATCAGATTTGAGCGATTTCCTATAGGAAACATCCTTGCGCCGGAAGCCTGTAAAGCGACATTTCCCTGCGACAGAACGGCAACTATGGTCATCGGCGGAAAGCTGTGATTGTTTCGGAACCAGATGCCTAATACCGGAAACAGATTTCATGAGTTTGAGAATCGCCTTTCTGGCCAGTGACGTTGAGGTGGCACAGGATGCGCTGGCGGAGCTGAGCCGCCGCTACGGCCATGTGCCGCCGGATCAGGCCCAGGTGATCGTGGCGCTCGGCGGCGACGGCTTTATGCTGCGGACCCTTCATACCATGATCGATCACCCGGCGCCGGTTTACGGCATGAACCGCGGCACCGTTGGCTTCCTGATGAATGAATACCGCGAGGACGGGCTGATCGAGCGGCTTGAGGAAGCGGTGCAGGAGATCATCAACCCGCTGTCGATGACCGCAATGGACCGGCGCGGTGAGGTGCACAAGGCGCTGGCGATCAATGAGGTCTCGTTGCTGCGCGCAGGCCCGCAGGCAGCGCGGCTGAGGATTTCGGTGGATGGCAGGATGCGGATGGAGGAACTGGTCTGCGACGGCGCGCTGGTCTCCACACCCGCCGGCTCCACCGCCTATAATTACTCCGCACATGGTCCGATCCTGCCGATCGGCTCCGATGTGCTGGCGCTGACCGCCATCGCCGCCTTCCGGCCGCGGCGCTGGCGCGGGGCGCTTTTGCCCAGCAATGCGATGGTGCGCTTTGATGTGCTGGAGGCGGACAAGCGTCCGGTAATGGCCGATGCCGACTCGATTTCGGTTGCGGATATCGACTGGGTGGAAATCCGGACCGATACGCAAATCCGCCATAAAATCCTTTTTGACCCCGGCCATGGGCTGGAGGAGCGGCTGATTTCCGAACAGTTTACCTGAGTGTTTAACGCGGGCTTTACGAGGCTGTGAACGTCCCGGTAACCATTCCGTGCGAGGATTTATCCACAGGCTGATGCTGTTGGCACTGCCTGAGGCTGCAGAGCCGATGTGCCTGACCGGCGGTTTTTAGGTGTTCCAGTTTTGTGTTTCCCGCCGGTCTGGTCCGGCACGCCCGTAGCTTTGTTTGCGGGCGGACGATGCAGCGTTGGTAGTGAGTGGTTTGGGTCAGGAAGACTCCCGGGGGCGGCTGGCCCCGCTCCCGGGATGTTCGCAAAGCGTTTCTTTTCTTTGCAGCCCTTAGGAAGCTGTTCCGGTGCGATCAAGCACGGCGCGGGGCGGGCGCTATACTCAGCCCTCTGCTGCCATCTTCTCCCACAGGGGCAGGCACATGCGGCCCGCGCGGGCTTCAATCGCGGCGCAGGCGTCCACCGCCAGGTCCTCGCGCCAGCGGCGGGCAGCGATCTGCACGTTGACAGGCTGTGGACCCTTCGCCAGCTGCGCCAGCCGGGCCGGGACCGAGGCGGCGGGCAGGCCCAGAAAATTCATCGCATAGGAATAAACCGCACAGCCCAGCACCTCATGCACGCCTTCCGCACCTTCGGTGTCTCGGTCCGGTGCAAAAAACGGCTGCGGCAGGAAGGGCGAGAGCACCAACGGGTAGTCCTCCATGAACAGCGACCACTCCCGCGCGTAATGGGTCCGCTTGGCCATCATCCGCAGCAGCTCATCGCCGGCAAAGGGCGGGAACTCCTGGAAATAGACCGCAAAGATATCGCGCACGGTCCGGGAGCCGGCCGCGTCCACATCATGTTTCATCAGCGCAAAGATCTCACCCATCAGTGCGCGGTAGCCGGTCCGCCCGGCATCGAACACGTTAGGCGGCTCCACTTCTTCGACTTGGTAGCCCGCATCGGTCAAAGCATCGCGGGCGAAATCCAGTGCCGCCTCGACCTCGGGGTGCAGGTCATAGCCATGGGTGTTCTTGGTGAAGGCAACCTTGATGGGCCCCTCCAGCGGCTCGCCGCGCCAGGGCATTGGCACATGGAAGGGGTCTCGGGGATCGGCGGCAATCAGCGCGGGCATCGACAGGTGCAGGTCCTCGGTGCTGCGGGTGATCAGCCCCTGCACCGACATCAGCTGCGCCAGCAGTCCGCGCTCAACCGTCTGGCTGGGGTTCCAGGCGGGCACCCGGCCAAGACCTGGCTTGACCGTCACCGCGCCATTGGCCGCCGCCGGGAAACGCAGGGAGCCGCCGATGTCATTGCCATGGGCCAGCGCGCCGATCCCGGCCATCACCGCGGCCCCCGCGCCGCCGGAGGAGCCGCCGGGTGAGATATGCCGCCCCCAGGGGTTGTGGGTGCGGCCAAACAGCGGGTTGTCGGTATCGGCGCGGAAGGAGAACTCCGGCGTGTTGGTGCGCCCGATCACCACCGCGCCGGCCCTGTGCAGGTTCTCCACCACAGGGGCGTCTGCCGGGGCAATCAAATCCTTCAGTGCGGTGACACCGTTGGAAGTGGCGTGGCCCTTCTGGTCGATATTGATCTTGATGGTGACCGGCACCCCGTGCAGCGGGCCGGATGCCGCGCCGTTCTCGCGCGCCTTGTCCAGGGCACGGGCGCGCTCCAGCGCCTCGCTGCTGAGATCCACCACCACCGCATTCAAGGACGGGTTCACCGCCTTCATACGGTCGATGGAGGCCTGTACGGCCGCTTCCGCGCTCAGATTCCCGGTGCGAGTGAGCTTCGTCAGTTCTGTGGCGCTCAGTTGCCAGATGTCCGCTTTTGTCATGCTCAGGCCTCCCAAGCCGCAGCCTAGGCGGGCAGGGCGGCGTTGCAAGCAAAACCGGACGGCAAACAGGCTCCGCCTGCGGGCGGAGCCTACAAAAATCCTTGAAGGATCTTTGGCCGTTTCCAGAACTTGGAAACGAGGGAGGTTACTTGGCGTAGCCGATGGTTTGCAGCGCCGTGGTGATCTCGTCCAGAATGGCTGGATCGTCGATGGTGGCCGGCATTTTCCACGGGGTGCCATCGGCGATGTTGACCATGGTGCCGCGCAGGATCTTGCCGGAGCGGGTCTTGGGCAGGCGGTCGACCACAACCGCCAGCTTGAAGGCGGCAACAGGGCCGATCTTTTCGCGCACCAGCTTCACCACCTCGGAGACAACTTCTGCGTTGTCGCGATCGGCACCTGCATTGAGGCAAAGGAAACCCACCGGCATCTGCCCCTTGAGGCTGTCGGCGACGCCAATGACCGCGCATTCCGCGACATCCGGGTGGCCTGCCAGCACTTCCTCCATGCCGCCGGTCGAGAGGCGATGCCCGGCCACGTTGATCACGTCATCGGTGCGCGCCATGATGTAGAGGTATCCGTCCTCGTCCTTCATGCCGGCATCGCCGGTCTCGTAGTAGCCGGGGAAGGTGTTGAGGTAGCTCTTCTTGAACCGGTCCTCGGCGTTCCACAGGGTCGGCAGGGTGCCCGGTGGCAGCGGCAGCTTCACTGCAATCGCACCCAGCTCACCCGCCGCAACCGGGTTGCCGCCTTCGTCCAGAATGTCGACCTCATAGCCCGGCATCGGCACCGCAGGCGAACCGAGTTTGGTCGGCAGTTCCTCGATCCCAAGCGGGTTCGCTGCAATCGACCAGCCGGTTTCGGTCTGCCACCAGTGGTCGACCACCGGCACCTTCAGTTGCTCCTGCGCCCAGGTGATGGTGTCGGGGTCCGCGCGCTCACCGGCCAGGTAAACTTGGCTGAGGCAGCTCAGGTCGTATTTCTTGACAAACTCGCCCTTCGGATCCTCCCGCTTCACCGCGCGGAATGCGGTGGGGGCGGTAAAGAAGCTCTTGACCTTATGTTCCGAAATCACCCGCCAGAAGGTGCCTGCATCCGGGGTGCCCACGGGCTTGCCCTCAAACACGATGGTGGTGTTGCCGTGGATGAGCGGCGCATAGCAGATGTAGCTGTGGCCGACGACCCAGCCCACGTCCGACGCAGCCCAGAACACATCGCCGGGATCGACGTTGTAGATGTTCTTCATGGTCCAATTGAGCGCCACCAGCTGGCCCGCGGTGTGGCGGATCACCCCCTTGGGCTGGCCGGTGGTGCCGGAGGTATAGAGGATATAGGAAGGATGGTTGCCCTCGACCGGCACGCATTCGGCCGGTTCCACGCCGTACTGGAAGCCGTGCCAGTTCACGTCGCGGCCCGGGATCAGCTCCGCCACTTCCTGCTCGCGCTGAAAGATCACGCAGAAGTCAGGCTTGTGCGCGGCCAGGTCGATGGCGCCGTCCAGCAGCGGCTTGTAGTGCACGATCCGGCCCGGCTCGATGCCGCAGGAGGCGGCGATGATCGCCTTGGGCTTGGCGTCGTCGATCCGCACCGCCAGCTCGTTAGAGGCAAAGCCGCCGAACACCACCGAATGCACCGCGCCGATGCGGGCACAGGCCAGCATCGCCTCCAGCGCTTCGGGGATCATCGGCATGTAGATGATGACTCGGTCGCCTTTTTCCACGCCCTTGGCGCGCAGCGCCCCGGCCAGATTGGCGACACGGTTGCGCAATTCGACATAGGAGATTTCACGCTTGGTATGGGTAACCGGGCTGTCATAGATGATCGCGGTCTGCTCGCCGCGGCCCTGTTCCACATGACGGTCGACGGCGTTGTAGCAGGTGTTCACCTTGGCATCGGCAAACCACTCGTAAAGGCCTTCGCCCTTGTCAAACAGCGCCTGCTTTGGGGCCTCGTCCCAGCTGATCGACTGGGCGGCCTCCATCCAGAAACCTTCCGGATCCTGTTTCCAGGCGGCGTAAATATCCTGATATCCCATGGTGTTCATCTCCTCCTGCCAATTGCGTAGGCGACAAAGCGGCGGCCGGGCAAGTTTTGCCGCGTCTTCACGCAAGGTTCGTCAAGGAATTTACAGGTTTTGGCCGGATTTGCGCAGATGATTTACCGGATTTACAAGGCCGGACGGGTTTGCACTCTACCCGCTTTGCAAAGTGGTGTTTGCTGCAGAATATTCGGGAAAAGCCCGAAAGTTTTGCAAACTTGCAAATTCGGGCGCAGCTCACCCGGCCTTGCCACCGGGAATCACCCGCCTGAGGATTTTGCATAGCGGGGCAGGCTGTCTTTCAGCTCCAGCCAGCTCACGTGGTCGGAATGGAACACGTGAAACCTGGGCGGCATCTGGCTGGGGCTTTCCAGCGTCGCGGTATAGAGGTGTATGTTCACCGGATCGCGCGCGGTGCGATAGGCCATCTGGGTGCCGCAGGTTTCGCAGAACAGCCGTTCGACGCCTTCCGATGAATTGTAGACCTTGGGATCCGAACCGGACCATTCGACCGCCTCATGCGGCAGCCCGAAAAACGCGGTGACGGGTGCCGCGCAGTTGCGGCGGCAGTCGGCGCAGTGGCAGTAGCAGCTCCAGGCCGCATCGGCCCGGCTCTCCCAATGCACTGCGCCGCAGTGGCAATGCCCTCTCATATCCGGCCTCCCTGATTGGGCGGCCGGCGGTAATGCATGGCCGCGCTGTTAACCGTAGTGCGCGACCGGGGTGCCGGCAATGGCGGCCATGTTCAGAAGGCCCCGCGCGGTGATCGAGGGGGAGACGATATGGGCGCGGTTTCCCATGCCCATCAGGATCGGCCCCACTTCCAGCCCGCCGGCCCGCATCTTGAGGATGTTGCGCACGCCGGAAGCGGCGTCGGCATGGGCGAAGATCAGCACGTTGGCCGCGCCGTCCAGCCGCGAATTGGGGAAGATCCGCTCGCGCAGTTCCGGGTCCAGCGCGGTGTCGATGTTCATCTCGCCCTCATAGACGAAATCGCGGCGCTTATCGTCGAGGATTTCGATGGCGGCGCGAAGGCGGCTGCCGGTGTCGCAGGAGATATTGCCGAACTGCGATTGCGAGCACATGGCAATCTTCGGCTCCAGACCGAAACGGCGCACGTGGCGGGCAGCACCAATCACGGTTTCGGCGATCTGTTCCGGCGTCGGCTCCACATGCACATGGGTGTCGGCGATGAACAGAGGGCCGTCTTCCAGGATCATCATCGACAGCGCGCCGTGCGGCGAGTAGGTGCCGCCACCCAGCACCTGCTGCACGTAATTCAAGTGCCAGCGGTATTCCCCGAAAGTGCCGCAGATCAGGCTGTCGGCCTCACCGCGATGCACCATGATGGCGCCGATGGCAGTGGTGTTGGTGCGCATGATTGCCTTGGCCAGATCCGGTGTGACGCCACGGCGCTGCATCACCTTGTGGTAGCTGTTCCAGTAGTCGCGGTAGCGGGGATCGTTTTCCGGGTTCACCAGTTGGAAGTCGCGGCCCGGGCGCACGTCCAGCCCCAGCCGCTCGCAGCGGCGCTCGATCACTTCGGGGCGGCCGATCAGGATCGGGGTCTCGGTGGTTTCTTCCAGAATGGCCTGCGCCGCGCGCAGCACCCGCTCATCCTCGCCTTCGCTGAACACGATGCGGCGGGCGGCGGCGCGTGCGGCCTCAAACACCGGTTTCATCAGTAGCGCCGATTTAAAAACGGTCTGTTTCAGCTTCTGCTTATAGGCCTCGATATCCTCGATCGGGCGTGTGGCCACACCGCTTTCCATCGCAGCCTTGGCCACAGCAGAGGACACCACAGCCACCAGCCGCGGATCAAAGGGTTTCGGGATCAGGTAATCAGCGCCAAAGGTCAGCTGTTCGCCCTTGTAGGCCGCCGCCGCCTCAGCTGACGTGGTGGCGCGGGCAAGCTCGGCAATGCCGTCAACGCAGGCAATCTGCATCTCGTCGTTGATCTCGGTTGCACCCACGTCCAGCGCGCCCCGGAAAATAAAGGGGAAGCACAGCACGTTGTTGACCTGATTGGGGAAATCGCTGCGACCCGTGGCAATGATCGCATCCGGCGCCACCTTGCGCGCCTGGTCGGGCATGATCTCCGGCGTCGGGTTGGCCAGCGCAAAGATGATCGGGCGCTTGGTCATCCTGGCGACCATTTCCGGCTTCAGCACGTTGGGGCCGGAGAGGCCTAGGAACATGTCGGCACCGTCCATCACCTCGTCCAGAGTGCGCAGGTCCGAGGCCTGGGCGAAGGCAGCCTTCTGCGGGTTCATGTCCTCTTCACGGCCCTCATAGACCAGCCCGTGAATATCGCAGAGCCAGATGTTCTCGCGTTTCACGCCCAGCTTCAGCAGCATGTTGAGGCAGGCAATCCCTGCCGCGCCGCCGCCGGTGGAGACGATCTTGATGTCTTCAAACGATTTGCCCGCCACATGCAGCGCGTTCTTGGCCGCGGCGCCGACCACAATCGCGGTGCCGTGCTGGTCGTCATGGAAGACCGGGATATTCATCCGCTCGCGGCACAGTTTTTCGACCACAAAGCAGTCCGGCGCCTTGATGTCTTCGAGGTTGATCGCGCCGAACGTCGGCTCCAGCGAGCAGACGATATCCGCCAGCTTCTCCGGATCGCTTTCGTTCACCTCGATGTCGAAACAGTCGATGCCCGCGAAGTTCTTGAACAGGACCGCCTTGCCCTCCATCACCGGTTTGGAGGCCAGCGCACCGATGTTGCCCAGCCCCAGCACTGCCGAACCGTTTGACACAACCGCCACCAGATTGCCGCGCGAGGTATAGCGGGCGGCATTGGCCTCATCCGCTTTGATCTCCACGCAGGCCTCCGCCACGCCGGGTGAGTAGGCGCGGGACAGATCGCGGCCGTTGGCCATCGGCTTGGTCGCGCGGATCTCCAGCTTACCGGGGCGGGGAAACTCGTGATAGTTGAGTGCGGCTTGCCGCGTGCTCTGTGAATCGGACATCTGGCGCTCCTCGGAAAGGGTATTGTTTAGCGTTAAACCATTTTTATTGCCGGAAACATAGCCCAAACTGACGCAAACGGACGCGGCGGCAGCACGGGCGGCGGGTTCTTGCATAAACCATGCCGCAGGGTCACTGTCCTGCCAACAGATCAGGGAGTGAAAAATGAGCGAAACAATCGCCGAGATCCGCCTGCCGACGGATGAGCTGCGCAACGATATTCCGTTTTTTACCAAGGTGTTGGGTATGAAGATGGACATGATCTATCCGGCGGATGATCCGCGCACCGCGGTGTTTTCCGGTCACGGGCTGCGGCTGCGGGTTGAGAAAGGCGCAGAGGAATCCCCCGGCACTATCCGCATTCTGACTGAAGATCCTGATGGATTTGCCGAAGGACAGCGCCGCCTGACCGCGCCCAACGGAACGAAAATCGAAATCGAAGAGCGCCACCCGCCAATGGTGATGCCGGAAACGGTGCACAGTTTTGTGGTCCGCCGCCTCAAGGATCAGGCGCCCTGGATCATCGGCCGCGCTGGGATGCATTACCGCGACCTGGTGCCGGACCGGCTGGGCGGGTCGATCATTGCCAGCCACATCCGCATTCCCGACGGCGGTCCGGTGCCGGACATGGTGCATTTCCACCGCGTCGGCTTTCAGCTGATCTTCTGCATCCACGGCTGGGTCGATGTGGTCTATGAGGATCAGGGCGATAAGATGCGGCTGACGGCAGGCGACTGTTTCATCCAGCCGCCGGAAATCCGCCACCGGGTGCTGGAGGCCAGCGACAATGTGCAGGTGATCGAGATCGGCGTCCCTGCGGAGCATGTGACCGAGATCGACCACGAGATGACACTGCCGACGCCGCACTACCGTCCCGAACGGGAATGGCAGGGACAGCGCTTTGTCTACAACAAGGCGGAAGGCGCCGCGTGGGGTCCGTTCCGCCTGCCGGGCTACATCTGCCGCGACACCACAATTGCCGAAAACACCAAGGGCGTTGCAGGTGTGCAGGTGGTGCGCCGGGGCAACGGCGATCCGCAATGGGCGGCGCATGACACCGACATTCACTTCACCTTCGTGATGAACGGGGCTGTCACGCTGGAGGGTGAGGGCCGCGAGCCGTACCAACTGGAGCAGGGCGACGCCTTTGTTGTTCCGCCGGGCATGAAGACCCGCCTCAGCGCGCCGTCGGATGATGTGGAGCTGTTGGAGGTGACGCTGCCCGGGGTGTTCAACACCTCGCTGGCCTGAACCCAGGGCGGCGCAAAGAACTGCATCCGGGGGCTTCCGCTTCCCGGATCAATTCAGCTATCCTGCGGCATCTTGACCAAATGATCAAAAATCGGGGAATCGCCATGAGCCTCAAAGCCGCCGCCGCCGCTGTCCGTGAAAACGCCCACGCGCCCTATTCCAACTTCAAGGTCGGCGCCGCTGTCCGCTCTGCCTCCGGCCAGATCTATGTGGGCTGCAACGTCGAAAACGTGGCCTACCCCGAGGGCACCTGTGCCGAGGCCGGTGCGATTGCCGCGATGGTGGCCGCGGGGGAGAAAGAGCTGGCCGAGGTCTATGTGATCGCCGATTGCCCGACCCCGATCACGCCCTGCGGCGGCTGCCGCCAGAAGATCAAGGAATTTGCCAGCGGTGATGTGAAGGTTATCATGGCCACCACCGACGGCGAGGAGCAGGAGACGACCATCGGCGGCCTGTTGCCCGGCGCCTTTGACGCGGACCATATGGAGCGCAGCTGATGGACGCCCGCGCCATCAACGCCTGCCTGCGCCGCGGTGAAACACCCGGCGAGGACGCGCTGCGCTGGTTTGCCGAGGGTCTCGCCAGCGGCGCCGTCTCAGACGCGCAGGCCGGGGCGTTTGCCATGGCGGTCTGCCTGCAGGGCCTGAGTGTCGAAGGCCGTCGCGCCCTGACGTTGGCGATGCGCGACACTGGCGATGTGCTGGCGTGGGATCTGGACGGTCCGGTGCTGGACAAGCATTCCACCGGTGGTGTGGGCGATTGTGTTTCGCTGCTGCTGGCGCCTGCGCTCGCGGCCTGCGGGGCTTATGTGCCGATGATTTCGGGCCGCGGGCTCGGCCACACCGGCGGCACGCTGGACAAGCTTGAGGCGATCCCCGGCGTCTCCACCAGCGTCAGCGAGGATCACCTGCGGAACATGATGCAGGACGTGGGCTGCGCCATCGTTGGCGCCACCGCGCAGATCGCACCCGCGGACAAGCGGCTCTATGCGATCCGCGATGTGACAGCGACGGTGGAAAGCCTCGACCTGATCACCGCCTCGATCCTCTCCAAAAAACTGGCAGCCAGCCCGGACGCGCTGGTGCTGGACGTCAAGATCGGCTCCGGCGCCTTCATGAAAACCGCCGGTGACGCCCGCGCGCTGGCGCAGTCGCTGTGTGACACCGCCAATGCCGCAGGCTGCCGGACCTCCGCGCTGATCACCGACATGAACCAGCCGCTAGCCCCCGCGCTTGGCAATGCGCTTGAGGTGGCAGAGGTGATGCGGGTGCTGACCGGCGCAGCGTTAGGCCCGTTGGCGGAGATCACAGCCATTCTGGGCGGCGAGCTGCTGGTGCTCGCAGGCCTCGCAGCGGATGCGGAGGAGGGCGCGGCCAGGATCAGCGCAACCCTTACCGATGGCCGCGCGGCAGACCGCTTTGCCCGGATGATTGCCGCGATGGGCGGCCCCGCGGATTTTGCCGCACGCTGGAAGGATCATCTGCCCGGCGCGGAAGTGGTGCGCGCGATCAAGGCGCCCGCTGCCGGGCATGTCTCCGCCATGAACGGCGAAGCGCTTGGCCTGGCGGTTGTCGCCCTCGGCGGCGGCCGCATGGTGGAGAGCGACCGCATTCACCCCGGTGTCGGCATCTCGGACATTGTCCGCCTGGGCCAGCCCGTCGGAGCAGGGGACAGGCTTGCTCGCATCCACGCCGCCAGCGATGATGCGGCAGAGATGGCAGAGGCGGCGGTCCTTGCCGCCATCGCCATCGGCGATGCGCCGGAAACTCTGCCGCCGCTGGTTCACGAAAGGATCTCCTGATGCCCCGTGCCTTCCTTGTGGTGATGGATTCCGTTGGCATCGGCGGCGCGCCGGATGCCGGAACCTTCTTCAACGGCGATCTGCCGGACCTGGGCGCCAACACGCTGGCCCATATCGTGCAGGCCTGCGCTGCCGGGCAGGCAGAGGAGGGACGCAGCGGCCCGCTCAACGTGCCGAACATGGAACGCCTTGGTCTCGGCGCGGCGATGCGGCTGGCGTCCTCGGTGCCGTTTCCCGGCCTGGACGCAGCGCCGCAAGGCCGCTGGGGCTGTGCCCGCGAACTCAGCCGTGGCAAGGACACGCCGTCGGGCCATTGGGAGCTGGCAGGGCTGCCGGTGCCCTGGGACTGGCACTACTTCCCCGATCAGGCGCCGTCGTTCCCCGAAGACCTCTCCGCCTTTGTGGCAGAGCAGGCGGGCACGGATGGCATCCTGGGAAACTGCCATGCCTCCGGCACTGTGATCCTGGATGATTTGGGCGCCGAGCACATGCGGACCGGCAAACCGATCTGCTACACTTCCGCCGACAGCGTGTTCCAGATTGCTGCGCATGAGGAGACCTTTGGCCTCGACCAGCTGCTGAGCCTCTGCGAGGCCGTCGCACCGCGCCTGCACGCAATGAAAGTGGGGCGGGTCATTGCGCGTCCCTTCCTCGGCTCCGAAGAAGAGGGCTTCACCCGCACCACCAACCGCCGCGACTTTGCGATCACCCCGCCGGCGCCGGTGCTGACCAACTGGGTGCAGGATGCGGGCGGCAAGGTCCATGCTATCGGCAAGATTGGCGACATCTTCACCATGTCCGGTATCGACACCCTGAAAAAAGGCGCGGATGCGCAGCTGATGCAGCACTTGTTCGACGCGGTGGAGACGGCAGAGGACGGCAGCCTGACTTTCGCCAATTTCGTCGAGTTCGACACTCTGTACGGCCACACCCGCGACATCTCCGGCTATGCAAGGGCGCTGGAGTGGTTTGACGCCGAACTGGGCCGCCTTCTGCCGCGCTTGCGGCCGGGCGATATGCTGGTGCTGACCGCCGATCACGGCAATGACCCCAGCTGGCCCGGCACTGACCACACCCGCGAACAGGTGCCGGTACTGATCGCAGGCCTTGACGCGGGCCCCATCGGGCAGGTCAAATTCGCCGATGTGGGCGCCTCCATCGCGGCCCATCTGGACGTGCCTGCCCAAGGCCCCGGCAAAAGCTTTCTTTGACCTCGTGGTCAAAACACGCTTGCCTGCCGCGGCCAAGCCCGTAAAAGCGCGGAAAAGCAAACTTTAGGAGTGCCCCATGACCGACCACCTGACCGTTGTTGATCACCCGCTTGTGCAGCACAAGCTGACCCTGATGCGGGACAAGGGCACCTCCACCGCGGGGTTCCGCCGGCTGCTGCGCGAGATCACCCAGTTGCTGGCCTATGAAATCACCCGCGAAATGCCGCTGACCACCACCAACATCGAAACCCCGATGGAGGAAATGGACGCGCCGATCCTGGCCGGCAAGAAACTGGCGCTGGTGTCGATCCTGCGCGCGGGCAACGGCATGCTGGACGGCGTGCTGGAACTGATCCCCTCGGCCCGTGTCGGCTTTGTCGGCCTTTACCGTGACGAGGAAACGCTGGAGCCGGTGCAGTATTACTTCAAGGCGCCTGAGGGTCTGAAGGACCGGCTGGTGATTGCCGTGGATCCGATGCTGGCCACCGGCAACAGCTCCGCCGCCGCCATTGACCTGCTGAAAGAAGCTGGTGCCAACAACATCCGCTTCCTGTGCCTGTTGGCCTCGCCCGAAGGCGTCGAGCGGATGAAAGAGGCGCACCCGGATGTGCCGATCGTCACCGCCTCGCTGGACCGCGAGCTGAACAAGAAGGGCTATATCCTGCCAGGTCTTGGCGATGCGGGCGACCGGATGTTCGGCACCAAGTGATCCGCTGGCGCCAGGGCGGAGCAAATCCGCCTTGGCAGCCACGCGGTGTGAATTAGTTGCAATTCGCGCAAAAATTGCCGGAGTGCGGCCTTATTGTTGCCGCAGAATCTTTACTCACAGGCCAGTTTCGGGCATCCTGCAGCCATATTTTGTGGGGCTCAGGAATGAAAATAACTAGAATTATTGCACTGGCCATCATCGCGGGGGCTGCTGGCGCCGCAGGGATACAGGCACAAACCCTGCGTGAAACCCGTCCGCCCGCTGAGTATCCGCCCGCATCGTACAAGGGCAAGCAGTATGTCGACAGCCGCGGCTGTATCTACATCCGTGCAGGCATCGACGGCAATGTCAGCTGGGTTCCGCGGGTTTCCCGCTCCCGGAAGCAGTTATGCGGCTATGCGCCCACTAAGGTCGCCGGCGCAACCCGGCAGCAGCAGCGGAGCGCAGCGCCTGAGCTGATCACCCTCGAGCCCAGCCAGCAGCCTGCGCAAACCGCCGCGGCTAAGCCGGCCCCGGCTCCGGCCAAACCTGCCGCTGTGCAGCCCAAGCCGGCAGCCTCAAGCACGCAGCCGCAGTCTGTCACCACCGCCAAGCCGCGCCGCACCCCGCAAACGACCAGTGTCCGGCCGGCCGCAGTTGCCACGGCGCCTGCAGCGCCCAAGCCCGCGGCCAAGAAGGTCGTGCGCGTCGCGCCCAAGCCAGCACCCGCTCCGGTTCCGGCGGCGAAGCCTGCAGGCAATACCTCCTGCGCGGGCCTTTCCGATATCAGCCGCCAATACGCGGGTTCTTCGGGCGTGCGCTGCGGCCCTCAGGATGCTGCGCCAGTGACCTATGGCAGTCAGGAAATCGGGCCGCAGAGTTCAGTGCGGCTCACCCCGAATACCCGCGTGGTGCAGACCCACATCTACCAGGACCGCCGTCTCAGCAACAGTTTCACGGTGCCGGAGGGCTACCGCCCGGTCTGGACCGACGGGCGGCTGAATCCGCAGCGGGCGGAACGCACCGTGCGGCCCGCAGTGGTGACCAGTTTTGCCCAGGCCCCTGCAGGATATGAGACAGTGGCACGCGAAGACGGGCGGATGAACCCGATGCGCGGCGTGCGCACCCCGGAAGGCGATGCGCAGATGGCGCAGATCTGGACCGGCGGCGTGCCCCGCAAGCTGGTTCAGCTGCCGCTGGACCGCCCCGCAGTCAAATTGCCGCGCGGTGCGCGGCTCAGCCCGGCAGAGGCACAGCCCAAAGGCTTGCGCCTGTCGACCCGCTCGGCTCCCGGCGCTGCGGCACCGGATCAGCTTGCACCTGCCAGCCGCTATGTCCGTGCAGCGACCTATGCCGAACCAGCACAGGCCAAGGCAGCCGCCCGCAAACTGGCGTCCGCCGGCCTGACAGTGCGTCTTGGTACCGTCAGCCGCAAGGGGCAGCCTTACAAGGTGGTTCTGGCGGGACCCTACCAGGGTGAAGCACAGGCAGCCGCAGCACTGGCCAAGGTGCAGCGCGCCGGTTTCAGCGGCGCCCGGCTTAGCAAGTAAGACTTCGAACCCCAAATTTCACAGGCCGGGCGTCTGCCCGGCCTTTTCGGCACCAGGACAGATGCGGCCCGGCACTCAATGGCTAGTGCCGGCGGCAGGTAAAGACCACGGCCTCCAGCGGCATCCTCAAAGGCGGCGGTCCGAAACGGCCGCGAAGGGCGTCCAGAATGGCGCTGGCAACCTCGTCCGGGTCGACACCACCCCTGGACCGGATTTCATCAATCATCGGGTTGCCGTAAACCAGCGCCTCGGCGAATTTCTCCGGGTCGTCAATGGTCTTGTCCTGCCGGACCGTTTCATGGCGGATGCCGGACCAGTCGTCATCATTCAGATCGCCTTTCACGGATTCGGGATCGCCATAGTGGAACGGCACCTTGTAAAATCCCGGCGGATCCGCAGGAAAGAACTCCGCCGCGGCCAAGTCGGCGATTTCCGCAAACGGGTTCTTTGCCATCGGTGCCCAGACATTGAAGACATAGTGCCCGCCGGGTTTCAGCACCCGCGCGGCTTCCCGGAAAGCTGCCGCCTTGTCCGGGAAGAACATCACCCCGAACTGGCAGGCAATCAGATCAAAGCTGCCATCCGCAAAGGGCAGCGCCATCGCGTCGGCGGGCTGGAAGGTGACATTGGTTGTATCGGACAGTTTTGCCATTGCCAGCTGCAGCATCGGCTCGTTCAGATCGGTAACCGTCAGCGTGCAGTCCGGCGCAAGCCTGCGCCGCAGCCGCTGCGAGACAATACCGGTGCCCGCTGCCAGTTCCAGAACCTTCTGCGGCGCCAGGCTTCGGCATCGGGCGGCCAGATCATCTGCATAGTTGTAGAAAATCACCGGCCCCAGGCCGCTGTCATAGTGACTGGGAATATCCCCGGTGAAACTGGCTGAGTTGTCCGGCATGGCTCACGTCCCCCCTGATCGTGCGTTTGCGCAGGTTTGACGATCCTAGCAGATCCGGCGCATTTTCGCGATTGGCAGGGGACAGGGGAGTAGAAAGCTGGATCAGCCGCAGATGTTCTGCAGCTGCACCCAGTCGCGGTCGTTCAGCACCGGCTCCAGCTCGCGGCCGGCCATGGGGTCGGCTTCGATCAGCCCCAGCACCGTCTCGCCGGTGATGTCCAGCGCATAGGCATAGGGGGAGGAGGGCAGGGCAGCGCGGGCAAACTCCGCCAGCAGCACCTCGTCGGGCAGCTGCGGGCGGGGGCTGGACAGGGTGGCTTCGGAATAGGCATCCAGCGCGGCGCGGTCCAGCTCGCCGGTGGTCAGCAGCTTGAAGGTGGAGACGAAGCCGCCGGCCTCCAGCAGCTCCTGCATCGGGTCGCTGGCCTCTGCCCGGGCGCGTTCTGCCAGGATGGCTCCGGCGGCAACCGCCGGATCCTCGAAATCCTCGACGAACGAGCGGTTCAAAAGAACGATGCCGCCGGGCAGATGCAGGCTGCCGGGAATGCCGGAGCGCAGAATCGCCAGCTGCCGCACGCCGGTGCGCTGCGCCAGGTTCTTCAGGATCGGTGCCGCCTCCGGGGTGGCGCAGGCCGGGCCGGAGACCCGCTCGATCCGCCCCAAGAGCGCCTGTCCGATGGCCTTGCGTTTGATATCAGGCACGACGCTGACCGCATGGCGGGTCACGGCACCCGGCAGCCACAGTACCAGCAGCGCCAGCACCAGTGCCAGTGTGCCCAGGATACTGACCGCCCGCAGCCGCCCCGGCCGTGCACGCGACCGCCCAATCGCATTCTGCACCCGGGCAATGGCCTCCAGCATCGCGGTTTCGTCTTCCGCTAGCTCCAGCGTTTCGCCGGGGTCGCCGTCGGGGTGGAACAGGGCCGGGAACTCACCGGGATTGGCACGTTCCACTGCGGCCAGCGACCAATGCGCCAGCGGCTGGTCGTTCATGCTGGCAATGGTCAGCGTTGCATCGCCCAGCGAGATGATCACATCCCGCCGCTGGGCCTCAGGATCAGCACGCCACAGGCCCGCAGCCTCCAGCCGCTCAAATTCCTTCAATGCCGTCATGCAGCTTGCCCGGTCCCCATCCGTCTCGTTGCCGCCAGAATAAGCACATAAAACAGGGGCGGCAATTTGCTTTGCCGCCCCCGGATGCTGTTTCGCGGTGAAAAGTTACAGGTTCTTGGCGATTTTTCTCAGTTCGAACTTCTGGATCTTGCCGGTGGAGGTCTTGGGCAACTCCTGGAACACCACTTTCTTGGGCGCCTTGAAGCCTGCGAGCGTCTCGCGAGTGAAGGCGATCAGCGCCGCGGCGTCTTCCTTGGCACCGGCTTTCAGCTCGACAAAGGCGCAGGGCACTTCGCCCCATTTCTCATCCGGCATTGCGGCAACGGCGGCCAGCAGCACATCCGGGTGCGCCATCAGCACGCCCTCCACTTCGACTGAGGAGATGTTCTCGCCGCCGGAGATGATGATGTCCTTGGCCCGGTCAGCGATCTGGATGTAGCCGTCGGGGTGCTGGACGGCGAGGTCGCCGGAGTTGAAGTAACCGTTCTTGAAGGCCTCCGCCGTGGCTTCGGGGTTCTTCAGATACCCTTTCATCACCACATTGCCGCGCAGGGCAATCTCGCCTTGGGCCTGGCCGTCCATCGGCAGCACGTTGTGCTCGCTGTCGCGCACCACCACCGGCTCCAGCATCGGCATGGCGACACCCTGGCGCGATTTCTTGGCGGCGATACCCGCCTTGTCCAGCGCGTCCCAGTCCTCTGCCTTCCAGTAGCATTCGGTGACATGGCCGAAGGTCTCGGTCAGCCCGTAGACATGGGTAATGTTGAAACCAAGGTTCTCGATCTTCGACAGCGTCGCCGGGGCAGGCGGGGCGCCGGCGGTGAAGACCTCGACCGTGTGGTCAAAGGTGCGGCGCTCCTCGTCCAGCGCGTTGACGATCATGTTCAGTACGATCGGGGCGCCGCCGAAATGGGTGACGCCCTCGTAGTGGATGGCGTTGTAGATGTTCTGCGCGCTGATATCGCGGCAGCAGACCAGGGTGCCGCCAACCAGCGGCATCATCCAGGTGTGGTTCCAGCCGTTGCAGTGGAACAGCGGCACGATGGTCAGATAAACCGGGTGCAGCACCATCCGCCAGGACACCACCGTGCCCATGGTCATCAGATAGGCGCCGCGATGGTGATAGACCACGCCCTTGGGGCGTCCGGTGGTGCCGGAAGTATAGTTCAGCGCCAGGCTTTCCCACTCATCCTCGGGCATGATCCACTGGAAGTCCGGGTCGCCGCTGGCCAGCAGCGCCTCGTATTCCATGTGACGGCCGGTGGCGTGCCAGCTCGCCTGATCGTCGGCCACCTCGATCAGGACCGGGGCGGGGCCTTCCATCTCTTCGACGGCGGCCTCTGCCAGCTCAATGAACTGCGGATCAACCAGCACCGCCTTGGCCTCGCCATGCTCAAAGATATAGGCAACAGTGCCCACATCCAGACGGGTGTTGATGGTGTTCAGCACCGCGCCGCAGGCGGGCACGCCGAAATGCGCCTCTGCCTGGGCGGGGATGTTCGGCAGCAAGGTCGCCACCACATCGCCGGGCTTCACCCCCAGCTTGACCAGGCCGGAGGCCAGACGGGTGCAGCGCTCATGGTATTCCGCATAACTCTTGCGGTGCTTGCCATAGCTGACCGCCAAACGGTCCGGAAACACCTGCGCCGCCCGCTGCAGATGGCTGAGCGGCGACAGCGGCACATAATTCGCGGCGGTCTTCTCCAGACCGGTTTCATCCGCCATCCACCCCATCAGTTTCCTCCCCTGAATCACTTTGGTGTCGCTTAGAGGACAGATATTGCGGAAAGTTGCGGGCAATGGGAAGGGTATGAAACAAACAGCCGCACTCTCCGCCCCGGGCACCAGCCAGACCGCAGCCGCACAGGCCATGCTGGCGGCAATGCTGATTATCGGCATCACCGACAACGCCGTGCCGCTGATGGCGGAGACCATCGGGCTCGGCCAGTTCTACCTGTTGCGCACATTTGTCGCACTGCCGTTCCTGTGGCTGATGGCGCGCGCCGGACTGGGCGGGCTGCGCTGCCGCAACTTCGGCGCTGTACTGCTGCGTGCGGTGCTGGTGGCGGTGTCGATGGTTTTCTACTTCTCCGCCGTGGCGCTGATGCCGATTGCCCAAGCGCTGGCCGGGCTGTTCACCTCGCCGATCCTGATCGTGGTGATTTCCGTCCTGTTCCTGAAGATGCGGATCGGCTGGATCCGTGTCGGCGCGGTGCTCGGCGGTTTTGCGGGTGTCATGATGGTGCTGCAGCCTGACCCCGCGGCCTTTAGCTGGCTGATCCTGGTGCCAGTGGCGGGCGGACTATTTTATGCGCTCGGCTCATTGGCAACCGGGCTTTACTGCCAGGGCGAAAGCACGGTGGCGATGCTGTTCGTCTACTTGCTGGTGCAGGGTGTGCTGGGGGCGATGCTGCTGGCGGGGCTGGAGATCTGGCCGCAGGACGTGCCCGCGGGAGCGGACGGTTTTGTCACCCGCGGCTGGGTCTGGCCGCTGTGGGAGATCCCGCACCTGATCCTGCTGCAGGGCTGCGCAGCAGTGGGTGGCGTGTTCCTGATCACCAAGGCCTACCAGCTGGGTGAGGCCTCTTATGTCGCTGTGTTCGAATACTCGGTGATGATCGTCGGGCCGGGGGTTGCCTGGGCCTATTGGGGGCAGGCGCTGAACCTCTGGCAAATGCTGGGGATCGGTCTGATCATCACGGCCGGCACCACCATCGCGCTGCGTTCGAAGTGAAGGGAAGGGGCGCTGCCCCTCTTTGGCCCCACGGGGCCAATTCACCCCGGAGTATTTGTGCAAAGGTGAATGGGTCTGCGAGGCGCTCCACAGCAGGCGTAAATCCATCGTTTCCTTACCCAGATCAATATCCTAGGGTCGGGGCATGATCCTGTCCCAAGGCCGCCGGTACGTTTTCATCCATATCCCCAAGACCGGCGGCACCGCATTGGCGCTGGCGCTGGAGGCGCGTGCCATGGCCGATGACATGATGCTGGGGGATACGCCAAAGGCCCTGAAGCGCCGCCGCCGCCTAAAGGACGCTGAGGCACGCGGGCGGCTGTGGAAGCATTCCACCCTGGCAGACATCGAAGGGCTGGTTCCTGAGGACACTTTGAAAGGCCTCTTTGCCTTTACCCTGGTGCGCAATCCCTGGGACCGCGCTGTCAGCTATTACCACTGGCTGCGCGAGCAGAGCTTCGATCATCCGGCCATCGGCCTGGCGAAGGCGCAAGAGTTCCGTGCCTTTGTGCAGCACCCGGAGATCATCGCAGCCTTCTGCAGCAGCCCGGCGTCTTCCTACATGCGCCGCGCGGACGGGGCGGAGCAGTGCCAGCTTTATATCCGGCTGGAGCATTTCCAGAGCGATGCGCAGCTGCTGTTTGATCACCTCGGGTTTTCCCTTGAACTGCCAGTGGTCAATGAAAGCGGCCGCCAGCGCGACTGGCGGGTCTATTATGACGATGCCGCGGCTGGGGCCGTGGCCGAAGCCTGCGCGCAGGATATCGCGCAATTTGAATACTCTTTTAACGATTCTCTCCTATCCAGATAGCGTGTAGCGCGCTGATTGCGCCTGGCCGGAGCCTAATCCGGCAAAGGTTTGGCAGATCGGCGCAGAAACGTGAACAATGTCCGGTTTTCGCCTTAGTTCCGTCCCATAAGCGGCAAGGATCAAAGGAAAAAATTATCGGGCTGGCTGTTGGGGGTTCTCCGCAGCCTCTGGAAAGGAAAGCGGATGCTGGACTGGCTTCTGAAACGCACGAGCACCCCGGCTGGCGGGGTCATGAACAGCGGCTTTCCCCTGGTCGCCGTGGGTCAGGGCGGTTTCCTGGCGGGCACCCATGTGGCCTCTAACCTGGGCTGGCGCCCGGTGGAGGCGCTGACGCCCGGTGACAAGGTGCTGACCTTCGATCACGGCATGCAAACCGTGGTGGAGTTGCAGCGCGAGGTCATGATCCCGGCAGAGGGCGATCTGGAACCTGCCCGCTGTCCGCTGTTTGTGCCGCGCGATGCGCTGATGAACCGGGTGCCGATGTGGCTGATGCCGGATCAAGGCGTGCTGTTGGAAAGCGAACTGGTGGAAGACGCCCAGGGTGATCCCTTTGCCATCGTTCCGGCTTGCGCCCTGGAAGGCTACCGCGGTATCCGCCGGATGCATCCGGGCGCCCAGCTGGAACTGGTGATGCCGCGATTTGCCGAGGATCAGGTGATCTATCTGGAAGCCGGGATGCTGGGCTACTCGGCGGCACCGGCGAACCTGATGTGCGGCCGGGTGTTCTCCGAACAAGGCGCCTACCGCGTGCTGAACCCGGATGAGGCCCGCGGCCTGGTTCTGTCGATGATGGCTGAGGAAGAATACTGGCCCGCAGGCGCCGCTGCCGGCGCTTTGCAGCCTGAGGTCAGAATGTAAGATCAGTTTCGGCATTCAACTTGCTGATAAGGCATAAAAAAGGCCAGCGCATGGGCGCTGGCCTTTCCTCGTTTTATGTTTGCCTTCAGGCCGCCGCAGAAGTTTCCGGCGCAAAGCGGGTGTAGAAGCTCTGGCCCTTCTCCGCCATCTCCCGCAGCAGTTCCGGGCAGGCGAAACGCTCGCCGAACTGCTCCGTCAGGCTGTCGCAACGCTCCGCCGCATAGGGCGTGCCCAGGATGTCCAGCCAGCTGAGCGGGCCGCCGGACCACGGCGCAAAGCCCCAGGCCAGGATGGCGCCGACGTCGCCCTCGCGGATATCCATCAGCACGCCTTCCTCCAGCGCCCGGACCGCTTCCAGCACCTGCGCGAACATCAGCCGTTCCTGCACCTCGATCAGGTCGGGCTGTTCGGCTGCCAGCGGGTACTTCTCCTGCAGGCCGGTCCAGTATCCGGCGCGCTTGCCCTTGTCGTCATACTCGAAGAAGCCCGCGTTCGACTTACGGCCCAGACGGCCCAGTTCTTCCATCCAGAAGATCAGGTCATCGGCCGGGCTTTCCGGGTAGGCATCACCCATCGCCGCCTTGGTGGCGCGGGCAATCTTGGCGCCGAGATCAATCGAGGTCTCATCGGTCAACTGCACCGGACCCACCGGGAAGCCCAGCTGGCGCGCAGCGTTGTCGATCAGCACCGGGCTGACGCCCTCGGTGATCATCCGCAGGCCCTCGTTGATATAGGGCAGGATGCAGCGGTTGGCGTAGAAGAAGCGCGCGTCGTTGACCACAATCGGCGTTTTGCGGATCTGGCGCACATAATCCAGCGCCTTGGCCACCGCGCGGTCGCCGGTTTCTTTGCCCTTGATGATCTCCACCAGGAACATCTTCTCAACCGGCGAGAAGAAGTGGATGCCGATGAACTGGTCCTGCCGGCTCGATGCTTTGGCCAGCTCGGTGATCGGCAGGGTGGAGGTGTTGGAGGCAAAGATGCAGTCTTCGGGAATGATCGCCTCGACCTTTTGGGTCATCTCGGCCTTGACACCCGGGTCTTCGAACACGGCCTCAATGATCAGGTCGCAGCCCTTCAGCGCGTCCAGGTTCGGGGTGGCGGTGATCTGCGCCAGCAGCGCTTCTTTCTTCTCCTCGGTCGCCTTGCCGCGCTTGATGCCCTTGTCCATATAGGCGGCGGAATAGGCCTTGCCCTTGTCGGCGGCGTCCTGGTCACGGTCAATCAGCACCACCTCCATGCCCGCCTGGGCCGAGACCAGCGCAATGCCCGCGCCCATCATGCCCGCACCCAGTACGCCGATCTTCTTCACCGACTGGTCCGGCACGTCCTTGGGCCGCACTGCGCCCTTCTCCAGCGCCTGCTTGTTCAGGAACAGGCTGCGGATCATGGCGGAGGACGACGGGTTCATCAGCACATTGGTGAACCAGCGCGCCTCGATCTTCAGTGCGGTGTCGAAATCGACCAGCGCGCCTTCGTAGATGGAGGACAGCAGCGCCTTGGCCGCCGGGAAGGCGCCCTGGGTCTTACCGTGCACCATCGCGGAGGCACCGACAAAGGTCATGAAGCCCGCGGGGTGATATGGGGCGCCGCCCGGCATCTTGTAGCCCTTGGCGTCCCAGGGCTTGACCAGATCGGCGTCCTTGGCGTTCAGCACCCACTCCTTGGCCGCCGCCAGCGCATCGTCGGCCACCGCGTCGATCAGCTGGGCGCCCTTGGCCTTTTTCGGGTCCATCATCTTGCCTTCCAGCAGGACAGGGGCCGCCGCCATCGCGCCCACCATGCGCGAATACCGTGTGGTGCCGCCGCCGCCGGGGAAGATGCCTATCATGATCTCCGGCAGGCCGATTTTCGCCTTGGGATTGGAGGTCATCACCCGGTGATGGCAGGCCAGCGCAATCTCGGTGCCGATGCCGGCGCAGGTGCCGTTGATGGCACAGGCCACCGGCTTGCCGCCCTTCTTGGTCTTGGGATCCATGCCTGCGAGTTCAAGTTTGCGCAGGATGCGGTGGCCGCCCATGGTGAAGTCAAAGAGGCCTTGCGCCGGGTTCTCCCCCGACTCCTCGCGGATGGTGGCCAGCACATTGAGGTCCATGCCGCCGGCAAAGTCCTTTTTGCCGCTGGTGATCACGATGCCCTTTACGGCGTCGTCCTCCAGCGCCCGGTCCACGTATTCCTCCACCAGGCCAAAGGCCTCGCGGGTGAGGACGTTCATGCTCTTGCCTTCGGCATCCCAGGTGATGATTGCGACGCCGTCTGCGTCCACGTCGTATTTGAAATCGCTCATGTGTCTTCTCCGGTCTGGTCAGCCGTCAGCGGGCTGCCGTCCTTGCGGGTAAAGGTGAACTCGCCGCTTGCGAATTTCACCATCATGTCCAAATCGCTGTAATAGCCGGTCTCGGTTGCGGTGCGGGTGCCCACCACCAGAAAGGCGGCAGGCTTGTCCGAACGGTTCACCAGATGGTGGCCGTTCTCCTCGCCCGCCGGAAAGGCGGCGCAGTCGCCGGGCATCATCTCATGCGCGCCCTGATCGTCGATCAGGGTGCAGGTGCCCTCTGTCACCATCACGAACTCGTCCTGCTCCATATGGTAGTGGCGCAGGGAGGAGGCCGCGCCAGGCTCCAGCCGCACGATGTTGACACCGAACTGGCTGAGCCCGCCGGGATCCCCCAGCGGCTGCACGCTGCGGCCTTCGCAGGCCTCGGCCAGCTTGCCGGGGTAGCCCGATCCGGTCCGCCAGGGCAGTTGGGATAGGTCCAGCTTCGGCATCAGACGCGCTCGATGATGGTTGCGGCGCCCATGCCCGATGCAATGCACAGGGTGGCGAGGCCGCATTCTTTGTCCTGCCGCTCCAGCTCATCCAGCAGGGTGCCGATGATGATCGCGCCGGTGGCGCCCAGCGGGTGGCCCATGGCGATGGAGCCGCCGTTGACGTTCACCAGCTCCGGGTCGACGTCAAACGCCTGCTGGAAGCGCATTACGACAGAGGCAAAGGCCTCGTTCACCTCGAACAGGTCCAGGTCGCCGATTTTCATGCCGTTGTCGGCCAGGATCTTTTCGGTCACCGGCACCGGGCCGGTCAGCATGATGGTCGGATCGGTGCCGATCTTGGCGGTGGCCTTGATGCGCGCGCGCGGCTTCAGGCCGTGGCGTTCACCAAACTCCTTGTTGCCGATCAGCAGCGCCGCAGCACCGTCGACGATGCCAGAGGAGTTGCCGGCGTGGTGGATGTGGTTGATCCGCTCCAGATGCGGGTATTTCAGCATCGCCACCTTGTCAAAGCCCGGCATCTGCTCGCCCATCATCTGGAACGCCGGGTTCAGCGAGCCAAGCGCCTGCATGTCTGTTCCGGGGCGCATGTATTCGTCATGGGCGAGGATCGGCAGGCCGTTCTGGTCGGTGACGGTAATCACCGACTTCTCGAACCGCTTCTCTTCCCAGGCCTTGGCGGCCCGGCGCTGGGATTCCATCGCCAGCGCATCGGCCTGATCGCGGGTAAAGCCGTATTCGGTCGCGATGATGTCGGCCGAGATACCCTGCGGCACGAAATAGGTCTCCATCGCGAGGCTCGGGTCCACGGCAATCGCCGCACCGTCGCTGCCCATGGCCACCCGGCCCATCATCTCGACGCCGCCTGCGATATAGGCATCGCCCGCGCCGCCCTTCACCTGGTTGGCCGCCAGGTTCACCGCTTCCATGCCGGAGGCGCAGAAGCGGTTGATGGCGAGACCCGGGATGCGCTCATCCAGGTCCGAGGCCAGTACGGCAGAGCGCGCCAGGCAGCCGCCCTGTTCCATCACCTGGGTCACGTTGCCCCAGATCACATCCTCTACTGCATGGCCTTCCAGATTGTTGCGCTCCTTGATTGCGTTCAGCGTGAGCGCCGAGAGGCGGACCGAGGTCACCTCATGCAGGGAGCCGTCCTTGCGTCCCTTGCCGCGCGGGGTGCGCAGCGCGTCATAGATATATGCGTCTGTCATTGTGCTCTCCTCAGGCCCGGTCCGACGGGTTGCCGGGCATCAAATCATAGGGGTGTTTCCAGCCGGGCAGGGCGCTGATGCGGTCCAGCCAGGCGTCGATATGCGGCCATTCGGCCCGGTCAAAGCCGAAGGGTTCCGGGTAGTAGAGGTAGCTGCAGCAACTGATGTCGGCATTGGTGAGGCTGTCGCCAACAATCCACTCGCGGCCCTCCAGATGGTGTTCCAGCGTGGCATAGGCGGCCTTCAGGCGGCCTTGCATGAAGTTGATCACTTCTTGCGAGCGGTGCTGTTCCGGCAGGAAGTTGATCAGAAACCGGGTCATGCCGGCCTGGCTGGACATCTTGTGATTGTCCCACAGCACCCAGCGCAGCACCTCGTATTTATCCTCGGGGCGGCCGCCGAATTTGCCGGTCTTGTCAGTGATATACTGCTGGATCGCCCCCGACTGGCTGAGCGTCAGATCGCCATCCACCAGAACAGGCGCTTCGGCCATGGCGGAAAATTCCCGGAACTCCGGCGTGCGGGCCGCGCCGCCGAAGAAGTCGACAAAAACCGGTTCCCAGTCCAGACCGGCCAGCTCCAGCGCCAGCGCGGCTTTGTAGGAGTTGCCGCTTTCGCCAAAGCAATGCAGTTTGATTGTCATTTGTTGCTCCCTGTTTCGGATGGCGGAGCGGGGGTTTCACACCCCCGCACCCCCGTGGAGTATTTTTGGAAAGATGATGGGGCATTAACCCGCCTCATCGCTCCGTTTGTTACCTTGGGCTTGCGGTACAGGCTGGAGAGCCGATGGCCGTGAAAGGTGAAGACGTCCCTGCCCATTTGGCGAAGGCTTGGGGGCTGGGACACTGCCTTGGCTTCATCTTTCCCAAAATACTCAAAGTCCATCATCGGCCTCCTGCCGGTGCCTCCGCGGCCCCTGCGCCTACAACGACCGCGCAATCAGCTCCTTCATGATCTCGTTGGTACCGCCATAGATCCGCTGCACCCGGGCATCGGCCCACATCTCGCCCACAGCGTATTCCTGCATGTAGCCATAGCCGCCGTGCAGCTGCAGGCATTCGTCCAGCACCTCGCCTTGGGTGTCGGTGATCCAATACTTGGCCATTGCGGCCTTCTCGACGGTCAGCTTGCCCTGCAGATGCTCACTGATGCATTCATCCAGGAAAGCGCGCGCGACCTTGGTCTTGGTCAGGCATTCGGCCAGCTTGAAGCGGGTGTTCTGGAACTGGGTCAGCGGCCCGCCAAAGGCTTCGCGCTCTTTGCAATAAGCCACCGTGCGTTCCACCGCGCCTTCCATCGCGCCGACCGCGCCGCAGGCGATGATCAGCCGTTCCTGCGGCAGCTGCTGCATCATCTGGTAGAAGCCCTGGCCTTCAACGCCTCCCAGGATGTTCTCCGGCGGGATTTCCACATCGCTGAAGAACAGCTCCGATGTGTCCGCCGCGTGGCAGCCGATCTTGTCGAGGTTGCGGCCGCGGGAAAACCCTTCTGCACCGTCGGTTTCCACCGCCACCAGCGACACGCCTTTGGCACCCTGTGAGGGGTCGGTCTTGGCCGCCACCAGGATCAGGTTGGCGTGCTGGCCGTTGGTGATGAAGGTCTTCTGCCCCGACAGCCGGTAGGCGTTGCCATCCTTGACTGCCTTGGTCTTGATGGCCTGCACGTCCGACCCGGTGGAGGGTTCGGTCATCGCCAGCGCGCCAACCAACTCGCCGGTCACCATCTTCGGCAGCCAGCGCGCTTTCTGCTCCTCGGTGCCATAGGCCAGGATGTAATGGCCGACGATGCCGGAATGGATGCCATGGCCCCAGCTGGCCAGGTTGGCGCGGCTGCCTTCCATAAGGATCACCGCCTCATGGCCGAAATCGCCGCCGGCGCCGCCGTACTCCTCGGGGATCGAGGGGAGGAGAAGGCCCAGCTCACCGGCCTGGGTCCAGGTCTCCCGGTCCATCAGGCCCTGCTTGCGCCAGGTCTCGAATTTGGGGGCCCATTCATTGGTGATGAACTGGGCCGTCATCTCCCCAAGCATCTGGTGCTCATCCGTCATCCATGCGGAGTGCGTCTCGGTCATCTCTCTCCCTTTGCTGCGCTTTTCTAGCGCTTTCGCGCCTCCAGCTCGGCGTTGAACAGCCGCAGCCGGTGGCTCAGGTTCTCGTAGTCTGTCACGCTGTCGAAATTCTCGAACAGGAATGACAGCGCTTCGCCTTCATCCAGCCCCGCCTCCTGGGCGAACTTCTTCAGCCTGCGGTAGCCGTCCTCGGTCATCGCGATCGGCAGGCGGCGGGTCAGGCGGAAACGTTTTGGCATCTTGCGGTCCTTTGCGTGTCAAAGCACCGGCCGGGGCAGAACCGGGCGCCCCGCAAGGGGACGCCCGCAGGCATCAGAAGGCGTCCGCGTCCAGCGCCATCACCGTGTCGGCGCCGCTTTCGATGCGGGCCAGGTGCAGCTTGGTCGCGGGCAGCCGCCGTGCCATGTAATACCGGCCGGTTGCGAGTTTCGTCTCATAGAACGCCGCGTCTTGCGTCCCGGCGTCAAGCGCTTCCTGCGCCGCCTTGCCCATCCGCGCCCACATCAGGCCCAGGCAGACCTGGCCGAACAAATGCATGAAGTCATAAGACCCCGCCAGCGCGTGGTTCGGGTTCTTCATGCCGCTTTGCATGAAGAACATGCCAGCCGCCTGCAGATCCTTGGAGGCAGCCTGCAGCGGCTTGATGAAATCTTTGGTGAAAGCCTCTGAAATCTCTTTGTTTTCCTGGCAGAAGGTTTTCACCATGTCAAAGAAGGCGAGGACGTATTTACCGCCATGCTGGCCCAGCTTGCGGCCCACCAGATCCAGCGCCTGCACGCCGTTGGCGCCCTCGTAGATCATCGCGATACGGGCGTCGCGGGTGTATTGCGACATGCCCCATTCCTCGATGTAGCCATGGCCGCCATAAACCTGCTGCGCCTGCACCGTCATGTCATAGCCTTGATCGGTCAGGAAACCCTTGATCACCGGCGTCATCAAAGAGATCAGCCCGTCCGCATCCTTGTCGCCTGCGCGGTGCGCCTGGTCGATCAGGGTGGCGCCCCACAGAAGGAACGCGCGGGCGCCCTCGGCAAAGCTTTTCTGATCCATCAGCGAGCGGCGGATATCCGGATGCACGATCAGCGGATCCGCCGGGCCGTCCGGGTTCTTGACGCCGGTCACGTCGCGGCCCTGCAGGCGGTCCTTGGCGTATTCCAGCGCGTTCTGATAGGCGGCCTCGGCCTGCGCCAGACCTTGCATGCCGACACCCAAGCGGGCCTCGTTCATCATGGTGAACATGGCGCGCATGCCCTTGTGCTCTTCACCCAGCAGCCAGCCGGTCGCGCCGTCATAGTTCATCACGCAGGTGGAGTTGCCGTGGATGCCCATCTTCTCTTCGATCTTGCCGACCGAGACGCCGTTGCGCTCACCCAGGCTGCCGTCTTCGTTCACCAGGAACTTCGGCACGATGAACAGGCTGACGCCTTTGATGCCCTCGGGGCCGCCGGGGATCTTGGCCAGCACCAGATGCACGATGTTCTCCGCCATGTCGTGATCGCCGGAAGAGATGAAGATCTTCTGCCCGGAAATCTTGAAGCTGCCGTCACCCTGCGGTTCCGCCTTGGTGCGCATCAGGCCCAGATCGGTGCCGCAATGCGGTTCGGTCAGGTTCATGGTGCCGGTCCACTGGCAGCTGATCATATTGGGCAGATAGGTTGCTTTCTGCTCTTCCGTGCCATGCGCCAGAATGGCGGAGGCCGCGCCATGGGTCAGGCCCTGGTACATGGTGAAGGCCTGGTTGGCGGCGGAGAAGAACTCGCCTACCGCGGTGCCCATCACATAGGGCATGTTCTGGCCGCCGAATTCCTCCGGCATGTCCAGCCCCGTCCAGCCGCCTTCCTTCATCTGCTCGAAGGCTTCCAGGAATCCCTTGGGGGTGTAGACCACGCCGTTTTCCAGGCGGCAGCCCTCCTGGTCGCCCACCGTGTTCAGCGGGTGCAGCACTTCGCTGGCGATCTTGCCCGCTTCTTCCAGCACGGCGCCGGTGAAATCCGGTTCCAGTTCGTTGTATCCGGGGATGTCCTGGCCGGAGACCTTCAGCACGTCGTGCAGGATGAACTGGGCGTCTTTGGCGGGGGCTCGATAGGAAGGCATTGCGGTCCTCTTCAGGGTCTTGGTGATCGTGGTCAATGCCGGGCAGGCCGGCGGGAAAGGGCGGGGCGGCGGCCTATTCGGCCGCCTCCTGCTTGGCCTTCATCGAGGCGATCATCTTCTCGCCCCAGGCCAGCTGGTCCTTCAGGTCCTCGATTGCCTCGGTCAGCTCCTCGCGCTGGCGCTCCATATCGGCGAGCCGGTCACGCGCGACCTCATAGGTCTTGGTGAGCTGGGTCACCTGCTGGTCGCCGACGTGGTACAGCTCCAGCAGCTGGCGGATTTCCTCCAGGCTGAACCCGAACCGCTTGCCGCGCAGGATCAGCTTCAGCCGGGCGCGGTCGCGTTTGGTGAACAGCCGCTTCTGGCCGTCGCGGATCGGGAACAGCAGTTCCTTGGCTTCGTAGAACCGGAGTGTGCGGGGCGTCACGTCAAAGGCCTCGCACATCTCGCGGATGGTCATGGTTTCTTCGGTCATCATCGTCACTCTTACGGCTTGGTGCAGGCCCAAGCTGTGCGCAGTTCGGATTTCGATCAAGACTGACTTTACGTTTACGTAAGTTGTACGTTGCGTCACTTTGCGGGGCGTTACTGGTTCGCAAAACGAACATAAAGTGACGTAACGTTATGGGCTGGCTGGCTGTCTGCAGGCGGGTTCCGGCAATGCGTCTGGCCAGAAACCCGGCGAATCCGGCAGCGGAATCTGCAAAAGAAAAACCCCGCCAAAAGGACGGGGTTCAACTACCGGAAAGATGTGCTGGGCTTATTTCAGCAGCGCCCGTGTGCTTTCGCGGAGCTCGCTCAGCTCTTCAATCGCCTCATTGATCTGCTCACGCTGCTTTTCCAGCTCCACCAGCTGCCGGTCGGCCATTTCCATGAAGGCGTGGTTCTGGGCGTCGTTGCCCTCTTTCTCATAGATCAGCAGCCACTGGCGGATCTCTTCCAGCTGAAAGCCGAACTTGCGCCCGCGCAGGATCAGTTTCATCCGGGCGCGCTCCCGCGCTCCGTAGAACCGCGACCGGCCTTCGCGGTCCGGCTGCAGCAATTCGATGTATTCATAGTAGCGCAGCGTCCGCGGCGTGACCTCGAACTCTGCGCACATTTCCTTGAATGACAATCTTTTGTCGGTCATCCGTCGTCTCCCTTGCCGGGAACCTATGCACTTGCAGCGAACAGTGCAACCTCCGCGGCGGCACACTTGCGCTTTTGCCGGGGCAGGGCCAAAGATGAGGGAGAGAATCCAAAGGACACTCCCATGGCCGACAAGACCGACCTCGCGCGCCAGTTCATCGAAGCGATTCCGCACGCCAAGCAATTGGGAATGAAGCTGACAGAGATCGGCGACGGCACCGCCGAGATCCGCATGGCCTATGACGAAAAGCTGATCGGCGATCCCGCCACCGGCGTCATTCACGGCGGCGCGGTCTCAGCCCTGATGGACACATGCTGCGGCGCAGCGGTGATGAGCCACCCGTCCGCCCCGGGCGGCACCGCCACCATCGACTTGCGCATTGATTACATGCGCCCCGCCACACCGGGGCAGGCCATTACCACCCGCGCCACCTGCCACCACATCACCCGCACCGTCGCCTTTGTCCGCGCCGTGGCAATGGACGAGGACACGGACCGCCCCGTCGCCACCGCCTCAGGCGCCTTTACCGTGGAGAAGAAGTTTTGAGCCGCCCCCGTCCCGAACCGATCCAGGTGGTCAAGCAGCGCCGCGATGCAGCCCTGTCGGCGCTGGTCGACTCGGTGCCCTACATCCGCTTCCTGAACGTGACCTTCGAGCGCCGCGGTGATGAGCTGACTGCGGTGCTGAATTTCGATGACAAGCTGATCGGCAACCCCTTCCTGCCGGCGATCCACGGCGGGGTGACGGCGGCCTTCCTGGAAATCACCGCGATGATCACGCTCAACTGGTCGCACCTTTGGCAGCGCATCGAAAGCGGTGATCTGGACCCGGCGGAAATGGCCAAGGGCAACCTGCCGCGCCAGCCCAAAACCATCGACTTCACCGTCGACTACCTGCGTTCCGGCTTGCCGCGCGATGCCTATGCCCGCGCCCGGGTGAACCGTTCGGGGCGCCGCTATGCCTCGGTGCATGTGGAGGCCTGGCAGGATCACAAGGACAAGCTGTTTGCCCAGGCCACCGGCCATTTCCTGATGCCGCAGGACCAGAACGGCGAAGGCTGACCGGATGACCAGCGCGGACACGGAGATCACCCATAGACGGGTGCTCAGCATCGCATTGCCGATTGTGCTGTCGAACGCCACGGTTCCCATTCTGGGCGCCGTCGACACCGGCGTCGTGGGGCAGATGGGCGAGGCTGCGCCAATTGGCGCGGTGGGCATCGGCGCGGTGATTCTGGCGACGATCTACTGGATCTTCGGTTTCCTGCGCATGGGCACCACAGGTCTCGCAGCGCAGGCGCGCGGGGCCGGGGACTGGGGGGAAACCGGCGCGCTTCTGATGCGCGGGCTGCTCCTGGCCTTTGCTGCCGGAGCCGTCTTTATCATCGCGCAAGGCGCCGTTTTCTGGGGCGCCTTCGCACTGGCACCCGCCAGTGCCGAGGTCGAAAGCCTGGCCCGTGACTACCTGCAGATCCGGATCTGGGGCGCACCGGCCACCATCGCGCTTTATGCCGTCACCGGCTGGCTGATCGCGGTGGAGCGCACCCGCGGCGTATTCCTGCTGCAGGTCTGGATGAACGGGTTGAACATCGCGCTGGACCTGTGGTTCGTGCTTGGCCTCGGCTGGGGTGTGGAGGGCGTTGCCATTGCCACGCTGATCGCCGAGTGGAGCGGGCTGGCGCTCGGGCTCTACCTGTGCCGCGATGCCTTTGCGGGCGACCAATGGCGCGATTGGGCGCGGGTGTTCGATCCGGCACGGCTCAAACGTATGATGCAAGTGAACGGCGACATCATGGTGCGTTCGGTGCTGCTGACCGGCTCCTTCACCACCTTCCTGTTCATCGGCTCCGGCATCGGCGACGTGAACCTCGCCGCCAATCAGATCCTGCTGCAATTTGTCGAGATCACCGCCTTCGCGCTGGATGGTTTTGCCTTTTCGGCAGAGGCTTTGGTGGGTGGGGCGGTCGGTGCCAAGGCCCGGCAGCGGGTGCGCCGTGCCTCCATCGTGACCTCGCAATGGGGTGTGGGCGGTGCGGTGCTGCTGGGTATTGCCTTTGCCGCTGGCGGCCCCTGGCTGATCGACCTGATGTCCACCTCGCCGGAGGTGCGCGAAGCGGGCCGTGTATTCCTGATCTGGGCGGCGGTGCTGCCGGTCTTGAGCGTTGCCAGCTACATGTTCGACGGCATCTATATCGGCGCCACCTGGACCCGCGACATGCGTTGGGCGATGCTGCAATCGGTGGCCATCTATGTGGCGGCACTGCTGCTGCTGGTGCCGACCTTTGGCAACCATGGCCTTTGGGCTGCGCTGATCGTCCTGAACCTCGCCCGCGGCGTCACGCTGGGCCTGCGCTACCCGCGGCTGGAGGCGCAGGTGGGCGTCTAAGCAAGCCGGCATTCTGCGAGAATTCCGGCCAATTTTCCGGCGCGGAAAGCTGGCGCTCCGCCGCTAATGGAGCGCTAAAAAAATCCTCGCAGGATTTTTGGCCGTTTCCCGCGCCGGGAAACGGTCAGAGCAGGGTTTCGATCGCCTCGGTCGGGCGACCGATCACCGCCTTGCCGTCCTTGATGGCAATCGGGCGCTCGATCAGGATCGGATGCGCGGCCATTGCCGCCAGCAGTTCCTCCTCGGCGCTGTCCTTGGAAAGGCCCAGTTCCTTGAAGACCTTCTCGCCGGTCCGCATCATCTCCACCGCGGAGACGCCAAGAGCGGTCTGCACCGCCTTCAGTTCCTCAACCGAGGGTGCATCCTCCAAGTACGCGCGTGTTTGCACCTCTGCGCCGCGCTCCTCGATCAGCGCAAGGCCCGCGCGGGATTTGGAGCATTTCGGGTAATGCCAATAGGTGATCACAGCCAATCCTTCCGTTTGGTTCCAACCGCTTGCGCGACGTTTTCGAACCCGTCGCGGGCCAGCAATTCATCCAGGCCACGGGCAATGTCCCCGGCCAGCGACAGCCCGCCATAGACCATTGCTGTGTAGAATTGCACCGCAGAGGCCCCGGCGCAGATCTTGGCATAGGCCTGTTCCGCCGTGCTGATGCCGCCGACGCCGACCAGCGGCACCTTGCCATCCAAAAGCTCCGACAATTGTGCCAGAACCCGGGTGGACTTTTCAAACAGCGGCGCGCCGGACAGACCGCCGGCTTCGCCTTTGTGGGCGCTTTGCAGACCGTCGCGCGACAGGGTGGTGTTGGTGGCAATCACCGCGTCGATGCCACTTTCCAGAGCGACGGCGGCAATATCCTCGATACCCGCACGGTCCAGATCCGGCGCGATCTTCAGGAACACCGGCACCCGGCGGCTAAGGCCCTCGCGGGTCTCGATCACACCGGCCAGCAGCGCTGACAGCGCCGCCTTGCCCTGCAGGTCGCGCAGTTTTTCGGTATTGGGCGAGGACACGTTAACGGTGGCAAAATCCAGATGCGCACCGCAGTGTGCAAGCACCTTGGCGAAATCCGCGGCGCGGTCCTCGCTGTCCTTGTTGGCGCCGAGGTTCAGGCCAATGACCGCATCGCGCGGGCGCTGCGCCAGCCGGGCGCCGATCGCCGCCATGCCCTCATTGTTGAAGCCGAAGCGGTTGATGGCCGCCTTGTCCTCCGTCAGGCGGAACAATCTCGGCTTGGGATTGCCCGGCTGCCGGCGGGGCGTCGCCGCGCCGACCTCGATAAAGCCGAAGCCGGATTTTGACAGCGGTGCCAGTGCCTCGGCGTTCTTGTCATAGCCAGCCGCCAAACCAACCGGGTTCGGCAGGTCAATCCCGGCTAGCGTGGTCTTGAGCCGGGCAGAGGTGACCGGGCCGGGAGCTGGGGCCAGTCCCATAGTCAGTGCCTTCACCGACAGCCCGTGCGCGGCCTCCGGGTCGATCCGGTGCATCGCGGCAAGGGCCAGCTTCTCTGTCAGCTTCATGCCATTTCCTCCGGGAACTGATGGGTGCCCTCCACCAGCGGAAGCTGCTTGGCCCAGACCACATCCGACATGCGGATATTGCGGTAGAGATGCGGGAACTCGGCGCCACCGCGGGACACTTCCCACTTCAGGTCCGCGCCCACCGCATCCGCATCGCAGGCCAGCAGGGTCAGCCCCTCGGCGCCGGCAAAATGCTTGGCTGCGGTTTCCGCCGCCTGGGTTGCGGTGGAGAAATGGACATAGCCGTCCGCAACATCGATCGGCGCGCCCGGCGTCTCGCCCGCGGCCTGCAGTGCGGCCCATTCGTCCGCCCGGAAAATCTTGTAAATCAGCATAGCGGCCTGATGCCCTGCGTTTGCAAAGGAATCAAGGGGGATTGGGGGCTAGCCGCCGGTCAAGCTGACGCAAGGGGAGGCAGCACTACGGCTTTTCCCCTTTGACCGGCGCGGGGTTTGGGCGCAGGATTCCCAAAAACAGAACAACGGGAGCGCTCCTCATGATTGCACGTATTCTCACATCGGTTGCAGCCCTGGCCCTGATCTCGGGCAGCGCGGCGGCGGAGTACAAGCTGACCATCCTGCATACCAATGATTTCCACTCGCGGTTCGAGCCGATCAACAAATACGACAGCACCTGCGACGCCGAAGATCAGGCTGAGGGCAAATGTTTCGGCGGCACCGCGCGGCTGGTGACGGCCATCGCGGACGCACGGGGACGGGCGGAGAATTCGATCCTGGTGGATGGCGGCGACCAGTTCCAGGGATCGCTGTTCTACACCTATTACAAGGGCAAGGCCGCGGCGGAGTTCATGAACCAGCTGGGCTATGACGGGATGACCGTCGGCAATCATGAATTCGACGACGGGCCGGAAGTGCTGCGCGGTTTCATGGATGCGGTGGGCTTTCCGGTGCTGATGTCGAATGCGGATGTGTCGGGTGAACCGGCGCTGGCGGATGTGCTGAAGAAATCCACGGTGATCGAGCGGGGCGGCGAGAAGATCGGCCTGATCGGCCTGACGCCGGAAGATACGCATGAGCTGGCAAGCCCCGGCAAGAATGTGCATTTCTCCGATCCTGTTGCGGCGGTGCAGGCGGAGGTGGACCGGCTGACTGCTGAGGGTGTGAACAAGATCGTGGTGCTGAGCCACTCCGGCTATGGCGTGGACCAGCGGGTGGCGGCGGATACCACCGGCGTGGATGTGATCGTCGGCGGGCATTCGAACACCTATCTGTCGAACACCTCGGACAAGGCCGCCGGCCCGTATCCGACCGTGGTGAACGGGGTGCAGATTGTGCAGGCCTATGCCTATGGCAAGTTCCTGGGCGAACTGAACGTGACGTTTGACGATGCGGGCAATGTGGTCAGCGCGACTGGCGAGCCGCTGATTATGGATGCGGCCGTCAGCGAGGATGCGGCCACGCTGGACCGGATCGCGGAGCTGGCGCAGCCGCTCGATGAGATCCGCAACAAGGTAGTGGCAGAGGCGGCAGAACCCGTTGAAGGCAGCCGGGATGTCTGCCGGGTGCAAGAGTGCCCGATGGGCAACCTGGTGGCCGATGCAATGCTGGACCGGGTGAAGGATCAGGGCGTGACAATTGCCATTGCGAATTCAGGCGGTATCCGGGCCAGTCTGGACGCGGGGGAGGTCACTATGGGTGAGGTGCTGACCATCCTGCCGTTCCAGAACACGCTGTCTACTTTCCAGATCGACGGCAAGACTTTGGTCGCGGCGCTGGAGAACGGCGTCAGCCAGGTGGAGGACGTCAAGGGCCGCTTCCCGCAGGTGGCGGGGCTGAAGTTCAGCTGGGACAGTTCAGCCGCGCCGAATGCGGGCCGCGTCACCGAGGTGCTGGTGGCAGAGGGCGAGAGCTTTGTGCCGCTTGATCCGGCCAGGACCTATGTGGTGGTCACCAACGACTACGTCCGCAACGGCGGTGACGGCTATGCGATGTTCGAGGGTGACGACAAGAACGCCTATGATTTCGGGCCGGATCTGGCCGATGTGCTGGCGGAGTATCTGGCGGCGCAGGGGCCCTATACGCCCTATACCGACGGGCGGATTGTGCAGGTGAAATAGGCTGTGTTGCATAGGTCCGGATCGGACCCAATGTTTCGCGCGCGAAACATTCGGGCAGGAGGGCTGCCGCATTATTTTTGGAGACTGTTAACCTTGGCTGGCGCTTCGTTAACGGGCTGGCGGGGGGCTGAACAGCGTGGCAGAATGCCGACATGGACCACCCGCTGATCGACCTCATCAACGCCCGGATCGAAGCCGCCGAGAAGGACGGCGCCTTTGACAATCTGCAGGGCGCGGGAAAGCCGTTGCCGCAGTGTGATGACCCTGAGAATGAACTGGTCAACCGGCTGGTGCGCGAAAGCGGCGGGGTGCCGGAGTTCGTGAGCCTGTCGCGCGAGCTGCAGCGCCTGAGGGCCGAACTGCGCGAGGCCGGCGACCGCAGCCGCCGGCAGGAGATCCTGAAAGAGATGTCGATGATGGACGCGCGGATCGAAATCGCGCGCAAGGCCTACACCAAGTAAGCCCCGTTACTCATTGATTTCCGGCCATATTTCCGGGTCCAACCCGTCGATGAAGGGTGCCAGGACATCGGCGTATTTCTCCCACTTGCCGATTGAGCGAGTGTGCGCGGTTTGCCTGACTTGCGTGTTCGACAGGGTCAGCACCTGACCCTCGTGGCGTTCGGGGTGGGCCATGTCCTCGACCCACTCCAACCCGCAGAAGTCTGCCAGCTTGCGGCTTTCGCCCTCAATATCGGCAACGAAGCTTTCATAGCGCAGATCATAGATCCGGCCCGGCATCACCTGCCGCCAGTGCTGCATCAGCCGGCCATAGAGGTTGAACCGGTGCGCCATCGCCTTGAGGTCGTAGGCATAGGTGAGCGAGCTGCCGGAGAAATAGCCGCGCCAGATCGACAGCGCCACATCGCGCGGATCGCGGCAAAGATGAACAAAGCGTGCATCCGGGTAGGCGGTGGCAAGGTGGCCCAGCAGGCGGTAGTTGTCGGGCATCTTGTCGACATAGGCTGCGGTGCCCTCAGGCATTCCGGGCAGGCGGCTGATGTCCTCCGACACGAAAGTGCGGGCGGCCTCAGGCGTGAACTCCTGATCCTTTTCGATAAAGGGGTGCAGCAGGAACGCCGGCACGCCGCGTTCGCCCAAGGGAAACACCTCGGGGTGCAGGCCGATCACGGTTTCGGTCAGGGTTGTGCCGGAGCGGGGCATCCCCACCACATAGATCGGGCGCGGGCCTTCCGGCGCGGTTTCTGCCGGGGCGATCTGACCTGGGAAAGCCGCCATGATGCGGCTGAACTGACGCTCGCTCTCTTCGTAGCCGTAGGGGGTCTGCGCCGCCATACAGGCGTTGGCCTCGTCATTGTGGGCGGCAAAAGCCTCCTTGTCGCCCGCCTGATCGGCGATCCGGGCGAGGGCAAAGCTGACGTTGGCGCGGTCGAGCGAGCGGGGCGCGGCGGCCTTCAGCGCCTTCTGTGCTATCGGCAACAACTCTGCGTTCTGCTCGCGGCTGCTGATGCGGGCCAGCATTTCCAGCACCTGGGTGTCCTTGGGATCCAGCTCCATCAGCGCCAGGCACTGCTCGCGCGCTGCAGCGCTTTCGCCGTTGGAGATCAGCTGGCTGGCGAGGCGGCGGCGGGCCTCGGCGTTCTGGGGCGCCACAGCGACGGCTTTTTGTGCGGCTTCGGTGGCCTCGTCCTGGCGCATTAGGCGGGCCAGCAGCAGGCTGGCGTTCTGCAGCGCGTCGGCGTCATTGGGGTTCACCTTGAGCGCGGCCTGATAATCCGCCAGCGTGGCCTTTTCATCGCCCAGCGTGTTCCAGGCAGTGGCGCGCAGCCGCAGCATCCGCGGCTGGCGCGAGTCGCGGGCCAGCGCCGCGGTGGCGGCCTCAATCGCGGCCTCTGCGTCGTTCATCACCAGATGCGCCTGTGCTTGAAGATAGAGCGCGGCCTGATCGCCGGGCTGGTCCTTCAGTACCCGCTCGAGCAGTTTCATCGCCGGTTCGCCCTGCTGCATGAACAGAAGCGTCTGCGCCAGGTTCTTGCGGGCGTCGTGAAAGCCTGGGGCCAGCGCCAGCGCCTTCTTGAAATAGGGGACAGCGTCGCGGTGCTTGCCCAGGCCGGACAGGGAGATGCCCGCGATATTGGGGAAATCCGGGTGGCTCTTGTGCCGCTTCATGCCGCCCTTGGACTGTTTCAGCGCCTGTTTGAATTTGCCCTGGTTGAGGAAACCCAGGGCGGACTGGAGATCGTTCTGAAGAGTCATGAGGCCTATCTATCATCCTGTCAGGGCGGCTGAAAATCCTGCGCCGCGGAAGGTTTTGCAAACGCGCCGCGGGCCGGGTTAGAAATCAGCATGTGCGGACGATTTGCCATAACCCTGCCCACGGATGCAATGGCGCAGCTGTTTGCGGCGCAGCCGGCAAATGATTTGCCCACGGTGCCCAATTACAACGTCTGCCCGACCAACCCGGTGAATGTGGTGCAGGCAGGGGAGGCAGGACGGCAGCTGGTTGCGATGCGCTGGGGCTTTCTGCCGCATTGGTACAAAAGCGAGACTGCCGGGCCGCTGCTGATCAACGCCCGGGCCGAAACGATTGCGGATAAGCCCGCCTTTGCCAAGGCCGCCCGGAAGCGGCGCTGCCTGATCCCTGCTACGGGTTTTTATGAATGGACCAAATCAGAGGAGGGTGCCCGGCTGCCCTGGTACATTCACCGCAGCGACACGGCCCCCATTGCCTTTGCCGCGGTCTGGCGAAGCTGGGGATCTGATGATCCGGTCAAGACCTGTGCAATTGTCACCACAGCCGCCAATCAGGGCCTGTCCGCCATCCACCACCGGATGCCGTTGATCCTGGAGGCAGGAGACTGGGGCAAATGGCTGGGCGAGGACGGCCCTGGCGCCGCCAGGCTGTTGCAGCCGGGAGCGGAGGGCGTGCTGGACTTCCACCGGGTTGATCCGGCGGTGAATTCCAACCGTGCCGAGGGGCCGGAACTGATAGAACCCTTCGGGGAGGAGGATATCCCGCGCGGGCAGCTGATCTGAGCGCTACTCGGCAGCGTGGCGGGCGGGCAGGTCGCGCTGCGGCGCGCGGCTGAGGTCATTGCCTGCAAGGGTCGCCTTTTGCAGCAGCGCCACGAAGGTGTCCTGTTCCGCCTCGGTGAGGCCGGTCAGGATGCCGGGCTGCGAGGCCCGCACGATGGGCAGGATGTGCTCCAGAAGCGCGGTTCCGTCTCGGGTCAGGCTGACCTCGCGGGCGCGGCGGTCGGCCCGGGAAACGCGGCGTTCCACCAGTCCCTTGTCCGCCAGCCGGTCCACCACCTTGCCCAGGGTGGCGCGGTCATAGGCGATAAGCCCGGCAACCGAAGCCTGGTCGATGCCGGGATGGCGGTGGATGGCGGCCATTGCGGCAAACTGCACTGGTGTGAGGTCAATGCCTTCACCCGCCATGCGGTCCATGAACTGGGCCACGGAAATCTGGTGCAGCCGCCGGATCAGGTGGCCGGGCAGGGAGTGGATGTCCAACGGGTCAGTAGTCATGGCCTTTTGGTCCTTGGCAGTCTGTCACCGGGCTGTTTGCGCCGGGGTGTCTGTTCGCGAGACTTGCCATAGCGCCCTGTGCGCAATGCGCGCAAGACTTATCGCCGCGGCAGCAGCAATTGCGGCTTTTCCTTGCGCATGGGGCGCGGTAGGCATGGGCCATGGCGCTGAAATTCACCTCATTGCAAGAGTTCTATGCCCACGGGTTCGACACCGTGATCGACGTGCGCAGCCCGGCGGAATTTGCCGAGGATCACGTGCCGGGCGCAATCAGCCTGCCGGTGCTGAACAACGAGGAACGGGCTGAGGTCGGCACGATTTACGTGCAGGACAGCCCCTTCAAGGCGCGCAAGCTGGGCGCGGCGCTGGTGTTCCGCAATGCCGCCAATCACATCGAGCAAAGCCTGAGCCACCACGAGGGCGGCTGGAAGCCGCTGGTCTACTGCTGGCGCGGCGGCCAGCGGTCGGGGTCCTTTACCTGGATGCTGCAGCAGATCGGCTGGCGCGCCGAGGTGGTGGAGGGCGGCTATCAGAGCTACCGGCGGCTGGTGAATGCGGCGCTCTATCAATCCGCACTGCCGCACCGGCTGGTGGCGCTGGACGGCTATACCGGGTCTGCCAAGACCGAGGTTCTGAAGCGCGCCGGGGACCTGGGGGTGCAGGTGCTGGACCTGGAGGGGCTGGCCAATCACCGGGGTTCCTTGCTGGGGGATATGCCAACGCCGCAGCCCTCCCAGAAGGGGTTTGAGTCCGCTTTGGCGGGTGCGCTGATGAGGCTGGACCCGGCCCGCCCGGTGCTGGTGGAAGCGGAGTCGAGCAAGATTGGCCAGCGGATCATCCCGCCTGCGGTCTGGGACGCGATGAAGCAAGCCCCGCGGATCGAACTGCAGGTGCCGGTGGCGGCGCGCTGCCGCTACTTGGTGCAGGCTTACGATGACATCCTGTCAGATGCGGAGCGGCTGCGCGAGAAGCTGGGCCCGCTGCGTGCCCACCGCTCCGGTGCAGTGGTGGACGGCTGGTTCGCCAGCATTGAGGCGGGCAACAAGGCTGCTCTGACCGAGGCGCTGATGGTGGAGCATTACGACCCCGCCTACCGTAAGTCGCGCACGGCCATTGGCGCAGAGGTCGCTTCTACGGTCGGGGCCGAGGCGCTGGATGAGGCGGGATTGGATGCGGCTGCAGCGCAGGTGGCAGCGGTTATGTCCGGTCTCTGACCGGAGCTCTCCCGCCCGTCGCCGGGACATCTGCGATGCCCCGCGCCCGTTTGGCGTGGCGCTGCGCCGCGGCGCAGCGGGACTGGGTATTTTCGACCAGAAAGAAGCAGCAGTTGTTGGGCTTCTTTCTGGTCTGAAATACCCCGGGGTGAATTGGCCCCCTAGGGCCAAGAGGGGCTGGCCCCTTGTCAGTATCAGCGCTAGGCGCTGAGGGTGATGGCCCCGGTGTCTTCTGTGACCTTGCCGATGAGGGCTGCCGGATAGCCGGCGGCCTGCAACTGCTCCAGCAGATTTCCGGCCTGATCCGGGGCAACCGCGGCCAGCAGGCCGCCTGCGGTTTGCGGATCAAAAAGCAGGTCCTGCCAGCCGGCGGTTCGGAGTTCCGGCAGGGCGGCCTGATTGGCGGGGAACAGTGAGGAGCGGATGCCGCGGTCTGCCAATTCGGCGGCGCCTTGCATCAGGGGGATCCGGCCGGTGTAGAGATCTGCCCCGGTGCGGGACGCTTCGCAGATACCAAGCAGATGGCCCAGGAGGCCGAAGCCAGTGACGTCAGTCATTGCATGGGTGCCCTGCAGGATGCGGGCGGCGGCGCCCTGCGGCTGGCTCATTTGCTCCAGTGCAGCCGCCACCCACTCGCCCTTGGCCTCGCCCGCCATTTCGGCGGCCATCAGCACGCCGGAGCCGAGGGGTTTGGTCAGGACCAGCGCATCGCCGGGTTTGGCGCCAGAGAGGGTGATGGCGGAGCGGGGGCAGAGGCCGGTGACAGTAAAGCCGATGGTCAGCTCATCCCCCAGCGAGGTATGGCCGCCCACGATGGCGGCCCCGGCCGCCTGCATGACTTCTGATGCGGTGCCCATGATCTCCTGCAGGGTGCGGGCCTGCAAGGCGGGGGACATGCGCGGCAGGATCAGGTTGGCGGTGGCGGCCTGAGGCTCTGCCCCCATCGCCCAGATATCGCCAAGCGCATGCACGGCGGCGATGCGGGTCATCAGCACCGGGTCATTGGTGAAGCTGCGCAGGTGGTCGGTGCTGATCACCTGTTTGACACCGCCGGTGGTCAGAAGGGCCGCGTCGTCGCCGGGCAGGGGGGGGATGTCCTTGCGGTCCGTGCCGCTAAGGCCCGCAAGCGTGCCGAGCAGCGCGTCGCGCCCGACCTTGGCGCCGCAGCCGCCGCACATGGGCTTGTCTCCCAATGCCTGCTCCATATCGAGGGTGTGTTCGGCAGGCAGCGGCGAGGCCTCCATGGCGGGCAGATCGCGGAACTTCTCCATGAAGGCCTGGTCGATCCGGTCCTTCCAGGTCCACATAAGCGAACCTGCGAGGGTGGTGCCGAAGCGTTCGCCGAGCGCTTCCCTGGAGCCCATGGAGATCAGTTTCAGGTAATCCTTCTGGGGCTTATACTTCCGAAGCGGGTCGCCGGTCATCAGGGCGCGCAGGTTGTGGTACAGCACCGGCGCCTGGCGCACCGCGTAGACGCCTGCCTTGGGGCGCGGGGTGAACTCCATATGGGCGCAGTCGCCGGCAGCAAAGACCTGCGGATCAGAGCTTTGCAGGGTTTCACTAACGCGGATGAAACCGTCGTTCAGGTCCAATCCGCTGTTTGAGAGCCAGCCGTAGGGGCGGGCGCCCGCGGCGCCGGTGGTGAAATCCGAGAGGATCTCGCGCCCGTCCTGCAGCATGATGTAGCCGTCTTCGATACGTTCTATCGCTGCGTTTTCCTCGAGCCGCACGCCGTGTTCGACCAAGGCGCGCCGCAGGGTCTGGCGGGCCTTTTCGCCAATGGCGCGCAAGGCTTGGTCACTGTCGATCAGCGTTGCCTGAGCGAGGCGGCCGCGTGACCTGAGGGCATAGGCCATCGCGAGGATCAGCTCCACCCCGGCGACGCCGCCGCCGATCACCGCGACATGGGCGGGGCCGTCATCCTCGCGAAAGCCAGCCCAGCGGGCGGCGAAGCGTCCCAGTGGTTTTGCCGGGATGCCGTGATCGGCAAAGCCCGGCAGGTCAGGCATGGCGGAGGTGATGCCGATGTCGATGGAAGCGACATCATAGGCAATCGGCGGGCGGCCGGGCACATGCACCAGCTGGGAAGCCGTGTCGATATGTTCTGCCGCGCCCAGCACCACGCGGGCGCCGGCAAAACGGGCGAGGCGCACGAGGTCGATGTCCAGCTCATCCCGCTGGTAATGGCCTGCCACAAAGCCGGGCAGCATACCGGAATAAGGTGCAGTGGGGCCGGGATTGATCACCGTCAGCCGGGCGCCGGGCAGGGGCTTCATCCCCCATTTGCGCAAGACCAGCGCGTGGGTGTGGCCGCCGCCCACCAGAACCAGGTCACGGGTCAGCGGCAGGCGAGAGGTGTCGATCACGGGTCAGGCCTTCCTGAGTGCTGTGCGTTCAGTCTTCGGCGGGCGGCGTCTGTTCCGCGCTGCGGCGTTCCTCATCCTCGGGCGTGTCATGGGTGGCCCAGTGATCGTCGCCGCCCGCCTCCGGCATGGTATCGCGGGTTTCCTGCCGGTGGATGTGCACCTTGGCAATGAAATTTGCCGTGATCGGTGCGGTCAGGAACAGGAACAGCGTGATCATCAGTTCATGGTAGGAGAAGTATTTCTCAAACGCAGCTGCGTGCAGCATGGAGGCCAAGAGCACGCCACCGACGCCAAGGGTCGTGGCCTTGGTCGGGGCGTGCAGGCGGGACATCTGGTCGTTCAGCTTGATCAGCCCAAAGGAGCCGACAATGCCGAAGATGCCGGCGGTTACCAGGAAGGCGGCGACGAGGAATTCAAACAGGGTTTCCATCTTTCTGCCCCTTACTCGATGATGTTGCCGCGCAGGATGAAGCGCGCGTAGGCCACGGTGGAGACAAAGCCGAGCATCGCGATGATCATTGCGGCCTCAAAGAAGATCTCAGTTCCCAGCGCCATGCCGTAAAGCACCATCAGGGCGATGGCGTTGATGAACATGGTGTCGAGCGCCAGGATGCGGTCGGCCACATCGGGGGCGGTGACGACCTTCCAGAGGTTCATCAGCATGGCGAGCGCGAAGCAGGCGAAGGCGAAGGTGGCAGCGCTTTCGATCATTCGAAAATCTCCATCAGCCGGCGCTCGTAGCGCTGTTTGATTTCATCCCGCACCGCGTCGGGGTTGGGGGCATCGAGGCAGTGGACCAGCAGGGCGTGGCCCTCATCCGAGACGTCCGCCGAAAGGGTGCCGGGCGTCATGGTGATGGTGCCGGCAAGGGCGGTGATTGCTTCCGGCGTTTTCAGGTCCAGCGGGATGGTGATCCAGTTGGGGCGCCGGTCGGCGTTGGGTTTGAACAGCACGATGCGGGCGACGATGATGTTGGCCTGCACGATGTCCAGCAGCACAACCAGGATGTATTCCGCGATCTTGAACGGGCGGCGAAGGTTGGGCCGGTTGGGCCAGAAGGGTTGGGTCACGAAGGGGATCACCACCCCCAGCAGGAAGCCGAAGACCAATGAGTTCAGCGACCAGCGGTTCACCATCAAAAGCCAGGTGAGGGTCAGCAGGAGCGTGAGCAAGGGGTGCGGAAAAAGCCGCCAGACCAGTTTCATTCAGCCGTCCTCCCAAGCACGGTGTCGATATAGGCCGAGGGCGCGTAGAGCTGCGCCGCCGTTGCCTCGGCATAGCGGGTGGCGGGGCCTGCAAAAACGGTGAGCGCCACCAGCCCGGCCAGGAGGCCGAAGCAGGCCACAAAGGCCAGTGCAGGCGGCGGTGCGGTTTCAGCAGCGGTGTAGCCGGGTTCCTCTGCAGCGCGTTGAGGCAGGCCGTGGCCCTTCCAGAACAGGAGCGAACCTGCGCGGGCCATGCCGATGATGGTGATGAGCGAGCCGAGCAGGATCACACCCCAGATCCAGGGCGCGAGGGCGGCGCCGCGGGTGGCGTCCAGCACCAGCAGCTTGCCCAGGAAGCCCGACAGCGGCGGCATCCCCGCCAGCGCGATGGCCGCGGCAAAGAACAGCGCCGAGATCAGCCCGGTCTGGGGCATCGGCAGCTGCGGCAGGATCCATTGGCCCTGGCGTTCCATCACCAGGTCAGCCACCAGGAACAGCAGCGCTGCGGCCAGGGTGGAGTGCACAAGGTAGTAGAGCGCGGCGGCGGCGGCGGTCTGGGTGAACAGCGAAATGGCAATCAGCAGCGTGCCCATGGAGGCGATGGCGCCAAAAGCGGCGAGGCGGCCCAGCTTCTTGGAGCCGAGGACGCCGATGGCGCCGGCGCCAAGAGTCAGCATGGCGGCGGGCAGCAGCCAGCTTTCGGTCAGGCCTGCGGTGGCCTCAACCTCGGGGCCAAAGACCAGCGTGTAGATGCGCAGGATCGAATAGGCGCCGACCTTGGTCATGATTGCAAACAGTGCCGCCACCGGCATCGGCGCGTTGGCATAGGCCGAGGGCAGCCAGAAGTGCAGCGGCAGGAGCGATGCCTTGATCGCGAAGACCAAGAGGAGCATCACCGCGCCCACGCGCAGAAGGGCGGTGTCCTCTGCCGGAATCTGGGCGACCTTCACCGCCAGGTCGGCCATGTTGAGGGTGCCGGTCACGGAGTAGAGCGTGCCGAGTGCAAACAGGAACAGGGTGGAGCCGAGGAGGTTGAACACCACATACTGCACCCCGGCCTGGAACCGGCGGGTGCCGCCGGAATGGATCATCAGCCCATAGGAGGCGATCAGAAGAACTTCGAAGAAAACGAACAGGTTGAAGGCGTCGCCGGTCAGGAAGGCGCCCATGATGCCCATCAGCTGGAACTGGAACAGCGCATGGAAGTTGGCGCCGCGGGTGTCCCAGTTGGAGCCGATGGCGTAAAGCAGCACCGGAAGCGCCAAGAGCGACGTCAGCACGATCATCATTGCCGACAGCCGGTCCAGCACCAGCACGATGCCAAAGGGTGCGGGCCAGTCGCCGAGCTCGTAGACCTTTACCGTGCCATCAGCGGACTGCGCGGCCAGCGCCAGTGTGATGCCTGCCAGCAGCACCGCACTGGCCAGCGAGAAGATCCGCTGCAGGTCCAGATGGTGGCGCAGCACCATGATGATGAAGGGCGCAACGAGGGCGGGCAGAACCACCGGCGCGATCAGAAGATGCTCCATTATGCGTCCTCCTCTGCGCCGTCTGCCTCAACCGGCATGGCGGTGCCGTCATCGCGGGACGAGAGATAGGCCCCCAGCGCGATCATCACCACAACAGCAGTCATGCCGAAGGAGATCACGATGGCGGTGAGCACCAGCGCCTGCGGCAGCGGATCGGTATAGGCGACCTCCTCATATTTGTTGAGGATCGGCGGCGCCCCGGTGACCAGCCTGCCGGTGGCAAACAGGAACACGTTGACCGCATAGGTCAGGAGCGACAGGCCCAGGATCACCGGGAAGCTGCGGCGGCGCAGGATCAGGTAGACACCTGCCGCCGTCAGAATGCCCACGGCAGAGGCAACGAGAAGTTCCATGGTTATCCCTCCGTCCCGGTCTTGGCCGCTGCGTCGCGTGCCGGGTTGATGTCCATTGCGTGTTCGGAGCTGATGCCGGGCTGCCAGGCAAAGCGAGACAGGCTTTCCAGCGCCAGCAGCACCGCACCGACCACGGCCAGGAAGACGCCGAGGTCAAAGAGGGCGGCGGTGGCCCATTCGAACTCCTCCAGCGGCGGCCAGTGCAGGTAGCCGAAATCGCTGGTGAGGAAGGGCTTGCCGTTGAACCAGGCGCCCATGCCGGTGGCGGCGGCAATCAGCACGCCGGAGCCGATGATGGCGTGGTAGGGATAGCGCTGCCGCTCTGTCGCCCAGGCAAAGCCGGAGGCCATGTACTGCATGATGATGGCGATGGCGGCGACCAGGCCGGCGATAAAGCCACCGCCCGGCAGGTTGTGGCCGCGGAAGAAGATATAGGCGGCGACCATCAGTGCCAGCGGCATCATCACCCGGGTTGCCACCACCATCATCAGCGGATGGGCGTCGCCCGCTTGCGGCAGGTCGGGCTTGCGGTTCAGCAGATAGGCCCGGACCTTGGATCCGAGCACGGCCTCGGTCAGGGCAAAGATCACCATGGCGGCGATGCCCAGCACGATGATCTCGCCAAAGGTGTCGTAACCGCGGAAGTCGACCAGGATCACGTTCACCACATTGGTGCCGCCGCCGCCCTTGTAGGAATTGGCGAGGTGGAAGTCCGAGATGGTCGGGAAGGCGAAGTCGCGCATCAGGAGCGCATAGATCAGCCCGCCGGCACCAAGACCCGCCACTACTGCAATTGCGCCATCGCGGAGGCGGGTGAGGGCCGGGGTCTCGACCGGGGTTTCCTTGGGCATGAAATTGAGGGCCAGCAGCAGCAGGATGATGGTAACCACCTCAACCGAGATCTGGGTCAGCGCCAGGTCGGGGGCGGAGAGGTAGTTGAAGGACATCGAGACCACGAGGCCCACCACGCCGATCAGCACCAGCGACAGCAGGCGGTTGCGGTGCTTGGCGACGATGAACAGGGTTGCCACCACCAGGGCGAACCAGCCAACAACCGGCAGGGCGCCCGGTTCCTGCATCTGGCGGGTTTCAACGCCCAGGGTTCCGCCGCGGTAGGCGAAATAGCTGATGGCCACGGTAAAGGTGACCATGATCGCCGCGTAACGGGTGAGAACGCCGTTGTGCAAGCCTTCGGTCACGAACTGGCTGAGGCGAGTGAAGGCGCCGATCAGGGCCTCGAAAATGGTCTTGGCTTCAGGCCGGGGCAGGGCGTTCCAGGCCCGCTGAAGGGGCTTGTGCAGCGCCAGCAGGGTCAGGCCGCCGATGGTGGCTGCGATGGACATGTAGAGCGCCGGGGTCAGCCCGTGCCAGAGCTTGAGTGAATAATAGGGCAGCTCGCCGCCGCCGATCACTGCGCCTGCTGCGGTGGCGACCATCGGTCCTGCGAGTTTGGCCGAGGCAAGGCCGATCAGTACCACCAGTACGACCAAGAAGGCCGGGCCGATCCACATGCCTGTGTTCGGGTCATGCGGGTGGCCGGGGTAGTCGTCACGCTTTTGCCCGAGGAAGACGTGCACGATGAAGCGGAAGGAATAGGCGGCGGAGAAGAGTGCCGCCAGAGTGGCCAGGGCGGGCACGATCAGGTGCGAGCCGTTCCAAATGGTATGGGCGGTTTCCTCCAGCATCATCTCCTTGGAGAGGAAGCCGTTGAGGGGCGGGATGCCCGCCATGGACAGGGCTGCCACCGTGCCGATGGTAAAGGTAATGGGCATCAGGTGGCGCAAGCCGCCCAGGCGCTTGATGTCGCGGGTTCCAGCCTCGTGGTCGACGATGCCCGCGGTCATGAACAGCGCCGCCTTGAAGGTGGCGTGGTTGATGATGTGAAACACCGCGGCAACCGCGGCGATCTTGGTGCCAAAGCCCAGCAGCATGGTGATGAGGCCGAGGTGGCTGACGGTGGAGAACGCCAGCAGTGCCTTGAGGTCATCCTTGAACAGCGCAATCACCGCGCCGACCAGCATGGTGACAAGGCCGGTGGTGGCAACGATGTAGAACCACTCTGGCGTGCCGGCCAGAACCGGCCAGAGGCGCGCCATCAGAAAGAGGCCGGCCTTCACCATGGTGGCAGAGTGCAGATAGGCCGAGACAGGCGTTGGCGCGGCCATCGCGTGCGGCAGCCAGAAATGGAACGGAAACTGCGCCGATTTGGTGAAGGCGCCCAGCAGGATCAGGATCAGCGCGGGCAGGTAGAGATCCGAGGATTGGATCGCGTCTTTGTTCTGGAGGATCACGCTCAGGTCATAGGAGCCTGCGATGTGGCCCAGCATCAGCATGCCGGCAATCATCGCCAGCCCGCCGGAGCCGGTGACGGTCAGCGCCATGCGCGCGCCCTGGCGGCCTTCGGGCAGGTGCTTCCAGTAACCGATCAGCAGAAAGGAGCTGAGCGAGGTCAGTTCCCAGAACACCAGCAGCAGCAGGATGTTGTCGGACAGAACGATGCCCACCATCGCGCCCTGGAACAGCAGAAGGTAGCTGTAGAACTGGCCCATCGGGTCTTCGCGCGACAGGTAGTAGCGGGCGTAAAGGATGATCAGGAGGCCGATGCCGAGGATCATCGCCGCAAACAGGAAGCCAAGGCCATCAAGGAAGAAATGCGCGTTGAGGCCAAGGGCGGGCAGCCAGTCCACTGCGGCATAGACCGTCTCGCCGCGGAACACTGCTGGGATGTGCAGCATCAACCCGATGAAGGCGAGCAGCGTGGTCAGCCCGGCGGCAGAGGCAGCCGCATTGCGTCCGGCGCGGATCAATAGCGCGGGAAAGACGGCTCCGATAAAGGGCAGGGCCGCAATCAGGAAAAGGGACACGTGCAAGTCTCCTGTCGGGTTGGCGCGTCGTTTTTAGGCCAGTGCTAAGCAATTTTGTTGCTCAGAACCACCCCCGCCGCCCGGATTGCGGCGGTAATGCCGCAGCCAAAGGCAGAGTGAATACGCTCGTTACGGGCATAATTGGGCAGCAGGCGCGCAATAACAAGAACTTGACCGATGGAATCGGCCTGTTTCTGGTGATTGAGGGCCTGTGGCCTGCTAGACCATAGGGGCAAAAGCGGCAGCGGAGGAACGATGGCTGGGGCAGACGCAATAAACCCGACGCTTACGCGGCGGCTGGTGCTGCTGGGCGGCGCTGCTGCCGCAGCGGGGGCCGGCATCTGGTGGCAGCGCCGCCAGCCACCGGACCACGATCATCCGCGGCTGACCGTGGCGGAGGCCTATGCGCAGGCGCAGGCCGGCGAGATTACCCTGGTAGACATCCGCACGCCGCAGGAATGGCGGGCGTCGGGTGTCCCAGTGGGCAGTCATCAGATCGACATGCGGCGGGAAGACTTCATCAAGGCCCTGCAGGCTGTGGCGGGGCCTGACCGCTCTGTGCCTGTGGCGCTGATCTGCGCCCGCGGTGTGCGCTCTGCACGGGTGACGCTGATGCTGTCGGAGGCGGGTTATACCCATGTGATTGACGTGCCGGAAGGGATGCTGGGGTCTGCAGCCGGGCCGGGCTGGCTCGCCGGCAACCTGCCGGTGGCGCGGTGGAAGGGATGATGCAGGGGTTGAGAAAGGCGGCGGCTGCCGCGGCTCTGGCTGCGGTCTGCGGCAGTGCGGCCATGGCGGAGTGCGGCGCAGAGGCAGGTGCCTGCAGCATTGAAGAGGGACAGTATCAAATTGTCCTGCCGGATCCTGCGGGGGCAGAGGGCGCAGTGCCGGTGGTGATGTTCCTTCACGGTTATGGCGGCAGCAGCAGCAGTGTGCTGCGCAACCGGACGCTGGTGGCGGGGCTGACGCAGCGCGGCTATGCGGTGATTGCGCCCGAGGGGCTGCGCCGGGATGGCAGCGGACCGCAATCCTGGGGGTTCGGCCCGTTTACCGGGGGGCGTGACGAGGGCGCGTTTTTTGCCGCGGTGCTGGCGGATGCGGCAGAGCAATTCGGAACCTCCCGGTCGCAGACGGTGCTGGCCGGGTTCTCGGCCGGTGCCTTCATGGTGCATTACTTGGCCTGCCGCGACCCTGCCGCCTTTGCGGCTTATGCGCCGGTGTCCGGCGCCTTTTGGCGGCCGCAGCCGGAACGCTGCAATGGCCCCGTGCGGCTGTTGCAGGTGCATGGCTGGCGCGACGAGGTGGTGCCGCTGGAGGGTCGAATTCTGGGTGGCGGGCGGTTTGAGCAGGGCGATGTCTTTGCCGCGCTGGAGGTTTGGCGGGAGGCCAACGCTTGCACCTCTCATGCGCCGGACAGGGCGTGGAGCGCAGATGGCCTGATGCGCCGCCGCTGGGACTGCGGGCCGGGTGCGGATATTGAGCTGGTGCTGTTTGATGGTGGCCATACGCTGCCCAAGAGCTGGGCGGAGCTGATGGCGGAGTGGTTCGAGGACCAGCCGGCGGTGCGCTGACGCCGCCGGAACGTCTAGCGCCGCCGGAGCGTCTGGAAAAGGGCGGCGGGCACCCGCCCCTTCGGCCTGAAAATCAAAGATTTGCAGGCCAAAGCGTTGGGCCGGGCAGCGCTCCCGTGCGGGCGCGCTGCGGTAGCGTTTGCCGCGGGCCTCGCCGCGCGTCTGCGCGGCGCCGGGCCCAAGGCCGCCAAGGTGATCCGGCGTGAGCCGGGGCATCCAGCGGGCGCGGGAGTTCCTTGTTTGCGGCGGTTACTCTGCCGGGGTGCCGCGGGCGGTGGTACCGTCCAGCAGCGCCTTCAGGTCAGCGCGGGCGGCACGGGCGGCGCGGGTGATCTGGGGTTCGGTGAATTCCTCGCGCGTGGCCATCCAGTGGCGGATGCGGTTCACGGTCTTGACGCCGGAGAGCGCCGACAGCGGCACCGCCAGCACCAGAGACAGTGCGATGGGCGCCAGCCACAGCGACACGGTCCCGGTCAGGATCCCGGCCCAGAGCGCAACACCGCTGACGGTTTCCAGCGCGTGGCAGGTGATCAGCGTGCGCAGAGAATAGCTGCCGCCGTCACGCGCCTGCGGTGCCCAGCCGCGCTGGAGGCCCAGGGCAGTGCGGAACACCGCGATCATCTGCTGCACCATCAGGATCGGCGCATAGAGGATGGCCAGAACCACCTCGGACACGAAAGACAGTGCGAAATGCACCGGGCCGCCGTATTCGGAAAACCGGTTGCCTGTGAGCGGCAGCGCTGCTGCGGCCAGCATCTTGGGCGCCAGAAGCATGGCGTAGATCAGGATGATCACCAGCACATGCTTGGGCTCGGACATGTCGGGCCAGCTGGGGCGGAAGGGGTTGGCTTCGCTGAAGTAGCTGATGACGGACGCCTCTTCGCTGCGGCCGATCACGGCCCAAAGGACCAGCAGTGCAAACCAGACCGGCGCCATCAGGTAGCCGATCGCGCCTGCAAACAGGTGGAAGCGGGAGATCGCGCGGAAGCCTTTGGCGTGCAGCAGGTTGAGGTGCTGCAGGTTGCCCTGGCACCAGCGGCGGTCGCGCAGGATGTGGTCGATCAGGGTGGCCGGTGTTTCCTCGTAGGAGCCGCGGATGCGGGGCAGGAAGCGCACCGACCAGCCGGCCCGGCGCAACAGGCCTGCCTCGACGAAATCATGGCTCATGATCAGCTTCTCGCCGCCGCCAAAGCGGGAACGCAGCAGCGGCAAGCCGGCACAGGCGGCAAAGGCGCGGGTGCGGATGATGGCGTTGTGGCCCCAGTAGTTGCCTTCGTGCCCGGCCCAGCGGGCCAGGCCCTCGGCCAGCGCAAGGCCGTAGACACCGTTGGCAAACTGCTGCATGCGTCCAAAGACGGACTGGGCGCCAATTAGCTGAGGATAGCTTTGGATCAGACCAGCGCCGGGGTCGCGCGCCAGTGCATCGGCCAGGCGGGCAATGGCGCGGCCGGTCATCAGGCTGTCGGCGTCCAGCACCAGCATTGCCTCATACCCAGCGCCCCAGCGGCGCACCCAGTCGGAGATATTGCCGACCTTGCGGCCCTCGTTGTCGTCCCGGCGGCGGTAGTAGAGCTCAGTGCCCTCGGGCAGCATGGTGCGCAGCGCCTCGACGCTGGCGCGCTCCTGCGCGGCAATGGCGTCGTCGCGGGTGTCCGACAGGATGAACATCGCGTATTCATGCAGGCCGCCGCGGCCGTGAAGCTCCTGCAGCATGGTCTGGGCGTTGCCCAGCACGTACCAGGGCACCTCGTTGTAGACCGGCATCAAGAGTGCCACCTTCATCGGGCGGGCCGCACCGCGGGTGGCGGTGCGCTCGCGGCGCGACAGGCCGTAGAGGCCGAGCAGAACAGTGGAGACGGTGAAGGCGATCCAGAAGAAGTTGAAGGCGATCAGCGCCAGCAGGATCATCTCCAGCACTGAGAAGCCGCCATCGGTGAACCAGCCGGCCATGACCCAGGTCAGAACACCGGTTGCGGCCATCGCGGGCGAAAACGCCAGCAGGCGCCACAGCGCCACCTGGCGCGGCGCGGCACCGCCGGGGGCTTCCGCATCGCGAAAATCCTTGCTGAAATCTTGCTCCGGCATCGCCAGAGGCTGTTCCGGAGGCATCAGATCACACATGGTCATGCGGTCCACCTGTAAAGCCAGACCTCAGAGGCGGGGCTGCCGTCTTTCCTGAGCTGGGCGCGAAGTTCGACGTGGTCCCGGTCGCCCGGATCAAAGTAGAAGGCGAGCCGCAGGCCGCCGGTTTCCGGATTGCGCTGCAGCACGCCTTCGCTGGTCGCCACATGGGGAGAGTGGATGTGGACGTCAAGGGTGTCCGGTTCGCCTTCGAGCAACGGGTGCGCGGCAAAGTCGATGGTCATGATCCGGCCCGGACCGCCAAAGATGCGGGCACCTTCGGCGGTGTCGGTCACCCGCGGCATCGGCAGCACCGGCTCGCCGCCCCAGGTGAGGCGGTAATTGAGGCTGACCTCGGATCCGGCGGCATAGGGTTCGCGCGGGCGCCAGTAGGCGACGATGTTGTCGTAGATTTCCTTGTCCGCCGGGATTTCCACCAGCGTGACAGCGCCTTTGCCCCAGTCTTCCTTGGGTTCCACCCACAGGCAGGGGCGGTTGTGATAGAAGGCCTCGAGGTCGTTGAAATCCGACAACTTGCGCGACCGCTGCATCAGACCGAAGCCGCGCGGGTTGTCGTCCACGAAGGAGGACACTTGCAGGCGTTTCGGGTTGGCCAGTGGCCGCCACAGGGTTTCGCCATTGCCGTTCAGTACCAGCAGCCCGTCGCTGTCGTGCACCGCCGGGCGGAAATCGTCGAACCGGTGGCGGTTGGTGGCATCGAACAGGAACATCGAGGTGAGCGGCGCAAGGCCTGCATGGCTCAGCTCCTCGCGGGCAAACAGCGTTGCCTCCACATCCATCACGGCGCTGCTGCCCGGGGTGACGGTGAAGCGGTAGGCGCCGGTGACCGACGGCGAGTCCATCAGCGCATGCACCACCATATGGCGCTGGCCGGGGGCGGGGGCCTCGAGCCAGAATTCGATGAACTCGGGGAATTCCTCGCCTTCGGGGTCAGCGGTTTTCAGAGCCAGGCCGCGGGCAGACAGGCCGTAGGCATTGCCGATGCCGATGGCGCGGAAATAGCTGGCGCCCTGGAAGACGCAGAACTCTGTCTTCTTGGTGGGGTCGTCCAAATCGGTGCGCAGGCGCAGGCCTGAATAGCCCAGGTCGCCCTCGGTGGTGAGGTCCGGCGCCTTTTCGTTTTTGTCGAACAGCGAGAGGTCAAAGGGCACGCGGCTGGACAGCCCGTCCGTCACCGTATTGATCTGGATGGCGCGCGGGAAATAGAGGCCGGGAAGGAAGAAATCAACGTTGTAGCTGCGGTCCGTGCTGGACCACAGCGCGTCCTTGGTGCGGAACCAGCGGGCCTTGTAGTCGTCATAGGACTGCTCCAGCCAGTCCTGCGGCACCATCGGGCGCTCGGCATAATCCTTGGCGGCCAGGGCGCGGGCCTTGGCAACCACCACGTCGCGGGTGAACGGCACGGCTTCGCTGGCCATGCCGGGCAATGCGGCAAGGGCGGTGCTGCCAAGCGCGGCAGCCATGAATGTGCGGCGGGTCAAAGTGCTCATCGCTTGGCTCTCCAAGGTTGCGACTTGAACCAGGCTGCGGTGTAAGCGCAGACAATGATTAGGAAAAAGCCAACCAGGTTGGCGAATGCCGTGGTCATAACCGCGCGGTCGGTCTGGTCAAGCGCAAAGCCGATGAACCGCGCCAGAGCCATGGAGAAAACAAACACCGCAAGCGATTGCTGGCCGACCTTGGTGATCAGTTTCAGCAAAACTGCCCAGGTGCGGGCCGCCAGAGACTGGCCGGAGGCGATGAGCCGCTTGCCGCCAGTGCCGGCCGCTACCCAGCCCAGATAGGCCAGCGACAGGAAGTGGGCATAACGCAGCAGGCCGAAGTCTGTTTTCTCGCGCCATTCGGCGGTGATTTCCCAGGTCGGGCGGATCAGGCTGGCCAGGTCCTTGTTCGCAGCTTCCACCCACAGGAACACCTTCCATGAGCCGAAGGGCGCCGACAGGACCAGGAATGCGGCGGCCAGAATCACCAGCGCCTTGGAGACCGGCGGCGCAGGCAGCCAGCCTTTCATGAAGGCAAAACCGGTGAAGAACAGCAGCTGCCAGCCGAGCGGGTTGAAGAACCATTCCCGCTCGGACCAGGGCTCCGCCATGAAGGAGATACCGTCCGGGCCGAGGCCGATCATGTAGGGGTTGGCGGTGAGCCAGATCAGGATGCTGGCGGTGGCCACAGTCCACAGACCTGCCTTCTCCAGCCCCATCATCAGCGGCATCAGCAGAAGAACCACCAGGTACATCGGCAGGATGTCAAAGTAGTTCGGCACGTAAGTCAGGGTGAACAGCCCGGTCAGCTGCTGCACCGTGTTGGTGAAGAACCAGTGCAGGTTCAATGAGCCGATATAGCTCTTGTCGAAGCCGCCGTATAGGTCGAGCAGCGCCATCGAGGCGGCGAGGAAGAAGAACAGGCCGATATGGGCCCAGTAAACCTGCCAGCAGCGGAACACCACGCGGGCGGTGCCGAGCCACCAGCCTTGCTTGGCATAGGAGCTGCCGAAGGCAATGGCCGAGGCCATGCCGGAGCAGAAGACGAAGATCTCTGTTGCATCGGAAAAGCCGAACCGGGCCGGGATCCAGCTGGCCCAGCGGTTGCCCGGGATATGCGCCACCAGGATGATGAACATCGCTATACCGCGGTAGAAGTCGAGCCGCGGGTCGCGCACACGGGGTTGGGCCGCCTGCAGCGGGGGCTCTGCACGGTTGGCAGCATTGGGGTCTTTCTGAGGCCCGGGGAAGGGCGCAACGCTGGACATCGGTCGTTTCTGGTCCTTGAAGGTCTTATTCGGCGGGAACGCTTGCAGCGTCGGGTGAGTTCCGGCCCTGGGCGATCAGAGCGCGGCGGGCCAGGGCGTAATTGTCCTCTGTGCCGCCGCGCTTGACGCAGCGGTCATCCAGTATTGCTTCGACTTCGTCAAGCTGTCCTGCACGCAGGCCGGCGTCTATGGTTATCCGTTCGAAAACATCGCGTTGCGCGTGGCTGCCGCCGGCCAGCTGCATGGTGGCGCGGGCTGTGGATAAATTTGCGAAAGCGGCCTTGTAATTACCGTCTCCGAAGGCCTCCAAACCGTCGGCGGCGGCGCATCCGGGGGCGGCCATCCGCTCCTTCGCCTCGCTGCCGCCCGCATCAGCATCGGCGTGAATCCGCTGAACCAGCCGGTGCGCCTCCTCCTTTCGGTGGCCGGTCAGGGCCAGGAGGTAGTGCAAGTCGGCGAAAATCAGGCTTCCATCCTCGGTCCGGCTGGCACAGAGATTCGCCAGTTCCTCCCAGCGGGGGCCCACATTGACGCCTTCCAGTTCCAGCCGCATCAAGAGCGAGGTGGCGTTGGAGATGTCGCGGTAGTCGTCGGTTTTGTCTTTGCGGACCTCACTGTCATAGAGCGCGATGGCTTCGTCCATCTGGCCCAGGTCCAGATGCATCAGCGCCTTGTGCCACCAGACGTGATAGCGGAAGTTGTTGCAATGAGCCCAGGCGTCCTCGCGCCCCTCAAGCCATTCCAGCCCCGATTTCGCGTTGCCGGTCATGTCGTGAACGTGGGCGACCGCGTGCAAGCCCCAGGCATCGTCCGGTGCCATCCACAGCGCCTGGCGCCCTGCGTTGGCGGCGCGTTCGTACTCGCCGGTTTCCTCCAGCGAGAAGGAGTGGCAGCCCAAGAGGTAGCCGCGGCCTGCGTGGTCGGGATCGTAAGAGGGCAGCACCCTTTCAATCGAGGCGCGCATGCCAGCGGGGTCGCCCATGATAAAGCGGATGCCGTGGCTGAGTTTCATCGCCAGCGTGTCCTGCGGGAAGATGTCCAGCACCTCCTCCATCCGCTGGATGGCCTGGCTGGGATGGCCCGACAGCCAGTTCTCCAACGCGTCGACATACTTGCGTTCGCGGGGCAGGGCGCCTTCATAAAACGCCTTGGCGTCGCGCAGCGCCTCGCGGGCGGTCGGCAGCAATTCGGAGCGGCCAAGCATTAGCAGCGACAGCCCCTTGATCGCATGGGCCAGGGCAAACTCCGGTACCGCTTTCAGCACCGCGCCCAAGTGGTCGGCGGTGACGGCGGCGTGGGCCAGAACCCCCAGCTGCACGGCGTTCCAATCCTGCAGCGCGGCTGCGTCAGTCAGGCTGCTGTCTTGGCCGAAAATGTCATGCGTCATGGGATTCCAATCTCTTTTTTGAACTCTGCGCGGTTTCCGTGTGTTCCAGTAATGTAGAGTAGAACATCGGATTGACCCGGGCGAACCCCGCTCTCGGTTTGGTGATGGGCTGTGTGCCTGCAAATGCGAATTTCGCCGGATGTGTAGGATTTCCCCGGAAAATTCTGCAAGGGGCCGTGGCAATTGATTGCAAAAACACCGCCGGTTTGGCGGTGTTTTGCCGGAAACTGTAACACTTGGCGGAATGCTGCCGCGGATTTGGGCGCTCAGGGCGTTCCGAAGGGGGAACCCGAGCCCAGAATCTCTTCTGTGCCTTCGCCGCATCGGGGCGGCGCGTGCCGGTATGTGACTGGCGTGCGCGAGAAATTCAGCGGGTTGCCCAGCAGCCTGACCGGGCCTGCCGCGGTGTCCATGCCGATCGCCATGTCGCGGGCTTCGACTTGATCGGTGGCGAACAGGGTTTCAAGGTTTTGCACCGGGCCGGCTGGCACCTTGCGGGCCTCCATTGCGTCCAGCACCGCATCTGTGGTGAAGCGCTGCACAGAGGGGATCAGGATGGCATTCAGCGCATCGCGGTTCTGCAGCCGGGCGGGGTTGGTGGCAAAGCGGGGATCTTCTGCCAGGCCCTCGAGCCTTAGGAACTCCATGAAACGGCGGAACTGGCTGTCGTTGCCCACCGCCAGGATCACGTGGCCGTCCGAAGTCTCATAGACGCCATAAGGCATGATGCTGGGGTGTTCGTTGCCGCGGCGCTTGGGGTTCTGGCCTGTGTTCAGATAGGCGACACCCTCGTTGATCAGCCAGGCGATCTGGGCGTCGACCAGCGCCAGGTCGATCTGCTGGCCTTCGCCGGTTTTCTCGCGGTGGTGCAGTGCGGAAAGGATGCCGATGCAGGCGTACATGCCGCACATCACATCGGCGATGCCGACGCCTGCCTTCATCGGCTGGCCGCCCGGCTCCCCAGTCAACGACATGATGCCGCCGAACCCTTGGGCCATGATGTCATAGCCGGGCTTGTGGCTGTTGGGGCCGGTTTGGCCGTAGCCCGAAATGGAGCAGTAGATCAGCCCCGGCAGATCGTCCTTGAGGCTGGCATAGTCCAGCCCGTATTTCGCCAGCCCGCCGGGTTTGAAATTCTCGATCAGGATGTCGGCCTCAGCCGCCAGGCGTCGGATGGCCTGCTGGCCGTCTTTTGTTGCAATATCAATGGCGACCGAGCGTTTGTTGCGGTTGGCCGCCATGAAATAGGCGGAGAGATCGGATTGCTGCCGGTTCGCATCGACAACATAGGGC
>NZ_JWLE01000033.1:0-33099 GCF_000813785.1 Leisingera sp. ANG-DT
ATCAATGTCAAAGAGCATCACCTCTGAGAGACAACAATCCCGGCTGCGCTCCAATTTCTTGCTGCGCCGCCGTTCCAGCTAACCCTCGGTGGTGACCGTCAGCGCCTCAGCGCCGCCGGTGAGGGGTGTTCTATGGTTAGCGCCGGAGAGTCGCAACCCCTTTTTTGAAGTTTCTATGACTTTTTGCTTGCTGCGGCAATAAATCAATATTTTTCAAGTAGTTATGACCCAGGAAAAGCTGCGCGCGCGGCGGGGAAACGGGCTTTCAGCGGGCCGGGAGAGAACAGGCAGAACCGCCCTTTGATTGCGCCCCACTAGATGTTGGGGGGTATGACCGTAACATATACAAGCCGGACGGAGTCCAGCGAGTCGGCTGGAATCGAATCCGATGGCGCAAGCGCCGCGATTCCCGGGGTTTTCCCGGTCTGAGGCCAAAAAATCTGCCTCAGACCCTGCACCCCCAAGTGCGTCCCTTGCCGCGCCTCAGTCCCGGCGGCCAGGGAATTGCCGGATTGCGATCCCGCCTGCGGTCAGGCTGCTGCGGACGGAGGCGGCGAGTTCCACTGCCTCGGCTGTATCACCGTGCAGGCAGATGGTGTCGATCGCCGCCGGGATACGCTTGCCGCTCTCGGTGATGATCGCCCCCTCCTGGACCATTTTCAGGATGCGCGGCCCGGCCAGGTCCGGGTCGTGGATCACCGCCCCCGGCAGCGAGCGGTCGACCAGGGTGCCATCGTCATTATAGGCGCGGTCGGCGAAGATCTCGCCGCACCAGTTGCAGCCCAGCTCGCGCACCACCTCTTCCATGGCGGTTGCGGCCAGCACCATGATGATGATGTCAGGGTCCACATCCAGCGCCGCCTCGTAGCAGGCCCGCGCCATTGCGTGATCGACGCAGGCCATATTGGACAGCGCGCCATGCAATTTCAGGTGCCGCACCTGAGTGCCGGCAGCCTGCGCCATGCCCCGGGCGGCGCCCAGCTGATAGCGGATCATATTTGCCAGGGTGCCGTGCGGCACATGCATCCGGCGGCGGCCGAAGCCCTGCAAATCCAGGAACCCCGGGTGGGCACCGATGCCCACCCCATTGTCCCGCGCCAGCGCCATGGTCCGCGCCATCACATCCGGATCGCCCGCGTGAAAGCCGCAGGCGATATTGGCGGAGGAGACGATGCCAAGAAGCGCGGCATCATCGCCCATATTCCAGGGGCCGAAGCTTTCGCCCATGTCGGCGTTCAGGTCGACTGTTTTGGTCATGCGGTTTCTCCCGTCGCATAAGGGTCCGCCTCCGCCGAGACGGCCCCGCTGATCAATTGATAGGACAGCAGGTCCCGGACCGCCGCAGGATCGCGCACCAGCGGGCGGCAGGCTGCAGGCAGGCCTTTGAGTGATTTTTCGAATTTGGCCTGGATTTCCAGCCCTTCCTCCAGGCTGACCCAGCGAAAGTGCAGCGCAGCGCCGGCTTGGGCCTGTGCCACCTTGGGCAAGTCGCAGGGCAGCACGGTGCCGATCCGGGGATAGCCGCCGGTGGTCTGGCATTCACGCAGCAGCACAAAGGGCTTGCCGTCGCCGGTCATCTGCACATCACCGGGCAGGATCACCTCGGACAGGATATTGAGCTGGCCTTCGGCGGCAAACCCTTCCCCTTCCGAAACCATTTCGACTCCCATCCGGTTGGCGCGGCTGCCGCGGCTGAAACCCGTGGCAGCGAAACGGGCGCGGACTTCTTCAGGGAACAAATGACTCTGGAAGCTTTCCACGATCCGCAGTTCGCCGCCCTTGAACCGCTCGTCAGCCGCCAGCACCAGCCCGGTTTCACTGTTTTGATCCGGGTCCGCTGGCAGCAGGCCGCCGGCTTCTGCCGTCCGGCCCAGCCCGGCCATCACATGCACGGCACGGGCGCCCAGCAACGGCCCGGTGGCGATGCCGCCGCCAAGATGCAGGTAGCCGTAGACGCCCGAGCGGGCAGCACCAATGGTCAGGCGCTGGCCAGCCTCCATCCGGTGCGAGGCATTCCAGGCCAGTGCTTCACCGTCCAATGCGGCCGCCATCGGCGCGCCGGTCAGGGCAATGCGCAAGGGGCCGGTGGCCTCAAACTCGCCGCCCATGCCGCCCATTTCCAGCGCCGCCAGACCCGGATCCTGCCGCAAGAGCGCCGCGCCTTCGGCCAGCGCCAGGGTGTCAGCGGCACCGCCCTGGGATATCCCCTGCCCCAGCAGTCCGGGGCGGCCCATGTCCTGCACCGATGCAGCCGGGCCGATGCGGAGAATTTTCAGGCCGCTCATGCTTGGATCTCCTGCGCTGCCGCTCCGCCGCGCAGCGGGTCAGCGTCACAGAGCTTCAGGAACTCCGTCTTGGACACCGGTTCAAACTGCATCTCGTCACCGGGGCGCAAGGCAAAGGGCTGCTCTGCACCCGGCTGGAACAGTGTCATCCCGGTCTGGCCGACATGGCGCCAGCCTGTTGGCGCCGGGTTGGAAAACAGCACGAACTGGCGGATCGCCTGCACCAGCGCACCACGTGGCACCATCGGGGTCAGTTCTGTCTGCCGCGGCAGATCCCATTCCGGCCCCAGGGAGCCGAGGTAGGGCTGGCCGGGCGCAAAGCCGATGGTCAGCACCCGCACCCGCGCCGCACTCAGACTGTCAATGGCTTGCGCTTCGCTCATCCCCGCGGCATCCGCAGCCTCCCCCAGCTGCGGCGCCAGATCGGTGCCGTAAACGGTGGGCACCCGCCAGAACCGGCGCCCTACCGGCAGCGGCGCTTGCAGCCAGTCCTGCACTGCAAGCAGCTCCTGCAGCGCCGCCTCCAGCCTCTCGTGCGGCAGCAGTGACGGTTCAAACCGGACAAAGACCGAAGCCAGCGAGGCCATGGTCTCCACCACGCCCTCCAGCTTCAGCGCCTCAACCGCGGTACGGAAAGCCAGCGCCGCCCGGTTGGAGGCTTCATTCAGGCTGCCGCCGAAGCTGACCAGAATGCCGCTCAGCCCAGCCCGCCGGATCAGCGGATATGCAGCCGCATCCTGGCTGTCCATGTATACACCCCGTCATTTTTGCGGCCAGCGTTGCGGCACCGGCGGGGCGTGTCAACACGTCAATTCAGGTAACTCCGCGAGGCTTCCTGGAACCGGTCTCAATCAGCAGCCTCAGAAGTCATCCCAGCCCTGCGCCGCGGGCAGCGCCTCTGGCGCAGGTGCCGGCGCCGGGCGCTGGAAGGCGATCACATCTGCCGCCGGGGCCGCAGCTCCGCAGCCGCTGAACTTGGACACTTCGCGGGTCAGCTGGCTGGCATCGGACGACAGCTGATGGCTGGCGGCAGAGGTCTCTTCCACCATCGCCGCGTTTTGCTGGGTCACCTGATCCAATTGCGAAACACCCAGGTTGATCTCGCTCAGAGACGTGGCCTGCTCCTTGGCACCGGTGGCAATTCCGCTGATGTGGCTGGAGATGGTGCCGACGCTGCCGATGATCTGCTTCAGCTCCAAACCGGTGCGGCCCACCAGGTCAACCCCGCTGGCCACCTGCTGCTTGCTTTCGCTGATCAGCTGCTTGATCTCGCCTGCTGCCCCGGCAGAGCGCTGCGCCAGCGCCCGCACCTCGGAGGCCACAACCGCGAACCCGCGACCCGCATCGCCGGCCCGCGCTGCCTCAACACCCGCGTTAAGCGCCAGCAGGTTGGTCTGAAAAGCGATGTCATCAATCATGCCGATGATCTTGGCGATCTCCTCCGAGGAATTCTCGATCTGCGACATCGCCGCTACCGCGTCCTCGACCACCCGTCCGCTGCGCTCCGCCGCGGTCTTGGCCTCGCTGACGATGCCTTCCACCTTCTCTGCGCCCTCGGCCGCGGAATGCACGGTAGAGGTCAGCTCCTCGATGGCCGCCGCGGTTTCCTCCAGCGTCGCAGCCTGGCTCTCGGTGCGCTGCGACAGGTCGCTGGCCGAACGCGAGATCTCATCCGCCGTGCGCCCCACCGCATCCGATACTTGGGTAACAGCACCAAGTGCCGTTTGCAGCTGCTCAGCTGACCGGTTGAACGCCTCGCCCAGTGCCGCAATATCCGCCTGCTCTGACAATGTGACCCGGACTCCCAGGTCGCCCTGGCTCATCGCGTCCAGCCCGCGCGCAATTTCCTGCAGTCCGCGGCGGCGCACAGTTACTTCTGTTGCGACTTTCACCACCTGCACAACGGTGCCATCCGGCCCTGTAACCGGCGCATATGTTGCCTGAATCCAGATGGTCTCCCCGGTCTTTGTCACCCGCGGAAACTGATCGGTGAACACCCGGCCCGACGCCAGTTCCTGCCAAAACGCCTTATACTCCGCGCTGGCTGCAAGATCAGGCGCGACGAACATCGCGTGATGCTTGCCCGCAATTTCTTCCAGACTGTAACCCATCGCAGCCAGGAAATTGGCGTTTGCGGTCAAAATGGTGCCGTCCGGCTTAAACTGGATCGTGGCCTGGGTGCGGTCGACCATTCCGCCAATGATTTCGGCGCTGCTGGCCTGTTCTGCGGGCTTGGCCGGCTTGGATCTGAAAAACATTCTACCTCTCTGCACGTTCCTGATTCTAAAGGGAGTCGCGCAAAGCTAGCGTCAAACCGAGAGAAAATTCTTAACCCCGGCAGGTTTGCCTCTGCCGCCCCTTGCAGGCCCGGAACGGCCCTGACCGCTCCCCTTTGCAGCACCGCGCAACGCCTTGGCCGCAGCCTCCGTGAGGACAGCATCAAAAAGCACGCCGCAACCACCCTGAGTTGTGCGTATTTGCAATTTGATAACCAGGGTCAGCTCTCATGGCCCCAATCAGAACAGAAGACCGCAGAACAGCCGCCTCACTGTTGGCATGCGCTCATCCTCAAGAACAACCTTAGATTGCATTTTTCTTGATATGGCGGACTGAAACTGTAACGTGATCAGGCAATCAGCCCGCGGCAAACCATCGCTTTTGCCGGGTTTCTGGCATCTGCATCGAAAAAGGGACCGCAACAGATATGACATTTGCCCCCCAAACCCGCGCCCATCAGCAGCCGCTCTGGCCCCTTTCGACTGAACAGCGCGCCCATTTTGCTGCAGCCTTTATGGTAGCCGCCGGGTTTCTGTTCGACTACCTGACACCGCTGGGGGTAGCGGCCGGGCTGATCTACGCCGGGGTTGTCCTCTGCACCATCTGGGCAGAAAAACCCGAAACCGCCTATGTCTATGCAGCAGCCGCAACCGCACTGACATTGCTTGGCTATGTGCTGTTTCACCGTGCAGGCATCAACGAATGGGTCGTTCTGACCAACAGAGGGCTGACAGTTCTGGCGCTTTGGGCCTTTGCCTATGTCGTCTGCCGCCAAAAAACCGCTCTGATTTCCCTGGAACGCAAACAGACTGAGCTCACGGCGATACACGACAACAGTATCGAAGGGATGATCACCATCGACACCCAGGGCAGAATTCAGGACTTCAACCGCGCCAGCCAGAATATCTTCGGCTACAGTGCTGCGGAGGTGGCAGGCAAGAACATCAGCATGCTGATGCCATCCCCCCACCGGGCGGGACACGACGGCGACATCAGCACCTATTTCAAAACCGCGCAGCCAAAATTCATCGGCGCCGCCCGCGAGGTGCAGGGCCAGCGCAAGGACGGCAGCATCTTCCCGCTCACGGTATCCGTAAGCGAGGTCCGGGTGGGTAATCACATCCTGTTCAGCGGCATTGTCCGCGACATCACCGAACAGAAGCGCAAAGAGGCGGAGCGGGAAAAATTTATTGAGGACCTTTCCCGGTCAAACCGGGACCTGGATGAATTTGCCTATGTGGCCTCGCACGATCTGCGGGCACCATTGCGGGTGATCGACAATGCCTCCACTTGGCTGGAGGAGGATCTGGCGGAAACCCTGGACGAGGACAGCCGCGAAAACCTGCAGCTGCTCCGCTCCCGGGTGTCACGGATGGACCGGCTGCTCGACGACCTGCTCGAATACTCCCGGATCGGGCGCAAGACCGACCACCGGTACCAGCAGCTGATGCCGGGGTCTGAGCTGATGCAGGAGGTGCTGCTGCTGGTTGACCAGCCGGAGGGTTTCACGATCCGCATAGACCCCGCATTCGAGGGCATCCAGCTGGTGAACATGCCGCTGAAACAGATCTTTGCCAACCTCATCTCCAACGCGATCAAGCACAGTGAAACCGGCACCGGCGCGGTGGATGTGACGCTGCAGGATGGAGGCAGCCACTGGGTCTTCTCAGTGGCTGACGACGGTCCCGGTATTGAAGAAAAATACCATGAGCAGATCTTCAAGATGTTCCAGACCCTGCAGTCGCGGGACAAGGTGGAGGGCAGCGGCATGGGCCTCTCCATTGTTCAGAAACATGTGCAGCAGGCGGGCGGCACGATCTCAGTGCAGTCCGCTTTGGGGGAGGGGTGCACATTCCGCTTCACCTGGCCCAAGCAGCGGCCCGCCGCAACGGAGGGCAACTGACATGCAGGGCTGTACCGGCGCTCCCCCCCTCCAGAAAGAGCTGAAGATCCTGCTGGTGGATGACGATGACGGCGATGCCAAGGCGGTGCGGCGCGCCTTCCGCAAAGCCAACATCGCAAATGAGATCACCCGGGCCGTTGACGGCATCGCCGCGCTGGACATCCTCCGCGGCACCGGCGGAAAGGCCCCACTCACACCGCCCTATGTGCTGCTGGCGGACATCAATATGCCGCGGATGAACGGTATCGAGCTTGTCAGGGAGCTGCGCAATGACCCGGAATTGCACAGTTCGGTGGTGTTCTTTCTGACCACGTCCAGCGATCAGCAGGACATTGCAGCAGCCTACAACCTGAACGCCGCGGGCTATATCGCCAAGGAAACCGCCGGGCGCGATTTCCTGCAGCTTGTCAACATGATGGACCGTTACTGGCGGATCATCGAACCGCCTGCACCGGAACACTAACCGCCGGGTGCACGGCCTCTGCTCCTGGACTTGCCCGCACTTTCCTGCGCCAGCTCCTTGGCCCAGCCGGCAGCCGCCGCGCAGGCCGCCTCCAGATTGTGCTCCTGCCCGAACCCTGTCACCGTCTTGCGCGGCTTCAGATCATGGTCGCCATCCTCCAGCCAGCACAGGCTGATTGCAGGCGGCAGCGCGTAGCCCGCCACGTCTTCCCGGGTGCCAAAGGGATCGCGGCTGCCCTGACAGACCAGCGCAGGCGTTTTCAGCGTCTCCAGATGCGCTGTCCGCAACCGCTCAGGCTTGCCCGATGGATGAAACGGGTAGCCGAGGCAAAGAAGGCCGCAGATGCGCCCTTCAGCGAAGAGCCCGTCAGCAACCAGGCTCGCCACCCGGCCCCCCATGGATTTGCCGCCGATGATCAGCGGGCCCTCGCAGGCGAAACGGCTGACCGCGCTGAGAAACTCCGCCTGCAGCAGGTCCACCTTTGGCGGCGGCCGTTTCACCCCGCCGCTGCGCCGCGCCGCCATATAGGCAAATTCAAACCGCGCCACCCGCAGCCCCCGGCTTGCAAGGCCCGAAGCGATTGCCGCCATGAACGGAGTATCCATGGGCGCCCCCGCGCCATGTGCCAGCAGGACCGTCGGACAGCCATCGCCGCCGCCGTCCAGAAGAAAATCAATATCCGCCAAACCCGTGCTCCCCGATACCGCCCGGACGGGAGGTTAGCAGCTTGCCGCAGGCGCGGCATCCCCTGCGGCAGTTTCACTCCGGACCGCCGCCCCGGGACCCTGGCCCTGCGTCAAGCAGAGTGCTTCCTGACGTCACCGCCTTCGCCGCAGGCAATCCGCCGCATTTCCTCCTGGCTCATCGGAGTCCCGAAATAGAACCCCTGGACAGAGGCGCATTTCTCCGCCTGCAGGAAATGCAGCTCATCCTGGTCTTCCACCCCTTCGGCCAGAACCGGAATGTTCAAGGCAGACCCAAGCAGCAGCGTGGAGCGGACAATGGCCGCGCTCTGCGCGTTCCGGTGCACGCCCTTCACAAAACTCTGGTCGATCTTGATCTTGTCGAACGGAAAGGTTTGCAGGGTGGCCAGCGAGGAATAGCCGGTGCCGAAATCATCCATCGCAATGCGGACGCCGTAGTCTTTCAGCTGATGCATGACCTTCAGGGTATGCGCCTGATCGTCGATGATGCTGGACTCGGTGATTTCCAGCTCCAGCCGCTCCGGCGACAGACCGGTTTCCAGCAGAATATCCATCACATCCTCGACAAAGGACGGCTGCACCAGCTGCTGCGGCGCGACATTGACCGCCACCTGAAACGGCCGTTCCCATGTTGCCGCCTCCTTGCAGGCTTCCCGCAGGACCCAATGGCCGATCTCGCGGATCAGGCCGGTTTCCTCAGCCACCGGGATGAACTCGCTCGGTCCGACACGGCCGCGGGAAGGATGGTTCCAGCGCAGCAGAACTTCAAAGCCAACCGGCTCCAGGCTCGTGATGTCGTTCTGCAGCTGGTAGGCCAGCTCGAACTGCCCGCCAGCGCAAGCCAGCCGCAGATCGTGGACCAGCTGCAGCTTCTCCCGGCTCTGGCGGTCCATGTCCTCGCTGAACTGGCAGATCGCACCAGACGGATCTGATTTGGCCCGGTACATCGCCAGATCGGATTTGTGCAGCAGCTCCAGCGGATCGCGCCCTTCCTTCAGGCTGGTGGCCACCCCGATGGCCGCCCCCACCCGGACCGAAACATCCGCCAGGTCGATCGGCTCGATGACCGAGGCGTGCAACCGTTCGGCAAAGGCCAGCACCTGCTCGATCCGCCGGAACCCCTGTTTGACCGCAACAAATTCATCGCCCCCAACCCGCGCGATATACTCATCCGGCCCCTGCTGCCGGGTCAGCCGCAGGGCCACAGCTTGCAGCACCTGGTCGCCAACCGCGTGGCCATGCAGGTCGTTCACCTCCTTGAACAGGTTCAGGTCGATGGTCAGCACCGCCGCGCGTTCGGTCTCGTCCTTCTGCAGGCGCTCCGCCAGATCGGCGAGGAACTGAGTCAGCCACATCCGGTTGGGCATTCCGGTCAGCGGATCGTGCAGGGCCGCATGCGCCAGTTTCCGCCGCGCTTCGCTCTCAACATTGGTCTCGATGCTGGCAGAGGCGAAGCCAACCAGCAGGATCAGCCCCATCACCCCGAAAATCAGCATCCCCATCACCGCATCCGAAATGACTTCCTCAGGCACGTCCACCAGCGGGCTGAGCCGGACATTGATGGCGCTCATGCCGGTGAAATGCATGCCGCAGATGGCCCCCACCAGCAGCACCGTTGCCAGCACCCAGTTCAGCCTGCCCAGCCCCGGCCGGGCGGCGAAGATGTAGCCCCAGGCGCCCAATCCCATGCCTATTGCAAGCGACAGTGCCCGGTAACCCGGTTCCCACTGCAGCTCGCCCGGAATCAAATAGGCCTGCATGCCCGTGTAATGCATCACGGAAACCGCCAGCCCGAACACCGCCCCGGCCAGCAGCGCTGCATGGCGCCCGGTACCAAAGGCCAGCACCGTGTTGGCCGCCAGCACCCCCAGCACCCCTGCCAGCAGCGACAGGCCGGTCACCAGCGGTTCATAGCCATGCTCAAACCCAGGCTCATATGCCAGCATCGCAATGAAATGCGTCGACCAGATCGTTGCCCCGGCGATCATGCTCGACAGGCCCAGCTGCACCAGCCGCCGCCGCTCCCGCGCGCCATTCAGCCGGTTGGTCAGGCGCACGCTCAGGCAGACCCCGGTGACACAGACCAGGGCCGCGACGGCCACAAGCACATAGTTGTGCTGCTGCGTTAGGCAATCCAGAATACGGTACATCGGTTTCTCCAGGGCCGGCTTACACTGCAACAGCCAGAATTCCGCCGAAACCTTAAGGAATGGCGAAATCGGCGGCGCCGGCAGTGCCGCCAGCCTCCTGCATTTATTGCAAATACCAGGCTATTGCCTGCCTGCGCCCGCCGCCGAGCCGCGCGGCCAGCTGCAGAAACGGCCTCCGCGCAGCTGCACACAACCGGCCCACCTGCCCTGCCTGCCGGCAAAAACCGATTGAAATTCTTGCGTTCCAGGCCTCAAGTGGGCGACAGGACACCAGCCGCTGCCAGGGAGGCGCAGCGGCCTGCGTCCGCGACCGGAGACAGGTAGAATGGACTCTAAACAGCTGATTGCCTGCCCCACCTGCGACGTGCTGCACCGCGACCAGGACGTGCCTGCCCATTCCGTGGCCCGCTGCGCCCGCTGCGGCACGGTGCTGGCGGCGCCGAAGTCCGGCGCCATGACCCGGATTGCGATGCTGTCGCTGACCGCGCTGATCCTGCTGGCCGCCGCGGCGGTCTTTCCGTTTCTGGAGCTGAGCGCCCAGGGTCTGTCGCATCAGGCGTCGGTTCTGGACGCAGTACTGGCCTTTTCACAAGGCCCGATGGCGCCCCTGTCGCTGGCAACCGGCTTGCTGATCGTGCTGCTGCCCGCCGCACGCTACGGCGCGCTTGTCTATACCCTGGCGCCGATGGCCCTGGGCTGGCGCCCCGCCCCGCACGCCTTTACCGCCTACCGCTGGGCCGAACGGCTGAAACCCTGGGCGATGGCCGAGATTTTCATCATCGGTGTGGCCGTGGCCCTGGTCAAAGTCTCCGGCCTGGCACGGGTCGGGCTGGGTCCGGCCTTCTGGGCTTTTGCCGCCCTTCTGGTGGTGACCATCCTGACCGACAACGCAATTTGCAGGCTGACCGTATGGAAGACCCTCAGAACCCGCAGCGCTTCCTGACCGCCGCGGCGGCGGGACTGGCCGGCTGCCGCGCCTGCGGCACCGCCAACCCGGGCAGCGCACAGGCCTGCGCCTGCTGCGGCAGCCCGCTGCATCCCGCCGCCCGGGACAGCCTGCAGCGGGTCTGGGCCTGGCTGGCCGCCGGGCTGATCGCCTATGTGCCCGCCAATACCTACCCGATGCTGCGCACCACCGCGTTTGGCCGCACCTCCGAGAACACCCTGATCGGCGGCATCGCCGAACTGTTCAGCCACGGCTCCTATGCCGTGGCGCTGATTGTGTTCCTGGCCTCCATTGTGATCCCGGTCGCCAAATTCCTAGCCATCGGTTACCTCGCAGTCTCGGTCCGCAGGCCCGCGGCCCTTGGCAGCCACGGCCGCCTGGTGCTTTATGAGGTTGTTGAATTTATCGGGCGGTGGTCGATGATTGACGTCTTTGTGGTGGCCATCCTGACCGCCCTGGTGCAGCTGGATTTTGCCGCTGCCATCGCCCCCGGCATGGCGGCGGTCAGTTTTGCAATATCGGTTGCCTTCACCATGCTGGCCGCCCAGAGTTTTGATCCGCGCCTGATCTGGGCTGCGGAAAGCGAGAATTTGAATGACCACGCCTGATCCCGCCCCGATGCAAGTCTCCGCCCGGCGCCCCTCACCCTGGCGCAACCTGTCGCTGGTCTGGCTGGTGCCTCTGGCCGCCCTGCTGGTGTCGCTGGGGGTAGCCTGGCAGGCCTATTCCGACCGCGGTGTGCTGATTTCCATCAGCTTCGAAAACGCCTCCGGCATTGCCGCCAATGAAACCACGGTGCGCTACCGCGACGTGGTGATCGGCCGGGTTGAGAAGGTTGGCTTTTCCAGCGATCTCAGCAAGGTCTCCGTGCAGGCCCGCATCGACAAGGATGTCGCCCCCTATCTGGATGCAGATGCCGCCTTCTGGGTGGTCCGCCCGGAAGTCTCGGCGCGCGGCATCTCCGGCCTCAGCACCGTGCTGTCGGGCGTCTACATCGAAGGCAGCTGGGATCAGGACCCCGGCCTCCCGCAGACCGTATTCGAGGGCGCTGACCGGGCGCCGCTGGCGCAGCCAGGACGCGGCGGGCGGCGGATCACCCTGCGCACCGACGACGGGCGGATGGTGTCCGAAGGCGCACCGGTGCTGTTCCGCGGCATTGAGGTCGGACGCCTGGAAAAGCCGCGCCTGACGGTCAGCGGCGACAGTATCGTCGTTGATGCCTTCATCGAGGCGCCGCATGACCGCCGCATCAATTCCGCCACCCGGTTCTGGGACAGCTCCGGCTTCTCAGTCTCGATTGGCCCCAGCGGCTTGTCGCTGGACGTGGACAGCATCGCCTCGCTGGTGGCCGGCGGCATCGAATTCGGCTCCGTGTTCGACGGCGGCAATCCGGTCGGCCCCGGCACCGTCTTCGACATCCACGCAGACGAGGCCGCGGCCCGCCGCACCGCTTTTGCCCGCACCCTGTCCGGCGGCGTCGCCGTCTCGGTCGCCTTTGACGAGTCCGTCGCGGGTCTTGCCAGCGGCGCCGTTGTTCAGCTGCGCGGCGTCAAGGTAGGCGAGGTCAGCAGCCTCAACGCCTCCATACGTGACAGCGGCGAGGCTGAGGTGCAGCTGATCGCCAAGCTGCTGCTGGAACCAGCCCTGATGGGCCTGCCGCGCGGCGCGGGCGAGGCCGAGGCCCTCGATTTCCTGGAACAGGCGGTCGAAAACGGCCTACGCGCCCGGCTCGCCTCCGCCAGCCTTTTCAGCTCTGAGCTGATCGTCGAGCTGGTCACCCTGGAAGACGCCGCACCAGCGGATTTTGCCCGCAATGCCGAACCGTTCCCGCAGCTGCCCAGTGCGCCGTCGAACCTGCCGGATTTCACTGCCACCGCCGAAGGCATGCTGGACCGCATCAACGCGCTGCCGGTCGAGGAGCTGATGGCCCAGACCATCGCCACCCTCTCCAGCATTGAAAATCTGGCCGCCGCTGACAGCACCCGGCAGGCGCCCGCCGCCGCCCTGGCGCTGCTGGAAGACACCCGCGCGCTGGTCACCGATCCCGGAACCCGCGCCCTCCCGGGTGAGCTGCAGGCAGCGGTGGCCGATATGCGCGCCCTTCTGGCAGAGCTGCAGCAGGGCCGCGCCGCTGCCAATCTCGCGTCGGCGCTGGAAAAGGGCAGCGAAGCCGCGGCCGGCATTGCCGATGCCGCAGAGGATCTGCCCGCGCTGATCACCGCCTTCAACGCCCTGGCGGCCAAGGCCAATTCGCTGGAAACCGAAGAGCTGATCCGCTCTGCCCGCCAGCTGATGATCAGCGCCGACGCGCTGATCGGCACTGAGGACGCCCGCGCCCTGCCCCCGGCCCTGACCAGCGCGCTGGAGGAGATGCAGGCCACGCTGGAGGAACTGCGCCAGGGCGGGCTGGTGGAGAACGCCAATGCCACCATGGCCTCTGCCCGCGGGGCCGCCGACACAGTGGCCGCCGCTGCCGAAGGCCTGCCTGCGCTCTCGGCCCGGCTGGAGCGCCTTGTGGCCCAGTCCGAAGCGCTGATCGCCTCCTACGGCGCCCGCTCCAGCTTCAACTCCGAAACCCTGGACGCGCTGCGCGAGATCAGAACCGCCGCCCGCGCGGTTTCGCAGCTTGCGCGCAAGATCGAACGCGACCCGAATTCCCTGCTGTTTGGAAGATAAGATGATTAAACGCCTGCCTTTGCTGATCCCTCTTGCCCTGCTGGCGGCCTGCGCCGGCGGCAACGATCCCCGCTATCTGATTTCCTCCGCCCCCGGCGAAGCCGTCGCCAATCTGCGCGCGCGCTCGATCGAGGTTCGGCTGGTTTCACTCCCCTCCTACGCTGCGGCCTCTGACATTGTCGCCGAGGGCGAAGGCGGCGCGCTGTTTGCGCTGGATGGCGCGCAATGGGCGGATGACCCGGCCCGCGGCATGACCGCCGCCTTGGCCCGCGGCCTCAGCGAGCGCACCGGCGCCGCTGCCGCGATGGAGCCCTGGCCGCTGAACACCGGCCCGGACGTGCGCCTGGATGTGCGGGTGGATCAGGCCTATGCCCGCGCCGACGGGTTGTTTGAGCTTTCCGGCCAATTCGCCGTTTCCTCACCCGAAGGCACCGTGCGGGAATTCGTGCAGCGCTTCGATATCGCCACGCCGGTCAGCGGCGAAGGTGCCGCCGCCACCGCTGATGCGCTGTCCCTTGCACTGGCAGAGCTGGCCCGGCAAATATCCCGGGCCATGTAGCAGCGCATCACTGGACGTTGGAGACCCCTCGTATTGCGCTGCCTTCAGGCTGAAAACCCGATCATTTTCCTGTGCCGCTTCTCAATCCCCCAGCAGGACTTAAGCTGGGCAATGCAGATGCGGGCGAGCTGCAGCAGCTTGGCGTATTGCGTCTTGGCCTTCTTCGCGATTTTCAGCAGCTCATCATCACGCACTTCGGTGAATTTGCGTTCAAAAGCCTCCTTGGTTTCGTTGAGAACCGCAAACTGCACTTCGTACTCGACATAGGCATTGTCTGTTTTCGACAGCATCTTAAGCGCCTCTTTGGCAAACTTGTGGACCTCAGGGTCTGCATGGCCGTAGCAGTCGCTATAAATCTCCTGCATCCGTTCCTTGACCGCCCTTAACCTCTGAGCGTTGCGGTTGAAGATCTTGCTGTAATCGGGCACTGGCCAGACCACCCGCCCGCGCTTGCTGATTGCGCTTTTGGTCTCGGATTCGATGCGGCCGATCTCGATGATATGGCCATAGAAAGCCGCGGACTGCTTGCTGAACAAATCCATCGTCTTCTTGGCCTGTGCGATCAGGGCCTGGCGTTTTCTGATCTCGGAGGCAGGCAGCTGGTCAAAGCGGTGATGCAGAAAGTCCGCATCGCACAGCGGATCGACCACACCGGCATAAACCGTGTCCAGCCGCTCGCCCGCCGCCAGCATTTCGTCATGCAGCACGCGAATGGAATAGGCCTTGTGCCCGGATGCCAGAACAAGACCCGCCTTCACGGTCTTGCGGGCCTTCATGTAGTGCTTGTCAACCTCCCGGCGCTCCGGCAGCAGGTCCGGCAGCGGCCACGTCACCGCCTTGCGGCCCAGCCCCAGCGCCGCCAGGGTATCGGTCCCGGCAATACCGCTGGCCTTCAGGCGGGCTTTCTTCTGGAACGCCTTGACCGCTCCTTCCGTCTTGCTGCCGAACTTGCCGTCGGTTTTCAGCGCGGGTTTTGCGCCGGCAGTGTTCAAGGCGCGCTGAAGCGCCTTGACCTGGGGTCCCTTGGACCCGTTCTTCAGCGTGCTCATGGCCGGAACTCCCAGTAAACATCCCGTCCGCGGCGCAGCTGGCCCCTGACATCGTGCCGTTCAAGCCCGATATCCTTCAGCAGCCGGGCATCAAGCTGTTCCAGATGCGCAATGTCCCGCCGCAGCTTCCATTCACGGATCACCCGATTGCGCAGGCGCGCCCACAGGCCAGTCCGTCCCGGTGCCCGGGTCCCCGAAGTGCCGCCCGGAAGCCGCAGGTAATCAGATTGCGTGTAAGTGGTCTGGTAGAGTTTCATGTCTTATCTCCCTTGAAGGCCGGAGCGGGCTGCCGCTCCAGTCCGTTTCGTGTCCGGTTGAGGCCTCAGCCCGCCGCAGCGGCGGCATGGCGGCCGGCCATGCAGACGTGTTCGACATGGCGGTGATCGGTGCCGCAGCAGCCGCCGACGACAGTCAGATTGGGCAGCAGATGCGCCAGATCCCGGTGCAGCGCGCCGAACTCCTGCGGATCGCCGTCATCCAGCTCCTCCGCCTCGTCCAGCTCGGCATGCGACAGCCGCGACGCATTGGCCCGCAGACCGCGGATGCGGGCGGTCCACTTGCCGCCCTCGGCCAGCACCCCGGTGAAATGGTCAGGATGCGCGCAGTTGATCATGAAATACGCAGCCGCCCCGCCGGTCTCCGCATCGACCTGTTCGACGGCGCCGCGCAGGCTCTGGCCGGAGGGCAGCCGGCCATCGGTTTCCACCGTGAAGGAGATCACCGCCGGAATTGCGGCACTGCGGGCCGCTTGGACGATGCCGATGGCTTCCTCCGCATAGGTCATGGTGATGGCAGAGACCATGTCGGCACCCATTGCGGCGAACCATTCAACCTGCGTCTGGTGATAGGCTTCCGCCTCCTCCGCGGTCAGGATTTCGCTGGGCGCATAGCCATCGCTGTGCGGCCCGATCACCCCGTTGATGACAAAGGGCGACTGCGGCGTCTCCAACGCGTCGCGCAGATCCCGCAGGGTTGCGACCGCAGTACGGTGAACTGCCTCCAGCTGCTCCCTGCCAACTCCCAGTTCCGCCGCCCACCGCGGGCTGGCGCGCCAGGTCGGCGTGTCCATCACAAAGCCGCGGCGGTTGCGGACCGCCAGGTCGGCAAACCCGCGCATGTAGCGGGCGATGGCCTCCCTGCCCTCGCGGGTCTCCAGCGCCATGAAGGCGGCAAACAGCGGCAGGCTGATCCCCTCATGGAACACCAGCGTGGTTTCCAGCCCGCCATCGGCGATCATTTGCTGTCCATTCAATTGCGGCAGCGCGTCACGGTATTTCATCTGCTTTCTCCAATGCTGCAGCCCGGGTGCGGGCAATGTCGTGCAGCATCTGGATAGGCGGCGGCGCGGGCTCAGACTTGCGCAGGATCTGAGCTTTTCCTGAGAAACCCTGAGCCTTCGCGCTAAGTACTTGCCTGCAAAGCCAGTCCGGAACCGGGAAACAGCATGAAATTCACCTTCAATGATTGCGAGCTCGACACCGGCCTGTTTCAGATTTCGCGCGGCGGGGTCCGGCAAAGCCTGACACCGCAGACCCTGCAGCTGCTGGAATACCTGATCCGCAACCGGGACCGGGTGGTGCTGAAGGACGATCTGGCCGGCGCGGTCTGGGACGGCCGCTTCATCACCGATGCGACCCTGTCAACCGCGATCAAGGAAGCCCGCCAGGCGGTCGGAGACAATGGCCGCGACCAGCACACCATCCGCACTATTCACGGCAAGGGCTTCCGGTTTGTGGCGCCGGTTGCGGAACCTGCCAGGGCCGCCCATCCTGCCGCCCGCAGCGGCCAGACTGTTCTGGCGGTGTTGCCGTTCCGCTGCCTGGGCAGCGATGCTGACAACGCCTTTGTCGGCGAATGCCTGACTGAGGACACCATCGCCAGCCTGTCCCGGTTCCGCGAGTTCACCTTGCTGTCGCACCGCACAACGGAACAGCTTGCGGCGGATGGTATCTCAAACGCAGAGATGAGCCAGGCACATGGCGTTTCGCATGTTATCGAGGGCAGCGTCCGGCGCTCGGCAGAGCACTTGCGGGTGACGGTTCAGGTGACCGAAGCCGCCAGCGGCCATCTGGCCGCAACCGAGCAATTCGACCGCGGCGGCGGCACCGGCGGCCTGTTCGATATTCTTGAGGACATCGCACGGCTGATTGCCGGACGCCTCGGCAGCCGCCATGGCGAAATGGCAGAGCAGATCGCCCAGGCCGCACCGGCAGGGCGCAGCCGGTCCTGGGACACCCTGCGCCTGATCTCCCGCTTCTACGAATATTACCGCTGCTACGACCCCGCGATCCACGCAGAGGCCCGCGACGGCCTATGCCAGGCACTGGAATCGGACACGGAGTCCGCCGAGGGCTGGGCGGCCTACGCCATGCTGCTGCTGGAAGAATACCGCTATCACATCAACCCGCGTCCGGATACCGACGCGCTGGCGCTCTGCGCGGCAGCGGCGCGACGGGCCGTGGCCTGCGACAGCCTGAATGCCTTTGCACAGATGACGCTGGCGCTGGCGATCTTTTATCAAAAGGACATTGCAGGCTTCCGGGACGCTGCCGGCCGCGCTCTGGCACTGAACGCCGGCCATTGCGATGTACTGGCGGAAATCGGCTCCTGCTACCTGTTCCTTGGGGAATACGACCGCGCAGTTGAACTCCTGGACCGGGCCATCGACCTCAGCCCGGTGCACCCCGGCTGGTACCACTACGCCCGCTGCTGGCTCTATGCCAGCCAGGGGTTTTTCGAAGCGGCACTGGTCGAGGTGGAGCGGGTCCCGATGCCAGAGTTTTTCTGGTACCAGGCGCATCTGGCGTGGCTGCACGCGGAGCTGGACAACATGCAGGCCGCCGCCCGGGCGGTGGCGCAGATGCGGCAGATGTTCCCCGAGTTCGAGCAGGTGGCGCTTCAGGAACTGGAGTTGACCAACATCAGCGCCGAACACGGCGCGGCGGCAATCAATGGCTGGCGGAAAGCCGGGCTCAACATCGCTACCGGGCCGTCCCTGACCCCGCCCTGAACACCCCCGGAACCGCAATCGCGCCTGAGACCGCAACCGCAACCGCCAGCGCCGGATATCCGCCAAGGGCAACCAGCAGGCTGCCCGCACCGCCGCCGAGCGCAAATCCCAGCAGATACCGCGCCATCCCGAATGGCGGTGAGTCCGTGGCTTCCAGATACAGCGGAAAGAACAGGAACAGCCCGAAGGCATTGCACAGGATCATCAGCCCCAGCGCGGTTTCGGAAAAGGCGGCATAAGTCAGCCCGCCCGCCAGCGCCGCGATCAGCAGCCCGGCAAGCTGCAGCCAGCGCCGCAGACGGCTGGAGGCCAGACCCGCAAGAAAAGACCCAAGCGCCGAGAACAGCAGGCTGGCCGCCAGCCAGCCGCTCAGGCTGCGGACACCCAGATCAATGGCATAGAGTTCCAGCAACGCCCAATAGGCACCCATCAAAACAAAAAAGGGAAACAGGCTGATGTCGCGCGCCCAGGCAAAAGCTCCGTAATCCGGGCGGCCTCCTGCCGGCACGGAACGCACCAGAATGGCCAGTTGAAGACCCGCCAAGGCAGCCAGGAACGGCAGCGAATTCAATCCCGCCAGTGCCAGAAAGACCAGCAGCACAAAGGACACCACGCACCCCAGGCTCATGCCATACCCGAACACCCGCAGCGCCTTTTGGCTGTGCAGCCCAAGGGACAGGGGAACGGACAACACCACACCCATCGAAACGCCGGCCAGAACAGACCCTGCAACAAGAGAGGCCAGTCCGAAGACCGGAACCGCGGCAGCGCCAATCGTGCAGGCCAGGACGGTCCCGGCGGCGATCCTTGGCCCGGACGGCCGCGGCAAACCCGGCCCGGCCAGGCAGCCGGCCGTCGCAGACAGAAGCAGCAGGCTCGCTACCAGTCCCGCCGCGGTGCTGCTGCTGCCGCTTTTTTGCGACAGCTCCGCCAGCCAGACCGGCATCGTGTTCAGCACGGTCACCGCGTAACCGATCAGCAGGATGGGAATCTTGGTCTCTGGATCGCGCAAATGTCCTGTTGCCCCGGTTCCGTGCCGCATGGCCGGGCAGGCAAACCGCCTGCCAGCCCCAAAGACTATAGCTCCCTGCGCCCACACCGCCAGAACGGACACACGGCCCGGCAGGCGCTTAAGGCGCCAGGACGGCCGCGGAAACAAAATCCCACAACCCTTTTTGAACCTTGCGCATGGGCAGTTTGCTCAGCACGCAACGGTAGGCGCTGCCCTCCGCCACCTCGATGATCAGCTGTGCCGTCTCCCCCGGATCGGGCAGGCGGCGCAGGCCGCCTTCGGCAATTCCGCGCTCCAGCACCGCCGTCAGCGCGGCGGCTAGCTGCTCCCGGTTGTCCATGAACATCGCGGCAATGTCGGGCTTGCGAATGGCCTCGCCGGAAATCTCCAGCGTCAGGATCACGGTATCCGGATCCGCCAGGTATTTGGCATAGGCCGCCACAAACTTTTTCAGGACCTTCGGCGCCGGGGCCGGGCCGGCCAGCATCTTCAGAAACGGCGCCAGTTCCAGCCGCTCCAGCGCCGCGATTTCTGCCAGCACGTCATGCTTGCCCGGGAAGTGATTATAAAGATTGCCCAGGCTTACCCCGGCCTTCTTCGCAATATCCCGCACTCCGGTCTGGTGATAGCCGTTCTCCAGAAAGCACTCCAGCGCCGCCTCCAGGATCTGCGCCCGGCGCTGTGCAATTGCCTTTTCCCGTTTCGATGCGGCCTTGTCTTCTCCGGCAGGCATTTTTTCGGAACACTCCTTGAACGAACGATCGTTCACTGTATATGCCAGATAACACCGCCCCGCAAGGGGCAGTGATTCTGGTTTCGGCGGGAAAGGCAGCAGATGGCAAACACAACACCCAAGGCTCCGGTGCGGCGCGGCAGGCAATGGCTGTGGCTGGCCGTTTCGGTGGCGGTCCTGGCCGCAGTTGTCCTGCTGCTGTTTGAGACCGAGGACACCGCCGATGTGACCCGCGCGGCAGCGCCGCCGCCTGCCCCCGCGGTTTCGGTCATTGCGGTTTCGCCCGCCCCGGCCCGGGCTGTTGTCTCCGCCTACGCCGAGCTGCGCCCGCGCTGGGATGCTGAACTGCGCTCTGCGGTCTCCGGCCGGATCCTAGCGGTGCACGGCGGTGCACTGGCCGGCGCCCGGGCCGCCGAAGGCACGCCGTTGTTTTCCATCGAGAAAACCCGCTATGAAACCGCCGTTGCCGCGGCTGAACTGTCTCTGGAACAGGCCCGGCTTTTGTTGCTTCAGGCCCGGAACAAGGTGACCGTCGCCCAGCGGCAGTTTGCCCGCGACGGCGCCAGCCCGCCCAATGACCTGGCGCTTCACCTGCCGCAGCTGAGGATCGCCGAACGCAACGTGGCCGCCGCCAAGGCGCAGCTGCAGACCGCGCAGCGCGATCTGGCGGATTGCGAGGTCACGGCCCCCTTCTCCGGGTTTGTCACCCGCCGCCTGGCCAGCCTCGGCCAGACCGTAAACGCGGGCGATCCCCTGCTGCAGCTGGCCGATAACCGCCAGTTCGAAATCACCGCCGGGCTGAGCCAGGAGGACTGGAAGCTGCTGCAACAGCCCGTCACCGGCCAGATGGCGGAGCTTTACCACCGCAACGGCCAGCCCCTCGGCCAGGCCCGGATCCGCCAGGGCGGCGGATTCCTCGATCAGAAAACCCGCCAGATGCGCATCTTTCTGGAGGTCACGGACCCGCAGCAGGCGGTGCTCGCGGGCGACTTCCTGCGCGTTGCCTTCCGCGGGCGGGAGCTTTCCAGCACCCTCACCCTTCCCGAAGGCACATTGACCCGGGCCGGGCATATCTGGCTGGTCGACGGCGCCGGCCTCCTGCAGCGCATCACCCCCAGGGTGCTATTCCGGCACGGCGGGAACATCATCATTGACGCACCCGAGGGCACCGGCCCCTGGCTGGTGGCCCGGACACCGCTGGCCTCCTTTCTGCCCGGCCAGCGCGTCAGCCCGAAACCGGCGGAGGGCTGAACCATGCACGCCCTGACCGCCTGGTTCATCCGCAACCCCGTCGCCGCCAACCTGATGATGGCACTGATCCTGTTCCTCGGGGTGCAGACCCTGATGTCGATCCGGATCGAAGGCTTCCCGCGCATCCCGCCGGAAAGCGTCGAAATTTCCATCGAATACCCAGGCGCCACCGCCGCCCAGGTGGATGAGCTGGTGACGCAAAAAGCCGAACAGGCGCTCGAAGGCCTGGAGGGTGTGCGCAGCATCACCTCGCTGTCGGCCAACGGCCTCAGCACCATCTCTGTCCGCCGCGCGGGCGGCGAGAAACTGCAGGCGGTGCTGGACCGGGTCCGCATCCGCATCGACGGGCTGGCCGATCTGCCGGACAAGGCCCGCCGCCCGGTGATCGAGGCGTCAGGCTTCGACTTCCCGGCGCTTTACGTAAACCTGCACGGCCAAGCCGGCCCGGCCACCCTGCAAACCCTGGCCCAACGGCTGAAGGAGGAGCTGCTGGCCCAGCCGGAACTGTCGCGGCTCAAGATCTGGGGCCTGATCCCGCGCGAACTGAGGATCGAGGCGGACCCGGAACGGCTGCGCCAGTACGGGCTGACCGCCGGCGATGTGGCGGCGGCGATCCAGTCAAACTCGCTGACCTTCCAGGCAGGCCAGCTGCGCACCCAGGATGGCACCATCCACCTGCGCGCCGACAACCGGGCCCGCTACGCGCCGGAATACGGCGCCCTGCCGGTGATCGAACGCGAGGACGGCTCGCATGTTCCGCTGCGCGACATCGCCACAATCGAGGACGGCCACCTGGAGGGCGACTTCCTGTTCCGCCTCAACGGCAGCCCCACCGTCGGCATGGAGGTGCTGGTCGGGCAAAAGGAAAACCTGCTGGAAATCAGCCGCGTTGTCCGCAGCGTGGCAGCGGACTTCGAACGCCACCTGCCGCCCTCGGTCCAAATTGAGGTCTGGGGCGACAGCGCCGGCTACATCGCCGACCGGCTGGCCCTGCTCAAATCCAACGGCGTGCAGGGGCTGATCCTGGTGGCGCTGATGCTCTCGGTTTTCCTGAACGTGCGGCTGGCGTTCTGGGTGGCGATGGGCATCCCGATCTCGGTCATGGGCGCCATCGCGGTGGCCGGGTCGAAATGGGTGGACTACTCGCTGAACGACGTAACCACCTTCGGCCTGATCCTCGCCCTTGGGATCCTGGTCGACGACGCGGTGGTGGTCGGCGAAAGCGTGTTCGAGGAACGCCGCAAGGTGAAAGACCCGGTAGAAGGCACCGAAAAAGGCGTGCACAAGGTCGCCGTCGCAACCGTCTTTGGCGTGCTGACCACCATCGCCGCCTTCTTTCCGATGCTGCTGATCGACAACCCGCTGGGCAAGGCGCTGGCCGGTTTTTCAGGCATTGTGATCCTGGCCCTGATCTTCTCCCTGATCGAAAGCAAGTTCATCCTGCCCGCGCATCTGGCCCATGTGCCGCTGCAGCCGCGCCGCCGCTATCTGCTCAGCCGCCTGTGGGGCCGCATCCAGGACGGGGCGCGGGGCGGGCTCTGCTGGGTCCGCGACCGGATCTATCAGCCGCTATTGGTGGTGTCCGTGACCTACCGTTACGCCGTGTTCGTGCTGTTCATCGTCGCGGCCTGTCTGGGGCTTGGGCTGATGGTCAAGGGCAAGGTCCGCACCGTTTTCTTCCCTGAGGTCCCGGGCCAGGTGATCACCGTGAACCTGGAAATGGACGCCCGCGCGCCTTTTGCCCTGACCCGAGAAAATGTGGACCGGATCGAGGCGGCGGGCCATGCGCTGAACCGGGAGCTGGCGGAACAGACCGGAATGGAAGCCGCGCCGGTCAAAACCTTCTTCACCATCATCAGCAGCGCAGGCAGCGCCCAGATCTATGCCGAGATGCTGCCGGTGGCAGACCGCCCCGATGTCCCGATCCTGGACGTGGTCCGCCTTTGGCGCGAACGCACCGGCGCGGTCGAGGGCGCAACCGAGCTGGATTTCACCGGCTCCGAGGAACTGGCAGGCGGCTTCCGCATCCGCCTGATGTCCAAGGACGAAGACCTGCTGCGCCAAGCCAGCGGCGAGATGCGCAGCTTTCTTGGCGGCATCGAAGGTGTGTCCAGCATCCGCGACGGGATGGCCGGCGGCCAGCCCGAGCTGAAGCTGCGCCTGCGCCCTGACGCCCGCAATCTCGGTTTCACTGCGGAAACCCTGGCCAGCCAGATCGGCAACGGTTTCGGCGGTGCCGAAGTTGCCCGCATCCGCCGCGACGGGTCAGAAATCCGGGTGCTGGTGCAGAACAACCGCGCGGCCCGCGATACCATCAGCGACCTGATGCAGCTGCGCCTGCGCAGCAACACTGGCGCCTGGGTGCCGCTGGGGACCGTCGCCGATATTGAGGGCAGCTATGTCTCCGGCGTGATCCACCGCCGCGACGGGCGGCGGGTCAACACCGTGGCGGCAGCAATCGACCGCGCGGTGGCAGCGCCCGGCGAGGTCGGCCAGGCCGTCTTTGAACAGCTGGTGCCGCAGCTGGCCGCCAAATACCCCAGCGTCCAGGTCGCCGCTGCAGGCGAGCTCGAGGAGACGGAGGAAATTCAGGGCGGGCTGCTGCGCGCACTGATCCTCGCGGCGGTGCTGATCTATGTGCTGATGGCGGTGCCGCTCCAAAGCTACTGGCAGCCCTTCGTGATCCTGGCCATCGTGCCCTTCGGCTTTGTCGCCGCCGCCGTCGGCCATCTAATCATGGATGTGCCGCTGTCGCTCTTGTCATTCTTCGGAATGCTCGCGCTCACCGGCGTGATCGTGAACGACAGCCTGGTGATGATCACCCGCTACAATCAGGCCCGCGAAGGGGGCGGGACCGTTGCCCGCGCCCTGCATCAGGCGGGCATTGGCCGCTTCCAGGCGATTTTCCTGACCACTGCCACCACGGTGATCGGCCTGCTGCCGCTGCTGTCGGAAACCTCCGAACAAGCGCAATACCTGATCCCCGCCGCGGTCTCCCTGGCCTTTGGCGAGCTGTTCGGCACCGCCCTGATGCTCATCCTGGTGCCGGTGCTGATCGCCATCGCAGAAGACATTATCGCCCTCTTCCGCCTCCCCCCTTCCCCGCAACCTGAACACAGGAAACCCGCATGACCCGCTTCCTCACCCTCGCCGCCGTTCTGACAGTCCTCTCCTCCCCCGCCTCGGCCGAGGGTCTGCGCCTCACCATCGACGGCATCCGCAACAGCCAAGGCAATATCCTGATCGCTGTCTTCAGCGAGGCCAAGGCCTACGAAACGCTGGACTTCTGGCAAGCCGAAGCCTTTGCCGCGGTCCCCGCCCGGCCTGGCAGCACCGCGCATGCCTTCCCGGAACTGACCGCAGGCCCCTATGCGGTGGTTCTCTTTCACGACGAAAACGGCGACGAGGACCTGAACTTCAACGGCGATAAACAGCTCGAAGGCATCGGCGTTTCAGGCGCCAGCAGCCCGCAGGACGAACCCGGTTTCGCCGAAGCCTCGGTTGGCCCGGGCAATACCACGATCCATGTGTTTTACGGCGGGTGAAGGCGATGCTGGCTGACCGGGGTCTGACCCTTCTATCACTGCTGACGGTCTTCAAGGGCCGCATTGCGCTGACCTGGGCGCTGACGCTGGGCGAGGCCGCCCTGACCGCGCTTGTTCCGCTGTTCATCGGCTTTGCCATCGACGGCCTGCTGGGTGAAACCCCCCGCGCCCTGTGGCATCTGGCGGGCCTGCTGGCCGCGCTGGTTGCGCTTGGCGTCACCCGCCGTCTCTATGACACCCGCGCCTACGGCACCATCCGCGTCGAACTGGGCAAGGCGCAGGCGGCGCGCTCCGCCGCCCTGCCGGTCTCAGCCCTGAACGCCCGGCTGGACATGGGGCGCGAACTGGTGGACTTCCTGGAAGACACCCTGCCCTCCGCGATGGCCGCAGGCGTGCAATTCGCGGTCTCCATCACGGTGCTTTTTGCCTTTGCGCAGCAGCTGGCCCTCGCTGCCCTGGCTGCCGCCTTTGGCATGGCCGCCGTCTATGCCCTGTTCCACCGCCGCTTCTTCCGCCTCAACGGCCAGCTCAACCAGCAGACCGAGCGCCAGGTCGGCGTGCTGGAGAAACGCGCACAGGGGTCAACGCTGGCCCATCTGCGGCGCCTGCGCCGCTTTGAGGTGCAGCTGTCGGATGCCGAGGCCATCCTCTACGGCGCGGTCTTTGCCCTCCTGCTGGCGCTGATCCTGTTCAATCTCTGGTTCGCTGCCGCGATGATGACAGTCACCGCCGGCGCAGTGTTCTCGATTGTCGCCTATTCCTGGGACTTTGCCGAGGCCTCGCTCAGCCTGCCGGTCACCCTGCAAACCTGGTCACGCCTGTCTGAAATCACGGCGAGGCTGAACCGGGCCCCCGGGCGCGCGTCCTGAAATCCGGCTCCAGCTGCCGGGCAGCCGGGGGTGGCATCCCTGCCGGCTATTGCCCGCTTTCCAGCTCCGCCAGATCCTCCAGCGCACCGGGGATCAGCTCTTCCCAGAACTCCGCCATCGGTCCCGCCAGCAGCGCCGCACTCCAGCCGCGGTTGCGGAATTCCTCGCGGTCGATCTCATCCTCCAGGCGGCTCAGGAACAGCCGCTTGTCGGCATCCCGCTGGGTGGGCGAGCGCCCCGCCGCCAGCTCCCGGATCCGCTCCAGCTTCTGCGCGCGCAGGGACCGTTCCCGCGCCTTGGCCGCATCCTCTGCCGCCGCTGCCCGCGCCGCCTCGGCCTCTGCCGCCTTGCGCGCCTCTGCCGCGGCCAGCACCTCCGGCGACACCGCCTTGGCCGTTTCGGCCGGCGCATCCTTGTAGTCGTCCCGCAAGGCCGCACTCAGGTAGCGCACCGGGCTGTCGACGCCCTTGCGCCCCTTCAGATAGCCGACCTTCTCGGCGACATAGTCCTCGCCATGCTCGGCAATCCACTGCCGCGCCAGCCGGTCGCTGACCCCCAGCTCCATCAGCTGGGTGTAAACAGCCCCCTGCCGCACCCCTGCCCCGTCGTCGATATCCAGCATCGCCAGCTGCGGGTTCTCCTTGATCAGGAACCGCACCTCCGCCACCTGCCGGCCCATCTTCTTGAACTCCGGTGTCAGCAGAATGTTGGAGGTCTTGTTCACCTCCGCCACTGCCGGCTTGATGATCTTGGCATTCAGATGCTTGAAGCTCTCGTAATAGGCGCTGCCATCCACCCCCATCAGGCGGCGGAACAGCGCAATGTCCCACCAGCCGGTCGATCCCGTCCGCACAAAGCGGTAGCAGTTTTCATAAAGCGCCAGCGCATGGCCGCTGGTGAACCGCCGCTGAATGTTCAGATTGATCAGGGCAAAGACCTTGGGGTCATGCAGCTTCTCCGCCAGTGCGGGCGAATAGGCGTACTCGCAGACCCCGCCCGACAGCTTGGCGTAGGACAACAGGGAACTTACGCCCCACTCCTGCCGCCCCTGCTCATCCAGCATGTCCCATTCCGCCACCGTCTCCGCCAAGGAGCGCAGCGACTGTTTCAGCGTCTCCATATCGTTGGAATTGTAGCCCACCATCAGGCACAGCGTCTGCGCGTCGATCTGGTGCTTGGGCTTGGTGACCAGCGCGTCATAGGCATTGAGCAGCAGCACGTTCGACAGCTTCCGCTGCAAGAGCGTCAGCTTGCCGGAGACATGGATCGCCGCCACGTTCTTCTTTACCGACCCCCGGCGCAGGGGGCCTGTCAGCTTGCTGTGCGGGATGTTATCAGCGTCCATCGCCCTGCCCTTTCGTCCCGCTTCGGCCTTTGCGACTCTCCGGGATCTGCTCTCGCGGTTACTATGACGGAAAAGGCACCCGTTCTCAATCCTGCTTTGGGCACCCTTTTACGGGAGAGCCCCGTCCCGCAAACGGGTACCTTTGGCATCCGCCCCTGAATTTCTGCGGAAATCCATCCCCGAAATCCCGCTTTTCAGGCTAATCTGAGGCCGGAAACCGCCCGAAACCGGCCTTCTGAGTCGCGGGTGCCCCTCCTCCTGCGAATCGGAACCCTTCTTCCCGCAGACAGGTACCCATGATCCCGGAAACGGGTTCCTTTGGTACCGGAGACAGGTGCCCAAACACTCTTAACCGTATGAAATATAAAGGATTACCTGACCTAAAGACTCTAAACTGAATCAAAGATTCACAACATTTCAACCTGTTTGTGCCATAGTAATTTTTGGGGAAAAGACTCATATTATCCGCGGGATACGGACGGCAGCGGAAAACAGATGCGCTGTCAGATAATGATTCACTCTCTGCCCAGGATGTGCGACAAAAACCGGGATAACACGCCAAACAGGCGATATACCCGAGGCATAAGGCACATGGCAAAGAAACCTGATACCCCCCTGCCCCCCTATTTCAACCTGGATCCGGAGGCTGCAGCGGCCAAGCTCGGTGAGCTGGTCGACACCGCCAGATTCGCCAAGGCAGCCGCATTTGCAGGGCGCGGCCGCGATGATCTGGCCAAGCGCGGCTACGCTCCCGACGGGCGCAAGCGGCTGCGCAAGTTCTCCACCTGGGAGATCACCCGCTACCTGATCCCGGTGGCCCCCGCCCACCTGCGCCGGGTGCTGAACAAGAACCCCGACCTGCCCCAGGGCGAAGGCGCCAGCGGCTCCAAATGGTTCACCCTGGAGGAAGTGCTGAAACTGCGCGACCATTTCGCGGAGGAAGGCATCTCCACCAAGGAGTACCGCCCCTACCGCCCCGAGGGCCTGCCCGCCAAGGTGGTCGCGGTTGCCAACTTCAAGGGCGGCGTCGGCAAGACCTCCACCGCGGCGCATCTGGCGATGTCGGCGGCGCTCGACGGTTACAAGGTGCTGGTGGTCGATCTCGACTCCCAGGGCTCGATGACCTCGATCCTCGGCGGCCAGGTGGCCGACGAATGGCAGACCGTCTTTCCCCTCCTCGCCCGTGATTATGCGGATGCGGTGGAGGCTGAGAACAAGGTCCGCGCCGCTTCCGGCCTCAACGCCATTCCGCTCGATGAAACCCTGACCGAGGCCAGGGAGGTTTCGCTGCGAAACGTGGTCCAGAAAACCCACTGGCCCAACATCGACCTGATCGGCGCGCAGCTGAACCTGTACTGGGCGGAATTCCAGATCCCGGTCTGGCGCATGGGCTTGCGCAACTGGGCGCTGTGGGACGCGCTGACCAATGCGCTGGACCAGGGCGGCGCGCTCGATGACTACGACATCGTGCTTTTGGATACGCCGCCTGCCCTGGGATACCTGACGATCAACGCACTGGCCGCGGCCGACATCCTGATGGTGCCGCTTGGCGCGTCTTTCCTGGAGTTCGACTCGACGGGCCGTTTCTTCGACATGCTTTATTCCACCTTCGCCTCTATCGAGGACGGCGAAAACGCCGGCCGCCGCCGCGCAGGGCTCCCCGAGATGAAGTTCGAATGGGACGTGGTCCGGGCCCTGATCACCCGCTTTGACGCCAGCCAGCAAAGCGATCTGGCCAATGTGATCCAGGCTTATTTCGGCGACATGATGAATGCCTACCGGCAGGATTACACCGCCATGGTCGGCCAGGCCGGCGAAAGCGTGTCCGGCATCTACGAGGCCGACTACCGCAATTTCAACCGCGAGACCTACGTGCGCGGGCGTGAAGTGTTCGACCGCACCTATGCGGAATTCAAGGAGCTTCTGATCGGCAGCTGGTGGCGCGATCAGCAGATGGAGCAGGCAGAACAGACCCAGAAAGAGGACAGAGCAGATGGCACGCCGCAGACAGCTTGAGACCCCTTCGCCCGAGGCGCTGAAGGAAATTGAGGCCGGCATTGACCGGGATCTGGCCCGCAGCCCAGGCCTGCGGCCGCCAATTGCCGACGTTGTGGCCGACGCGGCCCGCCACGCCGACCCGCTGCCTCAGGCCGACCGTGAGGCCATCGCCCGCGACAAGGCCGATGCCGAACGCCTGCGCGCTGCCGAGGGCAAGGGCCTGGTGGCGGTGGAGCTGCCGCTGGAGGACATCACCGCGGATGCTCTGAACCGGGACAGAATTGAACTGGACGAGGAGGAGATGCAGGAGCTGATGACCTCGATCTCGGTCAACGGCCTGCGCCTGCCGATCGAAGTCTTTGAACCGTTGAACCCGGAAGATGCGGGTAAATACGCGCTGGTCTCCGGCTACCGCCGCCTGACTGCGCTGCGCCGTCTCAACGCGGTCAGCGGCGGCGACCGGTTCCAGACCATCCCGGCCTTCATCCGCGAACCCGGCAGCATCGCCAATGCGCTGGTCTCGATGATCGAAGAGAACGAGATCCGCTCCGGCCTCAGCCAGTATGAACGCGGCCGGGCGGCGGCGTCGGCAGTGCATGATGGCATTTTCGCCAGCGTCGACGAGGCGGTGGCGGTTCTGTTCCAGCACGCCTCCAAGGCCAAGCGCTCCAAGATCCGCTCCTTTGCGGTGATCCACGAGGAGCTCGGCGATATGCTGAGCCACGGCACCGGCCTGAATGAACGCCAGTGTCTGCGCCTGGCCGGCGCCTTGAGGACGGGTGCGGCAGAGCGTCTGAGAGCGGCGCTGGAGCGGGCAGGCGGACGCTCCGCAGCGGAGGAATGGGAGGCAATGGTTCCGGTCATCGAAAGCACCGAAGGCGAGCCGCTGGACCCCAGCCGCGGCGGCCGTCCCAAGACCGCAAAGAAGGTCGAAAAGGCCCGCCGCACAGAGGTTGCCCGCGGCATCACGATCGAACGTGAGTACGGCCCCGCGGGTTATGCCATCCGCTTCTCCGGCAGCGAGGTGACGCAAGAGCTGGTGGACACGGTCATGGACAACGTCCGGCACCTGCTGGAACACGGCTGACAAGCCGGCCCCCAAGACAGGTTTCGCAGCGAAACCCCGGCCCGATGGGCCGGGGTTTTTCTTTGCCGGCCCGGTCATTCCGGCACCTGTCCCGGAGGTTTCGCAGCGAAACCCTTTCTGGAGGAGCGCGCAGGGCAGGGGGAAAACTCGGCGGTTGTTCAGGTCATTTCCGGTTTCAGGCGCGTCGGCTGGATCGGCTTTTGCGCAGGTTTCGCAGCGAAACCTTCCGGGGGCAGGAGAGGCTACTGATTCATTTTGCCCGGCCGCCAGCGGTTCCCGGGCAGCCTCAACCTTAGCCTTGGCGGAGCAGAGGTTTCGCTGCGAAACCTCCGGACTGAAGCGCGAGCCTTGCCGGGGAGATGGGATGACCCGGACCGCTGCTGCCATGAAATGGACCATCGGGCCTTGCCTGTTCGAGGTCACGTTTGCGGCTGTCTCTTGCTTCGCAGCGCGCTTCGGTGCGGCAAGGGGGATCGGGTGGTTTTCAACGGAAAAACAAAAAGCCTTGGGTAATGTGCAAAATCATCATATTTTGCACTTATGAAACCGAACCCTTTTGAAACCAAAGGCGCTGCCGGGGCGGCCGCTGACAGCCCATTCGACGGTGAAACCGGGGAGGAGGACCTGTGGTTCCTGCCTGGGCCGCCGGAGGAGGAGGTGGATTTCCTGCCGCCGCTGCCGCGCAGCGACCCGGATGAGCGGGCGCAGATTGCCGGCTGGGAACAGGCGCAGGCTGCGGAGGCGCTGCATCTGGCGCAGGCGGCAGTGCGGTTCGGCGCGCTGGATGAGCGGCTGCGGCGCGGCCCGGAGGGATGGCGGCACCGGCTGGCACTGACAGAAGCGTCAGAGCTGAGCTGGCTGTCCGGCGACCGGATCTCTGCCGACCGGCTGGGGCTGTGGCAGGCGATGCGGATCAGCGCTGCCGGGGAGGACACCGCGGCGCTGCAGCGCACCGCCTGGGCGTTGCGGCGGCTGTCGGGCGGTCCTGGGCCAGGGGCGGACATCGCCGGGTTCCTGGGCCGTCACGAGGCCCGCGGGGATGACCCCCTGACCGGCAGGATCGCTGGTTGGAATGCGATTATGAAAGCGGCCTCGTCCCTGCATCCGATTGTCCGCGCGTGTTTTGCCCTTCACCTCTGGCCGCTGGCCGGGATCGGACCTGAGGGCGATGTTCTGGAGGGCGCGGTGATCGCTGCGCGCATGTCGGCGGGCGAGGGGCAGGACGGCGCCCTGTTTGCGCCGCTGCTGATGAGCGGGGCAGGGGGGCTGCGCGGCGGCGGGGCGCCGCAGGAGCGGCTGCAGCGCTGGCTGCAGGCGGTGGACCAGGGGATCCTCCGCGCGATGCGGCATCTGGATCAGCTCGACCGGTGGGAAGGCGATGCCCGCCGCTGCATCAAGCCGCTGTCGGGCCGCACCCCGCCGCGGCTGATCGAAGTGTTCCGCAGCTGGCCGATGGTGACGGCGCCGCTGGCCGAAGAGCTGACCGGCGTCAGCCGCGCGGCGGTGCAGCGCAACATTGCCTGGTTCGAAGCGCAGAACCTGGTGCAGGAGGTAACCGGGCAGGGCCGGTTCCGTGTCTGGCGGGCCGCCTTGAACGCCGGGGCCTGAGCGGGCCTGCGTCAGGGCGCGCGCTCAGGCAGCGGTTCTATTTGGTGAAACTGATGGGCAGGCTGAGGCGGATCTGGCTGGCCTGCAGTTTTTTCGGCGCGGGCGGGAAGTTTCCGGCACGGGCAACGGCGGCCAGGGCTGCCTGATCAAACGCAGCTATCCCTGACGATCTGGCGATGCGGTGGTCCAGCAGGCGGCCATCACGGGCAACTGTCAGGCGCAGCACCACCTGTGCCTGGCCCTTGGCGCCGGAGGGGTAGCGTTTGCGCCGTTCGATACGGGCACGGATCTTGTTGCCCCAGACGTTGCGTAGCTTTGCCTCGCGGCCCGGGTCGGCGGTGGCGGTCCGGGCACCGCCGGATTGGCCCGCCTCGGCGCCGCCGCCAGATCCCGCCGCCCGCTGGGCCTGCTGGCCAGCAGAATTCCTGTTGGAGTTTGCCTTGGGGGCGGGTTTCTGCTGCGGCTCAGGGTCCAGCTTGGCCTGCGGCTCCGGCTTTGGCGCTGGTTTGCGCGGCTTTGGCGGCGGCGGTGGCGCGGTGTCCGCCTGCACCGGCTGGGCCGCAGCGGGCTGGGTTAGCGGGGCCAGCAGCGCGGCACGCGGCGCCTGGGCCAGATCAAACTGCGGCAGGGCAGGGGCCTGGACCCGGGGCAGCGGGTCTGCGCTTTGGGTTTCGATCTGCGGGGCCTCAGGCGGCTTCTGCCAGGCCTCGGCCATGCGGGCGACCTCGGCGCTGGCCGGCTGGAGCGAGACCAGCGCCTCGCCGCCCGCACCGCTGGATTGCGCGCCCTGCTCTGGCGCGCTGGCAAAGAGTGCTACGTGGATGAGGCCCGCGAGGCCCGCAAAGACAGTGAATTCAGCGGCGCGTTTCATCGGCGGTGCACCACCAGTTCGGCGCTGGCGAGGCCCGCCTCAGCCAGCTGGCGCAGGATGCGGGCGAGGGTCTTGGCCTCCAGCCGTGCGTCGGCGCGCAGTTGCACGTTGGGATGGCCTGCACTGGCGGCGGCGAGGCGGGTGAGAGCGGCCTCATCCTCGGCCCCGTCGAAATACATCCGGCCATCGGCGCTGATGTAGAGCACAGGCTGGGCCTCTGGCGCGGTCTCGGAGGCGGCATCGGGCGGGGTGACGTCAAACGGGTCAGGCTGCGCCAGGCGCGAGGTCATCAGGAAGAAGATCAAGAGCAGGAACACCACGTTGATCATCGGCACGATGGATTCGGCGCGGGGGCGTTTCGGGGGATCGCTCAGGTCCATGGGCGTTGCCTCATTCCACCAGCACGACGTTGCTGAGGCCCGCTTGCTGCAGCAGGGCGGTGATGTCAGTGATGCGCTGCAGGCTGGCACCGTCGCGGCCCCTGAGAATCAGCATGTCGGCGGGGGATTTCATCAAGGGCGCCAGCGCCTGAGGGAGGTTTGCGTCCGCCACCGGCACGCCGTTCACATCCAGGTTGCCGGGTCCGACGCCAATGAGGCGCGGCGGGCCGTCGTAGCTGCCGCCCTGTCCGGCCAGCGGCAGTTGCAGCACCGTGTCCATGCCAAAGCGCGAGGCCAGCATGAAAAACACCAAGAGCAGGAACACCACGTCGATCATCGGCGTGAGGCTGGGCTTGCGCCGGGGGCGCGGGGCGGGGG
>NZ_JWLE01000034.1:0-581 GCF_000813785.1 Leisingera sp. ANG-DT
GGGGCTGGAAATCTCTAAGCGTCTTGCCGCCAGCGGCATGGTGGACTTCCTCAACGTGATCCGTGGGCGCATCCATACCGACCCGGCGATGACGGATGTGATCCCGGTGCAGGGCATGAAGTCGGCGCCGCACCTTGATTTTGCCGGAGAGGTGAAGAAGGCAACAGGCATGCCGACCTTTCACGCCGCACGCATCCCCGATGTGGCAACGGCTCGCCATGCGGTTGCCAGCGGTCTGCTGGATATGGTGGGCATGACCCGCGCCCATATGGCCGACCCGCATATCGTGAAGAAGATCATGGAAGGGCGGGAAGACGATATCCGCCCCTGCGTCGGCGCCACCTATTGCCTGGACCGGATCTATCAGGCGGGGGAGGCGCTGTGCATCCACAATGCGGCCACCGGGCGCGAACTCACGATGCCGCACCAGATCACCCCGGCTGAGACCCGCAAGAAAGTGGTGATTGTGGGTGCTGGGCCGGGCGGCCTGGAAGCCGCGCGCGTGGCGGCCGAACGCGGCCATGACGTCACCGTATTCGAAGCCGCGGCAGAGCCGGGCGGCCAGGTCCGGCTGACCGTGC
>NZ_JWLE01000034.1:630-2146 GCF_000813785.1 Leisingera sp. ANG-DT
GTGATCGTGGCGACCGGCGGAATGCCCTGCATGATGCTGCATGAAACCGGCGGCGATCTGCCCCATGCGGTGTCCAGCTGGGACGTCATCTCCGGCGATGTGAAGCCTGCCGGGCACGTGCTGATCTATGACGAAAGCGGCGACCATCCGGGCCTGATGGCAGCTGAATCTGCGGCAAATGCGGGCGCCAAAGTGGAGGTGATGACCCCCGACCGGACCTTTGCCCCTGACATCATGGGCATGAACCTGGTGCCATACATGCGGGCGCTGCAGGACAAGGATGTGACCTTCACAGTTGCCCGCCGCCTGCAGGGGCTGGCGCGCAGCGGCAACAGGCTGACGGCGTCCATCGGCACGGACTACAGCGGCCATACCTATCAGGCGGAGTATGATCAGGTGGTCTTGAACTATGGCACGCTTCCGCTCGATGATCTCTACTTTGCGCTCAAGGACGCATCGGCCAACCGGGGCGAGGTGGACCAAAGTGCCCTGATCAGCGGCCTCCCCCAATCAATTCGCACTAATTCTGCAGGCCGGCTCCAGCTGTTCCGCATCGGCGATGCAGTTTCTGCACGCAACACTCACGCGGCGATCCATGATGCGCTGCGGCTGATGAAGGAGATCTGATATGCGTCTGGGAGTCCTGGGGTGTGGCACCATCGCCTCCGCTGTGGTTCGGGGGCTGGCGGGCAAGGGCCACCAGATCACCGTCTCGGAACGCAGCGCAAGCCACTCTTTGGCGCTTGCCGAGGCCTTTGAGGATGTGGCCGTGGGCGGAAATCAGGCCGTGATCGATGCAAGCGACGTGGTCTTCCTGGGCCTGATGGCGGAGATTGCGGAGGCCGTTCTGGGCGGGCTGACCTTCCGGGCGGATCAGCAAGTGGTCTCGTTCATGGCGGGCGCGGAGCTGGAGCAGGTTGCGGACTGGGCTGCACCGGCAACGGCGGCAGCGGNNCCGGCATCGCACAGGGCGGCTCTCCAATCATGGCCCTCGGGGATACCGCCCTGCTTGGCCGGATTTTCGAGCCGGACAACCGGGTCTTTGCGCTTCAAGACGGAGCGGAGCTGAAGTCCTATCTGGCGGCCCAGGCAGTGCTCTCGCCGGCTGCGCGCCTGGTGGGGGATGCTGCGGACTGGCTTGGGCAGCGGGTATCGGACCCCGCGCAAGGGGAGGCTTTTTTGCGGATGCTGGTGTCCACCAGCCTGCAGGCGTCAGGATGCGCGGATCTGATCGAAGCGCTGAATACGCCGGGTGGGTATAATCAGCGGCTGCGGTTGCACATGGAAGAAGCGGGCATGCGCACTTCTCTTGCGGAGGGGCTGGGTGAGCTCAAAAGCTAACCTCCCTGTTCGAAAGTTCTGAGTGCCCCGCAGTTGTGCGGCGCCCGTCTGAGCTTGATGCTTCGCCCGGGGCTTTGCCTCACTGCTCGGGTTGTTCTGACAGGAAGTAGGCTCCTGTGAGAATCCGTTGGGGGGATTCTGTTTGTTTTCATTGGTTCCTGGTTTTGGTTTTGTG
>NZ_JWLE01000035.1:2342-5640 GCF_000813785.1 Leisingera sp. ANG-DT
CACTGTCTTTTTCTGGATCAAATCAAGCGCGAGAAGGGCGTTTGGTGGATGCCTTGGCAGTAAGAGGCGATGAAAGACGTGATACCCTGCGATAAGCTTGGGGGAGCCGGGAATAGGCTTTGATCCCAAGATCTCTGAATGGGGGAACCCACCTGACAGATCGTTATTGTTACCTTTGGTACTCAATAATGGTTTGAACCAGGTACTTAAGGACTGAATACATAGGTCTTTAAGAGCAAACCCGGGGAACTGAAACATCTAAGTACCCGGAGGAAAGGACATCAATAGAGACTCCGTTAGTAGTGGCGAGCGAACGCGGACCAGCCGAGCCTGATGAGTGACCAGAATGCGTTGGGAAACGCAGCCAGAGCGGGTGACAGCCCCGTATGGGAAGCTCTGAGGGACGTATTAAGTAGGGCGGGACACGTGAAATCCTGTTCGAAGATCGGAGGACCACCTCCGAAGGCTAAGTACTCCTTACTGACCGATAGCGAACCAGTACCGTGAGGGAAAGGTGAAAAGCACCCCGGCGAGGGGAGTGAAACAGTACCTGAAACCGAACGCCTACAATCAGTTGGAGGCCCCTTGAGGGCTGACAGCGTACCTTTTGTATAATGGGTCATCGACTTGGTCTCACGAGCAAGCTTAAACCGCTAGGTGTAGGCGCAGCGAAAGCGAGTCTTAATAGGGCGCATGAGTTCGTGGGATCAGACCCGAAACCGAGTGATCTAGGCATGGCCAGGTTGAAGGTGCGGTAACACGCACTGGAGGACCGAACCCACATCCGTTGAAAAGGATCGGGATGAGCTGTGCCTAGGGGTGAAAGGCCAATCAAACTCGGAGATAGCTGGTTCTCTGCGAAATCTATTTAGGTAGAGCGTCATCCGAATACCCCGGGGGGTAGAGCACTGGATGGGTAATGGGGCCCCACAGGCTTACTGATCCTAACCAAACTCCGAATACCCGGGAGTACTAGATGGCAGACACACGGCGGATGCTAACGTCCGTCGTGGAGAGGGAAACAACCCTGACCTCCGGCTAAGGCCCCCAATTCATGGCTAAGTGGGAAAGCAGGTGAGACGTCCAAAACAACCAGGAGGTTGGCTTAGAAGCAGCCATCCTTTAAAGATAGCGTAACAGCTCACTGGTCTAATCAAGATGTCTTGCGGCGAAGATGTAACGGGGCTCAAGCCATGAGCCGAAGCCGAGGATGCACATAGTGCATGGTAGCAGAGCGTAGTGTGACATAGTCTCATTCCTCCTTAGTATCTTCGGATACATTGGAGGAGAGAGGCTTTCGATGAAGCCGGGGCGTGAGCCATCCGGTGGAGAGATCACTAGCGAGAATGATGACATGAGTAGCGACAAAGAGTGTGAGAGACACTCTCGCCGAAAGTCCAAGGGTTCCTGCTTAAAGCTAATCTGAGCAGGGTAAGCCGGCCCCTAAGCCGAGGCCGAAAGGCGTAGGCGATGGGAACTAGGTTAATATTCCTAGGCCAGGAGGATGTGACGGATCATGAAGGTTGTTCGCCCTTATCGGATTGGGCGGGCCGCTGATTGGTCCCTGGAAATAGCCCTCCATCAGACCGTACCCTAAACCGACACAGGTGGACTGGTAGAGCATACCAAGGCGCTTGAGAGAACGATGTTGAAGGAACTCGGCAAAATACCTCCGTAAGTTCGCGAGAAGGAGGCCCGGGTTCAAGGCAACTTGGATCCGGGGGCACAAACCAGGGGGTGGCGACTGTTTATTAAAAACACAGGGCTCTGCGAAGCCGTAAGGCGACGTATAGGGTCTGACGCCTGCCCGGTGCCTGAAGGTTAAAAGGAGGGGTGAGAGCTCCGAATTGAAGCCCAGGTAAACGGCGGCCGTAACTATAACGGTCCTAAGGTAGCGAAATTCCTTGTCGGGTAAGTTCCGACCTGCACGAATGGCGTAACGACTTCCCCGCTGTCTCCAACATCGACTCAGCGAAATTGAATTGCCTGTCAAGATGCAGGCTTCCCGCGGTTAGACGGAAAGACCCCGTGCACCTTTACTACAGCTTCGCACTGGCATCAGGATTGTGATGTGCAGGATAGGTGGTAGGCATCGAAGCCGGGACGCAAGTCCCGGTGGAGCCTCCCTTGAGATACCACCCTTCGCACTCTTGATGTCTAACCGCGGTCCGTTATCCGGATCCGGGACCCTGCGTGGCGGGTAGTTTGACTGGGGCGGTCGCCTCCTAAAGAGTAACGGAGGCGCGCGAAGGTTGGCTCAGAGCGGTCGGAAATCGCTCGTTGAGTGCAATGGCAGAAGCCAGCCTGACTGCAAGACTGACAAGTCGAGCAGAGACGAAAGTCGGCCATAGTGATCCGGTGGTCCCGCGTGGAAGGGCCATCGCTCAACGGATAAAAGGTACGCCGGGGATAACAGGCTGATACTGCCCAAGAGTCCATATCGACGGCAGTGTTTGGCACCTCGATGTCGGCTCATCTCATCCTGGGGCTGGAGCAGGTCCCAAGGGTACGGCTGTTCGCCGTTTAAAGAGGTACGTGAGCTGGGTTTAGAACGTCGTGAGACAGTTCGGTCCCTATCTGCCGTGGGTGTAGGATACTTGAGAGGAGTTGCCCCTAGTACGAGAGGACCGGGGTGAACGATCCACTGGTGGACCTGTTGTTGCGCCAGCAGCAGTGCAGGGTAGCTATGATCGGACAGGATAACCGCTGAAGGCATCTAAGCGGGAAGCCCCCCTCAAAACAAGGTATCCCTGAGGGCCGTGGAAGACCACCACGCCGATAGGCCGGAGGTGTAAGCGCAGCAATGCGTTCAGCTGACCGGTACTAATCGCCCGATAGGCTTGATTTGATCCAGTAACAGACAGTGTTACGGACACAGAAAGCAAACACATCCCTAACTGAACCTGGACAACGTTGATTGTAACCGACGCAGGTTGTTGTGCCTGCCGCTACCCGGCGGTGACATAACAACCGGGCGGCAACGCGCATTTGCTGAAGCAAATACGCTGCCTGCCGCTCGCCAGCCTTGCTCCGCAAGGCCGTCGGAGTTGGATTTTTCTTGGTTTGGTGGCTACAGCACAAGTGAAACACCCGGTCCCATCCCGAACCCGGAAGTTAAGCACTGTCGCGCCGATGGTACTTGGGCTCAAGCCCTGGGAGAGTAGGTCACCGCCAAACCTAGTAAAATCCAAACATCTCTCTAAACGATACAAAAACACCTGACGCGGGATGGAGCAGCCAGGTAGCTCGTCAGGCTCATAACCTGAAGGTCGCAGGTTCAAATCCTGCTCCCGCAACC
>NZ_JWLE01000036.1:0-3057 GCF_000813785.1 Leisingera sp. ANG-DT
GCCATGAGCTACAAGAGTGACATCGAGATTGCGCGTGAGGCGCAGAAGAAGCCGATCCAGGAGATTGGCGCGAAGATCGGGATTTCCAGCGATGACCTGCTGCCCTACGGCCATGACAAGGCGAAGGTGAGCCAGGCGTTCATCGACTCTGTGCAGTCCAAGGAAGACGGCAAGCTGATCCTGGTGACCGCGATCAACCCGACACCGGCGGGCGAAGGCAAGACCACCACCACCGTGGGTCTGGGCGACGGTCTGAACCGGATCGGCAAGAACGCGATGATCTGTATCCGCGAAGCCTCGCTGGGCCCGAACTTCGGCATGAAGGGCGGCGCTGCAGGCGGCGGCTATGCCCAGGTCGTGCCGATGGAGGAAATGAACCTCCACTTCACTGGCGACTTCCACGCCATCACCTCGGCCCACTCGCTGCTGTCGGCGATGATCGACAACCACATCTACTGGGGCAACGAGTGCGACATCGACACCCGCCGCGTCGCATGGCGCCGTGTGGTCGACATGAACGACCGCGCCCTGCGCACCATCACCGCGTCTCTGGGCGGTGTGTCCAACGGCTTCCCGCGCGAAGCCGGCTTTGACATCACCGTGGCCTCCGAAGTGATGGCGATCCTCTGCCTCGCCAACGACCTCAAGGACCTGGAAAAGCGCCTGGGCGACATCATCGTGGCGTACCGCCGCGACAAGACCCCGGTTTACTGCCGCGACATCAAGGCAGAGGGCGCGATGACCGTTCTCTTGAAGGACGCGATGCAGCCGAACCTGGTGCAGACCCTGGAAAACAACCCGGCCTTCGTGCACGGCGGCCCCTTCGCCAACATCGCGCACGGCTGCAACTCCGTGATCGCCACCAAGACCGCGCTGAAGGTTGCTGACTATGTCGTCACCGAAGCAGGCTTCGGCGCTGACCTCGGTGCCGAGAAGTTCATGAACATCAAGTGCCGCAAGGCAGGCATCGCACCCTCCGCAGTGGTGCTGGTGGCCACCGTGCGCGCGATGAAGATGAACGGCGGCGTTGCCAAGGCAGACCTCGGTGCCGAGAACGTCGATGCGGTGAACTCCGGCTGCGCCAACCTCGGCCGCCACATCGAGAACGTCAAATCCTTCGGCGTGCCGGTTGTGGTTGCGATCAACCACTTCGTGACCGACACCGACGCCGAAGTGGACGCGGTCAAGGCCTACTGCGCCACCCACGGCGTTGAAGCAGTGCTGTCGCGCCACTGGGAGCTGGGCTCCGAGGGTTCCGCGCCGCTGGCCGAGAAGGTTGTCGAGATCGTCGACGCCGGTTCCGCCAACTTCTCGCCGATCTACCCGGACGACATGCCGCTGTTCGAGAAGATCGAGACCATCGCCAAGCGCATCTACCGCGCTGACGAGGTGCTGGCGGACAACAAGATCCGCAACCAGCTGAAGGAATGGGAAGACGCGGGCTACGGCAACCTGCCGGTCTGCATGGCCAAGACCCAGTACTCCTTCTCGACCGACCCGAGCTTGCGCGGTGCGCCGGTGGGCCACTCGGTGCCGGTGCGCGAAGTGCGCCTGTCGGCCGGTGCGGGCTTCATCGTTGCGGTCTGCGGCGAGATCATGACCATGCCGGGTCTGCCGCGCAAACCGGCGGCGGAAACCATCCGCCTGAACGAGGACGGCCAGATCGAAGGCTTGTTCTAAGACGCAAAATGCGCTTTCTGCGGCCCGGGGGCATCCCCGGGCCGCAAGAGTTTTAAGACATGACCAAGCTGACACCGCCGCAGGACTGCCAGTCGATGGCAGAGGTGCGGGCCCAGATTGACCGGCTCGATATTGCGCTGGTGCAGATGCTGGCCGCGCGGGCGGGGTATATCGACCGGGCGATCCAGCTGAAGCAAGCCAACGGCTGGCCGGCGCGGATCCCGGACCGGGTTGAGGAAGTGGTCATGAATGCCCGCGCCGCGGCGGAGGCTCAGGGGCTGGACCCCGATCTGATCGAGCATCTGTGGCGGCAGCTGGTGGACTGGTCGATTGCCCGCGAGGCGCGGGTGATCCGGGAAGAGTAAGGCGGGCCGAATGCCTGCACAAAAAGGAAGAGAGCAATGGCAGCAACTCTGATTGACGGCAAGGCCTTTGCGGCCAAGGTGCGCGGCCAGGTGGCCGAACATGTGGCGCGGCTGAAGGAGCAAAACGGCATCACCCCGGGCCTGGCGGTGGTGCTGGTGGGCGAGGATCCGGCCTCCCAGGTCTATGTGCGCTCCAAGGGCAAGCAGACCGTCGAGGTCGGCATGAACTCCTATGAGCACAAGCTGGAGGCGGACACCTCCGAGGCCGATCTGCTGGCGCTGATCGACCAACTGAACAACGACCCGTCGGTGCATGGCATCCTGGTGCAGCTGCCGCTGCCCGAGCACCTGGACGAGGATCTGGTGATCAACTCGATCGCGCCGGAGAAGGACGTGGACGGCTTCCACATCTCCAACGTCGGCCTGCTGGGCACCGGCCAGAAATCGATGGTGCCCTGCACGCCCTTGGGTTGCCTGATGATGCTGCGCGACCACCACGGCAGCCTCTCGGGCATGGACGCGGTTGTCATTGGCCGCTCCAACATCGTCGGCAAGCCGATGGCGCAGCTGCTGCTGGGTGACAGCTGCACCGTGACCATCGCGCATTCGCGCACCAAGGACCTGCCGGACGTGGTGCGCCGCGCCGACATCGTGGTTGCTGCTGTTGGCCGTCCGGAAATGGTGCCGGGCGACTGGATCAAGGAAGGCGCCACCGTCATTGACGTGGGCATCAACCGGATCGAGCGCGACGGCAAGAACGTGCTGGTGGGCGACGTCGACTTCGCCTCCGCCGCCGAGCGCGCCGGCGCCATCACCCCGGTCCCCGGCGGCGTCGGCCCGATGACCATCGCCTGCCTGCTGGCGAACACCGTCACCGCCTGCTGCCGCGCCAATAACCTCGCCGAGCCCGAAGGCCTGACGGCGTAAGACGTTCGCAGAACAGCAACGGCTGAAAATGACACTCCCGCCGGATCGCCTCCGGCGGGAGTTTTTTTGGAAAGATGAAATGAGG
>NZ_JWLE01000037.1:0-9068 GCF_000813785.1 Leisingera sp. ANG-DT
GCGCGGGCTGCCCCTGGCACTGCTGTCCGGCCTTTGGCTGCTGGGCAGGCTGGCGGCTGCGGGCTGGCTGGGGCTGCCCGCGCTGGGGGTGATGGCTGTGGACTGCGCCTTCCTGGCCGCGGTGATTGCCATGATCGCACGCGAGATCATTGCCGGTGAAAACTGGCGCAATCTCAAGGTGCTGGTGCCGGTCACCCTGCTCGGTATTGCCAACGCCTGCTTCCACATAGAGGCGATGACTGAAGGCGCCGCGGATCTGTCCCGCCGTCTGGGCATCGCGGTTCTGATTTTCCTGATCATGCTGATCGGCGGGAGGATCATTCCCAGCTTTACCCGCAATTGGCTGGCCAAGCGCGGGGCTGGCAAAATGCCTGTGCCATTCGGCAGGTTCGACGCGGTGACGCTAGTCTTCGGCGCGGCCGCGCTGCTGGCCTGGACCGCAGCGCCCTGGGCTGCCGCCACCGGCATCTTGCTACTGGCCGCGGGCCTGCTGCACACGGTACGGCTGGCGCGCTGGCGCAGCCTGGCCACCCTGCCGGATCCGCTTTTACTGATGCTGCACCTGGCCTATGCTCTGGTGCCTGCCGGGCTGATTGCAGCAGGCGGCGTGCCCTTCGGCCTGATGGAGCCTCCTGCCGCGGTACATGTCCTGGGTATCGGTGCAATTGGCGGCATGACACTGGCGGTGATGATGCGCGCCACCATGGGCCACAGCGGCCGCCCGCTGGTGGCAGGCCCCGCGCTGACCCTTGCCTTCATGCTGCTGCTGGGCGCCGTTGCCGCACGTGTTGCAGGCGGCACGAGCCTGGTTGCAGGTCTGGACGGTATCACCGTCTCGGCTGGCCTGTGGACCGCAGGGTTCGCGCTAATGGTGTTGAAGGCCGGCCCCTGGCTGGTCACCCGGCGGATCGGCCCCAAGAAGGTCTCCGGGAAACCCGCCCAGCCACCTGCACAGCAGGCAGCAGCAGGACAGGCATAGCTCACCATATTTTAACGGCCTTCTCAGATGATGCCATTCCGGTTAACTAGGTTATGGAACGCGAAGAGGAGGTCCTGAATGCGGTGGAAAGCTGCTGCCGCTGCCGTAGTGCCGCTGCTGTTTTGGACTGTCCAGAGCCTGGCTGAAACGGCCGGGCTCGATGCGTTCCGGCGGCCGGCAACCGTTCCGTTTCCAGCCGAAGCCCCTTACAACCGCGAGATCGCAACACTCGGCAAGATGCTGTTCTTTGATCCGCGCCTCTCCGGCGGGCAGAACATCAGCTGCTCCAGCTGCCACAACCCGTCTTTCGGCTGGGAAGTCCCGGTCTCCAAGGCGATGGGCGCGGCCGGCACTCCGATCCGCCGCCACGCACCGACGATCCTGAATGCCGCATGGATCACGCCGCTCTTCTGGGACGGGCGCGTAACAAGCCTGGAAGAACAGGCTGCCGGGCCGATCACCGCACCGGATGAAATGAACGCCACCTTCGAGGAAATTACCAAACGTCTGTCGGCAGTGGATGACTACAGAATCTGGTTCGGCCGGCTGTTTCCCAGCCGCGGCATCCGCAAGGACACCGTGCTGACCGCGCTGGCCACCTATCAGCGGACCATAGTCAGCGGTGTCGCCGACTTTGACCGCTGGGTGGAGGGAGATGAAACGGCGGTTTCCGATGCCGCCAAACGGGGTTTTGCGCTGTTTACCGGTAAGGCAAACTGCATTTCGTGTCATACAGGCTGGATGTTCACTGACAACCAGCTGCATGATGTCGGGCTGCAATCCGGCGATCTTGGCGGTGGCGGCTTGGTGCCGCCCAATCCGGACCAGAACTTCCGCTTTAAGACTCCGGGCCTGCGCAATATCGTGCTGCGGGCGCCCTACATGCACGACGGCTCGCTGGCATCGCTGGAGGAGGTGATCCGCCACTATGCCGCCGGCGGAGCAGCCGCGGCGGACCGGTCTCCGGATATTGATAGCTTCACTCTCTCTGCTGACGACACTGCTGATCTCATTGCTTTCCTCGAAACGCTGACGGACACAGAGACCAATGTGCCGACTCCAATCCTGCCGGCCAACTGATGCGTACGGCTGAGGGACACCACGCATGAACATCAAACGGTCCATAGTCCTTCCGGTTCTGGTCATCGCGGTGGCCGCGCTGTTCGCCGCGCTGCTGGTTGGTGGCATGGCGATCTATGCCTCAGCCCGCAAAGACGCCGTTCTGGAGACCTCGCTGGAGGCAACCCGGCGTGCCAGCAGCGTCAGCACCGGCATCACCACCGCAGAAGAATATGCCATGGACGTTCTGGCGATGACACGGCTGATCCCGCAGGAGGAGGTGGCCCGGCAGTTCCAGGCCTATCTAAAATCAATTAACGGGGATCTGGCGGCCCTTCTGTCCCTGCCGCTGCCGGAGTCATTGCGCGCAGAGGTCAAGGCGCTGGACACCGCCTTTGCGGATTGGTGCGTGAAGGCAGTTATCCTTCTTGGCATCAGATCAGAACGGGACATCCCAACCCTTAGCGCACTGACCATGAGCAGCGAGGCCGTTACTGCCCAGGCCGCGACTGTCACCGCGCAGGCCGCCGGTCATGCGGAACGCGCTGTTGCTGCGGCAAACGGGGCGCTCACCCGGATTCTGGTGCTGGGATTGACCGGAACCACCCTCCTGATGGCCGCAGCCCTGATGTTTGCCATGCGCAAGGCGCGCGGCTTTTCCGCGGCAATGCAGCTTGCCGCCCAGAAATTGCGGCGGCTCGCCACCCGGGAACAGCCCGCGGCGCCGGAAAGCGACAATGAGATTGCCGCGGTGTTCAGGGCACTCGACACCTTGGAAACCAGCTTGGAGGAAAAGAAGCGGATTGCCGACCGGCTGCTGCAGGAAAAAGCCCGTGCAGAAGCCGCGACGGAGACCAAGTCTCGTTTCCTCGCCACCATGAGCCATGAAATCCGCACCCCCATCAACGGCGTGCTTGGGATGGCCGAGGTTCTAAGTGAAACCAGCCTGACGCCAGAGCAGCAATCCTGCACAAGCACTATCCTGGCCTCCTCCGAGGCATTGCTGCGCATCGTCAACGACATCCTCGACTTTTCCAAGCTGGAAGCTGGCAAGACGCAGATGCTGGAGCAGCCCTTCAACCTGCGCGACGTGATCTATGATGTTGCTGCACTGATGTCCCCCAGCGCTACGGCCAAGGGGGTGGAAATCTGCATCGACATTCCGGAAGGCACCCCGGCGGTCTTTTCGGGTGACAGCGGCCGTGTGCGGCAGATCCTGATGAACCTGGTCGGCAATGCCGTAAAGTTCACGCTTGAGGGCCACATCAGCATCACCCTCAACTACGACGCCAGCCACAAAATTCCGCTGTGCATTGATGTGCGCGACACCGGCGTTGGCATCCCCGAAGACAGCATTGGGCAGATATTCCACGCATTCGAGCAAGTCGAGAGCACCACAGCCCGGCGGTTCGAAGGCACCGGCCTGGGACTGGCGATCTCGTCGCGGCTGGCCCAAGCAATGGGCGGCAGGATTGATGTGGTTTCGGTGTCCGGTGAAGGCTCCTGTTTCACCGTCTGCCTGACGCTGCCTGTGGCGGCCCCAATCCCGCACCCTTCACGCCCGCTTGCAGGCAAGAATGTGGCGGTCATTGCCGATCTGGCATTCTCCCGCGAGGTGCGCCTGCGCCAGTTGGAATACTGGGGAGCCGCGGCGAGTGCTCCGACCGGGCTCCCGGAACTGATGGCACAGCTGCAAACCCCGGCCGCTAGCGCCCCCCTGCCCGACCTCGTGCTGGTGGAAAACAGCCTGCCGCTGGCGCAGGCCAGGTCCCTGTGCCAGGATCTGCATGCGCTGCCTGGCTGCCGGGAGCTGCCCCTTGTCTACTGTACTGGCGGCCAGCTGCTTGCCGACTACCAGGCACTGCAAAGCTGCAAGACCGTGCATGTTCTGATGAAGCCCGCTCGCGGCAGGCTTCTTCTCCGGACACTGCAGAAGGCGCTGAACACAGGGCCAGTTCAGGCCGCCGCCACCCGCCAGACAGGGTCCGGGCACTCAGCTGGCCAGTTCAGCGGCCTCCGGGTCCTGGCGGCAGAGGACAACCGCACCAACCAGTTGGTGCTGAAGAAGATGCTTGCCCCGACCGGCATTCAGCTTACCATTTGCAGTAACGGTCAAGAGGCCGTTGATACCTATGCCGCTCAGAACTTCGACCTGGTGCTGATGGACATGTCGATGCCGGTCATGGACGGGCTGGAGGCAACCCGGCGCCTGCGGGACTGGGAGCGGGAAAACGGGCGCAGCCCTTGCCCGATTGTGGCGCTTACCGCCAATGTCCTGAGCACCGATGAAGCCGCCTGCCGCGCGGCCGGAATGATTGGGTTCCTGTCCAAGCCCGTGCGCAAGAAGGAACTGCTGGACCAGATTGCCAAATGGACGCAAAAACCGGCCGAAGAACAGCCAGAAACCCAGGCCAAACAGGCCTGAATCCGGCGCAGTACGCACAACTCAACTGATTATCAGGCTGTTATTTAAGTCAAAAAAAATACATCACGAAAACTCACAATCAGTCACAAAAATATGATAAACTGAAAGGTGATCCTGTGCTCCAGCAGTGTTTTTTCGCTTGGAGCCGGCAGGTGATAAGCCGCCGCTGCGCGCTGGGGAGTGTGCATGGCGCGGCGGCGTTTCTAGTGAAAGTAACGAGTGATTGGGGGATCACATGTCCAATTTGAAGATTGGGGCCGCGCGCCCCGCCGATGGCACTTCCGCAAATCCTGACCATCCTGACTGGGGCGCCACGAACACGGCGCTGATGCATATGGCACCCAGCGGCCTGGGACCAAACGGCGAGATGGCCGGTGAAGACCGGCCCAACCCGCGCGAAGTTTCGAACATTCTGTCACAGCAGCACGGTACCACGCACACTGCCGGCGGCGCCTCTGATTTCCTGTGGATCTGGGGCCAGTTCCTGGACCACGACCTGTCACTCTCCGGTGCGGAAAGCGAGATCACCGCACATATTGAAGTACCGGCAGGCGATCCGTTTTTTGACCCGTTCGGCACCGGCCAGGCCATCATTCCCTTTACCCGGGTCGAGCACCATCACGACGGCTATCACAACGAGATCACCGCCTATATCGACGCATCGATGATCTATGGCTCGACCGTAGAGATGGTCAGCGCAATGCGCGATGCCGGCGGCAAACTGAAAATGACCAAGGATGATCTTCTGCACCGTGACGGCGACGGCTTTTTAACCGGCGATGTCCGTGCGGCCGAAAATGTCGCCTTGACGTCGATGCACACCCTGTTCACGCGCGAGCATAACAGGCTGGTCGACGAACTGGCAGCAAAAGACCCGATGCTGTCGGATGATGACCTTTTCGAAGCCGCCCGCGCCCGGGTGGAGGCTCTGGTGCAATCCATCACCTTCAAGGAATTCCTGCCCATTCTGATCGGCAAGGACGCCTTTGACGACTACCAAGGTTATGACAAGGGGGTGAACCCGGGGATTGCGATCGAGTTTTCTACCGCTGTTTACCGTTTGGGGCACACTCTGCTGTCCTCCAATTTGCAGCGGGTCACCGAGAGCGGTAAAGAGCTGGATCCGCTGGCTCTGCGCGATGCGTTTTTCCAGCCGCATCTGGTCAGCCAGAAAAACATGATCGAAAACGTGCTGCGCGGCGCGGCCACTCAAACCTCGGAGGCCATCGACACCAAGGTGGTTGAGGACGTGCGTTCCTTCCTGTTCGGGCCGCCGGGCGCCGGCGGTCTTGACCTGGCAGCTCTGAACATCCAGCGTGGCCGCGACATGGGTGTCGCCAGCTACAACGACCTGCGCGAGGCCCTGGGCCTGTCGCGGGCCGAAAAATTCTCTGACATCACCTCAGACACAGCGCTGGCAGCAAAGCTCAAGGAGGCCTATGGCGATACCGACCTGCTGGACGCCTGGATTGGCGGCCTGGCCGAAGATCCCCACGGTAAGGGCCTGTTGGGTGAAACCTTCACAATTGTGATGATTGATCAATTCACCCGGTTGCGTGACGGCGATCCTTACTGGAGCGAAGGGCGCGATGGCATTCCAAAGCGTGAGCTCGCAGATCTCTGGGACACCAGCCTATCGGACGTCATCGTGCGCAACACCGATGTCCAACTGCTGCAAAAGGACGTTTTTGCCGCGATGGAGCGCATCATCGGCACCAAGGGCGATGACGACCTGTTCGGCACCAGCGGGCGCGACTTCATGCACGGTCGCATTGGCTCAGATTTCCTGAAGGGGCGCGCCGGAGATGATGACCTGCAAGGCGGCGGCGGCAACGACACGCTGATCGGCAACAAGGGCGACGACTGCCTGGATGGCGGCGGCGGCCTGGACCTGCTTCTGGGCGGCTCTGGTGACGATTTCATCTTTGGCGGCTCCCATAAGGATACGCTCAGTGGCGGCAGCGGCAATGACGAGCTTGAAGGCGGCAACGGCCACGATCTTCTGCGCGGCAACAAGGGGAATGACACCCTGGACGGCGGCCGCCACAATGACGTGCTGGTTGGCGGTGAGGGCGATGACCTGCTCACGGGCGGCACCGGTGCCGACGTATTCCTGTTCAAGACATCCCACACCGGTGAGGACACCATCACGGACTTCGAACTTGGCAAGGACTTCATCAAAGCTGAAGGCCCGACACGCAATGCGCTGCAGATCACGGACCTGGGAGACGATCTTGAGGTTTCCGATGGCGGCAACTGGTCTGTGGTCCTGGAGGGCATCAGCCTGCAAGACTGGCAGAACTCCGGCTTCAGCCTGTTCTGAGCCTGTAGGACAGATAATCCCCAATGGGCGAGCGGCCGGTTCAGGCCCCTCGCCTTATCAGACACATGATGACGCCAATCGGAAACTTCCCGGCCGGCGCTCCGGCCGGATGTCGTAACTCCCCAAAACGCTGACGCAATCGAAAGACAGCACGGAACCCCACCACGCCTAACATTCCCGACCAAACTGCCGCGTGGACATTGATCCCTACCCGGCGGCAAGCAGCTTCGGGGAGGAGGCGACGCCATGAAAGACAAGACAACCACGACCGAACAGGCAATGGCGCTGATCCGCGACGGCGACGTCGTGACAACCACCGGCTTTGTGCAAAGCTGCATACCGGAAATGCTGCACGCGGCGCTGGAAAAGCGCTTCCTGGCCGAAGGCGCCCCCCGCGACCTCACCCTGATCATGTGCGCGGGCGCCGGCGACAGCAAAGGCTTGGGCACGGGGCGGCTGCACCACGACGGGCTTTTGCGCCGGGTGATTGCCGGTAATTTCGGCCGCATGCCCAAGGTTGCCCAGGCCGCGCAGGAGAACAAGATCTGCGGCTACAACTTGCCTCAGGGGGTGATCTCGCAGCTGTACCGCGCCTGCGCCGCCGGCCAGCCCGGCCTGTTCTCCAAGGTCGGCCTGCATACCTATGTCGACCCGCGCCACGGCGGCGGCAAGGTCAACAAAGTGACCGAGGAGGACATCGTCCGCTACCACGAAGTCGATGGCGAGGAATGGCTGTTCTACAAGGCCACCAAGATCGACGTCGCCTTCATTCGCGGCACCAGCGCCGACCGCTCCGGCAACATCAGCATGGAGCGCGAGGCGCTGACGCTGGACTGCCTGGCCCAGGCGATGGCCGCCCACAACAACGGCGGCATCGTCATCGCCCAGGTGGAACGCATCGTCGAGGACGGCTCGATCAAGCCCAAGGATGTGAAGATCCCCGGCCTGCTGGTGGACTGCGTCTGCGTCGCCGACGACCCGGACATGCACCGGATGAATTACGGCGTGCAGCATAATCCCGCGCTTTCCGGCGAAATCCGGGTCCCGGTGGAAGGCATCGCCAAGATGCCGCTGGATCAACGCAAGATCATCGCCCGCCGCGCCGCGTTTGAGCTGCCGCCCAACGGTGCGGTGAACCTTGGCGTCGGGGCGCCCGATGGTGTGGCCGCCGTGGCAAACGAGGAAAAAGCCACCCCCTACATCACCCTCACCACCGAGGCCGGCGCCGTCGGCGGGGTGCTGGCAGGCGGCTCCAGCTTCGGCTCTTCTGCCAATGCCGACGCCATCATCGATCAGAACCAGATGTTTGATTTCTACGACGGCGGCGGGCTGGACCTCACCTGCCTTGGCATGGCCGAATGCGACGCCGAGGGCAGCGTCAACGCTTCCCGCTTCGGCGGCCGCCTGAACGGCTGCGGCGGCTTCATCAACATCTCCCAGAATTCCCGCGCCGTGGTCTTTGCCGGCACCTTCACCGCCGGCGGGCTGAAGGTTGCGGTGGAAAACGGCGAGTTGCGCATTGTGCAGGAAGGCCGCAACAAGAAATTCGTGCGCCTGATCGAGCAGATCACCTTCTCGGGCCCTTATGCCTCCAAGCGATCGCAGCCGGTGCTCTACGTGACCGAGCGCTGCGTGCTGCAGCTGACCCCCAAGGGGCTGGAACTGATTGAGATTGCCCCCGGCATCGACTTGCAGCGCGACATTCTGGATCAGATGGAGTTCAAGCCGATCATTGAAAACGTCGCCCTGATGGATGCCCGCATCTTCCGGGACGAGCCGATGGGTCTGATGAACGACCTGTTGAACTTCAACCTTTCAGAACGGGTCACCTATGACGCCGCCCGCCACACCATGTTCCTCAACCTCGAAGGCTGGAGCGTCCGCAAGAAACAGGACGTCGAGGATCTGGACCGCGTTCTGCAGGATGCCTTTGCCAAAAGCGGCCGCGATGTCAGCATGGTGATGAACCAGAACGGCTTCCGCATCGCCGAAGACCTGCAGGACGACTACGCCGCCTCTGTCGGCCGGACGCTGGAGGCGTATTCGTCTTCGATCGCCCATTACACCACCAGCGCCTTCATGCGCCTGAAGATGCAGGGCGAGCTTGCCAGCCGCGGCGTGCAGCCGCATATCTTCGAAAGCGGCGAGGAAGCGCATCAGGCGATCTGGGGCTCCTGACAGCGGCACCGTCAGGGCCGCCCCCGCAGCGGGCCGACCCTTGCTCCCCACCGCAGCTTCGCGCCTTTTCCGCCGTCATCCGCGGCCTCCGCAATATCGCATTT
>NZ_JWLE01000038.1:0-11116 GCF_000813785.1 Leisingera sp. ANG-DT
AAATCTCTGACGACGGACAGATTTACACCAAGGTGGCAACCAAGACGATCCAGGATGTTACCAGCCCACTTGATCTGCTGGTGAGCCGGAAGGCTGGTTCCGGCTGACTTCGGCCCCATGCCTCGGCCAATACTGGAGATTGCGGATATCTTCCGCGCCCATGGGCCTGCCTATCGCCGTGACTATGCCGGGCACCTGAACCTGCCTCAGTTGAAGGTGATGTCCGCAATCGAGACCTGCCGGACCGCTGCGCAGGGTGGCCATGTTGCCGCCTGCACCAAATGCGGTCACCAGCACATCGCCTATAACTCATGTCGCAACCGGCATTGCCCCAAGTGCCAGGGTGCTGCGGCGCAGGACTGGATGCAGGCCCGCATGGAAGACCTGTTGCCGGTCGAGTACTTCCATGTGGTCTTCACGATGCCCGCGCCGATCGCCGACATTGCCTGCCAGAACAAGGCGGCGGTCTATGGCTTGCTGTTCAAGGCATCGGCCCAAACACTCCTGACCATCGCTGCCGATCCAAAACATCTTGGTGCGAAGATCGGCATGACATCGCTGCTGCACACCTGGGGATCAGCGATGACGCATCACCCGCATGTGCATGTCATCGTGCCAGGGGGCGGGCTGTCGCGCGATGTTGGCCGCTGGATCGGTTGCCGCCCAGGGTTCTTTTTGCCGGTGAAGGTCCTGTCCCGGCTGTTCCGGCGCTTGTTCCTTGAAGGGCTGGCCAGACTGCACAAGGCCGGGAAGTTGGCATTCTTTGGCGATTTGGTGGGGCTGGCCGATCCGGATACCTTCGCCGCCCATCTCTCACCGCTGCGCAAAACGGAAAGCGGTGCAGATTTCTGGGGCCTGCAATACCATCCTGAAATTTCACCCTCGATCGTGGCCAATGCGATCCGTGAGAACGGCAGTCTATTTTTCAACACTGGGGTAGCTGCCGAGGATTTGCTGACGGTTGAAAGCGATCCGGAAACCGCAAATCGGCTGGGCTGTTCGGTCGATGATTTTGAAATCAGCACCCGGACCCGGGAACTGACAAATTGGGTTCAGTATGTTGCAGGTCAGGCAGCACTGACGGCTTGACCACTTAGCCGTTTGACAGCGGCGTCTCCGGGTCAGCGAAGATATCCGGGTTCGCCAGTCTCAAGTACTTCGCGGCCTCTGGCGACATTTTTTGCCAGGGGCCGTCCACCAGCTCTCTGAACACTTTGACCAGCCGTTGGTTCACGTCTTGGGACAGCTCCTGCATTTCCTCAGTGCGGCTGAGAAGCATCAGCGTGCGGCATGCTTCAGGCGGCGCAGGGAATATCGACAGATCACGCAAAGCTGCAGGTGTCTGGTAAAGACACAGGACAGAAGTGACGGCCCAGCCATAGCCGACTTGCACAAAGCGAAGCAGGCTTTGGCTTGAATCAAAGCTGAAGGCTGGCTCAGCGTCCGCTCCCAGCTGACGCGCAATCCTGGCTGCGCGCACTCCGAACTTTGTGGTCGGCGCATAGGCGATCTGAGGGTCGGTGACGACAAAGTCTTCCGGCCGCTTGCGGGGCAGCGAGGCGGGGTAGACCAGGACATAAGGATCTATGAAGATTTTGGCCGGGTTCACATAGCCAAGCGTGTCATAGGGCGGGCTGTCGACCATCAGATCGAAGCTGCGCCCCAGTAGAGCGTCATCCGCCCATGGGGAAATCCCCGCGCTCAACTCCACCGACTCTGCAAGAGAGGTCGCTACTGAAAGGAATTCAGCCCCCATTGTGCAGGACATGCTGTCCGGCATCGCAATCCTCAGCTTCTTGCGGCTGACATTCGGTGTCGAGCGTACGTGCTCGACCAGTCTCACCAGATCCTGCAATTGGCTGGGCAGCCCTTCTGCAAGTCGCTTTCCTGCCCGCGTCAGACGGATAGGCCGGGTGTTCCGCTCTATCAGCAAAACACCCAGAGCTGCTTCGAGCCGCTGCAACTGCTGGGAAAGCGCAGGTTGTGACAAGTCGCATTTTGCGGCCGCTTCAGTGAGACTGGCTGAACTGGCAACGGTTTCTGAAACATGCTCCTCAAAAGATCTCAAGGCAGAACAGGCCGGTCCGGCCATTCTGTGCCCTGCAGCAGTTATAGGATCTGGCTCAGAAACTCTCTAGTACGCGGATCTTTGGCGTTGTCAAAGAACGTTTCAGGTGAGCCGTGTTCGACGATCACCCCTTTATCGGTGAAATAGATGTGGTCAGCCACTTCACGGGCAAACCCCATTTCATGCGTTACCAGGATGCAAGTCATCCCATCCGCCGCCAGATCCTTAATGGTCACCAGCACTTCCTTCACGGTTTCCGGGTCCAGTGCCGCGGTCACCTCGTCAAACAGCATGACATCCGGACGCATCGCCAGGCTGCGTGCGATAGCAACCCGTTGCTGCTGGCCACCCGACAACTCGCCGGGATAACTGTGTTCTTTGCCCTCCAGCCGAACCTTTTTCAGCAACGCGCGCGCGCGTTCCTCCACTTCGGTCTTGTCTTCCTTCAGCACTTTTACCGGTGCCATCATTACGTTTTCCAACGCGGTTTTGTGGGGGAACAGATTGTATTGCTGAAACACCATGCCGACCTTTTTGCGCAGCAGCAGCCGGTCGAGCTGTGCGTCATGCACTTCCTGGCCTTCAACAGTTATAGAACCGCCCTGAATGTCGTTCAGGGCATTGATGCAGCGGATCAGCGTCGACTTGCCGGACCCGGACGGGCCGATGATGCAGATCACCTCTCCTTTCATGATGTCCATGCTGACACCTTTGAGGACTTCAATGGGTCCAAAGGACTTACGCACATCCCGGATGGAGACTATCGGCTGATCAGATGTCCAAGTATTCATCGTCCGGACCTTTCAGAGTTTGACGGCATAGCGCTTTTCCAGCGCGATTGTGATGCGGGCGATCGGGTAGCAATAGGCAAAAAACAGAACCAGCGCGTACCCGAAGAACGGCACCAGAAGCTCAGGCCGATTATTTTCGGCCTCCATTGCCTGGCGCGAAAAGGTGATGATTTCACCGACCCCCAGCAGCGAGCACAACGGGGTTGCCATCGTCAGAATGGCGTACCAGTTCATCCAGGGCGGGATCATCCGCTTGAAGCATTGCGGCAGGATGATCTGCCAAAGGGTCTGTGTTCTTGAGAAGGACAGCGCTTCGGCCGCTTCCCATTGTGCCGACGGTACAGACATTACAGCTCCGCGCACTATTTCGGAGATGTTCGCCATGATCGGAAGGGACAATCCGATGACAGCCTTCATCCAGGCTGGGACGGGGATCACCAGGCCGAGGATTTCGATCTCAAACGGAAAGGCCAGCAGCACAATGAACAGGATCACCAGCCAGGGTGCATTGCGGAACAGCTGGGTCACGCCCCAGCTCAGCCGCCGCAGCCAAAGGCGCTGCGAAATCTGCCCCAGTCCCAGCGCTGCCCCGGCAAAGGTTCCGATCAGCATCGAAAAGACCGAAATCACGATGTTGAACACAAAGCCCTGCAGTGTCAGGAAAGGTATCCAGCGCCACAATGCGGCAAAGGCATCCCCCATGGTGTAGCTTGCAGACTGGGCGTAGGCGCAGGCAGGCCAGACCACCAGCAGCACCAGTATGAATTGCGGCGGAATGTTTCCCAGCCACCGGACCAGGAACATCTCGTCATAGGTGCCGCCTGTCAGAGCATAGGGTTTCAAAACCGGCAGATCAGTGCGGGCCGGGCCGGTGATGCCCGGAAGGTTGTTACTGGCCATAGCCCGGTATCCTCATCTTGCGTTCCCACGAGTTCATGCCAAAGACCAGCACCCCGACGAGACCCAGGTAGACAACGAAAAGAAGCAGCATTGTCGGGTTCTGCGCCGATGGGAAATCGTTCCAGACAGAGACGCTTTCATAAAGCAGCTCCGGCACGGCGATGGCAAAAGCCTGTGTGGTGGTCTTCACCAGATTCACGAGGTTGTTGTTCAGTGCCGGGATTGACACCCGCAGTGCCAGCGGGAAGACCACATTGGTAAAGGTTTGTGTCCGGCTCATCCCCAGCGCTTCTGCGGCTTCGCGGGTCGAATAGGGCACGGCTTCGATCCCGGCCCGGAAGATTTCGACGTTGAAAGCTCCCGCAAAAAACGACAGCGAAATGATGGCCCAGCCGGCAGCTGAAATGACCGGCACTTCGGTCCAGCCGTCGGGTCCGGTTATCACGGGGGTGAACTGGCCCAATGCAAAGTAGAAAAACAGCAGCTGCACCAGCGGCGGTGTGTTGCGGAAGAACTGAATATAGCCTTGAACACCCGCGCGCAGGATACGGTTGCGGGCCCCTTGCAGCCAGGCTCCTGCAATGCCGATCACCAATGAAAACAGCACACAGGCAAAGCTGAGCTTCACTGTCATCCACAGGCCGGACAAAATGCGTCCGGCCTGCTTCTCGTCATAAAGCCAGATGAAGTTCCAGCGCGGGAAATCCTCGGCAAGCTGCACAAAAAATGCTTCGAAACCAGTCATGCCGACGGTCTCCCCTATGGCCAATGCTTATTCTGCAACCGGGTCCGCCAGTTTGGCGTTCAGGTCCTGCAGGTAGGCCGTCGGTTTGATGCCCCATTTGGCTTCCCACTCGATCAGGCTGCCATCCTGATGCCAGCCGTACTGCATGCCGGTCATGAAGCGGCCAAAGACACAGCTCTCTTCGCCCTTCGGAACCGCTAGGCCCCAAGGGCTGTCGTCTTCGGACGCCAGCGGCATTTCGAAGTCTGCCCATTCGCCGGAAGCAATTGCCGATCCGATAGAGGAATCGTCATAGACGAAAGCAACACATTTCTTGTCACGCAACGCCTGGCGAGCTTCGGCGGACCCGCCAAAGGCTACGATTTGGGCGCCGTATTTGTCTTCAATAATCTGATTGTAGAACGCACCTTGCACGCCGCAGACCGGTTTGCCGTTCAATTCATCCCAAGAAGAGAACCCCAATGCCTTCGGGGCGAGGATATTGGTGCCCGACGTATAGTAGTTCGGGCCGACAATTCCGACGATTTCACGGCGGTCGGCGCGGTCGGTCATGGTGGCAATCATCAGATCAATCTGACCCTGCTCCAGAAACTGCATCCGGTTCGAAGCGACGACGGGGGTCAGTTCCAGTTCAACGCCAAGTGTCTCAGCAACATTCTGGGCCATGTCAATTTCCATGCCGACAATCGAGCCGTCAGTGTCCCGGAAACCCCACGGCTTGTAGTCTGCTTTGACGCCGACAACGATCTTGCCGCGCTCCTGAATCCGGTTCCAGGTGTCATTGGTGCATTCCGCGGCAGTGGCTGCAATCGGTGTCAGAGCAACGCTGGCCAGGGCTGTGGTGGCAATCAGGTGTTTCATGTTTCTCTCCCTTTCTCGTCTGCCGGATGGTTAACAGCCGGAAACTGTTCAGCGTGAGAGACGAAAAAGTTCCCCTGGCACCGGAACTTTTTTGACAGGCTGCCTGCTTGCCTGACCTATGCGCGCACGGATACTCTGGCACAGGCGCGTAACCAGCGGTGGATGACTGATGAACCGGCTCTTGCAGATCGTGACTTCTATCTGCCTGCTTGGCATCATGATGCACCCTGTCCGGGCAGAAACTTGGGTGGTCGGATCCATGGAAGGCTTTGCGCCCTTCAACTACTCAATCGAAGGCGAATACTCGGGCATTGACGTACAGATCCTGAACGAGGCTGCAGAACGGATCGGGGTCACCCTGGACCACAGGCCGCTGCCCTGGAAGCGCGCCTTGCTGGATTTCGAGACCGGCCAGCTTGATGCCGTCTTTCAGCTGGCGCCGACGCCTGAGCGTTTTCAGAAATGGAACATGGTCGGCCCTCTGCGCCGGACGCGCACTGTTTTCGTGACTTTGAAAGATTCCCCGATCCAGGATGTCCATACGCTTTCGGACCTGGACGGCTTGGTTGTAGGTGTGGTTTCAGGATTCACATACGAGGCGGGTTTCGACCATTACCAGCCGCTGCAACGCGAAGCCTCGCTGGATGATTTCACCAATCTTCGCAAGCTGCTTCTCGGCCGTTCTGATCTGATTGTCGGTGGCTACGAGACACTGCATTATGTAGCCAGTGAACTGAATGCGCTGGACAAACTGAAGTTTCTGCCGACCCCTTTGGCGGAGCACGCCCGCTATATCGGTTTTCACCGCTCGCCGGAAGGCGATGATATGGCTCGCCGCCTGCAGGCTGAACTGGAAAGGATGCAGGCAAACCGGATCCCGCCTGAATACCTGCACCACTATTTCTCGCGATGAGGCTAAAACTAAAACCTGCAGGCATCACACGTAAAATCGCGCTCGCTGCTGCGCTGCTGGGGGTTTTATCCGGCCTGTTTCTGGGCGTGTATACCCTGCTGGCGGAACACTCCCTTAGAATTGGGGCGGCGCGGCTAAATGCCGACCGGATCATCCGGGCCACGCTGCCGCAGATTGCCGGGGCATATTGGGAGGTGGACGTTCCCGCTGTCCGCGCCATTTTGAACGGCCTGCTTGAAGATCCGGTCATCCTGAGCGCGCGTATTGACGACCCGCTTCTGACCGAAGCGCAGCGCGACAGCAGCGGCTTAATCGACCTGTCCGTCTCGCGCCAGCCGCCGCCGGCGCCGCCCTGGCTGGGCATCCTGTTTCAGCCCGGCAGCCAGGCGGAAGAGCTTTCCTACGTCTTGAGCAACCCGCGGGACGGCAGTGAGATCGGCCGGCTGGCGCTGGAGCTGGACTTTCGCCCGGTTCAGGAAGATATGGTTGCCCGCAGCTATGTCGTGCTCGGCTCAAGCATTCTGCAGACCCTGCTGGTGACGGCTGTTATTTTCCTGATTGTGCAATTGATTGTCATCCGCCCTCTTGCCCGGCTTCAGGCGGCTGCTCTCAGAGTGCGTGATGGATACTCTTTCCGGCTGAAAGGGCGCGACCAGCGAATGTTCGATGTGAGCAGACAGGATGAGATTTCCCGTCTGGCCCGTGCATTCCGGCGCACGGTGACTGAACTTGAGGCTAGCCGTGATAATCTGCAGGAGCTTGTGGATGAACGTACCCGCGAATTGCTGGTCGCGCGCAACGAAGCAGTTGAAGCCTCCCAGGCAAAATCAATCTTTCTTGCCAACATGAGCCATGAGCTGCGTACACCGCTCAATGCGATTATCGGATTGTCCGGCATTCTTCTGCGGGAAGGTCAAGGCAACATCGGTACGCGCAACCTGACTGATCTGAGGGCCGCCGCCGCGCAGCTGTCGGAGAACATCGACAGCATTTTGGACCTTTCCAAGATCGAGGCCGGGGAACTGGTGCTGGAGCAGGTCTGGTTCCGTCTTGATGATCTTCTGGACGACGTGTTGATACAGACAAGAGCGCTGATGGCCGGCAAACCAGTACGGCTGACCTGGGAATACGCCCCGGATCTGCCAGAAGAAGTTTGTGCGGACTCTCTGCGTCTGCGGCAGATTATGGTCAACTTTGCCTCCAACGCGGTGAAATTCACCAAAGAGGGCGAGATCCGCCTGCTCGCTGCATATCATGAGGGCGCTCTGCGCCTGGGCGTGAGAGACACCGGGATTGGGATCTCCCCGGACCAGATTGAAGGAATCTTCAAGGCTTTTGGGCAAGCCGACAGTTCAACCACCCGCCAATACGGGGGGACCGGGCTTGGCCTGTCCATTGCCCAAAGGCTTGCGGACAAGATGCACGGTAAGCTTCTGGTAGATAGTGAGCCTGGCAGGGGGGCTGAGTTTGCGATCCTTCTGCACCCGCCAACCCGGTCCGCGCCCCGGCAAAGCAAAACTGCGGATCTGATCACGGTTGAGGGCACGGAGGGACCGGTCCGGCAGCTTCAGATAATGGCAAACCGGGCGGCGGCAATCATCGCCGGCCCAATACCGCCGATCACGGTCACCGTCACAGCGGCCCATGCAACATTTTTTATGCAGTCTTCGGACAGCATGGGAAGCAAACGTCTTGCTTTCCCAATCACCCACAGGGAATTGGCCGCAGTTATTTCGGAATTGCAAACCGGCAGTAACCCGAAACCGCGAAAGGACGATATCCTGGCAGGCCTGGATGTGCTGGTGGTGGAGGACAACCCAGTCAATCTGGCCGTCTTTGTTTCGCTGGTGGAAGCACTTGGTGCCGCGGTGCGCACAGCAACGAACGGTATCGAGGCAATGGAACAAGTCGCAGAGGCGATGCCGGACGTGATCCTGATGGATCTGCATATGCCTGTGATGGACGGGTACCGCGCACTGGAAAATCTTCAGGGCAGGTATCAGGCAAATTTGGCGCCTGTCGTCGCCGCAACGGCAAACGCCACGCAGGAAGAAGCCGAACGCTGCACAGCCGCCGGCTTTGCCGGGTTTATCCCTAAGCCGATCGACCCTTCGCAGTTGCGCAGCATTCTGGCCGGCCTTTGCGGCAGCAATCAGTTGCTGGAGATTGATCAGGAAAAGGGGCTGTTTTACGCGGGCGGCAACCGGCAGCACTATGAAGCTTCCCTGCGCCGGTTTCATGCCAGTTTGCGTGAATGGTCTGCAGGTCTGGCTGCCCAGGGCGACAGGCCGGAAGGCCCGGGCGTGGCCAATCTCCTTCATGTCATCAAAGGGGCGGCCGGCACGGTGGGGGCCGGCAGGCTGGCGGAACTTGCGGCGGGCGCTGAGAAGGGCAGCACTTCTATCAAAACAGTGGAACAAGCCCTGTCCCGGCTGCTTGAGCAGTTCGAGGCCCGCAGCCCTCTTTCTGCAGATGAATTGCCGTTCACCCCGGACAGGTTGGAGAGGATTGGGGCACTTATCAGCAAGCGTGACATTCAGGCCATTGAAGAAGTACAGAATACGGGATCAGGGGATCTTCCGGAAACTGCCAAGGCGAAACTTCAAAGCCTTAAGGCGGCTTTGAAAGTGCTGGACTTCGAAACGGCTGATCAAATTGTAGAACAGCTAGCGGGCTCTCTTCACGAGGACTGAAACTGTCCGATGTCTGAACACATCCGGGCCAGTAACTGCTCGGCTTTCTCGAGCCGGTCTGCCCGCCGTGCCAGCAGTTTTTCCAAGGCCGTTTTCGCCTGGCGGAGTTCAATATGGCTGCGGATCCGGGCACGCAGAACAGCGGGCACAATCGGCCGGGTGACAAAATCGCAGGCACCCATTTCCAGGCCTTTGGTTTCATCCATCGGATCATCAAGACTGGTCAGGAATATCACCGGTACATCAGCAAGGCTTGCCGTGGATTTGATTTGCCGGCACACCTCGTAGCCATCCATATCCGGCATCCGGATATCCAGCAGGACCAGGTCTGCCAGCTCCCCCGCGAGAAAAGACAGGGCTGCTTTGCCGGAGGTTTGCGGAATAATCCGGTAAGCGTCCCTTAGCAGGCCGTGCAGGTGGTGAATGTTTTGCGGTGTGTCATCAACTACAAGGATCGAAGGCAGATCCTCTTCATCTCCCGAAGGTGCCGCGCTATCCAATTCAGGAACATTGCTGACCTCTCCTGCCAATTCTTTCGCCGCAACTGCAATGGCGGTAAGATTGGGTGACACTGTTGCAAAGAAATGCGCTCCGGCCGCTCCCATGAGCGCCCGGTTTGCGTCCCTCTCAAACAGAGAAATTCCAAGATGGCTCTCCAGTGTCCGGATCTGCCGGCTGACAGCCTCTCGGGAGACATTCAACTCTTCCGCCGCAGCGGTAAAGCTGCCAAGGCGGGCAGCAGCTTCAAACGCAAGCAGAGAAGTCAGAGGCGGCAAGTGGCGTTTGAGTTGTTTCATGCTTTGCGTTCCGGAATGCTATGCATCTTGGACCGGAGGTTACGGCCGCTGTTTCATTTGTTACCGTGTAAGACTGGTCATTGAACAGGTGTTGCAGAAATATCCTGCCTGTTGATGCTATCAATTGGCCGCTCAGCCACGCTCACAAAGATCTTGCTCGCGGTGGCTGAACAAACTGCAAGTGACGTGAGCAAGACCGATCCCAGTTCCCTACCCAGAGGAAAACCTAAGAGTCGAAAAAGTGAAAGACTGGTGCGAGTGTGGGTTTTCCACGGGCATAAAATCAATGGCTTATTGATGTCTAGATGGCAAAACCTTTCCTTCTTCGTGTCTCCAACATCCCTGCTCGCGCCTCCTGTTCCGCCAGTGGTGAAGCCTTCCCTGATTTTCTCTTCCGAAGACCTCGTGTCTTCCAGAGGGTAAAGCAGGGTGAACGACTGGTTTCCACGCCGTGCAGCGGCGCTGAAAATGATGCAGTCGCAGCGATTTTCGTGCTGCGAGCACGCGCAGCGAGATTTTGACACTTCCGGTGTGGGCTCGAACCTGCCGTCCACTGCATGAAGCAGCAACGTCAGCTGCCTGCGCAAAGAGGACACAGGATGGCGCCTTGGCTGCGTTTGTAGCGAAAAACGGCTTGGCTTGGGTCAGAAATGCTTGACAATTGGGGTGGAAATGCTTGGCAGGTGCAGGCAATTTGTCCTTAAAAACAGTCATCATCGGGTCAGTTTTGCCTGACGTTTGACACAAATTGTCGGGCGACACATAGTTTTGCCATTTGCGACAGAACCTTTCCTTTTTCGTGTCTCCAACTTCCCCGCTCGCGCCTCCTGTTCCGCCAGTGGCGAAGCCTTCCTTGATTTTCACTTCGGAAGACCTCGTGTCTTCCGGAGGGCAAAGCAGGGTGGGCGCAGCCCGGACTGCGGCCGGACGGTGATCTGACAGACGGGGCCGGAGCGGTGAAATTGGGAGGGGCCGCGCTTGGCGCGGGAGGAACCGGATTTCTCCGTGGAGGCTGACGCGCAGCGGCATCAGAACCCGTGTTCAGATTGCGGGCCGGATGGCAGGCGGACCAATCAAACAGAAAATGCCAGGCGCGCTAGAGCGGAGCGGAAGCGCGGCTGACTTCTGTGCAAGCGATCGCGGTCTCGTCCGCGATCACATTCTAAATTTGACAGGAGGGGCAGGAGGAAAGCAGCTATCAAGATCTTCAGCCGCCACTTGCCACGCGGATCACGAACTCGCACACCGCCGGACGAAGCAGACCCTCACCTTTTCTTAGCTTACGCAGGGCTCGCTAGGTCACGTAAGCTTTTATACGGCTGGTCTTAATGTCCGTCGTCAGAGATTT